>JBILEB010000033.1:0-48546 GCA_044352295.1 Myxococcaceae bacterium
GCCACTGGAACCTCCACGAGAACCCGCCGAGGGACTCGTCTCGTGGGGCGGCCTCTCCATCGACGTGCTCGTCCGCGAGTGCGCTGGACGCGAAGGCGATGCGGCGACGGCGCAGGCTGACTGGCTGTCTGTGGCCCACGGGCCGATCGAACGGCCGCTGGCCACCTTCAGCCCGTCCGAGGCCGAGGCCACCGCGCGGCACGCCCTCGAGACCGTGCTCGAAGACCGCCTCTTCATCAGTGGAGAGGTCGACATGAACGAGCTGGGCCAGGCCATTCACGGCTTCTTCGCCGCCGACCGGCGTGGGCTCCCGACCGACGATCGCCGCGCCATCGCGCGAGACTGCCTGACCTCGTGGAGCCAGAGCGGAGCCGTCCGCGCCGACCTGCTGGTGAAGGCCTCAGATGCCCTGTACCGATGGGCCGACGGACTGGCGCCCGGGGCGGAATGGCATCGCGAACTTCCCCTGACCCATCGCCAGCCCGATGGGAGCGAGCTGCGCGGCATCGCCGATCTGGTGCTCGAGACTCGCGACGGGTTCTACGTGGTCGACCACAAGTCGTTCCCCGGCGACGCAGCAACGGGGCTCGAGAAGGCCCGCGGCTTTGCCGGCCAGCTGAACGCCTACGCAAGGGCGCTCGAAGCGGCCTGGGGCAAGCCCTGCCTGGGCATGTTCATTCACCTGGCCGTGTTGGGGCGGGTCGTGGAGCTGCGCTCATGAGGAGGCCCGGATGAAGTGCCCATGGTGCCGGAAGGACGACTGCCGCCACCTCGTCCTCGAGGTCGACCTGTACGAGCCTGAGGTTCGAGCTGGGCTGCTCTTCGACCTCTTCGAGGTGTCGCCGCGAGGGCGCATGAGGGGCGTCGCGTCGAGCGAGTGATCTGGGACGCCGCTCCCAGAGCAGCTGGCGACCGGTCGAAGCGCTCAAGTGGCCGAACGCCTGCCAACGCTCCGTCGCCTGCGAGTTCGTTGAAGTTGAAGTCCGAGAGGAGGCGCACGAATGATGGACCGACCGTCGAAGAGCCAGCTCCTGGCCTGCTTCGACCTGCCGCCCAGCGCGACGTTCGAAGAGTCAAGGGAGGCGTGGAAAGACATGTGCATCGTCTGGCACCCCGACCGTTTCGAAGACCACCCACGTCTCAGGGGGAAGGCCGAACAGGCCATGCGTGAGGTCAACGCGGCCTGGCGACTTCTGCGTGAGCTGTTCGACGATGGAGGCGGGCGGTGAACACCTGGTTCGTTCGCATTCGCTTCACAGAGCCCAGCTACGCCCTGGCGCGGGGCATACCGGAGCACGAGTACGAATGGCAGTGGACGGGGCGCGCAGACTCCGGAGTCGACGCGGCAGCGAAGGCGCGCGCCGAGTTCCAGTGGGTGTTCGACCTGTCCCGCGTGGGCTGGGTGCGGCGCATCACGTCGGTCGACTCGAGTCGGCTCGAAGCGCCCGAGCCTCCGCCAGCCAATGGGCCAGCGAGTCCTGGTTGAGGCGAACCGCTCCATGGAAGCGAACGTGCAACGGCTGTCCACCACCCACCGGAGCGTCGCGATGACCGAACACCCACCTGCTGCTGTCGTCGCCGACGCGCTCGAGGAGCGGGGGTTGAACGTGTCGAAGCTGCGCGCGCTCCTCACGCTGCTCGAGCACGACGCGTGCTGGGGCTGTGTCCCCGGGACGCCCGCGTGGGCGTCGAACGAGCATGCGCACTCCCAACCGGACCGGGCGCTCTCGGTGTACTTCGCGGCCCAGGCCGCCCGGAGCGAACTGCGCGCCGTGGTCGAGCTGTCGCCGGACTCCCAACCGTCAGGCCGCGGCCCCACGGCCGTTCCTGAGACGACGCCATGAGGCCGTCAGGTTCGGCGGCTCTCCACAGACGGGAGGCGCCATGCGGACGTACGCAGACCAGCGGATGACAGACCTGCTCGACGTCGCGGTACGCGCGTCGGACGAATTCCAGCGCGACGACTTCGCGCGCTCCCTGCGCTCCTACAGGGAGCTCATGGAGCGGCTGCGCGCGATGAACCTCTCGTCCGGGTGGGCGACGTGGGGAGTCGCGGTGAGCCTCGACCAGCTCGGAGACTACGCCATGGCGTTCGACACCATTCAGGAAGCCCTTCGGCAGGACCCCCTGAGCCCGAACTGCGTCCGGTCCTTCGACGTCATCACCGAGCGCATTCGCGAGGCCGTGAAGAAGGCGGCCCCGGCGGACCCTTCCATCGCGAAGCTGTACGGGCTGCTGCAGCGGGCCGGAGAGGCCGATGTGCCCTCGCACCTCGCGATGGTGCGTCACCTCTGCGCCACGGGCGACCTCGAGCAGGCGGCGACGCTCGCCGAGGCCGTCACCGTGCTGGCCCCGGTGAGTCGTGACGCCTGGCGGGTGAGGGCCGAGGTGGCGAGGCTCCGTCGCGATGACGCGGCGGCGGCGAGCTTCGAGGCCGAAGCGAAGGTGCGGGAACTCGAGGCGCTGCCGTACGCGCCGGTGGCGGAGAAGGGGAGACTCGAATGACGACCTTGAAGCGGTTGCAGCAGGAGTTGCCAGCGCTGAAGCAACTCCTCGATGAGAAGCAGTGGAAGGAGGTGCAGGAGAAGGTGACGGGGCTCCAGCAGGAGGCCCGGAGCCTCGGCATCGACTCTGCGTACCTCTGGTGGTGCCTTGCCGTGGCCCATGACGAGCTGGGCGAGCCCCTCGCGGCCCTCGACGCCATCAGCCACGCGGCGCGGCTCGACCCCGCGCACCCGTCCATCAGGCGAATCTTCCGCGAGGTGTGCACGAACGCCCGGGCCCGGCTGCGGGCCGAGGCGCCCACGTCGCCCCTCATCCCCGAACTCCACGAGCGGCTGTTCCGAATCGGCGAGGCCGACGTCGCGAGCCACCTGGTGCGCGCCCGGTACGAGTTCGAGCGCGGCGACAAGGCCCTGGCGGTGAAGCTCGTCGACGCGGTGCTGGTGCTGACGCCCGCGTGCCTCGAGGCCTGCCAGCTCCGGTACGAGATGGCCGCGCGCTCCGGAGATGACGACGCGTCGTTCTTCGAGCTGATGGTCGACGAAGCCGAGCTCGCGTCGTCGACGTTCGGCGTGCCGGGCCCCCGGGCTGAGTGCTGACCCGACCCTGCCCGAAGCCGATACCGTGCAGCTGGCGTGGGTCCGGCCGGTCATGACGCCGGGTCGAGGCTCCGTGAGGCCGGGCCGTTCGCGAGCGCATGCGCCAGCGAATCCGTCACGATGCGGATCGACCCCAGCACCCGGAAGTGCCGCACCTCGCCGCCGTCGACAGGCGCGCACACCGTCGCCCGGCTGATCCGCAGGACCCGCGCAGTCCCCCATGTGCGCGGCAAGGCGTGGGGTAGGCTCCCCGTCTCCATGGACGAGTTCGACCTGGTGGTCATCGGCGGCGGGGCGGCGGGCGAAAAGGGCGCGGCGCAGGCGGCGTACTTCGGCAAGTCCGTCGCCCTCATCGAGAAGGAGCCCGTGCACGGCGGCGCGATGGTCAACACCGGCACGCTGCCTTCCAAGACGCTGCGTGAGACCGCGCTCTACCTCTCCGGCTTTCGCCAACGAGGGCTCCACGGGGTCGATCTCTCGCTCTCCCGCAAGGCGTCGGTGAACGACTTCCTCTACCGGCTCGAGGCCGTCGTCACCGAAGAGCGCCTGCGCATCGCCGCCAACCTCGACCGCCACCGAGTCGCCACCTTCCATGGCCGCGCCCGCTTCACCGGCCCCCACACCCTCGCCATCGACGGCGGCGACGGCCCGAAGGTGCTCAAGGCCCGGCATGTGCTCATCGCGACCGGCTCCAGTCCCCACCGCCCGCCGCAGTTCCCGTTCGACCACCCGTGCATCTACGACTCCGACGAGATCGTCCGCGTCCACGACATTCCGAAGTCAATGGTGGTCGTCGGGGGCGGCGTCATCGGCTGCGAGTACGCCTGCCTCTTCGGCGCGCTCGGCGTGCAGGTCACCGTCGTCGAGCCCAAGCCCACCATCCTCTCCTTCCTCGACGACGACCTCATCGAGGGCCTCAAGTCGCGCATGCAGGCGCTCGGTGTCTCCTTTCGCATGCCCGCGCAGGTGTGGGGCTGTGAGCCGCTCGACGATGGCCGGGTGCGCCTCTCGCTCGACTCCGGCAACACGCTGGAGTCCGACTGCGTGCTGGTCTGCGCCGGCCGCCAGGGCAACACACAGACGCTCGGGCTCGAGCACGCCGGGCTCCATGTCAACAAGCGTGGTCAGCTCGCGGTCGACCCCATCACCTTCCGCACCCCGGTTCCGCACATCGCCGCGGTGGGCGACGTCATCGGCTTCCCCGCGCTCGCCTCGACCTCGATGGAGCAGGCGCGCGTCGCCGTCGTCCACTTCTTCGACCTCAAATACAAGACACACGTCTCGCCGCTCTTCCCCTACGGCATCTACACCATCCCCGAAGTGTCCATGGTGGGCGCCACCGAGCGCGAGCTGAAGGAGCAACAGGTCGACTACGTGGTGGGTCGCGCCGAGTTCGCGAACAACGCGCGCGGCGTGATGGTGGGTGACGAGGGGTTCCTCAAGCTCCTCTACCGCCGCGACGACATGACGCTGCTCGGCGTTCACTGTCTGGGCGAGAACGCCACCGAGCTCGTCCACGTCGGCCTCACTGCCCTCATGTGCCAGGCGAAGGCCGACCTCTTCATCAACACCTGCTTCAACTACCCGACGCTCGGCGAGTCGTACAAATACGCCACCTACGACGCGCTCGGCCAACGGACCCGGAAGGAGTGACCTGCCCATGTGGGACCCCGACGCCTACGCCCGCACGCTCGACTTCGTCGCCACCGAGCACGGCACGCAGCTCGTCCCCGGCTCGACCCACCCCTACGTCACCCACCTCGTGAAGGTGGCGGCCGAGGTCCAGCGCGCGTGGCTCGAGACGCGCGACTTCGACGTCAACCTCGCCGTCACCTGCGCGCTGCTCCACGACTCCATGGAGGACGCCGGCGTCGAAGAGGACGTTCTCGTCTCGACGTTTGGACGCGCCGTGGCCGAGGGCGTGAAAGCGCTGACGAAGGACGAGCACCTCGAGAAGGCCCTGCGCATGCCCGACTCGCTGCGACGGCTGTTGCTCCAGCCGAAGGACGTGCAGCTGGTGAAGCTCGCCGACCGCATCACCAACCTCGAGGCGCCGCCTGCGTACTGGACGAAGGAGAAACGGCTCGCCTACCGCGACGAGGCGAAGCAGATCCTCGACGCGCTGGGACCGTCGAACGCGTGGCTGGCCCGAAGGCTCGAAGCGCGACGTGAGGCGTACCTCGCGCACTGCGGCTGAGCTCCCCGCACGCCGACCGTTTCGCCCCGGGCCGCTTCGGGTAAGAGCCGCAGCCATGGCTTCCGTGAAGATCAAGGCTCCGTCGGTGTTCCCCGTCATCATGGCCGGTGGGAGCGGCACGCGGTTCTGGCCGCTGTCGCGAACGGCGCGCCCCAAGCAGTTCCTCCCGCTGGCGACCAACCGCCCGCTCATCGTCGAGACCCTCGCGCGCCTCAAGGGCGTCGCGCCGCCGAAGCAGACGTTCGTGGTGTGCGGCGCCGTGCACGCGCCCATGGTGCGCAAGGCCCTGCCTGCGGTGCCGAAGGGCAACGTGCTCGTCGAGCCCGAGGCCCGCAACACCGCACCCGCCATCGCGCTCGCGACCGCCGCCGTCGCGCACGTCGACCCTCATGGCATTCTGGTCGTCATTCCATCGGATCAGCATGTCTCCGACGTCGCGGCGTTCCAGGCGTCTGTGGCCGAGGCGGTCGAGGTGGCGAAGCAGGGCCACATCGTCACGCTGGGCATTCACCCGACTCGACCCGAGACCGGCTACGGCTACATCCAGGCGGGGGAGACGCTCACCGGCACCGCACGCCGGGTGAGCCGCTTCGCCGAGAAGCCCGATCGCGCCACCGCCGAGCAGTACCTCGTGTCCGGCGAGTACCTGTGGAACGCCGGGCTCTTCGTGTTTCGCGCCGACGTGATGCTCGAGGCGTTCCACCACCACATGCCCGAGCTGTCCCAGGCGCTGGAGGCGATTCGAGCCGCGTGGGGCACCGCGAAGGCCGCGAAGGTGCTGGCGCGTGAGTTCGGCAACATGCCTGCCACGAGCATCGACTACGGCATCGCGGAGAAGGCGTCGAACATCGCCGTCGTTCCGAGCCGCTGTGGGTGGAGCGACGTGGGCAGCTTCAACGCGCTGCCTGAAGTGCGACCGACCGACGAGCACGGAAACGTGGCCGTCGGGAAAGACGTGTTCCTCATCGACTCCGCCGGGTGCGTGGTGGTGGCGAAGGACAAGCCCATCGCGGTCGTCGGCATGAAGGACGTGGTGGTGGTGGACGCCGGCGACGCGATGTTGGTGTTGCCGAAGGACAAGTCGCAGGACGTGCGGAAGGTCGTCGAGGCGCTCAAGGCGAAGAAGCGCCTCACGCTGCTGTGACGTACGCCCGCTCCGACGGGAGTCATGCGCGGTCGACGGTTCGAAGAAAGAGTCCCTGACACTCTGGCAGGACAGTGAGGCCAGGCGTCGCCATTCGTCGGGGGCGCGGTCGTACGCGCTGGGCTACGCGACCCGCCCATGGCCGGCCGGGACCCGAAGCTCTCCACACGACAACTCCTCGCGCAGGTGCCTCGCGCCCTCTCGCTCGTCTGGGAGGCCGACCCGGTCAACGCCCTCGCGCAGGCGTTGCTCACGCTGGTGCAGGCTGGGCTCCCGGCGGCGATGGCCTGGGTGGGCAAGCTCATCATCGACGCGGTGGTGAACGCCGCGCGCGCGCCGTCCGAGGGGGCCCGCGACGCCGTCATGCAGTTGGTGTCCGTCGAGCTGGGGTTGGCGGTCACCGTCCTCCTCGTTGGCCGGCTGTCGACGCTCTCGCGCGAGCTGCTGCGCATGCGCCTGGGGAATCTCCTCAACGAGCGGCTCCTCGAGAAGTCGCTCACCCTCGAGCTGCGCCACTTCGAGGACTCCGAGACGTACGACGTGATGCAGAACGCGCGGCGGGAGTCGTCTTCGCGGCCGCTCTCGCTCGCCATGGCCGTCATCACCATCGCGCGGCACCTCATCACGCTGTCGACGTTCGCCGTGCTGCTGTGGCGGATCAGCTGGTGGACGACGCTGGTGCTGGTGGTGGCCGCGCTCCCTGCGTTCTTCGCCGAGACGAAGCTGTCGGGAGAGGCCTTTCGCCTCTACTCGTGGCGCGCGCCCGAGGGCCGGCGGCTCAACTACCTCGAGTGGATTCTCACCCGCGACTCGACCGTCAAGGAGGTGAAGCTCTTCGGGTTGGGGCCCCTCGTGCTCGGCCGCTACCGGGGCTTGTTCGCGAAGTTCCTGGGAGAAGACCGCAGGCTGGCGATGAAGCGGCTCTTCTTCGGCACTGGCCTCGGCGCGCTGTCCCTGGTGGCGTTCTACGTCTGCTACCTCCTCGTCGCGGGCCGCGCGGCGTCGGGTGAGCTGTCGGTTGGAGATCTCACCCTCTCGCTCGTCGTCTTCCGACAGGGCCAGGCGGCCTTCGAGGCCGTCCTGGGCGGCGTGGCGGGCATGTACGAAGACGCGCTCTTCTTGTCGAACCTCGAGGCCTTCCTGCAGCTGCCCACCACCGCCGAGCGCGCGCGCGTGTCACCGCCGAAGACGCTGCCGCCCGGTCCGCACCGCCTCGAGCTCGAGCACGTCAGCTTCCGCTACCCCGGGAAGACCGGCTTCGCCCTCGAGGACGTGTCGCTCACGCTCGAGCCCGGCGAGAAGCTGGCCCTCGTGGGTGAGAACGGCGCGGGCAAGTCGACGCTCATCAAGCTGCTGCTGCGCCTGTACGAGCCGACCGCTGGGGTCATTCGCTACGGCGGCGTCGACCTGCGCGACCTCGACGTGGACGACCTCCGCGCGCGCGTGGGCGCCGTGTTCCAGGACTTCGTGCGCTACCAGTTCACCGCCGCCGAGAACATCGGCCTGGGCGAGCCCGCGAAGGTCGACGAGCGGCCCGCCATCGAAGCCGCGGCCGTGGCGGGCGGCGCCGACGGCGTCATCGACACGCTGCCGAAGAAATACGACACGACGCTGGGCGGGTGGTTCGAGAAGGGCCACGAGCTGTCGGGTGGCCAGTGGCAGAAGCTCGCCGTCTCACGCGCCTTCATGCGCACGGGCGCGGAGCTCCTCATTCTCGACGAGCCCACCGCCGCCATCGACGCCGAAGCTGAAGTCGCCCTCTTCGAGCGGTTCCAGCGCCTGTCGAAGGCGCGCACGGCCATCATCATCAGCCACCGCTTCTCGACCGTGCGCATGGCCGACCGCGTGGCCGTGCTCGAAGGCGGACGACTCACCGAGCTGGGGACCCACGAGTCACTCGTCGCACAGGGCGGGCGCTATGCGCACCTGTTCGCGCTCCAGGCCCGCGGCTACCGCTGAACCGCCCTCAGCCCAAAAGGAGCTGCCGGCCCATCTCGCGCAGCTGGCTCTTGATGGAGCCGTCATACGTGCGGCTGCCGACCGTCGCGACGATGCCGCCGAGGATCGACGGGTCGACCTTCGTGTCGAGCACCACCTTGCGCTGGGTGAGCGTCTCGAGCTGCGCCTTGATGGCGGTGAGCTGCGCGTCTCCCAGCAGGGTGGCCGAGGTGACCAGGCCCCGCACGCGGCCCACGCGCAGGTCGACCAGTTCCCGGAACTGGAGCGCCAGCCCGGGGAGCGACGAGAAGCGGTTGCGGTCCGTGAGGAGCCGCAGCGTGTTCGCCAGCGTCAGGTGCATGCCGTCGGCCGCCTTGATGACGCCCTCGGTCATCGTCATGCGCTGCGCGCGGCTCAGCGCCGGGTTCGAGAGCACGCTCAGCACCTCGGGCGCCGTGTGGAGGTAGCGCACGAGCTCATCGAGCTGCGAGAGGACGACATCGGCCTGGTCGGCGGAGGCGTCGAGGAGGGCACGGGCGTAACGACGGGCGACGGAGACGTTCTGCATGGCGCGCGCCCTAGCACAGGGCCCTGTCCCGGCAAGCGCCGAGCGTGCCGAGCTGAAGTGAGACTGATGGTTCCACCGGCCGGGCGCGGCCCCGCGCCACCTGACGGGCGTGCGGCGGGAATGTCCACCGAGCGGAGAGCCGCGCGCTAGAGTCGCGCCTCTGCATGGAACCCGTCATCGGCATCGATCTCGGCACCACCTACAGCGCGGTGGCCACGCTCGATTCCGGCCGGCCGCTGCTCATTCCGTCCCGAGCGGGCGCCCGGCTGACGCCCTCGGTGGTGGGCTTCACCGCCATGGGCGAGCGTGTCGTCGGCGAGCGCGCGCAGATCCTCGGAGACGAAGTCCCCGACCGCGTCGCGCCCGCCACCAAGCGCTTCATCGGCAAGCGCTGGAGCTCCGCCCTCGAGAAGGCCGCCCGCCTCGTCGTGCCCTACCCGGTCCAGCAGGGCCCCCAGGGCGAGGTGCGCATCAAGGTGGCCGGCCGGGTCATGCCCCTCACCCAGGTGTCGGCGATGCTGCTCGGAGAGCTCAAGCTCGACGCCGAGGCCCACTTCGGGCGTCCCATCGCGAAGTGCGTCATCACGGTGCCCGCGAACTTCGACGAAGGCCAGCGCCAGGCCACGCGCGAGGCCGCCCGCATCGCCGGGCTCGAGGTGATGCGGCTGCTCAACGAGCCCACGGCGGCGGCGATGGCCTACGGGCTCGTCAACTCGTTCCAGGGCCGCGCGCTCGTGTTCGACCTGGGCGGGGGCACCTTCGACGTCTCGGTGCTCGAGATGGAGAACGGCGTCTACGAGGTGCGCGCCACCGGCGGCGATCCGCAGCTCGGCGGTGACGACTTCGACGCCCGCATCGTGCAGTGGCTCGTCGCCCAGGTGCCGGATCTGTACCGCGACGCCGTGGTGAAGGACCGCGTCTCGATGCAGCGGCTGCGCTACGCCGCCGAGCGCGCCAAGCGCACGTTGTCGGACAAGCCCGAGGCGTTCTTGTCGGTGGGCGAGCTGGGCGATCACGCCAACCCGGCCGAGGGCCGCTTCTGCCAATTGGACACGGCGCTGACGCGGGCGTTCTTCGAGACGTTGTCCGAGCCGCTCACCACGCGGTGCCTCGACCTGTGCCGGCAGGTGCTCGCCGCCGCGAAGCTTTCCGCGCAGGACATCGAGGCCGTGATGCTGGTGGGTGGCATGACGCGCATGCCGCTGGTCCGCGAGCTGGTGACCCGGTTCTTCGGCCACCCGCCCGTCAGCGGCGTCAACCCGGACGAGGCGGTGGCCCTTGGCGCCGCCGTTCACGCGGCAGAGCTGGTGTCGCGGCAGGGGCAGACGGTGCTCATCGACGTGGCGAGCCACACGCTCTCGGTGGGCGTCCTCGGCGGTACGGTGCGCAAGCTGATTCCCCGCAATTCCCCGGTGCCCGCGACCGCGAAGGACAGCTTCCTCCCCGGCCGCACCGGCCAGACGCAGGCCCGCATTCCCGTGTACCAGGGCGAAAGTGAGTTCGCCGACGAGTGCACCAAACTCGGCGAGGTCGTCCTGAGCGAGCTGAACGTCGTCAACCGCGCCGACGTCCCCATCGACGTGTCCTTCGAGCTGTCGAACGAGGGGACGCTGTCGGTCCGGGCCGTCGACACCACCACCGGCATGGCCGAGGCCCTTCGCGTCGAGGCGCGCACCACGCTGTCGTCGAGCGAAGTCGACTCGCTCAAGGCCGAGCAGGCGGCGTACTCCGAGCAGCAGGCCGAGAAGGACAAGGCGCTCGCGATTCAGACGTTCCCGCGCGTGCTCGACAAGGCCGAGCGGCTGGTGCGGCTGCTGGAGAAGAGCGCCGAGGAGAACCCCAGCCCCGAAGCGGACACGGCCGTCGGCCAGGTCAAGGCGCTGCTCGCCCAGGGCCGCGTCGCGGTGCGCATCGGCGACACCGCCCAGATGTCCGAGGTGACGCGCCTGCTGGAGCGGCTCGTCGCGCTCGGCTGAGTCGAAGGCCTACTGCACGAAGACGGGCTCTTCGTTCGAGGCGGTCTCGAGCGCCCGCTTGAGGCGCTGCTTCACCCGCATCTCGATCTGCCGCAGGCGCTCCCGCGAGAGCTGGAAGCGATCGCCGAGGTCTGCCAGCGTGGTGTCGTCGTCGTCGGCCATGAGCCGGTGCTGGAGCACCGCGCGCTCCCGCTCGTCCAGCGCCTTCCACAGCCGCTGCACCACCTGATGCACCAGCTCGTCCCGCTCGGTTGTGCCGATGGCGTCTTCCGGGTTTGCGTCCGCGGTGGGCAAGAGGTCGAGCGCCGTCGTCTCACCGTCCTCGTTCACCTTCACGTCGAGGGAGAGGTCCGAGGAGGCCAGGCGGGTCGTGTGCTGGCGGATCACGTCTTCGCTGACGCCGAACTGCCGGGCGAGCAGCGCGTCGATGCCCTCGTGGCCGGGCCCGAGCAGCGCCTCGGCCTTCGCGCGCGCCGAGCGCAGCTTGAAGAAGAACCTGGCACCCAGCGCGCCGGTCGCGACCGTCACGATGCTGTTGGCGCGCATCGCGTAGGCGAGCATGTGCGCGCGGATCCAGTACGTCGCGTACGTCTTGAAGCGCACGCCGCGCAGGTCGAACTTCTCCACCGCGCGGAGCAACCCGACGTTGCCTTCCGCCACCAGCTCGTCCTTGGGCACGCCGTACCCGCGGAGCCGGTGCGCGAGGTGCACCACGAGCGGCAGGTGCGCCTCCACCAGCACCTCGGCCGCCTTCCGGTCACCCTTCTCCAGCCACCGCTTCGCCAGCCGACGCTCCTCCTCTTCGGTCATCGCCGGGCCCCGGCCGATCCGTGCGCACTGCCGCTCGAAGTACGTCGCTTCGCTCATTCCCATGGGAGGCCTCGTTCGACGGAGGTGAAGAGTGACGAGCGATGAGTAGTGTTTGTCGAACGTGAGGAAAAGTTGATAAATAGCCGCACAAACATAGTTTTAGTAGAATCCACGGGGCGCAACGTTCGAGGGCGTCGCGGCGAACGCGAAAGCGGGTCAGCGCTTGCCGTTGAAGCGGGAGCCCCGGGCGCTCGACGCCTCACGCTGGCGCTCCAGCTCCCGTGCGACGAGGCGACCGACGCGGTCGGCGACGTTGTCGATGAGGAACCGCAGGTCGCCGTTCCCGTCTTCGACCCGCAGCTCCTCGCCGACGTCGAGCTTGACGTTGACGGCGCACCGCTTGTCAGGGCCGCCCTTCGGACCGTTCACGTCTTCGAAGACCACCTTGACGGAGCGGATCCGGTTCGAGAAGCGCGACAGCGCGAGGTGGAGCCGCTGATCAGCGTGCGCCTTGACCTCGTCTCTCAGGGGCACGTTCCGGCCCCGAATCTCGATGTTCACGACGGCAGAGGTAGGCACCCCGACCTGCGAGGGCTACTTCGAAAATCAGAAGAGCGGCCAGAGCCCGCTTAAGGGTTGCACTGGTCGCAGCGGCTGGCCGGGGCCATGGTCGTCTCCGCGGGGGTGGAGACGGTGTGGTCGCAGCGATGACACCGCCGAACCCACTCGCGGGGCAGCCGGGTGGCCGCTCCACACGCCTCGCAGGACAAACCCGCGACCGGCTCCCCGCCCACGAAGCCGGGCCAGCCACAGGCTGGGCACGGGGTGAAGAGGGCCTCGAGGCAGCGCGCCATCGCGCGGCGAATCGACGCCTGCCTCAGGGGGTTGAGGTGGGCGCGCATGTCCGTCTCGAGGGACACCGCGCCCTCACGCAACCCCTCGACCACCAGGTGCTCGAGGTGCGTGGGCGAGGTGACGGCCTTGTGGGCGCCGACGATGAGCGCGTGGGTGGGAAAGCCGTGGCGATTCGCGAAGGCCGTCGCCTCCTCCAGGGAGGACACCGTCGTCGCGCCGAAGTTGGTGTCGACGGTGAGGTCGTCGCCGCGCAGCTCGAGGCCCGTCTGACGGTCGTGCAGCAGTACCAGCTCGTGACCGCCGGCGACCCAGGGGAGCTGCGGGTGCGGGCCGAAGGAGCCCTCGCTCGCCATGGCGAAGCGCGCATCGGGCGCGTGCTTCAGCGCCCAGGACACCTTGGTGCGCGCAGCGTCGAGGGCCGTCCCTGCTCGTGGGCGCTCCCGCGTAAAGGTGCCGAGGCTGTCCGTGTCCAGGTCACCGAGGTGAATGAGCTGAAGGTGCCCCGGCGCGAGGAGCGGCTCAAGCAGCCGCTCTTTTCCGTGCTTCGTCACCAGCGCGACGGTGGCGCCATGGGGCGGGGGAAACGTCACCGGCCTCTTCTTGGCGCGTGACTGGCGGATGTCCACCCTTCCAGTGGGGTCAAATCACCAGCACGTCTCGGAAGGTCGATGTGTGGCGGCCGCGTGGACGCGCGGGAGTTCCATGAGAAGGCCGCGGAGCGGGTCGCCCAGGGCCAGTTCGAGCGCGCCGAAGTGCTGTACCGGCAGGAGCTGACTCAGGCGCCGCGCGACGCGTCGACGTGGCTCAAGCACGCGGAGGTGCTCAAGCGGCGCTCCCGCTCTGGAAACGCCGTCGCCCGTTATCGCCTGGCCGCGCGCATCTTCGACGACGAGGGGCACCACCCCCGCGCGGCCGCCGTGCTCAAGCTCGCCCTGGCGCTGCTGCCAGACGACGCTGGGTGAGACGAGCGACGCCCGGCCCCAGGTGCGCCGGCTCTCCGCGCAGGCGGTCGCCATTCGTGCCTCGGCGGCCTCGCGGTGGTTCGTCGTCAGTGGCGACTTGCTCGAGGTGCGCTTCCGCGATGACCTCGCCGTTCCAGAGGACGCCGAGTGGCTCGAATGAGCGCGAAGAGGTGACTGTCTGCGGGCTCGGGTTTATGGGGACGCTGGTGAGACTCCCGGCGTTTGGCGTGGTGGCCGCTCTGCTCCTGTCGACGACGGCGCGTGCCGAGCGCCCCTTCCCGTTCACCTGGACGTCGGCGACGCAGCCGATGGGCACTTCGGCGCCACAGCTCTGGCTCACGCTGCGGTCCGGGCGCACCACCCCGTTCGATCTCCTCGAGGCCAGAGGCTGGGTTGCGCTCGCCGCCGCGCGCAATGTCGACGTGCACGTGGGCCTCGAGGCCGACGTGGTGCTGCGGCGCCGGGAACAGAAGGAGCTCGACGGTCGGGTCTCGGCGCAGGTCCGCTATCGGCTCCTCGAGCCGAACGACATTCTCGGGCTCGCGATTCTCGCGCGCGTGGGCGTTGGCGTGGCCAGCACCCAGCTCGAGGCGAGACTCGTGCTCGACCGCGTGGTGGGCGACGTGCTGCTGGCGGCCAACTCGGCGTTCGAGCGCACCATCTTCTGGGACCGCCGCGACGCCGTCGAGACGCGCCTGGATCATTCCTTCGCCGTCCGCCTGACCGTCACCAGCGACGTCACCGCGGGGCTCGAGCTGCGGGCCCGCCAGGCCTTCCAGAGCGCCGACTACCAGGGCACCGCGTTCTACGTGGGCCCCACGCTGTCGGTGAGCACCCAGGCCTTCTGGCTCAGCGTCGGCGCGATGGCGCAGGTGGCCTCCCACAAGGCCGCCGGCGATCGCGGTGACGGGCAGCCCATCATCTTCCGGGACGACGAGCGCTTCGTCATCCGGGTGGTGGTCGCCGCGCCGACGAAGGCGAAGTGAAGGGCAGCGCCTTGAGCGCGTCGACGAGCAGCACCGGCCCGGCGCCCGCCGCCAGCGCGCGCCCCAGGTTCGTCAGGGGCTCGTCGGAGAAGCCGAAGAGGCCCTGCAGCGCCGGCACCAGCGTCACCAGGCCGAGCACCAGGAGCGTCGCAGCCAGCAGCACGGGCAGCGCCGCGTTGAAGCGCGTGAGGCCCTGCCAGAACGGGCCCCGCGTGCGGCTCGCGAGGAGGATGGCGAGGTTGCCTGAGACCAACGCGACGAAGGCCAGGGTGCGCTGGGAAGGCGACGAGAGGCCTTCGGCGCGCGCCCATGCGGTGATGCCGAGCGAGCCGAGCAGGGCTGCGGCGCCGAGCGCGAGGCTCCAGAGGACGCCGTCGCGCGTGAAGAGCCTGGCGCCAGGGCCACGTGGGGGCCGCTGCATGACGTCAGGCTCCTCGGGCTCGGCCTCGAAGACGATGGAGCACGCGGGGTCGATGATGAGCTCGAGGAAGACGACGTGGACGGGGCCCAGCACCACGCCCCACCCGAGCAATGCCGGCACCAGCGACAGCCCGGCCAGCGGGAGATGCACCGCGAGGATGTAGCCGACCGACTTGCGCAGGTTGTCGAAGATGCGGCGTCCCAGACGAACGGCGTGCACGATGCTGCCGAAGGCGTCGTCGACGAGCACGAGGGAAGCGGCCTCCCGTGCCACGTCGGTGCCGCGCTGTCCCATCGCGATGCCGATGTCGGCGGCCTTGAGCGCGGGCGCGTCGTTGACGCCGTCGCCGGTCATCGCCACCACGCGGCCCGAGGCCCGGAGCGCCTGAACGATGCGCAGCTTGTGGGCAGGGACGGCGCGCGCCACCACCGAGGTGCCCGCGAGCCGCTGACGAAGCGCCTCGTCGTCGAGCGCGTCGAGCTCGGGTCCCGTCAGCACCTGGCCCACCTCGAGGCCGGCCTTGCTCGCGATGGCCCGGGCCGTGTCGACATGGTCGCCGGTGATGACGAGGACCGAGAGCTGCGCCTGCTGGCAGGTCGCGATGGCCTGGCGCACGTCGTCACGGAGCGGGTCCTCGAGGCCCACCAGGCCGGACAGCACGTAGTCCACCTCGTGGGGGTGCACGGGCTCGGCGGTGACGGCGCCGGCGCTGTGGGCGATGGCGAGCACCCGCAGGCCCCGCTCGGCGAGGCGGCGCACCTCGTCGCGCCAGCGCGCGTTCGTCTCCGGCGAGAGGTGACAGAGGTCGAAGATGGCCTCGGGCGCGCCCTTCGTGGCCACCACCAGCCGCGCATCGGCGTCACCGCGCCAGAGGTGGGTGACGGCGAGGAGTCCTGGCGAGAGCGGGAACTCGCGCGCCTGGGTCCAGTCGGGGTGAAGGTGTTCGGTGCGCGCGAGCGCGCGGGCGCCCAGCGCGTGGAACGCCTTCTCCATCGGGTCGAACGGATCTCTCGGCGAGGCGAGAATGCCGTACTCGACCAGCGCGTGGACCGCCTCGGGGAGGGCCGTGGTGGCCTCGGTGAGCTCGAAGGTGGCCCCAGGGACGACGTTCGCGACGATGCGGGGGTGGGGGCCCGGGTGCGGCGCAGGCACCTCCCCTTCGGCCGGCAGCAGCACGCGCAGGGCCATGCGGTTCTGCGTCAGGGTGCCCGTCTTGTCGGTGCACAGCACCTCACACGCGCCCAATGTCTCGACGGCAGAGACCGAGCGCGTCAGCACCCGCACGCGCGACAGCCGCCAGGCGCCAATGGCCAGAAAGACGGTCAAGACGACGGGGAACTCTTCGGGCAGGAGCGCCATCGCCAGCGCGACGCCCGACAGCGCCGCCTCGAGCCACGGCGTGCCGCTGAGTCCGCGGATCAGCACCAGGACGAGCGAGAGGCCTGCGCCAACGAGCGCCATGCGTCGCACCACGGTGTCCACCTC
Source organism: Myxococcaceae bacterium (assembly GCA_044352295.1). Classification (GTDB taxonomy): domain Bacteria; phylum Myxococcota; class Myxococcia; order Myxococcales; family Myxococcaceae; genus Xiheimicrobium. Next base: position 16,444 of record JBILEB010000033.1, read on the forward strand.
GCGCTGGAGGGGACTGCGGCCGCGCTCGAGCTGGGCGAGTGAGGCGCCAATGCGCCCGAACTCGGAGCGCGGACCCGTCGCCACCACCTCGGCCAGCCCGCGGCCCGAGGTGACGAGCGTTCCCGCGAAGAGAGTCGCCGTACCATCTCCGCCAGGCGGGGCGGGCGTGTTGGCGGCGCGGTCAGGCTGCTTCGAGACGCTCACCGACTCCCCCGTGAGGAGTGACTCGTCGACGGTCAACGTCGAGCCTTCACGCAGCAGCGCATCGGCCGGTACGCGGTCACCCTCGGCGAGGCGCACGAGATCGCCGCGCACCACGTGCAGGCCCGCGACGGTCTGAATGACGCCATCCCTCACGACGGTGGCGCGGGGGGCGGAGAGGTCGCGCAGGGCCTCGAGCGCGCGCTCGGTGCGGCCCTCCTGCACCACGGTGATGGTGATGACGAGGAGGACGAAGCCCAGCAGCGTCAGGCCTTCCTGCACGTCACCCAGCACCAGGTACAGCGTGGCGGCGCCCAGGAGGAGCAGGAACATCGGCTCCTTCATGACGTTGAGGACGAGGCCGAAGACCGTGCGCCGCTCGGACTTCGAGAGCGCGTTGGGGCCGTCGGCCGCGAGCCGCCGTGCCGCTTCCGCCAAGGTGAGGCCAACCCAGGGCGTGTCCGTTGCGGTGACGACGCCACGAGGCGCAGAAGCTGCGGGCGCGGGCGGCGCGGGCGACGTCATGACCTCCGGTGATGCAAAGCGGGCACCGGGCCTACTTCACCACGGTCCCATCCGCGTCGAGGACGGTGACGGGGCCGAGGTTGAGCGCGCGCACGCCGGCTTCGATCTTCGCGCGGTCCCCCACGACGACCCACACCAGGCTCTGCGGCTTGAGCACCTTGCGCGCTGCGGCGTCGTAGTCCTCCCGCTTCAGCGAGCGCACGCGCGAGGCCCACGTCTGGAAGTAGTCGTCCGCCAGCCCGTAGGTGATGACCTGCCCCATCGAGCCCTGCACGGCCCCGTTCGTCTCCCAGGCCCCCGGCAGCTTGAGCACGCGGTCGGCCTGCACCCGCTCGAACTCCTCGGGCGTGGTGGGGCGCTTGCCGACGAACTCCGTCATCTCTTTCTGGATCTCGGCGAGCGACTCCTTCGTCTTGTCGGTCTGCACGGGCGCCGAGACGGCGAAGAAGCGCTGGCCGCGCGCGTCGCTGAAGAAGGTGCGCACGCCGTAGCTCCAGTGCTTGTCCTCGCGGAGGTTCATGTTGAGGCGCGAGTTGAAGTCGCCGCCCAGCACGGTGTTCATGCCGAGGAGCGCGGCCTCGTCAGGGTTGTTCGTCGGCGGCGCGGGGTGACCGACGAGGATGATGCTCTGCTGGCTGCCGGGCCGGTCGACGAGCCACACGGTGGGCTTCTCGGCGAGCTTCACCTCGGGCACCTGCACGCGCGGGGCCTCACCGGGGCTCCACGCAGCGAAGGCCTTCTCGAGCATCGGCACCAGCTCGGCCATCGAGATGTCGCCCACCACGCCCAACGTCGCGCTGCCTGGCTTGAGGCGGGCCTTCGCGAAGGCGACGACGTCGTCCCGGGTGAGCGCGCTGACGGAGGCCTCGGTGCCCGAGCTCGGCAGCGCGTACGGGTGGGCTTCTCCGAAGAAGAGCCGAGGCGCCAGGCGCGAGGCGAGGCCTCCGGGCGAGTTCTTCTCCTGCTTGATGCCGGCCAGCCGCTGGTTCTTGAGGCGCTCGAAGTCTGCGGCGGGGAAGGTGGGCTTCACCACCACGTCGGCCAGCAGCGCGAGCGACGGGTCGAGCGTGGGCTTGAGGGACGTCATCGACACGACCGAGACGTCCTGGCCTGCGCCCGTGCCCAGGGTCGAGCCGAGCCGTTGGAGCGCCTCGGACAGCTCGATGGCGTTGCGAGGCCCTGCGCCTTCGTCGAGCAGATCCATCGCGAGGCTGGCGAGGCCGGCGGTCTTCGGTGTGTCGGTCGCCGAGCCACCCTCCAGGCGAAGCCGCAGATCGAGCACCGGTACGCCCGTTCGCTCCGCGAGCACCACCTTGAGGCCATTCTTCAAGGTCGCGCGCTGGAGCGTCGGGAAGCTCACCTCGGGCGCAAGGCCCAGGGGCGGGAGCTTCGAGCGGTCGATGCCCTCCTTCGCGTTGGTGAAGGTGCCGAAGGGCCGCACGATGAGGTCGAGGCGGGGCGCGCCGAGCCACTCCTTCGCCGCCCGCTGCACCTGCTTCGGCGTCGCCGTCTCGAGGGTGCGCAGCGAGTCCTTCCATGCGTCGGGCCGGCCCAGGTACACCTGGTTCTCGGCGAGCACGTCGCTCTTGCCTCCGAAGCCGCCGATGCGCTCGAGCCCGCGAATGAAGCCCGCCACCGACTGCGTGCGCAGGCGCGCCAGCTCGTCGTCGGTGGGCCCCTGCTCGAGGAACCGGGCGAGCTCCTCGTCGAGCGCTTTTTCGACCTTCTCGAGCTCGACGCCCGGCTTCACGCTGGCGCTGATGATGGCCTGGCCGGCGAGCTCTCCGTCCCAGATGCCCGCGGAGACGTCGGTGGCGATCTGATCCGTGTACACGAGCCGCTTGAAGAGCCGGCTGGTCTTGCCCTGCGCGAGGACGGCGGTGGCGATGTTGAGCAGGTCGTTGTCGGTGTGGGTGAGCGAGGGCGTCACCCAGAAGCGGTACAGCCGGGTCTGCGGGACCCGATCTTCGAGCTCCTTGCGCACGTTCGCCGAGAGCTTCTCGGCCCAGGGCCCCTTGCGCTGCACCGGCGGCCCCGCAGGGATGTGCCCGAAATACGTCTTCACCTTCTCGAAGACGGCCTTCGCGTCGACGTCGCCAGCGATGACGAGGGTCGCGTTCGAGGGCCCGTACCAGGCCTTGAACCAGTCCTGCACGTCCTTGAGCGAAGCGGCGTCGAGATCCTCCATGCTGCCGAGGACCGTGCCGCGCGGGTACGCGTACGGGTGGTGGAGCGGGAAGAGCACCTTGTTGGCCTCGTTGAAGACCTGACCGTAGGGCTGGTTCTCGCTCTGCCGTTTCTCGTTCTGCACCACGCCACGCTGCTCGTCGAGGCGGGCCTGGTCGATGACGCCGAGCAGGTGGCCCATGCGGTCGGACTCGAGGAACAGCACGCGGTCGAGCCCGCTCACCGGCACGTTCTGGAAGTAGTTGGTGCGGTCGCGGTTGGTGGTGCCGTTGAGGTCGGTGGCGCCCATCGCGCCGAGGGCCTTGAAGTAGTCGGTGTTGAAGTGCTCCGAGCCGTTGAACATGAGGTGCTCGAAGAGATGGGCAAACCCGCTCTTGCCCGGCACCTCGTCCTTCGAGCCGACGTGGTACCAGACGTTGACCGCGACGATGGGCGCCTTCTTGTCCTCGTGGACGATGAGCGTGAGCCCGTTGTCGAGGACGAACTTCTGGAAGGGCACGTCGATGGTCGAGGCGAGCGACGGCGCCTTCGACGGAGCCTGTGACAGCAACGCGGTGGTGAGCGCGAGAGCGAGCATGGGCGGCGGCATAGCGCCGGTCGTGTGGGTGTGCTCGTTCTTCTGGGACGCTACCGGTCGGAGTACCCCGCTTCACGCTGATGTCGGATCGCCAGAACCTCGATGGCGTTCCGCTTCACTCGATACAGCGCGACGGAGCCTGTCTTTCCGTACGAGATGACCAGTTCTCGAAAAGGCCGCCCTGCGACGAGCACCGGGCGACCCACGAAGGGGCTTCGCCCGAGAACACCAATGGCCTCGATGATGGTCTCAATCGCTTCCCCCGGATCGAGGATGTCCTGCGCAAGGATGAAGTCGGCGGGGCGGTCGAGGTCCAACAGCGCTCGGTCGCCGTAGACGACCTTCACCTGCCTCCTCGGCGCAGAGGGCGAGGGCGGCGGGCGGGGCCGCCTGCCACCTTGGCCCGAAGCCAGGCATGGACGTCTTCCATCGCATAGACGGGCCCTCCGTCGTTGATGGCTTCAGCAGCCGCCGCAGCGTCCTCGAGGAACGTGTCACGTGCTTCCTCACGCGCGGCCTGGGCCGCGAGGGCATCGATCATCCAGGCATGCGGCGTTCGCCCCGAACGCCTGCCCAGTGGAAGGAGGCGCCGCTTCAAGGCTGAAGGGAGTTTGAGCGTCGTCACGATGGTCGACATGGTCGGTAATCCTGAAGGATGACCTTGGTTGACGCCAGGCCGGGGAGGTCACCGCCCCCTTGGCGCCGGGCACGACGCGTCGATTCGGTCGGCGAACGTGGCGGCGCCCAGCCGTCGCAGCTCAGGGCCGTACGACCTCGCTTCGTCACACCGCTTCGCCTTGAGCGCCGCGACGGCCAGGCGCTGGAGCCCAGCGCCGAGGTTGTTCGTGAGGGCCTCGCTGTCGGGCACATCGAGCAGCCCGTGGCGGGCCTGCGTCAAAAGCGTCATCCAGTGCTCGCCCTTCGCGAGGTCGGCGGTCAGGTTCACCCAGCACGGCTCGAGCACCGCGCGCCATCGTGACCGGGGCGTGCTCCGGCCCAGCACGGCGCGGGCCTCGTCACACGCGCCCCGGTTCGAGTGCCATACGGCGAGATTGAACTCACTGGCCTCGAGGTTCTTTCGCGCGACGTCGTTGTTCGGCGCGACCGCGAGCGTGCGGCGGAAGCCCTCCGCCGCGCGCTCGAACTCCCCTCGTTCGAAGGCGCTGGCCGCGGTGGCGTTGAAGCAGAAGAGAATGGCCTCCTCCGACCGCCAGGGCGTCTCGGTGAGCCCGCTCACCAGGCGCTCCAGCTCGCGCCCCAGCGTCGCGGCCTCGTCACATTCCCGAGCGGCCACGAGCGCTTCGAACCGAACGGCCTCGACCTCGTAGAGCGCGCCGCGGGCCGATTCGTTACGCGGCGCAAGGGAGAGCGCCTGTCGGGCCGCGGCGAGCGCCACGGTGCGGTCCTTCTCCTTGAGCTTCGCGGCCGACAGCGCGGTGAGGCAGCCCACGCGCTCCGCCGTGGCCCCGGCTGCGCAGGTCTCGAGGCCGCCTTTCTGCGCGCCCAGCCGGCCTTTCGCCTCGCCGATGAGCGGCGCCAGCTCGTCGAGGCCCATCGTCTTCGCCGCCTCGGCGTGCCGCAGCGCCTCGGCCCAGTCGGCCCGCTCCTCTGCCTCCCGCGCGAGTGAGGCGTGGTGCACCCCGAGGTTGTGGCGGATCACCGCTCGATGCTCGCCCGCGGTGTCGACGATGCGCTCGAGCAGGTGCACGGCCTCGTCGTGGCGTCCCGCCCTGGCCAACGCGTTCGCGGTGTCATTGAAGAGCGCCGCGCGCCAGGTGGCGAACCGTGCCTTCGATTTCCCCGCGGCCATCACTGTCGCGCGGTCGATGAGGGCGTCTGCGTCGCTCGAGCGCCCATCCTGCATGAGGAGCACCGCCCGGTTCGCGTAGAGGCCCGCGATGAGCGAGAGCACCGGCACCTCTTCCGCGTCGAGGATCTCCTTTTCCACCCGCGCGAGGTCTTCGCCGGGCCGGGCGACGCGCGAGAGGTAGTCGGCCGACAACATCTGCTTGCGCGCCATGCCGAAGCCGGAGCGCACGGTCGTCTGCACGTCGAACGCCTTGCCGTTCACCACCACCTGGACGAGCGCGTGACGGACCGAGAGGACCGCGCGCGACGAGTCGAGGAGCCCCTCGGCCGCGATGACGTACGCGACCGACGACGACAGGCAGTTGAACTCGCCGGTGCGCCACAGCTCCGGCAGCGTCGTCGCTTCGAGGCGGTACTGACGAAACGCGCCGTCGTGCAAGGCCTCGAGCAGGCGCGCGGCGCGGGTCTGTGGCTCCGGCAGCATCAGCGCGGAGCGTCGCGCAGGCTCGAGCAACCCCACGAGCGCGTCACGCGCGGCGGCGAGCTCCGCGTCAGGCACGCCGCTGGCGATGAGCGCCGCCTCGGTGAAGTCGACCGAGTCGAGGGCGCCGTCCTTCGCGTCGGCGAGGAGGGCGGCTTCGCGCGCAGACGGGGGCGCGAGGGTGAGCACGAAGACCGTGACCGCGGTGATGACCATGCCCACACGGTACCCCACCACAGGCCTGTCGCACGGGTCGTTCAGGGAGGTTTTCGGACGCGCTCAAGGTGCTGATATTGTTGCAAAAAGTAGCTTGATTCAGCGGTCGAAAACCCACCGTTTCAGGGCCCGAAATGCTAGGAGTTTGGAGCGTTTTTGCACCCCGCATCGGATGGTTCATGGAATCGACTTCGCAGCCCGCGCCCAGCAACGTTCCCGCCGAATACAACGCCGCCAGCATCACGGTGCTCGAGGGCCTCGAGGCCGTGCGCAAGCGGCCTGGCATGTACATCGGTGACACGTTCTTCCGTGGGCTTCACCACCTCGTCTACGAGGTCGTCGACAACTCCGTCGACGAGGCGCTGGCGGGCTTCGCGAGCCGCGTCGACGTCTTCATCCACGTCGACAACTCCATCACCGTCGTCGACGACGGCCGCGGCATCCCCGTCGGGCCGCACCCGAGCGTACCCGGCATGGACACGCTCGACGTCGTGATGACGAAGCTGCACGCCGGCGGCAAGTTCGAGAACAGCGCGTACAAGGTGTCCGGCGGTCTCCACGGCGTCGGCGTCTCGTGCGTCAACGCGCTCTCCGAGTTGCTGAAGGTCGAGGTGCAGCGCAACGGCAAGGTCTACAACCAGACCTACGTCCGCGGCGTGCCCCAGGGCGCGGTGAAGGAGGTCGGCGTCACCGACAAGCGCGGCACCCGCGTCACCTTCAAGCCCGACGCCACCATCTTCGAGGTCTCCGAGTACGACTTCGACACGCTCTCGGGTCGCCTGCGCGAGCTCGCCTTCTTGAACGCCGGCCTGCACATCACCATCACCGACGAGCGCAACGCCAAGAGCCACGACTTCAAGTTCGACGGCGGCATCACCTCGTTCGTCGAGTTCATGAACAAGGGCAAGCAGGCCTTCAACGAGAAGGTCATCTTCCTCAAGACCGAGAAGGACCTCGTCTCGCTCGAGATCGCGCTGCAGTGGAACGATGGCTACGACGAGCGCGTCTTCACCTTCGCCAACAACATCAACACCCCCGAGGGCGGCAGCCACCTGTCGGGCTTCAAGTCCGCGCTCACCCGCACCGTCAACGCCTACGCCGAGCGCAACCAGCTGTGGAAGGAACTCAAGGGCGAGCTCCCCACGGGTGAAGACGCGCGCGAAGGGCTCGCCGCCGTCATCTCGGTGAAGCTGCCCAACCCCCAGTTCGAAGGGCAGACCAAGCAGAAGCTCGGCAACTCGGAGATCAAGGGCCTGGTCGAGCAGATGGTGAACGAGCACCTCGCGCAGTTCTTCGACGAGAACCCGAACACGGCCAAGAAGATCGTCGGGAAGATCGGTGACGCGGCCCGCGCGCGCATCGCGGCCCGCAAGGCGCGTGAAACCGTTCGCAAGGGCGCGTTCTCGGGTGGTGGCCTGCCGGGCAAGCTGTCGGACTGCCGCTCGAAGAAGCCCGAGCTGTCCGAGATCTTCATCGTCGAGGGTGACTCCGCAGGCGGCTCGGCCAAGCAGGGGCGCGACTCCGAGTTCCAGGCGATCCTCCCGCTGCGTGGGAAGATCCTCAACGTCGAGAAGGCGCGCATCGACAAGATGCTCACCAGCCAGGAGATCGTCACGCTCATCACCGCGCTCGGTACCGGCGTGCGCGCAGGCAACGACGACGAGGGCTACAAGCCCGACGACGTGCGGTACCACCGCATCATCCTGATGACGGACGCCGACGTCGACGGCTCGCACATTCGCACGCTGCTGCTCACGTTCTTCTTCCGGCAGATGCCTGAGCTGATCGAGCGCGGCTACATCTACATCGCGCAGCCGCCGCTCTACAAAGTCACGCGCAACAAGAAGGACATCTACCTCAAGGACGACGACGCGCGGTCCGACTTCCTCCTCGACATCGCCGCCGAGCGCGCGTCGCTCGAGCTGCAGTCGGGTGAGCTGACCGGCGAGGCGCTCAAGAAGCTGCTCAAGAAGGTCACCCTCTACAACAAGCGCCTCGAGAAGATGGCGCTGCGCAAGGACAAGCGCGTCGTCGACGCCATCGTCCAGGCCGCGGCCTTCACGCCCGACATGCTCAAGGACATCTCGAAGACGCTCGCCGACGAAGACGGCGAGCCCATCAGCCGCGCCCAGGCCGAGTTCGACAAGGTGCAGGCCTACCTCGAGGAGCGCTACCCCGACATCCTCGACCGCATGCGCGTCGAGATGAAGGACGACCCGCAGCACAGCTCGAAGAAGTTCGTCATCAAGAGCGAGGTGAACGGCAGCTTCCGCGAGACGGTGCTCGACACCGACTTCTTGAATGGGCCCGAGTACCGCGAGCTCACCACGCTCAAGGACGCGTTCCAGGCCTTCGGGCCCGCGCCGTACACCATGCGCATCGGCGACCCGAAGAAGTCCGGCGACGAAGTGCAGCGGGTCACCGCGCACACGTATCAAGAGGTGCTCGCCCTCGCGTACGACGAGGCGCAGAAGGGCCTCTACATTCAGCGCTACAAGGGCCTCGGCGAGATGAACCCCGAGCAGCTCAAAGAGACGACGATGGATCCCGCCAGCCGCACGCTGCTGCAGGTGAAGGTGAAGGACCTCATCGAGGCGCAGGACATCTTCACCAGGCTGATGGGAGACGACGTCGACCGCCGCCGGCAGTGGATCGAGAAGGAGTCGGTCCGCGTGCAGAACCTCGACATCTAGGCCCGCGTCTTCCGGCTTTGGGGGCTCGATGCGAACGTTCCTCGTGGTGCTCCTCGTCGCGGCGTCCATCGCCCAGGCGCAGGAGAAGGCGAAGAAGGGCAAGCTGAAGGAGCCTGAGGTGGCGCCGACTGTGGTGGTGGTGCCGCCCGTCGTCGAGGCACCCGTCGTGGCGCCGAGCCCGGTCGCGACCCCCGCGGAGCCCGCGCCCCGGCTGACCGTCTCGAACGACCAGAAGCCGCGGCTCGCGGTGACGTCCCTGCAGGCCCAGGGCGTCACGCCGGAGCAAGCCCTCGCGCTCACCGATGCCGTCGTCGCCGCGCTCTCGCAGCGGGGGCTCTTCGACGTCGTCTCGGCCCGTGACGTCGAGACAGCGCTGGGCGCGGAGCGGCAGCGGCAGTTGCTGGGCGTGTGCGAGGCGAACCCCGACGCCTGCGGGAGCTCGGTGAGCGAGGTGCTGTCGGCGCCCTTCATCCTCTCGGGCCAGCTCTCGCGCGTCGGCACCGCGTTTCAGCTGACGCTCCAGACGTACGACGCGGTGCGCGGCCGTCCCGCCGGGCGCTCCAACCGCGTGGCGTCTTCCCTCGAGGCGCTTCAGCAGGTGATTCCCTACGCGGCCGCCGAGGCGACGGGCTCTCCCTTGCCCCCGCCGCCCTCGCGCGTGTTGCCCATCACCTTGCTCGCCGTCGGTGGCGTGACGTTCGTCTCGGGCGCCGTGTTCGGCGTCATCACCTTGACCCAGGAGCAGCTCCTCAACGACGAGCTGTGCCCCGGTGGAGTGCCTGCGGATGGACGGTGTCTGGGCACGGCGCTGAAAGAGCGACCGTTCTACCTCGAGCAGAACGACGCGCTGGTGCGCCAGAAGTGGGTCAGCGCGGGCTTGATGGCGGCCGGCGCGGTCATGACGGTGCTCGGGTTCGTCGTGATGCCACCGGCGGACACCCAGGGCCGACTGTCGGTGCTCGTCGTGCCGACCCCCGGCGGCCTCGCCGTGACGGGAGGTTTCTGGTGAGACGTGTCCTGCTCCTGGTGGTGCTGGGTCTGCTCGGGTGTCCCGCCGTGCTGGTCGAGCCTGGAAACGACTTCCCGTGTGACTTTTCGAAACCTCCGGGCGAACGCGACGCCGTGTGCTCACCAGGAGACGTGTGCGGCGTCACCAACCGCTGCCAGCGCTATGTGTACGAGGGCCCGCAGTTCGAAGGGCTCCCCACGTTCCCGGACTTTTCAGCAGAGGTTGGCGCAGGCACGGTGCTGCACCCACGCATCGTGAAGGGGCCCATCGACGCCGTCGTCGCCGCGCCCGGCGTGGTCTTCGTCCATACCGCCGAGGGCTACTTCGCGGTCGAGCGGTTCGGGGTCACCCGGGTCGACGGCGGCGTCGACGCCCTTACACCTGAGGACTTCGCCGACATCGCGGTGCTCGAGCGCCCAGTGCCTCAGGGTGCGCCGGCGCAGTACCAGCTCTTCGCACGCCGCCGGGCCGGCGTGATGGCGAACGTCGTCGTCACCTCCTCTCCGACGGGGTTGAGCCCCATTGCCCCCGGGCCAGGGCTCCCCCTCCGCGCCTCTCGCCTCCGGGTCCTCGGGCCCGATCGCGTGGGCATCGTCACGGAGGGTCGCGCCGAGTTCGGAGCGGTGCAGCGGGGGCCGATGCCGTCGTACGAGGCGCTGTTCGGCAGTACGCCGGGCGCCGTGCAGGACGTCGTCCCCGGCCTGCGCGCCGTGGGTCGTCCGCCCGTCGTGCTCACGACCTCGGCGGTCCTCGCGCGGATTGCCGATGGGGGGTTCTCCATGGTGGCTTCGTTCGGAGTCGACGCCGGCCTTCGCCGCGACGCGGAGCTGTCGACCGACGAAACCGGGAGCGTCTACGCGGTGCTCACGAAGGTCCCGCCGAGACTGACGACCTACGTCGCCGCCCGCTCCGGCGCCGAGATTGAAGTGGTGGCCCCGTGGGACGAGTGCCGCCCCTGTGAGGCACCCAGGCTCGCGACCCCGGGCCTCGATGGCACCGGCCCCTTCGTCGACGTGCTCTGCGCCGACGCCGTGAAGCGCATTCGCGGCGCCACCATCACCGGGGGCTGTACCGACGAGCCGCTCGTGCCGCCGTTCGACCTCACCCAGCTCAACGAACGCGCCGAGCCGGGTCGTCCTCCCATCACCCATACGGCCGGAGCCTCGGGCTTCTTCGGGGGCGGTCGCAGCGGCCAGCTCTGGGTCGGGCCGACCCTCGGTGACGCCCGGCCCGTCTTCATGGACCGCGTCCCCCTCGACGTCGGCCAGGTGGGACTCACGGATGGGACCAGCCCGGTGTTCGCCCTCACCTCGGCGGGGCTCTTCGATGGCCGGCCAGAGCGTGGCTACCTTGCCATCTCGCCGGAGATCACCTCACGCATCGACGCCCTCGTGAACCAGGGCCAGGGGTGGGTCGTCGCGCAGAACGGAAACCTGGTTCGAATCGTCAACGCCGGTCGGGCCTCGGTGGTGGCCCTCGGTGGCCCCAGGCTCGTCGATGGGCGTGGGCAGCCCATCACCCGGCCGCTGCGGGGCGAGGCCTTCAACGCCCCCGACGGGGGCCTGGTGTCGATGCTCATCGCGGCCGACGACTCCCTCTACTTCGTCCCGGCCCCCACGCCTTCGGCCGTGCCCGGGCAGTTGGGCGACGTCTCGCCGGTGTTGACGCCAGAGCCCTCGGTCTTCATTCGCAGCCTGGCGCTCGAGCGTGCGCCCACTGGCTCCAACGGAGTCGACCAGATGCGCGGGTACGTCGTGACGTCTCGCACCCTCTCCGAGGTGAAGCTGGGCGGCGCGCCCCGCCGGTGGACCGCGACGCCGCTCACGTTCTCAGGCGCCGAGCCCGTCGAGGTGTGGTTCGACAACCCGCGCGGAGGGCTGGCGCGCGCCGGCTACCGCGACGGCACCGTCTTCACCATCCCCGGCGGCTTCCAGCTCACCGAGGCGCTCCCGGGCACCGACGGGGGCGCGCCGGTGGCCGTGCTCGACTTCGAGAACCTGGGCGGCTGGCCTGTCGCCCTCACCGAGAATGGCCTCTACGTAGCGCGGTACGACGCGTTGCCGTCGGGCCGGCTCGACAACCGCTTCGCCGACGGCGGCGTGAACAAACCCATGTCGTGGCGCGAGGTGACGCTGCCAGACGGTGGAACGCCGTGGGTCAGCACTGGCCGGCCGCGGTTCGGCGCGCAGCCCGCGAAGCTCTTCGTGCTCGCCGAGCCCCCCAGCACCAACGGTGGCATGTCCCAGCGCGTCTTCCGTCTCATCGTCTACCTCCCCACCCAGGTCATCGAGGTGGGCCGACACGTTCGCGTCAACGTCACGGCGCCGTGAATTCGGCCGGTTCGGCGTGCCAGACGCCATTCAGGCAGCCCCTCGCGTTGCGCGGCCGCGAAAGGTGATGATTCCAGTCGCATGCGCTCCTCGCTCCGGGTGGCCACCGTCTTCGGCATCAACATCAACCTGCACGTCACCTTCGTCCTGGTGCTGCTGCTCGGTGCCTGGCCCTGGCTCATGTGGGGCCCGGCGGGCGCGCTCTTCGGCGCCGTCATGTCGCTCGCGGTCTTCGGGTGCATCGCGCTCCACGAGCTGGGTCATTCGCTCGTCGCGAAGGCCTACGGTATTCCCGTCACCGACATCACGTTGACGCCCATCGGCGGCGTGGCGGTGCTGAAGGACCGGCCGAAGACGCCGACGCAGGAACTCCTCATCGCGCTGGCAGGCCCGGCCGTGAACGTCGTGCTCGCGTTCATCTTCCTGGGTGTGGGCGTGGGGCTCGAGGGCCTGCCGGCGCTCGTCGACGCGCTGCGCAGCTTTGGCCGCGAGGCGCCGCGTGCGGAGCACATCTGGGTGCTGCTCGTCTCGGCGAACGTCAGCCTGGCGGTGTTCAACATGCTCCCCGCGCTCCCGATGGACGGCGGGCGGGTGCTGCGCGCGGTGCTGTCCTACGGGCTGGAAGGGGAACGGGCGACGCGCATCGCGGCGGTGGTGGCGCGGGTGGTGGCGGTCGGCTTCGTCGCGCTCTGGCTCTTCACCGATGGCGCCAGCCCGATGCTGCCCCTCATCGCCCTGGTGGTGTACTTCGGCGCCGGGGCCGAGGTGCGCGAGGCGAAGTTGACGCGCGTGCTGTCGCAGATTCCGTCCGGCGACGTCGTCTCGCCCTACGCGCCGCGCTTCGAGCCAGGCACCACCCTCGGCCAGGCGGTGATGGTGCTGCAGGTCTCACCGCTCCCGGTCTTCGCCGTCGAGCAGTCGGGGCGCTTTCTGGGCGTGGTGCTGGCCGAGGAGCTCCTCGAGGCGGCCCGTCAGCGCGGCGCCTTTGGCTTCGTGAGCGCGCTGGTGCATCGCGACGTGCCCATCGTCCAGGCGTCGGACTCGCTCGATGCGGCGCGCTCGAAGCTCCAACGCAGCCCCGTGCGCGCGGCGGCGGTGGTGCGCCAGGGCGCGTTCCTGGGCCTCGTGACCGAGGTCGAGCTCGCCCGCGCCATGGACGTCTCCGACCGCCTGCAGTCGGGGCGCCCCCGGTCCGGGTGGCTCGAGCGGGTTGACCGCCGCTGACGCCACGGGAGACGCTCACGTTCGTGCACGCCTTCCTGCTCTTGCTCGTCGTCGGTCAAACCTGGGTGTGGACCGACGCGAAGGGCGTCGAGCACTACACCGACGACCGCTCCAGCATCCCCAAAGGGGTGAAGGCGCGGACGACCGACGGGGCCGAGCTTGCCGTCATGTCCTCGGACGGCCCGGTGCCAGACGCGGGAAGCCCATCGAGCCCGCGGCGTGCCGCGGCCGACGCCGGCGTGGGGCGAGCGCAGGCGCCGGTCGATACCTGCGAGGCCGCGAGAGACCGCCTCACGCGGCTCGAGGGCAAGCTCGAGGAGGAGAAGAAGCGAACTGAGCAGGCCCGGCTCATCTGGCATGGTGACTGTCAGACCGTGCTCAACCTCTACGGCGATGGGGCCTATGCGGTCTGCATGGCTGGTGGGCGACGCAGCCGTCGGTCCGCCCAGCCGCCCGATCCCGCCGTCACCACGGCCTCCATTGAGCGCGAGCTGGAGCAGGCCCGCGACACGCTCCGCCGCGCCCAGGTCGCCGGGTGTCGGTGACACTGCCTCACAGCGGATACGTCAACGTCAGCCCCAGCACCGTCACCATCACCAGGACGAGCGGTGCGAGCACGAGGAAGACGAGGAACGTGTAGCCCATCACGTCCCTGGCCCTGAGGCCGAAGAGGCCGAGCACCGGCAGCATCCAGAAGGGCTGGAGCAGGTTCGCGAGCGCCTCCCCCAGGTCGTAGACCGCCACCATCCACCCGAGGTGCACCTTGAGGTCGTGCGCGGCCTGCATGACGTACGGCGCCTCGATGACCCACTTCGAGCCGCCGCTGGGCACGAAGACGCCGAGCACCGCCGAGTAGGTGGCGATGACGGCGGGGAACGTCGTCGGGGTGGAGACGCCGACGAACCAGCCCGCGAGCTGCTCGTTGAGGTGGGTCTTCGTGATGAGCGCCGCGATGCCGGCGTAGAGCGGGAACTGGAGCAGAATGCCCCAGATGCCTGGCGTAGCCTCCTTCACCGCCCGCATGAGGCGCGCGGGAGTGCCGTGGAGCGCGACGCCGAGGGTGAGGAAACCCAGGTTCAACGTGTTGAGCGTCAGCGCGCCCAGCGGATCCTTCGCCTCTGCGAAGGTGAGGGCGAGGAAGGCGCCCGCGAGCGCGACGAACGCGATCGAGAGTGCCGGGTGGTGCTCGAGCCACTCGCCCGGTGTGCCTCGGTTGACCGGCGGCGGCGCCTCGAGCGGACTGTCGGGGAGCGAAAGCCCGAGCGCCTTCACCGTGACGGCCTTCGCCTCGCCCGGCGCCGCCAGGTACATGACGACGGTGACGACGACGAGCTCGACGGCCACCGACACCAGGCTCTGCCAGAGGAAGATGGTGTGTCGCAGCGGAATGACGCCGTCGGCCACCACCCCGCCCGCAGCGACGATGGCGCGAAGGTCGGCCTGCAGCATCGAGGGGGTCGCCATCTGCAGCGCCGCGGAGCCCGACAGCCCCTGCGCCCAGATGCTGCCGATGCCGAGGAAGGCGCTGGCGCACAGCGCCCGGTAGTCGACCCGCTCCAGGCGCCGGGCGACTTCGCGCGCCAGCATCGCGCTGAAGATGAGGGAGAAGCCCCAGTTGAACCAGCTCGACGCCATCGCGAAGAAGGTGACCCACGCCACCGCGCCCTTCGCCGTCTTTGGCACGGACGCCAGCGCCGCGATGAGTCGCGCCACCGGCCGGGTCGTCGCCACCACTGAGCCGGTGATGATGACGAGGGCCATCTGGAGCGTGAAGGGGAGTAGCTCCCAGAAGCCGGTGCCCCAGGCGCGGAGGAGCTTCGTGGCGGCCTCTGAGGCCGGCAGCGTCGAGCTCAGCGAAACGAACGCCGCGCCCACCACGAGCACGGTCGCGATCAGCGCGAACAGGTACGCGTCGGGAATCCACCGCTCGGCCCAGTGGGTGAAGCGCTCTGCGAGCCTCGCGAGAAGACCGTCAGCCGGTGGCGGAGGTGTGGCCGGTGTCGGCGCTCGCCCCAGGGAGCCAGGCAGATCGGCCGACGACATCCAGCGTCAGCTGCCCAGGTGCGGAGACAGGGTGCGGCCCACGCGCGGAACGGCCTCTTCGACGTGCTTCTTCGCCTGCGGGCGCAGCTTCTCGTAGGCGCTCTTCAGGGTGGTGTTCTTCGCCTTCTTGGCGCGGTCGTCGGTGATGCCGAGGAGCGCATCGGCGACCTCGCTGCCTCGCCGGCTCAACGTCTCGCCGAACTGGGCAGGGGCGCGGTTGTCCTTGCGGTGGTCGGCGTAGAACGGCTCCAGCCGCTTGACGAAGTCGTCCAGCAGCATGTCCATCGACTCGCGAATGATGCCGGGCTTCACCGCTGACACCACCTTGTAGGCGCCCTTGATGGCGAGGCCCGACAGACCGCCCTTGCTCGAGACTTCGTCCTCAATGAGGCGCTCGCAGTCGGTGAGGATGCGGGGGCGCTTGGACTTGTCGTCGAGGAGGCGAGCAACCAGGGTATCGGCGGCGGCGTCGGTCATGGCGACCCGCGACTTGTCACTGACGTGAGCGTTTCGCCAGCGCCGCAAGCGAGCTGCTTCGGGCGAGGTGCGTCACGACGAGACTCGCGGTCACCCGCACGGCGAAGAAGCAGGCCACCAGCGCCCACCATCGCAGCGGCGGCCCGAGGAGCAGTTTGAGCGCGACGGTGAGGCTCAGCGCCAGGAGTGTGAGGAGCCGCGAGACACGCCTGCTGGTCTCGGGCTGCGTGCCCCGGGCCGCCGAGAGCGTTCGTCGGCCCAGGCCAATGGTGAGGAGCGTGGCGAGGACCGCCCCGCCGAGCGTGAGCACGGGCGTCATCGGTCGCGCACCTTGCGGACGAGCTGGCGCAGGCCCGGCACGTGCTTGAGCGCCCTGGCGACCGTCGGGACGTGACGGAGCACGAGGTGACCCCGAGCTGGCAGGTCGACGCGAAGGCCGTTCCGTTTGAGCGCCACGACTCGGCCGAGCACCTCACGCGCAGGAGGATCGACGACGCCCACGCTCGAGACGGTGACGAGGGGCGCCAGCGCTTGCACCAGGTGCGCGACGAGCTGGCCTTCTGGGTTCTCGATGAGGGCGATGTCTCCGACGTGCAGGTGGGAGGCGTCGCCGCGTTCGATCTGCAGTTGATCGTCGTCGAGCACCAACGGCCAGAGGCTCCGGCCTCCAGCCCGCAGCCACATGCGCGCGCCGTGAGGCAACGCGCGGAGCAGGTCGTGGTGTCGGGCCTCAGCCATCGCCCAGGGAGTGTCGCACGAACCGGTTCAGCGTCGCTTCACGAGCTTGCTCGGGAGGCCGAAGAGTCTCTGGAGATCGCCGGCCCGGTAGATCCGGGGCGGTGGCTCCGGAGGTGTCGACGCGAGGACCATGTGCAACGGGCCTTTGGTTCCATCGGCGCCGACGGGCGTGAGGGTGACCGCGAACGTCTTGCCTCGAGGAAGGTCGAAGGCTCCACCGCACATCCAGACGCCCACGGCGATGCGCTCCGTAGCTTTCGTGGAACCAGAGGCGAAGCCGGTCAGCTCGAAGTCGGTCCCTCGAAGCGTCACCTCGACGAGGCCGTCGCGATCGAGCTCCGAGTCGTCGAAGACGAGCAGGGTCTCAGGACCACACCCGAACCGGGTCTCGTCGAACCGTCCGGACTTCGGCTGGGTCAGGAAGCGGGGCGGGACGATGGAGACGCTGTGGTCGACGGTGATGGTGCCGAGCGGGTGGTGGTAGTTCGCTTCCGCGGCGGCGCTCCCAGCCCGTGGCGTGACGACCCATTCGCCGTCCTCGAGCGGGCGCTCGGGGACGACGACGAACTGGCGAACCAGGCGGCCGAGGAGCGAACGGACGACCTTCACGCCCACGAGGGTCTGTCCCTGTGCGAGGACGACCTGGGTGGTGACGTCGGAGCCCATCAATTCGCCTTGGTGCTCGATGACGAGGAGCGGCTTCGGAGGCAGGAGGCCGGGGCTCGTGAACATCGAGATGGCGGTCGTGGGGCACGACGCCTGGGCCTGAGCTGCACCAAGGGTCGCTCCGAGAAGCGTCAGACTCAGGAGCGTTCTCATCGGTGGGCCTTCTTTCGCTCAGCGAGGACCTTGTCGAAGACCTGCCCCATGTATTGCGCCACCATTTCA
This sequence comes from Myxococcaceae bacterium, assembly GCA_044352295.1. GTDB lineage: Bacteria > Myxococcota > Myxococcia > Myxococcales > Myxococcaceae > Xiheimicrobium. The sequence continues at coordinate 33,842 of JBILEB010000033.1, forward strand.
TGGCCGCAAACACCCGGTCCAGACGGGGTCACCTCGACATACTTTCCGGTGAGCGGGCTCTTGAATTGCAGCGACTCGAACAGCCCAAGCGGATCTGAGGCCTTCTGATACGCGAGCGCCGGGTCTGGTTGCGTCATCATGATCCGGTTGACTGCGGTGTGCGCCCACTCATGAATAATGGTTCTTGCGGTGTCCACGACGGCTCGCTCCTCCGCTTGTTCGAGATCGACCGAGAACGCGTCGGTCGAAAGTCTTGGAGTCTCGCCGTAGCGCTCACGACGCTTCTCGGAGGGCGGAAGTGCGCTGATAGTCTTCGGTCCTGGAGAATCCGACAGATCAAGAACCATCCGGTCTTGAAACGCCTGTTGCCGGATGTGTCCAAACTCGTCTTTCACGAGTGCGATGCGTTTGTATTCGATTTCATGCTTGCCCTGAATCATCGGAAGCAGCTCGTTGGCGAGGGCGATGGCCTCCTTCATGTTCTTCGCGGCGCGGACTGTTTCGTCCGCAGGCACGAGCGACGGAAGCCCACGGCTCTTGGGGAACGGTGCAACGGTGTGTCGACCATGCTCGTCGTGCGGCGGGTGTCGGGGAGGCGGGCCAGCAGGAGCGGCTTCGGGCTGTGACGCAGCGCCGACGTGCCCTGCGGTCGAACGCCTGACGGGATCTGCCATGGGAGGCTCCGGGGTGAGAGGAGCCCGCTGGGAGTGCATGCCATGGTGCTTCTCAACAGTGCGAACTCGTTGAGTTCGGGCTCAACCGCGTCCGTCGCAGAGCGGCCTACGGCACCGAGACGGACGGAACCTCGAGCCGCTCGCACCGCCGCGAATGAACGACGACCTCGCGTGGCCCAGCCGAAATCGACATCGGCAGGTCGCCCGTCCACGTCGTCCCCGCCGCATCGGCGCGACCCCGGGTGAGCGCGACGCCGCCAACGATGACGTCGAGCACCGAGCCCAGGTTCTGCCCTTCGACCACGACGGGCGAGCTCCGGTCGGTCGGTGCGGTCACCTTCGTCACGCTCGGCGTGGGGAGGGTTTCGTCGCACACGAAGAAGGGAAACTCGCTCCAGGTGAGCGCGCCGCGCGTGTCCCGCAACACCGTCCACAGCGTGCCGGTGCGCCGCTCGGGGATCGGGTCGAACGTCTTGAGGCCCGGCGCCGTCAGCGTCGTCTTCACCTGCTCTCGCATCGCCGTGCGGGACTCCGAGAAGCGGCCAGCGGTCGAGTACCAGGCCACCAGGATGCGCTCCGTGCGGGCTTCAGGACCGCTCGGCGTCACCGCGGTGAACGGTTCGAAGGCCGCGTCTGGCGCGTCGACGTCGAGCACGACGTCTTTCCCGGGCTTCATCATCAACCGCGCGCCGGTGGGCCAGTCAGCGCCGTCGACCACGAGGCGTGACACCTGGGGGTTCTGGTTCCGCTCAGGGTCCTCCGAGATGCGCACGCGGAAGAGCGAGATGAGCGAGGCCACCTCCCGCCGCTGCACCCGGGCGAAGAGCGCGGCCAGCTCCTCCATCGGCGCAGTGGGCGAGACCTCTTCGGCGATCGAGATGGTGATGAAGGTCCCCACCGTTCCCTGGATTCGTTGCGGATCGTCTCGAGCGAGCAAGTCGAACAACCCACGCGGCGCGGCGTAGCTCACGTTCGAGTTGAGCCCGATGAAGCGCACGCCGGGCGGCAGCGACATCATGTCGCCCAGCCTGGCCGGGTCGTTCACCACGGCCGGGTCCGTGCAGGCGCTGCGGTTCTGATTGAAGGGGTCCGGGTCGCAGCCAATCCAGAACGTCGTCGTGGGCCCCGCGCGTCGCGGGTCGAGCACGAGCGCCGAGAGCCGGGTCGACTCGCCGGGGGCCAGATCGGGCGGGCTCGCGGTGATGCCCAACATGCGCAAGCGGTCGACGAGCGTCTCGGTGGGAAAGTCCTCGGGCGTGCAGGCGGTCACCGTCACCGCGAGGAGGAGGCCGAACGCGCGCATCAGAACTCCCCCCGCACGCCGAGCACCGGGAGAATCGGCAGGCCGGTGATGAACGTCTGCGCCGAGTAGTCGTACGCGTTCTGCACCGCCTCGACGTTCATGCGGTTCGTCACGTTCTGCACGTCGAGGTAGAGCGCCAGCATCCAGTTCTGGAAGACGAAGCGCTTGTCGATGCGCACGTCGAGTTGGAAGAAGTCCGGCAGCCGCTCGCTGAACTGCTCGCCCTGAATGGGGAAGTAGTAGTTGCCGTTCACGTCGTAGATGGCGCCGACGATGGGCGTGCGCAGCGGGCCCGAGGTGTACCGAACGCGCGCGCCGACGATGAAGTCGAGCGGGAGCTTGTAGCTGGCCACGACGATGAGGTTGTGCGGTTGGTCGAACTGCGCCGGGGCCCACACCGTCCCGCCGCGGAAATCACGCTCGGTGCGCGAGAGGCTGTAAGCGATCCACCCGAAGAAGTTCTTCGTGAGCTGGTGTCGCAGCAGGATCTCCGCGCCGAAGCTGCGGCCGCGCCCGAAGCTGCCGTACAGCACCGGCGAGGCGCCGCTCGAGAAGTCGTCGGTCGAGCTCGAGAGGGTGGCGCGCGTCTGGTTGAAGAGGTCCTTGTAGTAGAGCTGCACGTCGAGGCTGATCGCGTCGGTGAAGCGCACCTCGGTGCCCACCATGTACTGGCGCGCGCCTTCGGGCTGCAGGTCGGGGTTGCCGAACTCCTTCGTGAGCAGTCCCTGCCGGTAGTCCGGAGGCTGGTGGTAGATGCCCACGCCGCCCTTGAGCAGCACGCGATCGTGCACCTGCCACAGCGCCGAGAGTCGCGGATCGACCCAGGCCTTGTTCATCAGCGAGTTGTAGTCACCGCGCAGCCCGCCGATGACCTTCAGGCCCGGCAGCGGCTTCCAGATGGCCTCTCCGAAGAGCGCAGGTTCAGCCATGAACACGTTGGCGCGCAGCGAGAGCAGCCGTCGCGAGGCGAAGGGATCGGGGATCGCTCCGCCGCGCGGAAGCGGGGGCGACTGGATCTCGAGGCCATACGGCAAGAGCTGAAAGTCGAGGCCGGTCGCGAAGGTGAGCTTCGCCTCGGGCACGTCGATGGTGAACGTGTTGCGCGAGATGACCGGGAAGAGCTGGCTGCGCGCGAAGAGGTCGGCGCCGGCCGAGAAGCCCACGTTGTCGAGGCCAAAGGTGGTGCGGGTGCGGAAGTCGACGCGGCTCGACAGCTTCGTGTCGAATCCGAAGACGAGCCGATTGTACGAGATCGACGTCCCGAACGTGCCACGCCCTTCCGGGTCGAGCGCGGGGTTTGGCAGCGCCGCGACGAGCTGATCCGACGAGCCGAAGAAGCTCACGAAGAAGCGGCTCTTGCCCTTGGGCGGCTTCCACTCGAGCCGCGCCTGGTAGTCCCAGTACCGCGGAGCCACGGTGAAGCCGACGGTCTCGGTGGCGCCGGGAATGAGCGAGAGCACCGCCGGCAGGAACGCGTCGATGTAGCTGCGCCGCGCCGACACCGCGACCGACCAGCTCTCGTTGATGGGGAGCTCCACCAGGCCCGAGATGTCGGCGATGTTGACGTCGAAGTACCCGTGCACGCCCTTCTTCGACGGCGTGCGTGAGGTGGCGGTGACGAGCCCCGCGATGCCGCGACCGAACTCGGCGCCGTAGTTGCCCTGCTGGAAGGTGAGCGACTCGAGGAGGTTCGAGTTGTAGGTCGAGAAGAGCCCGCCGAAGTGGAACAGCAGCGGCACCGGCGCCTCGTCGACGAAGGTGCGCGTGTCCCACGGCTTGGAGCCACGGATGACGAGGAAGCCCAGCCCGAAGGGAGATCGCGCCACGCCCGGCAGGTTCTGCACCACGCGAAAGGCGTCGCCGTTGGTGCCGGGGATGAGCCGGATCTCCTCTTGCTTCAGGGTGACCTGCGCCACCTCCTTGCGCTCGCGCGGCGCGCGCACCACCGTCTCGTACCCGCCGTAGACCTGCTTGCGGACGTAGTAGGTGACGTCGGTGCGCTGGCCGGGGCTGACGGTCTCGGTGGTGTCGAACTTCGCGTACCCCGGCAGCAGTACCACTACCTTCTGCGGACCGACCGGAACGTCTTCGAGCGAGAAGCGGCCGTCGGTGTCCGTCAGCGCCTCGCGCACGGCCTCGCCTTCGCCCACCACCACCTGCGCGTTCGCGAGGGGATCTCTCGTGCCGCGCTCGAGTACGAGCCCTTTGAAGTTGACGACGCCCGTCAGGCCCGCATCTGGGGTGACCGGCACCTCGACGACCTGCTGCTTGAAGAAGAACTCGTAGCTGAACTGGATGCGCACCGGCGTCGGCACGAAGTCGACTTCCGCCGGCGTGAACCGGAACCGCCGAAGGGCGGCGAGGGCCTCGCGGTCGAAGGCGGCGCCTGCGCTCTGCACCACCTTCGCTTCGGTGACGGTGCCGTCCGCGCCGATGTCGATCTCCATCACCACTGTGCCGCCCGTGCCGGCGTCGAGCAGCTCGGGCGGGAAGGTGGCCTCGACCTGCTGCACGAGGGTGGGCGCCTTCGTCAGCACGCCCGTGCCTCCATCACCCTCGGCGAGGGCGCGGAGCGCGAGACACAGAACGAGGAGGCACGCGACGCGCACGACGCCGAACCGTGTAACACCCCTCGGGAGCGCGCGCAGAGGCCTCAGCGTGACACCGGCGTCTCGACGGGGGCTACTTCGCGGGGGCTTCGTCGGGCGCCTTCTCGGCGAGCGGCGCGTCGGCCTTCGGACCGGGCTTCTTCTCCCACCCGAGGTCCTGGGTCATGTCCGCGACGATGGCCGGGACGATGGCTTCGACCAACTCGCTCGCCTCGGGGCCGCTCGCGTGCACCGACCAGCTCCCACGCAGCCCGTTTCCGGGAATCTTCGTCACCAGGAGCGACGCGCGCATCTGCTCTCGCGCCTCGACGAGGGTCAGCTTCACGCGAAACCCCACCGTCTGCTTCGCCTTCACCGCGGCCGCTGCAGCCTCATCGCTCTCGGCGGGCGGGCTGTACTCGAGCACGAAGGCATCGAGCGCCTGCTTGAAGAGCGCATCGGCCTGGGCGAGCAGCGCCTCGTAGGCCTCCGACTCCGTCTCGGTGGGCAGCACCGTCACGTAGGGCGTGGTGGGGGCCGCGGGCGCGGGTGGGGCTGGCGCCACCTCTTTCTTCTTCGGGCCCGCGAAGGCCACCATCGAGACCGACACCGCCAACGCAAGGAGCGTACGCATCAAGCCAGAGGCTGCCGCACGTCCGGTTTGGCGCTCAATGAAGGAATGCGCCTACACTGGAGAGCTTCAGTTTCGGAGCGGATCGTCGAGGTGACGCCGAACGGCCCGCTCCTCGTCTCCGGAAACGTGACGGTGAAGCGCGCCGACGGCACCGAGACGAAGCACCACAAGGTGACCGCGTTCTGTCGCTGTGGCGCCTCTGGCAACAAGCGGTACTGCGACGGCACGCACCGCAAGGTGGCTTCACCGGCAGAGCGCCCTGCAGATCTGCACTGGCTGAAACCGCGTCACTCCATGTCTGTCGTCTGCGTTGACACTTTCGCCTGCGGAAAGGTGAGCCCATGGCGGCACGTTCGCCTTCACGCTCGCACACGGCGCGACGACGAAACAAGCGGTTGAGAGTCGGTCGGCGTCCAACCAAGCGCGTGGCCCTCGCCTTGCGACGGGGCGGCGGCACATGCGCGCGCTGCTCCTCGGAGTCGTCCTGGTTGGGTGTGGTGGTGGAGAACTCGTCATCGATGGTGCCGACGAGGAAACAGCGAGCGTCGAGAAGGCCGTCATCTACGGCACCGACAACCGCACCGACGTCTTCGCGCACCCCGACACGACGATGCGCCAGCGGGCCCTGCAGTCGACGGTCGCGCTCATTCCAGCCAGCGCGCTCGACGTCCGCACGCCGTCCAACGTCCGGGTCCGCTCGGCGACGCTCGCCCAGTCGCAGGGCTTGTGTGCTGGACAACGCTTCGCGAACGACCCGACGGCTGCCTTCTGCTCGGGCACGCTCGTCGCCGAAGACCTCGTGCTGACCGCGGGGCACTGTCTGGTGACCGCCGCCGACTGCGCATCGACCCGCTTCGTCTTCCGCTACGCGAAGGCCTCGGCCGACACGCTGGAGACCCTCACGGCCGACGACGTCTTCTCGTGCGCCGGCATCGTGGTGCGGGCCGAGACCCAGACGGCGCAGGGCGTGGTCGATTTCGCGTTGGTTCGGCTCACCCGCTCGGCGACGCCTCGCTTCACGCCAGCGCCCCTGCGTCGCGCGGCGACGAACCTCGTCACCGGTCAACGGGTGGGCGTCATCGGCAGCGGGAGCGGGGTGCCGTTCAAGATCGACACGGGTGGGTCGGTGCGGGACCCGGGCCAGGGGATCTCCTTCGAGGCGACCACAGACACGTTTGGCGGGAACTCCGGCTCGGGTGTGTACGAGCTCGACGGGTACTCGGTGGCCGGCATCCTCGTGCAGGGCGACACCGACTACGTGCGCCAGGGCGGTTGCACCGTGGTGAACGTGTGCCGGGAGACCGGCTGCAGCGGAGAGACCATCGTGGCCTCACACGTCGCGCTCTCGGCGCTGTGCCGAGCGGATCCGGCCTCGAGCCTGTGTCGCGCGGTGACGCCGCCGATGGCCCCGGCTCCCACGCCCGCTTCAGCGCTCGCGTTTCAGGGCCGCAGCACCTCGAACGCGACGCGGAACACCGCAGACCAGGTGGTGACCCTGCGCCGCGGCCAGACGCTCTCGGCGGGCACCTGCACGGTGCCGGGCGCGGTGGGGCAGGGCGACACGTTCGTGCGCATCGCCTCGGCGTCGACCCGTCGCACCGTCGCGCAGAACGACGACTCGTGTGGGCGGTTGTCCTTCGTGCGCTTCGTCGCGCCCGCTGATGGAGACTACGTGCTCCGCGCTGGGTGCTACGGCGACTCGGCCTGCGGCGGGACGCTGGCGTGGGAGATCCGGTGACGGCGTCAGCCTGACTGCACGGGGACGTCGAGCACGCGCTCCACCTTCGCCGGAAGAGGCGCGCCACCGACGGCCAGGCTCTCGCGGAACGCGCGCAGCACCTCGTGTCGTCATTTGCCATGCGTCCAGCGTGACGAGCCGGCTGAGGGCGTCAGTGGGCCAGCGCCCCGTCCACCATCTGCCCATCTCGAATCTGCAGCGCCCGTCGTGCGTGCTTCACCACCCGCGGATCGTGCGTCGAGAAGAGGAACGTCACGCCCTGGTTCCGGTTGAGCTCGAGCATGAGGTCGATGATCTGATCGCTCGTCTTCGAGTCGAGGTTGGCGGTCGGCTCGTCGGCGAGCACCAGGCGCGGAGTGGTGATGAGCGCGCGGGCGATGGCGACGCGTTGCCGCTGGCCGCCGGAGAGCTCGTCTGGCTTGTGGTGCAGGTACTGCTCGAGCCCGACCGCTTTCGCCAGCGCCACGACGCGCGCACGCAAGGCCGCGGGGCTCTCTCCGCCGGAGCGCACCGCACAGGGGAACTCGATGTTCTCGGCCACGTCCAGCACGGGGATGAGGTTGAAGCTCTGGAAGATGAACCCGATCTTCTGGTTCCGCACGTCGGCGAGGTCGTCGAAGTCGCGGTTCGACACGTCGAGCCCGTCGAGCACGTAGCGCCCGCCCGAGGCCCGGTCGAGGCAGCCGATGATGTTGAGGAGCGTCGTCTTGCCGCTCCCCGACGGGCCCGTCACCACCGTGAACTCGCCCACGTCGATGGTGAGGTCGACGCCACGCAGCGCCACCACCTCGGTCATGCCGAGTCGGTACGACTTCTTGATGCCTGACAGCTCGATGAGGTGCGCCATGGAGGACTCCGTCAGAAGAACGCGCGCGCTTCGAACATCGCGCGGAAGGCAAAGGGGGTGATGCCGAACTCGGTGATGGGCGTGCCCTGCGGCGTGCGCGTCGCCAGCGCCTCGAGCCCCGGGACCGGCGCGAAGCCCAGCAGCGACAGGTTGAGCCACTCGGTGGCCGACCAGGTGACCGACGCGTTCACGATGGAGGACAGGTCGCGCAGGTTCGCGATGACGACGGCTTGCAGCGTGAAGTCGTCGAAGAGGCGCGGCTTCTGGAAGGTGACGAACGCGTAGTGGCGCCCCCGTGGGTCGAAGGCGAATCGCACGGGCAGGCCGTCGGAGCCCGTGCCTCCGAGCAGCGAGCCCGCCCCGGGAATGTTCGCCGCGTCGAAGCCGAGCGCTCGCGCCTCGGGGATGAGGCCCAGCACGTTCGCGAAGGACTGGAAGTGGTCCTGGTTCCACCCGTCGTGTTGGTACAGGTACTCGAGCGACAGCAGCGAGTCGTCCGAGAACTGCCAGCGCGCTCCCACCAGCACGCGAGGCCGCAGGGCCGGCTCGTTGAGCTTCGCCTTCGTGGTGAACGGCGCCCGCTGCGCCTGGCAGACGTTGGCCTGCACCAGGCTCGTCACGCAGTCGGCGTTGATGAAGTCGCGTGAGCTCCCCGTCTGGAAGAGCGCCTCGCCGTGCACCTCGAGCGCCTCGAAGAAGATGCGGCTGAACGAGAGCCCGACGCGCGGCTTGGCCTCGAAGTCGTCCACCGACTTGTTGCCGAAGAAGAACATCAGGTTGATGTCGGTGTCCCACAGCAGCGTGTAGGCGCGCGCGGCCACCTGGTAGTGCGCCTGCGAGTCCCTCGCGTCCCACGTCGGCCAGTACAGGAAGTGCGTCGGCAGCCCCGACACCTGCTTGAGCTGCGTGGGCGCGAAGACGAGCGTGAAGGTGGCGAACGAGAGCGGCGCCTCGACCTGCGCGAGCCACACGCCGGAGCGCTGGAAGGTCGGGTCGGTCGGGTCGCGGCGCGGGTTGAGGAGGTCGGTCGGGTTGAAGGCGAGGCCCGGGCCCCAGACGATGCGCTTCTTGCCGACGAGCACGTTCAGCTCGGGGATGAACTCGTGGGAGACGAAGAACTCGTTGATGCTGACGATGGGCTGCACCTGCGGCGAGCTCTTGTCGTCCAACGCCACCTCGCGGCCGGCCATGTCCACGCCACGGTAGAAGCCGCCGAAGTTGGCGATGAGCGAGATGTCGCTCGAGAGGTACGAGTGCTCTCGCACGCTCACCTTCACCTGGGTGTTGAACTCGAGCAGCTGTTGCAGCTGGGGAATGTCGTTGGTGGGCACCAGGCCCCAGGGGCGCGCGCGGGTGAACTGGGTGCGCGACATGCCGTAGCCGGTCACGTCGACCACCTTCTTGAACAGGGGCGCCGCTGGCTCGGCCACGGCCGAAGGTCCCGCGTCGGGCACCTCCACGAGGACGTCGGAAACGCCGGCGTCGAGGTCCTGCGCGCTCGCAGGAAGCGAGAACGCCAACAGCGCCGTGAGGAGGCCCGCGCGCATCGTCACTTCCCGAGGTCGGCCTGCATGAAGCGCTGCGGGGGCGCGTCGACGTTCAGCTTGAACGCCTTCGTCACCATCTCCGTCTTGCGGGCCTTCACCACCTCGTTCTGCATCACGATGCGGCCTGGCCGGGTGAAGCCCTTGTCGAACTCCTTCCACTCACTGAACGTCGCCGAGCGGATGAGCTGCCCCGAGGTGCCGTAGTACTCGCCGCGCACCGGCTGCAGGTCGGCCTTTCGAACGATGAGGGTGATGGCGTCGTAGGCGGTCTCGGCGGTCTTCGCCTTCAGCTTGAGCGCCCAGGTGTCGGGCAGCGGCGAGGGGACGAGCGTGGCGTCGTAGTCGGTGCGGTAGTTCACCCGCAGCACGTCGGCGTTGTTGAAGTCGCCGCCCTGGAAGCTGTCGCGGTTGGCGATGCGCGTCGCGCGCTTGAGGTTGGGCAGGTAGACCCAGGCGTTGTCGCCCAGCCGCAGCACCTCCTGGCCCTTCACGCTGGCGGGCTCGGCGAACCACACGCGGAACTTGTCGGCGTCGCGCTTGAGGAAGCGCATCGCGTAGGTGCGCGTCGAGCCGTCCTCGCGGGTGGCCGTCATCTCGGCCTGAGACTCGAAGACCGACGGACCCATGACGGCGTCGTACTTCGCGAGAATGTCGTCGGCGGTCGGCTCGGCGGCGAGCGCCCACAGCGGGAGGAGCAGCGACGACAGGGTGAGGGTTCTCATTGGCGCAGGGCCTCCACGGGGTTGAGACGAGAGGCCCGGAACGCGGGCCAGAGGGCGGCGACGATGGCGCCGGTGATGGCGACGACGACGGCCATCGCGGTGAAGTCGTTGGTGGCGAAGGGCCGCAAGATGTTCGAGCCCGACACACCCGACAGCTTGAAGGGAATGCCGCGCGTCGCGAAGCCCAGCAGCGCAAGCCGCCCCAGCAGCGCGCCGAGCACCCCGCCGATGGTGCCGATGACGGCCGCCTCGATGAGGAACATCTGCATCACCTGGCGCCGGCGAACGCCCACGGCCAGCAGCGTGCCGATCTCGCGCACGCGCTCGAAGACCGACATCAACATGGTGTTGATGATGCCCGTCAGCACGATGACGAAGAGCACGAAGGCGATGGCGCCGAGCACGAAGTTCTGCCGGTTGATGAGGTCGCGCACGAAGGGCTGCAGCTCGCGCCAGGTGTGCACCTCGTACTCGGGCCCCAGCGTCGACCGCAGCGCGGTGGCGGTCTCGTCGAGGCGCTCGAGGTCGTCGATGGCGAGCACGTATTCGGTCACCCGGCCCTCGAGCCCGACGAGCTGCTGCGCGGTCGACAAGGGCAGCGTCACCACCCGCTTGTTCTCGAACGGGAAGCTCGAGGTGGTGAGCCCCTTCACGGTGAGGTCGAGCGCGTTGGAGCGGCCGAGCGGACTGGTGCACTGGAGCGTCACCATCTGGCCGGGCGAGAGCTTGAAGGACTCGCCGAGCTCGAAGCCGACGAGCGTCACGGCGCTCCCATCGGCCAGCTCCAGCGGAGCGCCCTTCGAGACGATGGTCTTCGCGCGGGGGCACGCGTCGGTCTCGTGCGCCAGGTCGAGCCCGCGGCCGATGAACATCGTCTGCTGCGCCCCGTTCGAGACCAGCCCGTTGAAGGTGATGCGGCCAGTCACGCCGGTGACGTGCGGCACCGAGGCCATCTTCGCGCGCAGCTCGTCGGTGTAGGGCAGGTTGAGGCGCGTGGGCACCGAGTCGACGTTGTCGACGTAGCCTGTGCGGTGCACCTGGATGGCGCCGGTGCGCCCGAACACGACGTCGTCGACCATCATCTTCGCCATGCCGCCGGTGAAGCCGCGCACGAGGAGCACCATCGCGACGCCGAACACGATGGTGACGCCGGTGATGATGCTGCGGCGGCGGTTGCGCCCGACGTTGCGGATCGCGAGTCTGGGGAGTCTCGAGCTCATGTGTGCGCCAGCGCCTCCACGGGACGCAACCGGCTGGCGCGCCACGCCGGCCACAAGGACGCGAGCGCAGCGCCGACGGTCGCCTGCAGGGTGGCGCGAACGAGGAACGCCACGTCGACGTCGGGGCGCAGCAGGCTGGGCACCTTCGCGCCGGGCGCGGGAATCGACAGGCCCTTCGCGTTCATCCACGACACCCAGGCGAAGCCGAAGAGCGCTCCGAGCGCGCCACCGACGAGCCCCAGCACCACGCCTTCGGCGATGAAGAGCATGACGATCTGCCGCCGCCGCATGCCCACCGCGAGCATGGTGCCGATCTCCCGCACGCGCTCGAGCACGCTCATCAGCATCGCGTTCACCACGCCGAGGAGCACGACGAAGAGGAAGATGCCGCTGACGATGCCGAAGACGAAGTCCTGCGTGTCGACGATGTCGCGCACGAAGGGAATGCGCTCTTCCCAGGTGTGCACTTCGAAGTCCGGGCCCACGACCGCCTCGAGCGCGCGCTTGGCCTGCATGAGGTCGACGCCGTCCTTCACGGCGAGCCCGTACTCGGTCACGCGGCCCTCCATGCGCAGGAGCGTCTGCGCCGTCTTCAGGGGAATGACGCCGATGCGGCGGTCATTCGGGGTCGCCGACGCGAGCGTCCCGGCCATCACCACGTTGACGCCGTTGAGCGAGCTGTCCCGGTCGGGCGCCAGCACCGCGAGCTGCTGCTCGATGGGCGGCACCGGTGTTCCGGCCTGCCAGAGGGGCACGTCGATGCCCTTCGCGAAGTCGTCGTTGAGCACGATGACCTCGTCGCTCGGAGCCGCGGGCATCTGGCCCCGCGCCCAGGACACCCACTCCCAGCGCTTGGGCGTGATGGCGCGCTCGGTCAAAGGATCGATGGCCGTGAGGAGGAGGAACGACGTCTGGCCGCGGTCGGCCTCGGGCAGCTCGCTCCCGTCCTCCGGTTGGGGGCGCCGGTCGGGCGTCGACACCTGCGCGCCGAACTCGATGCGGGGCGAGACCGCCACGATGCCAGGGACCGCCGCGAGCTTTGCCCGGAACTCGGAGGTGTCCTCGAAGTCCATCGTGAGCGGCGAGGCGAGCACGTTGTCGACGTACCCCTTGCGGTGCACCTGCAAGGCGCCGAGGTTGCCGCGCTGCTGGTTCTCGAGGATCTGCCGGCGCTGGCCGATCATGAATCCCTTGATGGCCACCATCGCGCCCACGCCGGCCACCAGGGCCACGAAGGTGATGACGGTGCGCCGCTTGTTCCGCGCGAGGTTCCGCAGCGCCAGCTTCATCAGAGCCATGGGCGCCTCGTACCAAACGAACGTTCGTTCAATTCATGAAGAATCATGAACGCCTCTTTCCAGGTCGAGGTGCCTCGGGCTTCACGGACTCCCAGAAGCCGTCGAGGTGCAGGGTGAGGTCCTTGTGCATCGTCGCGAGGTCTGGCGGCTTCGACAGGTCGGCCAGGTGGATGATGCGGATCATCATCATCGGGCCCATGAAGCGCAGCGCCGTCGCCTCGGGGTCGAGCGGGCGGATGATGCCGCGGTCACGGAGGTGGGCGAACAGCTTCGTGAGCCGCGCGCGAATGCGGCCAATCTGCGCCTTGAGGTCGAACAGGCCCACAGCCGCGAGGCGGGGCCACTCGGACATGAGCAGCCGGAGGAGCTGCCGCTCCTTCGGCGTCGCCCACAGCTGCATGGCCAGCTCGCCGAAGGTGGAGAGGAAGTGGCGCGGCCCCATGGTCTCGATGAGCTGCTCGAGCTCGTTCGAGAGGATCGCGTTCACCTGGCCCGGCCCGTTCTCGGCGAGCAGCGCCTCGAGGATGGCGTCCTTGTTCGGGAAGTGGTGGTACAGCGCGCTCTCCCGCACGCCCACGGCCTTCGCGATGTCACGCATCGACGAGCCGGTGAAGCCGTGCTCAGCGAAGAGCTCGAGCGATCGATCGAGGATCTCTCGCCTCGTGTCGCGCGCTTCACTCTTCTTCGGTCGGGCCACCGACCGAAATAGAACGATTGTTCAATAATGAAGTCAAGCGCTACGGGCGAGCCGCCGTCCGAAGGAGCGGTTGCAGGGCCTGCTCGAGCGACACCGAGAAGCCCACCACGCCGCTCTCGGCCGACGAGCGCACCTCCTGCGTGACGAGCATCGCGGCGTAGCCCGCCTCGCGGTCGACCCAGGGCGTGAAGCCGAACGCGCCGGGAGAGCTGATGACGGCGCAGCCGGTCGCGGGCGTCGCGCACTCGAGCCAGGCGCCCAGGCCGTAGCGGGACGGCAGGCCGAGCGCGCCGACGGGGGTGAGGCCGATGGTCACGTTGGGGAAGGGCTCCTTGCCCTGCTCGTCGTAGAGGGCGGCGTTCCCGATGACGGTCGCGCCGAACGTGCCGCGCCCCGCGTTCACGAGGAGCAGCTGCGCGTACTCGTTCGGGGTGAGCACGAGGCCGCCCGCGATGAGGGGGTTCAGTCGGCCGGTGCGCTGGAGCGACGCGCAGAAATACTCCGCCTCGCGGGAGAGGCCGAGCGGCTGCCGCGCCACCTCGTCGAAGAGCTGCGCCCACGTCTTGCCCGTGACGACCTCGGCCATGCGCGCCGCCACGTGCATGTGCGTGGAGCCGTAGTCGTACCGGGTGCCCGGGGGCGCATCGAGCGTCACCCTCGACAGCACCTCAGCCTCCAACCCGCGAGCCTGCCAGAAGTTGCATCGTGGCTCGTGAAAGGGCCCCGTCCCTGTGCGACGGTGCACCACATGTCGTTCGCACGTCGCTCGCTCGTCCTGTTCCTCGTTTCCTGCGCCACCACCCCGCCACCCCCCAGCGAGGCGCCATCCGGGCTCGCCCGCCACGCCAACGCCATCGACTGGGCGAAGGCTGGAGACGAGGCCGCCGAGGTGCTGGCCGGGTACCTGCGCGTCGACACTTTCAATCCGCCGGGGAACGAGACCCGCGGGGCGCAGTACCTCGCCGACGTGCTCGCGAAGGAAGGCATCACCGCTGAGCTCCTCGAGTTCGCCCCCGGCCGGAGCAACCTCATCGCGCGGCTGCCGGCCTCCGGGCCCGCGCGCGACAAGCCGCTGTGTCTGCTCTCGCACATCGACGTCGTCCCGGCCGAGGCGGACGCGTGGCCGAAGGACAAGGGGCCGCTCTCTGGCGCGGTGGACGAGAACGGCTTCATCTGGGGCCGCGGCGCGCTCGACATGAAGGGCATGGGGGTCGTCGAGCTGATGACGCTCGTATGGCTCAAGCGCGCCAACGTGCCCTTGTCCCGCGACGTGGTGCTGCTCGCCGTCGGGGATGAAGAGGTCGACAACCTCGGCATGAAGCAGCTCGTCGACCAGCATTGGGGGCGTCTCGACTGCGGCCAGCTCGTCAACGAGGGCGGGCTCGGCGTGAAGAACCTGCTCTTCGAAGGCCAGACGGTCTTCGCCGTGTCGGTCGC
>JBILEB010000163.1:0-16797 GCA_044352295.1 Myxococcaceae bacterium
GCTCTGCGGCGAAGGCGCGCTCACCGTCGACTTGAAGAGGGGCGTGGCCTTACTGAGCGCTGCGAGCGGACCGCCGGACCTCGGCACGTCGGCGTTCGGGCTGTTCTCGAAGGTGAGCTTCGGCAGCGCGCGCTCGGTGCTGTCGGGAATGATGGAAGCCGTCTCCTCGAGCGAGATGAAGAGCAGCTCGACGCGACCCACGCGCAGGATGGAGCCCGAGAAGAGCTCGGCCCTGGCGAGCGCCTTGCCGTCGACCCACATGAGGCTCGCGCCGGTGAGGTCGACCGCCTCGAACTGGCCGTCGACGCGGTGCACCTCGGCGTGTCGCTCACGCACCATGTTCGGCGGAAAGCGCAGGTCGCAGTTGGCGGCCGAGCCGATGACGAGCTGCTCCTTCGAGATGGGCAGGCGCTGGCCCTGCTCCGGGCCCTGACGAACGACGAACTCCCACGGCAACGCGCTCATCGGCCCTCGAGGAAGAAGAGCAGCAGGGCGAGCCCCACCGAGACGCCCGCGGTGATGGCGAAGATGGTGGAGGCGGTACCGAGTGCGTAGGCGCCTTCGAAGAGGTTCGTCGCGGTCTCCCTCGTGCGGGAGGAGATCATCTGCGCCAGCTGGGCTTCGTTGCCGCGCATCGCGAAGGAGGTGCCCAGGCTCGCCTCACGCGCCTTTGGGGTGTCTTCCGCGGGGCCCGCGAGCGCCAGCGAGGCGAGCAGCACGAGGATGAGGGAGGTGGCGCGCCGCATGTCCTTCGGCCGGGTGAAACGCAGGAGGGATGGCGAGCGCGATGCGGCCGATGGGGCAAATGGTGCCTCAGCGCCTTCCCATCGGGGGTGAATCAGCGCAGGCCTTCTCGAACGCAAGACCGTGGGAGCCGGTTCGCGAGGCCCGTGGCTACGCGGCGGCGGGGTGAACGGAGGCGATCGCGCTGGTGGCGGCGGGCGCGAAGGGGCCGACCCGACGGCTCCGTCGGTCGAGGTACCGGCGCTCATCGGTCAAGACGTCGAAACGCAGGCCGTGCGCTGCGAGCGCGACCGACGCCGCGCGGGCCGAGAGTGTCACCAACAGGTCGCTCGAGAGGACCACCACCTCGTCGATCTGCACACGGTGCTCGCGCACGGTGTCGATCCACGCCGCGCGGACGGCGCCGTGGAAGGCCTTGAGGCCACGCACGTCGAGGAACACCGAGTACCGCTCCTGGTGCAGCGCCGCGGCTCTGGCGTACCGCGGAAAGACGGCGCCGACGGCGGGCGACAGCTTCCCCCGCACGACGACCTCGAGGACGCCGGGCGCGGGCTCGGTGACGGTGAGAGAACCCAGTTCATCGGTCGCGGAGTCGGTCAGCATGGCGCCGTCGCGCTCGTGCAAGCCAGTGGCCGCGCACAGGAGTTCAGGAAGGTCGAGGTGTTGGCGAGCCTGCGTCAAGAAGATGGCGTCAGACGCCCTACGGCCTGCCGCCCGCGGTCCGAATCACAGGTTACCGTGTCGGACACGGCGGTGGTGACCGTCTGGTGTGCGCATGCACTGGGTGATTCAGCAACACGACTTTCGCGAGCCAGGCTGGAGGAGCCTCATCGAGACCTTGCAGCGCTTCGAGGTGCCACACTCATTCCACGCGGTGGTGCCGTTCGTCGGAACGCTCATTCCTGAGCCAGCGGTCGCGCAGCGCTCCGTCATCTGCATGGGCGCGTACTCGATGCGCCACACCGCCCGGCGGTACGCGTGGACCCCGGGGGTCTTCGACCTCGAAGAGCAACATTTCCTTCGGCAGCGCGAGCACTGGGGGCAGCACCTGCTCAATGCGCACTCGCAGGTGGTCGCGTTCGGTGACGTGCACCTCGAGGAGCCGTCGTTTCTTCGTCCCGTCGATGACACCAAGTCCTTCTCGGGACGCGTGTTCGAACCTTTGGCGTTTCACGAGTGGCAGCGCTCGGTGCTCGCGCTGGGCGATGACAGTCACACCCTGCGGTCGAGTTCGCTGGTGCAGGTCGCGCGGCCGGTGACCATTCACGCGGAGTACCGCTGTTGGATGGTGCGCGACCGGGTCGTGACGGCGTCGCTCTACAAACGGGGACGGGTCGTCTTTTCGAGCTCGGACGTGCCGGAGCCGGTGCTCCGCTACGCGAACGAGCGCGCGAGCGAGTGGCGCCCCCATGAGGCGTACGTGATGGATGTGGCCGAGACCGCGACCGGCCTGCGGATCATCGAACTCAACACGCTCAACGCCGCTGGGCTCTATGCCGCTGACGTCCAGAAGCTGGTCATGGAACTCGAGAACGCGTTCCCCTGAGGGCGCCGGGAGACCTCACGCCCACAGGCCACGGTGAATGAGCGGCCACTCGGCCAGCCCACCATCCAGCGGTCGCAGCATCGGCAGTTCGTCATTCCTCGGCACCCGCTGCCCCTCGGCCATCGGCAGCGGGCTCGTCTCCCAGAACCGCACGGCGTCCAACCGGCAGGCGTGCGCGACGTGTCGAGCCGCGCGGATCAACGCGTCGGCCTCTTCGTCGTTCGCGAACGCGTACCAGAGCACGTGCAGCTCGTTGGTCTGGAACGACGCCGCCCACGTACACCGCGAGCGCCCCAGCCGCGCGCCATGGGTCGCCGGGGCCGGTCGGCCGAGGGCGGTCGCGTAGAACCGCTCCCGCTCCACGTGCCAGTCGGCCTGCGCCACCGTCAATTCGAGCGAGCCCTGGAGCACGCCGTCCACTGAAACCGGACCGTCCCAGCTGACGCACGAGCGCACGGTGTCCGTCTTCGCCGGGAACACCACGTCGAACGACGGCTGCGCCACGAAGCCCACGCGCTCGTAGATGCGCGCGCCCACCTCCGAGAACAACGCTGCGACCAACGCGCCCTCGCGCCGAGCCTGGTCACACACGGCCTCCAGCAGCGCCACGGCGTGGCCCTGACCCCGGAGCCGCTCTTCGGTGAACACCGACGCGATGAGGACGCCATGGGCTGAGCGTCCGCCCCGGAGGTACGGCACCTGGAACGTCTCACACGACGAGAGCACCGCGCCGGATTCGTCCCGCCACAGCCAGGTGCGCATGGCCCGGCCAAAGGCGTGCGAGCGAAGCGCCGCTTCCCGCGCGAGGAACTGCGACTCCGTCAGGTGGCGTCCCCACGCCGAGGCCGTCAACCGGTCGCGCGCCACCTTCTCGGCGTCGCTGGCCTCGAAGAGCCGCATGCGTCACTGCACCTGCAACGTCACCACGCCGTCGTCGTCGGCCGTGAGCAGCCACGTCTTCGTGCCGCTCCACGCGAGGCCCTTCACCACGCCTTTGATGGAAGCCAGCTCCGTCGGCTCCGCGTCGGGTTTGCCCTCGTAGAGTCGCGGCGAGATGCCGGTGGTCGTGTAGCGGGCCACTCCCTGGTGCACCGCGAGCCACTCGGCGTCGACGCGCGCGATGGACTTCACCGCGCCACCGGCCCGGGCGCAGCGCTTGAGCTCCGGCGCGCTGGCCTGGGGGAAGCGGTACGTGATGCCGTCGCTCTCGAGCGCGACAGGACCGTCGGCCCGCTCGGCGATGCGCGCCGTGAACGAGCCATCGAGCGCCGCCCGCGTGAGGCCCGAGGGGTAGCCCGCCACGAAGAAGGCCTCGTCCTTGCCGTCGAAGAGCACCTCGCGGGGACGAATCTGCTCCGTCGCGATGAGCGTCACGTCATCGCCGTCCACCAGGGCCACGGCGCCGTTGGGCTCCGACGAGAACGGGTCTCCGTCTTTCGGCACCAGCGACACCACGAACTTCGAGCCGCTCGCCGCGACGCTGGTGACGAGCGCGCGCACGAAGGCCACGTGCGTCTTCACCTCACCGCCCGCCAGTGGCATCGACTTCACCGTCCCCGCCTCGGCCCACACGACGCGTGCGCCTTCGACGATGACCGCCGCGACATTCGAGGTGCGCACCGACAACACCGACGGCGTCCCCGAGGCAGGCACCTTCACCAGCGCCGTGGAGCCGTTCTTCTCGAGCACCACCACCGCGTCGTCTCCGGCGACCCGCAGCTCGCGCGCCTTGAGGGGCCCGCGCAGCACCGACGTGAAGCCCGTCACCGCCTCGCCCTTCGCGGCCGACAGCTCCTGCAGCGCCGAGGTGAAGGCCTGCGCGTCGCCCGCGCTGTCCGCGGCAGGCCCCACCGTCTCGGTGAGCGCCTTCATCGTCGGCGGTGTCACCGGCGCGTTGGGCACCTTCTTGGCGCCCTTGCCGGCGTTCTTCTTCGCCTCGGACGGGTGACGGCGGCTGTACTCGGTGACGCCGATACCAGCGAGGATGAGCACGAGCCCTGCGACGAGGAAACGCATGCGCGGCGCCGTAGCAGAGCAGCCGCGGGGTGTCGCGGGCGGAACCGAGTCAGGCCTGTGGCGTCTCGAGCACGTCGTTCATCGGGTGCTCGGTGTCGAAGCGGGCCGGCACGACGATGCGCGCCGAGGGCCAGGAAAGGTTGGGCGCCACGACAGGACAGGCCGTCGGCCCCAACAGCGCACGGCTGCGTCACGACCGTCGATTCGGGGTCCTCCTGATGGCTCATCGGGCTCCGGGTCTTCACCTCCGGAGTCGCGCAGGCTCAATCGATCGGGTTCAGCGCTTCATCGAGATCTGCCCAGAGGTCCTCCACGTGCTCGATGCCCACGCTCAACCGCAACAAGGACGGTGGCAGGTGCTGTTGGCCCGGAATCGCTGCGCGCCGCTCGAGCGTCGACTCCACCGCGCCCAGACTGGTCGCGTGCTGAATGAGCCGCAGGCGGGAGCACACGCCATCGGCCGCCGCCGCGTCTCCGCGCACGTCGAACGAGATGATGGTTCCGAACCCCCGGAGCTGCGCCTTCGCGAGCCCATGCGAGGGATGCGTCGGAAGGCCTGGATACCGGGTGACCGACACGCGCGGGTGACGGCTCAGCCGCATGGCCAGCTCCATCGCGCTCTGCTGGGCCCGCTCCAGACGAAGCGCCAGCGTGCGCACTCCACGCAACGCCAGGAACACCTCGAGCGCGCCCGGCGTCGCCCCGGACCCAGCGCGTGAACGCCTCAGCTCGGCCTCGAGGTCCGGACGCTTCATGGTGACGACGCCCATCAGGAGGTCCGAATGCCCACCGATGAACTTCGTCGCCGACTGCACCGACACGTCCGCGCCGAGGTCGAGCGGGCGCTGGTTCACCGACGTGGCGAAGGTATTGTCGACCGCGAGCAACGCGCCTGGCTTTCGCGGCGCTGCGCAGATGGCGCGAACGTCGGCCACCTCGAGCAACGGATTCGACGGTGATTCGAGCCACACGAGGTCGGCCTCGAGGCACGCCTGAATCCACTGCGCGGTGTCACCCACGGGAAGCCGCCGCACCATCCACCCACTCCGGCGGCGCGCGGCCTCGGCGAGCCCCACCACGCCCTGGTAGCAGTCCTCGGGGAGCACCACGGTCGCACCCACGGGCAGCCGGTCGAAGAGGGCCGCGACCGCCGCCATGCCCGACGAGAACGCCACCGCGCGCGCGTCTTCCAGCGCGCCCATCACGGCTTCGAACGCTTCCCAACCTGGCGTGCCCTCGTTCCGCGCGTAGGCCCGTGGCGTGCCCAACACGAAGTTCGAGGCCGGGACGAGCGGCGGGTTGAGCGGAGCCCCCGGCCGACCCTCACGACCAGCCGAGACGACGATGGACTCCACGAAGGACGCAGGCGGACGGGAAGCGGCCATGCACTCAGGTGTAGCAGGCGTTGGGTCAGCGCCAATCCTCGGCGCGCTCGACCCGTCCCTCGGCACGACGGAGCGTGAGCAGGGTCAGCTCCGGCTCCGAGTTGAGGCGTGGCAGCCGCGTGCCCCGGCCGAAGCCGATGCCGCGGTTGACGTAGAGCTGGTTGCCCCGCACCTGGTAGTGGCCGCGGTACCAGGGCTGGCCTGCGCGACGGAACACACCCTCGGTGAGCCGCGGCACGTCCCACTGCCCGCCGTGCGTGTGCCCCGACAGACACAACACGTCTTCCCATGCGGGGAACTTCGCGACGCAGTTGGGCGTGTGCGTGAGGACCAGCCGGGACGTGTCGGTGCGAGTCCCCCGGAAGGCCTGTGCGACGTCGTCGTTCTTCGTCGTGCCGTCATCGACGCCGATGAGCGTGAAGTCGACGCCACGCAGTGAGATTTTCGTGTGTTGGTTTTGCAGCACGCCGATGTCCGCGCGCGCGAGCCCGCCGGAGACCGTCTTCGCGTCGCTCCAGTGGTCGTGGTTGCCGAGCACCGCCCAGGCCTGCGCCTCGATGCGCTCGAGGAGCTGGGGCACGCGCTCCACCGGGTCGAAGCGGGTGGTGACGAAGTCGCCGGTGAGCACCGCGAGGTCGGGCTTCTCGGCGTTGAGCGCGTTCACCGCCGCGATGATGCGCCCGTCTGGCACGCCCGAGCCGATGTGCAGGTCCGACAGCTGCGCGATGGTGAGGCCGTCGTGCGCGGGGTCGAGGTGCTCGAGGAAGACCTCCACGCGGTCGACCTCGAAGGACTCGCGGAGGCCCTGGCGGCGTTCTGCACGAGCAGCAGCGGGGGCGAGCACGGCCGCAGACACGGCCGAGAGGACACTTCGTCGGGAGACACGGGGCATTCGCAAGCCTCGAACGGTAGGGGCGAACTCAACCCCCGCGCCACTGACTGGATTCCGGGCGCGTCGACTGCGCAACCGCGTGCGCAGGTGCGCCAGGTGGGGCAGGGTGTTGCGCCTGAAACCCCCGCCCTGGTCGCGGCGGTCTGGCTCGGCTCCCGCGCAGTTGACTCGCGTCTTCCTCGCGCCCGACGTGCACCCAACGAGGGAGCGGCGTCGCCCGCATGGCATCCGGTCCTCCACGAGCCGCCATCCGAACTGGCCGCGCCTCGAGGACCCTCCTTCGGACGGCTCCTCGTTCGACGACACCTGTGAATCATTCCCGCTGTAGAATCTGCACTCATGCGCACCTTCCTGTTGATGGGCTGCAGCGTGGTCGCTCTGGCCTTCACCGCCTGTGGCCCGGTGAACCTCGCCGGTTCGTGCAACGCGACCTGTGATTGCCCCAACCTCAACGCCCCCTTCCGGTGCGGCGGGGAGTGGGTCTGCAACGCGAACAAGCGCTGTGAGTACGTCTGTCCTGTGGAGTTCTGTGGCCCCGGGACGGACGCCGGTTGCACGAGCCCACGGGTGTGCCGTGACAGCCGCTGCACGGAGCGCACGACCTGCGGGTGAACCTTTTAAGAAATCAAGTCAGAATGACTTGATTCGTTCGTCGAGCCCGCATGTTCTTGCCCATCGACCTGGGGGCGCTCTGCGCGACGCCGAACCGCTTCACCTTTCGACCCTTCTTCGGCCACCAGCCCCGCCCTGACGGCCGCCTCTCCGACGGCTGCCTCTCACAGTGGTGGCCGTGCCGCTTCGAGGTGAAGGGCGTTCCGTACGTCGCCGCCGAGCCGTTCATGATGGCGTGCGAGAGCGCCGATCAGTTTTCTGCCCCAGGAAAGTCGATCACTTGCGGGAAGGACCGACGCTGCCGCTCGCCCGACGCACGCTCGTCCCACCACGGCCCGCAGACCCCTCTCGCCTCCGCGAGCAGTGTTCGGTCAGCGTCATGGTACAGGTGGACGATGCTCGTCTGCGGCCTCGACTTTGGCACCAGCAACACGGCCGTGGCGCTCCCGACGGGAGAGGTGCTGCGCATCGACGCCGAGGCCCCCTCGCCGCGCCTGTTCCGCTCCGTCCTCTTCTTTCCGGAAGACTCGAAGGAGACCCTCGCCGGGCACGCCGCCATCGAGCGCTACCAGGAAGACAACGCCGGCCGCTTCATTCAGTCGATGAAGACCTGGCTGCCGGCGACGACCTTCACGCGCACGCAGCTGCGTGGCCGAACGCTCTCGCTCGAGGAGCTCATCGCCGTCTTCCTGCGGCGGGTCCGCGCGCTGGCGTCGGAGTCCGCAGGAGAAGACGTGTCGGCCGTGGTGCTCGGCCGGCCCGCGCGCTTCTCGGCCGACCCGACCGTCGACACCTTCGCCGAGGAGCGCCTGCGCAAGGCCGCCACGCTCGCCGGCTTCTCATCGGTGCGCTTCGTCATCGAGCCCATCGCTGCCGCGCTCGCCTACGAGGCGACCCTGACGCGTGATGAAGCGGTGCTGGTGGCTGACTTCGGCGCCGGGACCTCGGACCTCACCGTCATGCACCTGGGCCCTTCTCGCCGCGGGCGCGCCGACCGCCGGGAAGACGTGGTGGCCTCCTCCGGCGTGTACGTCGGCGGAGACCGCTTCGACGCCGCCATCATGAAGAGCGCGCTGCTCAAGCACTTCGGCCAGGGCTCGACCTACGTCGCCAGCATGGGCGGCCAGCGCCTGCCGATGCCCACCTACATCTCGAGCCGGCTGCTCTCGTGGAACGAGATGTCGCTCATCCGCGAGAAGACGACGCGCGAGCTCATCGACCTCATGCTGAAGACGAGCGACCGGCTGCCGGCGATTCAGGCGCTGGAAGACCTCGTGATGGAGAACCTCGGCTTCAAGCTCTTCCGCGCCATCGAGCAGGCGAAGGTGGCGCTCTCGACCGAAGCGACCGCGCGCATCGACTTCGAGGAGGCCCGCATCACCCTCCACGAGGTCGTCACCCGCGAGGCGTTCGAGGCGGCCTCGGCGCACCTCATCGACGAGCTCGAGGCCTGCGCCGACGAGCTGCTTGCGCGCTTGCCGAAGGGGCTCCACCTCGACTCCGTCTTCCTCACCGGTGGCTCCTCGCAGGTGCCCGCGGTGCAGCGGCTGTTCGCGCGGAAGTTCGGGAAGGACACGCTGCGCACCGCCGATGCCTTCACCAGCGTCGTCGAGGGCCTGGGCCGCGCCGCGGCGTCGTCGTTCTCGGACTGAAGGTCAGGCCCACGCCACGGCCAGCTCGCAGCGGTCATCCCCTCGGGTGCGGCAGCGCACCTCGTCCGACTCCACCACCTTCGCGCCCGACAGCTCGATGGACTTCGCCGCCCAGCCCAGCACCGACAGACAGTGCGCGCGGTGCGGCTCGGCGAAGTCGAACAACGAGAGGTGCGCGCGCTTCTCGGCGGGCGAGGCGAGCTCGAGGCGGCCGGAGTCATAGTGCGCCGTCCACAGCTTCGCCGCGCGCTCGAAGATGAAGGTGGGCGTGCCGAGCCGGTAGAACAGCTTGAAGAGCTTCGGCAGGTTCTCCTGCGCCGCCCACGCGCCGAGCTCCTTGCACAGGCGCAAGTCCCCCGCGCCGAACAGCCGGTCGATGGTGACGTTCACGTCGACGAAGGTGCGCATCGGCACCCACCCGTGCGGGAGGATGTGGCGCTCCACCGCCTCGCGGGTGTCGTCGGTGAGCGCGTCACGAAACCGCGCCCAGCCCGGGTCGCCGTGGAGCCGCTGCACCCACTTGAGGCGGGCGGTGACGGCGATGCCTTTGCAATGCGCCATGCCCGGCTCCCCGATGCGTCACGCCGACGAGACGACCACGATACCCGGCTGGAACACCCGGAGGGAAATGGCGGCCCTGCCCATTGGTCACCGTTCAGCGCAGAACGCGCCACAGAACGACCAGCTCGCGCGCGACAACGAGCGCGGCCCCACCGTGGCGAGGAACTGCAGGACCGCGTCCGGCTCGTCACTCACCAGCACCCGGTCGGTCCACTTCCCCCGCTTCGCCAGCGCCTCGAGCGCGGGCCACACCGGGAGCTCCTCGGTCCAGTAGCGGCGCCCGAACAGCGCCATCGGCGCCACCTCGCCGCGCACGGTGCCGTAGTGGTTCTGGCAGGCGTCCTGGAAAATCTCCTGCACCGTGCCGGCGGCGCCCGGGGCGAAGACGATGCCGTGCGTGGCGAGGCTCACCAGGCCCTCTTCGCGGGTGCAGTTGGCGAAGTACTTCGCGTGGTGGGTGGCGAAGAGGTTGGGCGGCTCGTGGCCATAGAAGAACGTCGGCACGCCCAGCGTCGTCGGAGAGCCCGCCAGCACGTCCCGGTTCGCCTCGCGCACCCGAAACGCCGCCGCCAGCCACTCGCGGTCGGAATAGAGCGGCGCGACCGACAGCGCCTGCACGGCCGCCTCGAGCCGCCCGGACGGCGCGTCTCCGAAGCGCGCGCCGAGGTTGGCGGCCTCCATGGCGCCGGGGCCTCCGCCGGTCGCGACGAGGAAGCCCTCCTTCGCCAGCCGCGCGGCCATCTGCGCGACGCGCAGGAACGCCGGGTCGTCGCGGCGCATCGCGTGCCCGCCCATGAAGGCCACCACGCGGGGATGGCGCGAAAGCAGCGCCTCGAGCGCCTCGGTGATGCCGTGGTCATGGAGCCGCCGCGCGAAGGCCTCGAGCAGCGGCGCCTCGGCCGCACCGCCCGTCTTCTTGAAGTGCCCGTAGATGCGCGCGTCGGGGGTGTCGCAGTAGGTGCAGGGGTCCTTCTCGTCGAAGCCGCGAAAGAGCTCGTCGGGCGCGTAGAGCCGGGTCCGCCACGGCTCGTACGGCAGCCCCTCGAGGCGCGGGAAGACGAGCGCGCCCCGGCTGATGAGGTCGACGAGCGCGTCGGCGTCGAGCTGGCAGCCGAGGAAGACAGCGTCGGTCACCGCAATGGCGCGCAGGTCCACGAGGCCGCCGCGCAGGTCGAGCCCGGCGAGGACGGTGTCGGCGAGCGGCTTGTTCGCGGCGAGGTGCCCCTTGAGCGCGGAGAGGTCGTGCAGTTCGTGCATGGCGCCACTGTGGCGACGAGCGGCGTGTCCGTCATCTGTTCCGTGTCTTGCGAACGGGTGGGCGTTCGGTCGACGCTGCCTCCATGCGACTCCCAGAACTCGTGCTCCTCACCACGGCCGTGCAGTTCGCCTGCGGGCCTGCGCCGATTCCAAGAGACTGTTTCTCCGAGGTGCAGCGGCCGGCGGTCTGCGCGACGACCTGGGGAACCGCCCGGACCTGGTGCACCGAGTCGCGTCCTTGCACGGAGGCCGTCACCTGCACCTACCCGGGCATGGGTGACATTCTCACCGGCCAGCGCTGTCCGGCCAACGCGGTCAACACGTGCGTCGAGGGCGTCTGGCGCTGCGCGCAGTAGGGGCCGAGCCCGTCACTGAGCGACCGCGGCGAAGTCGGTGCGAGCCAGAAAGTCAGCAAGGCGTTGCGCGCACACCTCGGGCGCCTCTTCGTGCGGCCAGTGCCCAGCGCGCTCCAGCCCGTGCACCTCGGCGTGTGGAAAGCCACGCTGCCACCTCGCCAGGGCCGACGGTGGAAAGGCCGAATCGGCCAGGCTCCACACCAGCTGCATCGGGGTCGACGCCAGCCGCTGCCGCCGCTCCCACAACGACTCGGTGAAGGCGGCCGACCCGCGCATCGACTTCGCCAGCGGCCACAGCACCTGGCGACGGGACGCAGCGTCTGGGAAGCACGCGAGGTAGGGCGCCATGGCACCGGCGTGCTCGAGGCCCTCGAACGTGAACTCTCACCCACCCTCGGCCGCGCACGAACGCGAGCCCTCAAGGGGCTGTTGCGCGCGCTGCTCGAGGTCCTCGAGGCGCCCCCGCCCCAGGGGACTTCGTGACGGATGAACAGCGTCGACGAGGTGTAGTCCGCCGCCTCGAAGGTCGCGCCGACGTCGACCACCTCGGCGACCCCGTCACGTGCGCCGAAGAAAGTTCCGCGTCGTCATGGGGGCGCGCCGGCGGCCACCCACGAGCGCAGGCCGATGATTTCGTGTGGCGGCATCGGCGTGCCCGGCAGCGGTGGACTGATGGATGACAGCGGCATGCGGGACCCGCAGCTGGGCATGACCAGAATCGTCGAAGGGTCGACTTTGCGGATCAGCAGCGAGTTGTTGGGGTTGCCAGGTGACACCCGGGCCATGGGACTGCAGCCGGCTTTCGCGGTGTTCGCCACCAGCGCCGTACGCGTGGCCGAGGCGTTGGTGGGCTGAATCCGCAAGCCACCCGCCGGCGTCGCAGCGTTCCCGTGGCAGGCGCTCGAGGCACACCCGCCAGGTGTCGTTCGGCCGAGGACGCCACCAACGGTGAGCAGGTCGAAGAGCTGCGGTGCCCGCACGGTGACGTCGACCATCGCCGTGACCGGCGGGTTCACGCCATCAGAGACCGAGACGGCGACGGGAAAGACGGGGAGCGCGCCCTGCGCCGAGGAGAAGAGGTTCACCACGGGCGAGTACCAGGTGGGCGACATCGCCATCGAGTCGCTCAAGGTGCCGCCGTCGACGCTCCAGGTGATGGTGAGCGGGTCGTTCTCGGCGTCGAGCACGTCGGCGCTGAACTGCAGCACCTGCCCGGCGATGGTCGTCCCGGTGAGCGGCGTCGAGCTGCCCGAGCGCGTGACGATGATGCCGTTGACGAAGGGGGCCTGGTTCGCGGAACCACCGGCCGCGCCTCCGGCGGCGCCCGCGTCCGTGGAGCCACCCGCGCTCCCCCCCGCGGAACCGCCTGCAGCCCCACCCGCCACACCGCCGGCTGAGCCTCCTGCCGTGCCGCCAGCGGAGCCTCCAGCCGTCCCACCCGCGGAACCACCTGCCGCGCCTCCTCCGGCGGTCACCACGCACTCGGCTCCGTTGCAGCTCTGGCCGAGCCCGCAGGTCGCGCACTGATTGCCGCGGGTGCCACAGCGAGCGTCGGTGGTCGCGGTCACACAGGCTCCGTCCGCGGTGCAGCATCCCGTGCAGCTCGACGGGCCACACAACACGCTCGAGCCGCCGGCGCCTCCGCCCACGGTTCCGGCATCGACTGGGGACGGGGCCGGAGTGCCGCACGCCACCGAGAGAAGAAGGGTCACGACCGCCGCGCGAACCAGGACACCGTGCATGCGCTCACCTCACCACACCGCCGCTCGAGTTCGGTAGCGCCGCGATGATGGCCCGTGCGGCAATGTGGCGCGACCCTTCGGTGCCGCGAGGCTCATCGAGAACGCTCGACTCGTGGGCGTGCGGCGTCTTCGCCTCGGGCGACCTCGAGGTTGGCCCAGCGGCTGCCGACGAGCGACGAGATGAACTCGAGCGGCTGCACCTGCGCATACACGCCGATGCCGGCTACGCCGTGGTTCGCACGAGCGGTCCACGACCCAGTCCTGGTGATGCATCCAGGGCGACCGCGGAGCCTTCGTCGAGCGCCCTCCACTGGCGAAGTCACGCCCAGTGACGCTGGTGCATTCGGGTACCACCTGGACCCCTCACCTGTGCACGGGTGTGATCCCCGACACAGCCCCAGACACCTCACCTCAAGACCCACGGCCCCTGAGGAAAAGGCAGAATTCCAAATGCTTCGTTGAGCGATTGCGGGTTCTGGACGTTGTGGGGTTGCACTGAAAACCAGCCGGCACGCCCCTTGATGGAGTCCCCCGCATGACTGCCCCGTGCCTCTCGTCAGTGAGTCGTGGCAGCGCGGTGGCGTGGCTCCTGGTCTCGCTGGCCTCATGCAGCGGCGAGTTCATCGGCGGCGCGGTGATGGGGCCCGACGGTCAGCCGGTCGTTCCGGGAGCTCCGGGAACTCCGGCGACGCGTGTGGAGCCGCCTCCACTCCCGCTCGAGTCTGGCGCGCGTCGCCTCTCTCGCCGGGAGCTGCTCACCGCCATCACCCGCCTCACCGGCGTCGACGTGGCCACCGAGCTGCCGTCCTTCGACGTGCGGACGCTGACCGAGGGCGCGCCGAAGACGTTCTTCTTCGACACCGGCTTTGCGTGGCAGACGACGTCGCTCGACTCGCTGCTCACCTTCGACGAGCTCGCGCGAGGCGTGGCGGGCCGGGTGACGGCGACGCCGCAGCGCATGGAGCAGGTGCTCGGCTGTCGCCTCGTCGCGGGCCGGGAGTCCGAGTGCCTCGGCGCCTTCCTCGACCGCGCAGGCCGGCTCGCGTTGCGTCGGCCGCTCGAGGCCCAGGAGCGCCAAAAGCTCCTCGACACTGCGCTGGCGTGGGCCCAACCGCCACAGGACGCCCCGCAGGGCTACGTGTCAGGCCCGCACCACGCGGTGACGTTCCTGCTTCGCGTGCTCTTGCAGCACCCCGAGTTCCTTCACGTCGTGGAAGACGGAACGCCGAGCCGCGACGACGCCGAGGTGATGGCCTTGTCGGACACGGCGGTGGCCACGCGGCTGTCGCTGCTCTTGTGGGGTGAGCTGCCCGACGACGCGCTCCTCGACGCGGCGCTGGCGGGAGAGCTCCACACCTCGGCGCAGGTGCGCGCCAACGCCGACCGGTTGCTGAAGGACCCGCGGGCCCGCGCGCAACTCGCCACCTTCCATGCGCAGTGGCTCGGCTTCTCCCGCCTCGACCAGGTGGTGACGGTGGACCTCGCCCGCAGCATGGCGACCGAGACGCGCGCGCTCCTCGACGACGTGCTCTTCGAGAAGCAGGCCCCGTGGAAGAGCGTGCTCACCAGCCCCCGCACGCAGGTCGACGCGCGGCTGGCGGGCATCTACGGACTCCCGGCGCCCTCGAGCGGCGCCGCGTGGACGACGTACACCTCCACGTCGCGGGCGGGCCTCCTCTCGCACGGCAGCGTGCTGGCCACCTCCGGCCCCGGGAGCGCCACCCACCGCGGCCTCTTCGTCCGTGAGCGGCTGCTCTGCCAACCGCTCCACACGCCGGCCAACGTGTCGGTCGACGTCGACGCGGTGAACAACCCGGCGCTCGGCGAGTGCCGCTCGGAGCGCCTGCGCGCGCACATCGACAACCCGGGCTGCGCGTCGTGCCACCAGCTCATCGACCCCATCGGCTTCGGCCTGTTGCGCTTCAACGGCCAGGGCGCGGTGCAGCTGACCGAGTCCGACAAGCCGAGCTGTCCGCTCCCGGCCGACGGGCAGCTCACCCTCACCAGCGGGACGACGTCGTTCGCGGGGCCGGGGCCGCTGGGCGCGCTGCTCGCCGAGGCGCCCGAGGTGACCGAGTGCCTCGCCCGCCAGTACTTCCGCTTCCGCGCCGGGAAGAAGGAGTCGCTCGACGACGAACGCCACGTGCAGGCCTTCGTCCAGGCGCTGGGACGCAACGAGGGGCGGTTGCTTCCGGTGCTGCTCGAGACCGTCTCGTCGCCCGCCTTCGTCACACGACGCATCGCGCCTGGAGGTCAGCCGTGAAGCCGCTCTCTCGCCGAACGCTCGTTCGAGGTGGGCTCGGGGCTGCGCTCGCATTGCCCTGGCTCGAGGCGATGGTGGCTTCCCGGGCGCACGCCCAGCCCGCCGCGCCGGCCCGCTTTGTGTTGGCGTTCGGAGGCCTGTCGACCCACACCAACAGCCCCGCGGGCCTCGTGCTGCCGCAGCCAGGGGCGGCGACCTGGTCCGACACGCTGGGCCTGCGACCGATTCACCGCCTGGGCCTCACCGCTGACGCCGCGCTCGTCTCGCGCCTCACCATTCCGTGGGCCACCTCGGAGTTTTCCGGCCAACCGGCGCGCCGGGTGAATGACTTCCACGGCTCGATGATGCAGCCGCTCCTCGCGGGCGTCAGCAGCACCAACACCGACGGCTACACCATCGCCGGGCGCACGGCCGACAGCGTGATGGCGCAGCTGTTGTCGCCGGGGAAGCCGCAGCTCGCCTACCGGGTGCAGTACGACTACTACAAGGGCTCCATCAGCAACGCGTCCATCAGCTTCGATGGGCCCGGGCAGCGGCGGGTGCCGCGCTTTTCGCCCTCGCGCGCGTACCAGGACTTCACCTCGGCGCTCACCGCCTCCGACGAGGAGCGCAAACGCCGCGCGCTGGACGTGCTGCGCGGCAAGAGCGTGCTCGACGCGGTGAAGGACGGCTCCACCCGGCTGGAGCGGCGCCTGGGCGCGGCCGACCGGCAACGCCTCGACGCGTACTACACCTCGCTGCGAGCGTTCGAGCAGCGCCTGGCCATGCCGCTCTCGGGGAGCTGCGGCTCCATCGCGGGCTTCCCCACCGACGACGCGCAGCTCGCCTCGGTCGTCGAGGGCATCGACATTCGCACCGGCGCGCGCTGCGCCAACCCGGACGCCGATGGGGAAAACGGAGACTCCGGAGATATCTGCCGCCGCGTCGGCTACAGCTTCGAGACCGAGCGCGGGAACCTCTTCGTCGACCTGCTGGCCCTGGCGTTCCAGTGTGACCTGCACCGCAGCGCCTCGCTCATGTTGACGTACCCGCAGACGTTTCTCTCGGCGTCGCAGATTTTCGGCGCGAACGACCCGGACAACCGCTGGCGCACCAACGCCCTGCGCGCGAAGGACATTCACGAGCTCGGCCACGACCCCGCCGACGAGGCGATGATGGCGTACCTCTATTCCTGGCACGTCGGCTTCGTCGCGCGGCTGGCGCAGAAGCTCAAAGGCCTCACGGAGAACGGCGCGCCGCTGCTGGACCGGACCGCCATCGTGCTGGTGACGGAGGGCGGCTGGGGACGCGACCCGACGGGCGGCAGCTCGACGCCGCACAGCACGGAGAACATGGTGGCGGTGGTGCTGGGTGGCCGGGCGCTCGGCCTGCGCCTGGGCCAGCACCTCGTCGCGCCGAACCGGGAGCACCCCGGCCAGGTGATTCTCGCGGCCATGCGCGCGGCGGCGAACGACCGGGCGGTGAACCTCGGCGAGCTGCGCGCGCATTTCCCCACGTTGCTGCTGTAGGCGTGCTCCGTCGCGACCAGTGACGAACGCAAACCGACGCCGGTGGACGCCGGGCCGCTTCGTGCCGCCATCACGCAGAGCGGCACGACGACGCCTCGCTTCGACGTACTCCGACGGTGGGGACGATGCAGGCGGCGGTGGTGGTGGTGGTGGTGGTGCTCGAGCCGCAGTGACGGGCCGGTGCTGTCATCGAGCTGGATTCCGCGCGAGTGTAAAAAATGTCAAAAAATGGGCCCCCGCCCCCACTCAGAGGGAACCCCCTT
>JBILEB010000034.1:0-48534 GCA_044352295.1 Myxococcaceae bacterium
CCAGGACCGGGAGTTAAAGCCTTCGGTCTCCCCGTGCGCAGCCCCGAAAACCCTTCCCCGCAGCCCGCCGGGCCCCAACGCCCCCCTCGATGCCCTTCCCGTTTTCAGCTTTGTTCGACTTGTCCTTTTCCAGGTCGGCCTCGAGCCGGGCGTGCAGGTCGCCCAGGAGGGAGGCCTCGTGGCGCCCTACCCCCACCTCGACGCGTCGTTCCGCTTCGGGGTCTCGGACGGCGTCGACCTCGGCCTGCGCGCGGGCTGGTCGTTCCTCGAAGCGCAGGGGAAGTTCCTGGTGACGAAGCCGGGAGACCCGAAGCTCGCGGTCTCGATCGCCCCGACCATCGGAGGCCTCTCGCTCGGCATCGGCGGCGCCGCCATTGGCCTGCTGCACTTCGCGCTCCCGGCGCTCATCGGCTTCAAGTTCGGGGACAACGAGCTCGTCCTTGGGCCGCGCCTGCAGGGCTACTACGTGTTCGCCGGAGCCAGCGGGACCGGTGGTGGCGGCGTGCTGTTGCTCGGCACGGGCGCCACCATTGGCTACGCGTTTCAGGTCAGCGAGACCGTCAGCATCATGCCGGAGCTGGGCGTGGTGGTGCCCGTCTTCGGCTCCGCAGGCGTCACGGGCTCGACCGGAGCCTCTAGCTTCGGCGTCGGCGGCATCGTCGGCCAGTTCAAGCTGGGCATTCTCATCGGCAAACGGCGAAAGGCGATCGACCCCGACGACTTCTCGCCACCACCTCCGCCGCCTCCCGAGCCGAGCTCGCCGCCGCCGCCGCTGCCGGTGCGTTGATCAGCTGCGCCGTCCGCTCCTGATCATCGCGGCACCCGCTTGCCGGGCGGTGTGGCGCTTCGCCGTCGCCGTCGCAGCCGTGACAGGTAGACCGGCGTGATGCCGAGGTACGACGCGATGTGCTGCAGCTGCACGCGCTCCTCGATGAACGGCACGCGGGCCAGCAGCGCGTCGTAGCGCTGCGAGGCGGTCAACGTGAGCAGCTCGAACTCGCGGTCCGCCTTCCGCAGGTACAGCGACTCGGCGATGACACGGAGGACGTGCCGCAGGTCAGGCGCCGAGGCTTCTGCCGCTCTGATGGAGGCGACGTCGTGCAGCTGCACTTCTGCGTCGGTCAGCGCCTCGATGCGAGTGCGCGAGGGGCGCTCCGCGAGCACGTCGGACCAGGAGCTGACCAGGTCGCCCTCGAAGCTGAAGGTTCGGGTGCGCTCTTCGCCCTCGGCGTCGATGAACACCTCACGCAAGGTTCCAGAGAGCACGACACCCACGAAGGTGACGTCGTCGCCCACCTCGAGGAGCGAGTCGCCAGCGCGCAGGCGCTTCCGACGTGATGCACGGTCCAACTGCGTGCGGGTTCGGGTCGTGAGTCCGGCGAGGAGCGGCGAAGACACGAGGCCGATCGTACCACGCGCGCTGCCATGGCCTCATGGAGGGCGAGCACGGCGAAACCCGGAGGGACTCGAACGGCCTGCGCTCGGCAAGGCACCTGCGTGAACCTACCCGATTCTGAAAGGGGGGGTTCCTCCTGGCGCCACGCGGTCTGCCGCGTTCTATCGAAGCGTCGCGAGGAACGGCGTCACGACGGCGAGGAACTCGGCGGGCGTCTCGAGGAACGGGCTGTGGCCGGCCTCGAACTGCAACACCTTCACTCCTGGAATCGCCTCGATGGCCTCACGATTGCGCGACCACTGAATGAGCCCGTCACGTGCGGCCCACGCCACCAGCACCGGCATCTTCAAGCTGGCCGCGAGCGCGCGTTGATCAGCCTCGGGCTGCGCGAAGCTCCGCCACGCCTGCTCCAGCACCGGCGCGGACTCGTAGCCGGCCTCGACGATGAGCGTCCTGCGCGCGGCCGACGCGTCGGTCACGAGAATGGAGCGGTAGTACTCGTCGAACCACGGCTTGAACGACGCGTGCCCCTCGGCGCCGTCGTGAAACTTCGACACCAGGTGCCCGATGAAGAGCCTGGCGATGAGTCCACCGGGGTCCATCCCTCCGGGGTTGCAGAGGATGACGGCTCGGACGAGCTCGGGGTGCAGCGCCGCGAAGCGAACGGCCACCGCGCCACCGATGGAGTTGCCCAGCACGACCACCTGCTTCAGCTCGAGCGCGCGAACGAGGCCCTCGAGGAGCGTCGTGTAGCGAAGCGCACTGGGAGGTGAGGCATCGGGCCCGGACGCCCCATGGCCAGGCCAGTCCACCGAGATGACGCGGTACGAGTCGTGGAGCGCCGCTTCGACGCCAGCGAAGTCTCCGCCGCCGTGCCCGATGGCGTGGAGACAGAGCAGCACCGGCAGCGCGCTCTCAGGCGCCGAGTCGTGAACGGCCAGCGCCACGCCATCGACCTCGACGAGGCGCCGGGGCTCCGGCACCGCGAGCGCGAGTCGTCTCGGCGTTTGCGGAAAACGTTCGGCGTCCGGCACCCGTACGGGAGCGCAGCCCACCACCAGCACCAGGAGCAGTCGCCACATGCCCATGTCGTCTCACGGGCGCGCGGCGTTGAAATGAACCTGGGTTCAGCGGTCGTGCCGCAGCGGCTCGAAGTGGGGAATGTTGTTTCGAATGAGGTTGCCCCAGAGGTTGCGCTTCTTCGCGTACGCCTCGAGCATCTCCTTCGGCAGGTGATTCTCCGGGCCGAACTCGGGCACGGGCTTGCCTTCCTTCAGCACCGCCTTGCCGTTGGCGTCCTTCTGAATGCGGTACTCGAGGAAGCCGTTTGCCGGGTCGGCCTTGTCCTGGTCGAACGCGCCGAGCAGGTCGGCCGCGAGCTCCTTCGACTTCACGACCGCGCCGACCTCACCGTTCACGAAGCCCGAGAGCAGGTCGAGGTTGTAGGTACTCACCACCGACTTGTCGTCGTCGATGACCGCGCTCTTGGTGTGGAACTTCCGGTCACCGGTCGCGACGAAGACGCGCGCCGTCGGGCAGCGCTCCAGAATCATCGGCGAGTCTTCGAGGAAGAAGGCCTGGGTGACGTCGCTGTCGGTGCTGAGCGGGCTGTTGGTGATGATGTCGATCTGCACGCCTCGCGCGCTGGCCTTCTCGAGCGCGTTCATCATGTCCTTCGTCAACACGACGTACGGGTTCTCGATGACGATGCGCTTGCTGGCGCCTTCGACGAGCTGCATCAGCGCCGGGGCCATGCCGTTGACGCGCTGACCCGCTGCGGCCGAGGTCTGGTCGATGATCTTCGCCTCGGTGTCGCGGACGCTGCTCGTGCCCGCGTCGTACTTCGCGCGGCTGCCGCGGGTCTCGACGTGGCCGACCAGCTGCGTCGCCTGCTCCATGAGGAACTCGAGGTCCTTCTTGCTGGGCTCGCGGCGCAGGGCTTCAGGCAGGTCCTTCTGCACCTGCGCGAGGGCGGTCTTCAGCAGCTCGTTCGCGAGGCCGTCTTTCTTCGACGGATCAGCCCGGAGGGCGGCCTTCTCGGCCTCGGTGAACGGTGGCGCTTTCAGCCACGCCTGCATCAGCTCGTACGAGCCGAGGAGCTGAATGTCCTTCTTGTCCCAGTTGCCCAGGCGGTCCTTGTGCACCGCGTTCGAGGCGCCGCCGTTGGCGAGCTCGGCGTCGAAGGCGGCCTTGAGGCCACCCGCGGCCTCTTTCCCTTCCAGCGTGATGTCCATGTCGCGCCACGCGCCTTTGTGGTCTTTCGGGTTCGCGAAGTAGTCCTGCGCGATGTTGCGGCCGCCGGTGATGCTCGCCGATGCTCCAGCCCGAGGCCCCGCGCATGATGTCCTGGCAGAGCGGGTTGAAGCGGCTGCCGAGGAAGTCGCGGCGGTACATCAACATCTTCACCACGTCGTACGGCTCTTTCCCGAACGCCTTCGCCGCCTTCAGCACGAGCGCGAACAGCCCGGTGTGCCCCTCGCTCACCATCGGCAGCCGCATCATCAGTCGTCCTCCAGCACCGCGAGGCCCGCGGCCTGACACCGCTCGGCCGCGCCGAAGGCCGTCGCCAGCATCACCTCGAAGAGCGCGTCGTCGGAGAACGAGGCCCGCAGCGCGGCCACTTCAGCGTCGGTGATGGCGTGGGCTTCCTCGCGCATGCGAGTGACGAGCGGGCGCAGCGCGTCGGGGACGGCGTCGAGTGGCCCGGAGAAGACGGCCCGACGAAGCGCCGGTTCCGTGCGGCCGTCACCGTCGATGAGGCGGGTGAGGAGCGCTCTTTGAGCGGCGTCGCGGTCCACCTGCGAAACCAGCCCGGCGTCAGCCTTCTCCCGGGGCGCACCCTTTGGGTCGCAAGACGGCCGGAGCTTCGACTCCAGCCGGATGCGGACGTCAGAACGCCGCTTCGGCGCCCGCGGTGAGCGCGTAGTCGAACGGGCGCAGGTTCGCCGCCGGCGGCTGGGTGTCGATGTTGATGAGGAAGCCGAGCGCGAGCGACACGTTCTCGGTGATGCGCGCGTTCACCTTGGTGTTGCTGTTGATGAGGAAGCGGCCGGCGGTGGGCGCGAGCATCGAGGGCAGCACTTCGAAGTCCTCGGAGAGGCGGAAGTTCTTGTTGAGCGCCCAGCGAATGGTGCCGGCGACGCGCGGCGCGAGGAGCGGCACGGCGTAGGTCACCGGCGGGCCGGGGTTGGGGAAGTAAATCCACCGGGTCTCGCGGCCGCCACGGAGCGCGACGTCGAAGCGCACGAAGAGCTTCTCGAGGTCCTCCACCTTCTCGTTGAAGAGCGTGAAGCTCGCGCCGGCCTCGCCGTAGCCACGCGACTCGATGGACTTGACGTGGTCGAACTCGAAGCCACCGAGCACGAAGACGCCGACGAAGCCGCCGAAGGAGCGGTCGCCACGAACGGTCGCGCCCGCGCGGCGCGCCACCGTCTGCGACACCGACGTCGAGCCTTCGGTGGTGTTGGGGTTGGTGACGCCGTACGCGCCGGTGGCACGAATGCCGAGCGTCCACAGGTCCCACTTCTTGTCGAGCCCGACCGAGCCGGTCAGCGTGATGGTCTCGGCGTTGCCTCCGAGGAGCGAGAGCCCCAGGCCCGCGGTGCCAGCCCAGGCCCCGGCGGACGGAGCGGGAGCGGCGGCAGGAGGCGCGGGCGGCGCGGGCGGCGCGATTCGGTCGGCGATGCGCTGGGCGGCCTCGGCAGCCTTCGCGGCAGACTCCGCGGCCTTCTCGGCGGCGACGGCCGCGCGTTCAGCGGCAGACTTGTCGGCCTGCAGGTCGGCCTGGGACAGCAACGAAACGATGAGCAACGAAGCAACCATGGTGAAACCCCTCCGGGGACGACGGCGTTGGGCGTGCGCGTACCAATCCGTTCCCCCAACAGGAACCGCTTTTCCGCTGAGAGGCGTCGCCCGACGGACGCTGCAGTTTGTGGCGGACCCTCGTCAGCAGAGGTAAGTGGCGAAGGTCATGGCGGTGGCGAAGTGGATCCTCATCGGCGTGTGCGGGCTGCTCGGCCTCGGCGCGCTCGGCATCGGCGTGATGGGCGCGCTGTCGATGTCGCAGGCGGGCGCGCAGCCGCCGCTCGCCGTCCCCACGGTGTCGGTGAGGCCGTTCCCGACCGTCACCACAGCGGCGGCGACGCCCGCACCGACCAACCCCGGTCCCGCGATGGACGGAGGGACGCCCGTTTCACCCCCGGCGGTGGACGCCGGAGCACCACCGTCCCCCATCCCACCGTCTCCCCCGGCACCTCCAGCGCCCACGCCCCGGCCCGACGCGGGGACCGCCGCGCCGAAACCACCGCCCCCACCTACGCCCGTCGGAGAGGGCTACCTCACCCTGCGCTCCTCTGACACGGCCGACGTCTTCGTCGATGGGAAGAAGGTGGGTGGCTCCCCCATCGAGGGCCTCAAGGTGAAGGCCGGCCCGCACAAGGTTCGCTTCGACTGTTACGACGCCGCGGGCAACACGTTGCCGGGCGCCCCGAAGACCGTCACCGTCACCGCCGATGCCGAGGCGTCCCTCGAGTTCGCCTGTCCGGTGCCCGAGTAACTCGACTCACAGCGGCTTCACCTCGACGGTGTGAGGGCCGACGATGAGCTCTCCCAGGCCAGAGAAGACCTTCGGGGTGTCGGGCATCGTGACGGCGCCCACCACCGCGCCCGTGTCGTCCAGCGCATAGAGGCACACGTGGGCCACGGTGCCCTGCGGCAGGAAGAACTCCGCGAGGAGCGCGCCCTGCGCCGAGAGGGTGACTGACGCTCCATAGCGCGTGGGCGTGGCAGGCACGGGCAGACAGGGCTCCTTCTGCGCGACGGCGACGTGCTGCGCCGCCTTCACGCCGGAGCGCCAGGTGCCGATGACCTCCACCTCGGCGTCAGGCGGAACGGCCATACCGACGGGCGTCTTCGGCGACTCGGGCAAGCGCGGCGCTGGCGGCGGCGCCTCGACGCGTACCTCCTCTTTCTTCGAACACCCCCACAGCGCGACGGCCGACAGCACGAGAACCAGCGCTCGATGCATGGAGGACTCCTGGGCCCACTCAGCCCTGCGCCGCGACGCGCGCCTTCCCCATCACGTCATCGATGGGCGGATGGTCGCCCGCGGTCGCCGAGGCGAAGCCGTAGACGAGTTCTCCGCCGCGCTTCACCACCAGCACGCCGCCCTGCTGCACCGGGTCTCCGGCCGTCTTGCCCTGCTTGACGCCCGCAGCCAGCGCGCGAGCCCCATACTTCCACACCGCGGGCGACAGCACCGACATCCACCCACGCTTGAAGCCAAGGTGCGCGTAGGTCTGCCGCTTCGGGTCTGTCCACACCGGCAGCTCGCCCATCGCCATGAAGGCGCGGAAGTCCTTCGCCATCGTGGGCGTGCCGTTGCCGATGAAGAAGAGCTTCACGCCCAGGGCCTTCAGCTCGTCTGCGCGTGACCGGAACCCGGCCACCTGCTCGCGGCAGAACATTCAACCAAAGTGGCGGAGCCAGACGAGCACCGCGGGCCCGTCAATCCACGCGCGGCCGACGGGCACCACGTTGCCTTCGTCGTCCAACACGGTGAGCGCGGCGAGCTTCGACGTGTCCGGGGTCATCGGTGACTCGTTGGTAATTCGCCTGACCTGCAACCGCCAGCGTTTCGTCAGAGGCCTGACGCGTCGGGGACCCAACCCGCGAATGATCCGCGCGCGGCCCGCTGGCCCACGGGTTGCTCATCTGCTCCCCGTGATGAGTGAGGGCACCATGGAGCGGGCGGGGCGGGTGGCGACGATGCGGTCGATGACGAAGCTCAAGGCCGAGCTCGAGCGGCTCAAGCGCGAGAACGAGCGGCTGGCGGCGCTGGCGTACCGGGACCCGCTGACGGGCCTGCGCAACCGACGCTACTTCTCGGAGCGCCTGGGCGAAGAGCTCTGCCGCCTGCGCCGCGCGCGCACCCGCGGGCTCTCGGTGGTGTGCATCGACGTGAACGACTTCAAGCGGGTGAACGACACCATGGGGCACGCGGCCGGAGACACGGCGCTCATCGCGGTGGGCCGCCTGCTCGAGTCGCTCACGCGCACGTCCGACCTGGTGTGCCGGGTGGGTGGAGACGAGTTCGTGCTGTTGCTCCCCGACACCGATGAGGAGCAGTTGAAGACGGTGCTGTCGCGGCTGCGCGCGCACCTGCCGGCGCTGGCGGGCGTGGGGCTGGGGACGCGGGGCTTGAGCCTGGGGGCGGCGACGTGTGAGCGGGGCGACGACGAGCTGCGGTTCCTCTCGCGGGCCGACGAGCAGATGTACGAGGACAAGCGGGCCGGTCGGGTCGCGAGCCTCGGAGACGCGGTGGCGGTGTACGCCAACGCCGCGTGACGAACGTGCCCTGCGCGAGCTTCTGGGAGGGAGCGCGCGACGGGGAGCAGCACGGCTCGAGGGGATGACCTTCGGGCCGCAAGCCGTGCAGGAGGACGTGACGACGCCCGCGTGGGGGAGGTTGCAGTCAAAAAGGAGCGCGCGAGGCGGCTCGACACGGTGGGGAGGCGAGGGGCGGGCAGCTGGGAGGGCTGCTCGCCCCCGTGTTTTTTCAGTGGCCGCCCGCGGGGTGGGACGCGATGTCGTCGTTCCGTGAGCGACGAGTCTCCACCCGCCAGGCCGTTTCCGACGAGCCTGTGCCACCAGTGCGTGCACAAGCGCGACGTGCACACGGCGCGCTCGTGGTTCTTGCGCTGCGTGAAGCTCGAGATGAAGTACGCGCCGCAGCCCGTCCGCGCGTGCGCGATGTTCGAAGCGGCGCCGCCCGTCAGCCCTTGAGGGCCTCGGCGCCGGAGACGATCTCCATCAGCTCCTTCGTGATGAGGGCCTGGCGCGTGCGGTTGTAGAAGAGCGTCAGCGTGCCAATCATGTCGCCGGCGTTCTTGGTGGCGTTCTCCATGGCCGCCATGCGCGCGGCGTGCTCGGCCGCCCAGGACTCGAGGAGCCCCCGGTACACCTTCACGTTGACCGCCTGGGGAATGAGCTTCTCGAGCACGGCCTGCGCGTTGGGCTCGTAGGCGTACTCACCCGACGGCTTCTGGCCCGCGTCGGCCTTCGGCTCGAAGGGGAGCAGCTGCTGCAGGTTCGGCACCTGGGAGATGGCCGAGATGAACTCGTTGAAGAGGAAGTACACCGCGTCGACCTGGCCCGTGAGGAAGCGCTCGGTGACCTCGGCGGCAATGGACTCGGCCGCGGCGTAGCTGAGCTTCTGGAGCACGCCCGGCCAGTCCTTGCGAATGGTGTAGCCACGGCCACGCAGGAAGTCGCCGGCCTTGCGGCCCACGGTGGTGATGGTGACCTCGTGCTGCTTGTGCTCCGCGAGGAACTTGAGCGCGCGGCGGGTGATGTTCGAGTTGAAGCCGCCAGCCAGCCCGCGGTCGGACGAGACGACGATGAACTCGATGCGCTTGACCTCCCGGCGGGTGAGCAGCGGGTGGCTGACCTCACCGGGCTCCTTCGAGAGGAGCTGCGCCATGACCGCATCGAGCGTCGAGGCGTACGGCCGCGCCGCGATGACGTTGTCCTGCGCCTTTCGCAGCTTCGCCGCCGAGACCATCTTCATGGCCTTCGTAATCTGACGGGTGTTCTTCACCGACTTGATGCGCTTGCGAATGTCACGCAGACCCATGGCGTCGGGGCGCTTAGGCAGGTGGGGGGGGCCTGTCAATCATCTCGGAATGCCGTGACGGCAGCGTGCCTGATGGGCGGATCAGCTCGCAGGTCGGACGACTCTGGGTTGCGTCTCGAGTCGGGGCCACCGAGCCCGATGGTGGCTTTCGCTTCTCGGCCTGCCTCGACCACGACTCCCGCGAGTTCATGACGGGCCTCGCGCCGTGGCACAGCGACGATGCGCTGGTGGTCCACATCCAGGCTTCAGCGACGTTCACTGCGCCGCCTGGTTCGGCGCAGCAGCAGCGCCACCCCCACCAGTGCGCCCAACGGCCCGGCGCCGACCGCGCTGCAGCCTGTGCGACGAGGGGGACGCTCCACCACGAAGCCGACCGGCGCGAAACCGGACGCTCCGGTGTCATCCTTCGCCTCCACCACGAAGGCGAAGGTGCGCACGTTCGTCTCCACGTCTTCGATGGTGCCCGACAGCGTGCCCTCGGGGCTCAGCGTCAGCCCACTGGGCAGCGTGCCGTTGAGCACCGACCACCGCACGGCCCCCGCGGGCGTGGTGGAGAGCGTCGCTGCCACCGTCGCGCCCGGCGCCAGCACCGACGGCAGGTCGGCGACCAGGACGCGGAAGCGATTCGTGTAGACGGTGAGGGTGTACTCGAAGCTGTCGCGACGGCCGCGGCTGTCTTCCACCGAGAGGGTGAACCGGTACAGCCCCGCGCGGGTCGGCCGGCCCGAGAGCGAGAGGACCTCGCCCTCTTCCGAGGTGACGAGGCCCGGCGGGAGCCCGCTCGAGACGGTCCACGTCAGCGGCCTGGCGAGCATGCTGGCGTCGGCGTTCTCCACCGCGATGTCCTGCGTGTAGTTCTGCCCGGTGAGCCCATCGGGGAGCTGCGTGGTGCGGATGATGATGGCGCTGGGCGGCACCAACCGAAGCGCCAGCTCTCGCTGCGCGGTGACCGCCAGCGCGTCGCGCACCTCGAAGGTGACGCGCGAAGTCCCCTCGGGCGTTCCGGAACGGGGCGCCCCCTGGAGGACACCCTCGGTCGTGAACGAGAGCCCAGGCGGGAGCACGCCGGCGGCCACGCGCCAGGTGTACGGCCTCGAACCACCGGCCGCGCCCAGGGGGAGCTGGAACACCGCCGAGGGGCTGTTGACGATGACCGGCACCACCGTGGTGGTGATTTCGACCTGCGACGTCGCTGGCAGCACGCGCATCACCAGGCGCCGCGTCGCCAGCCGGCCGCCGTTGTTCGCCACCACCGTGAACGCGCGCACGCCCGTGCCGCCCACGCCTGAAGGCGAACCCGACAGCTCACCCGACGCCGACAGCATCAGGCCGGGCGGGAGGGCGCCCTGGGCCGCATCGACGCTCCACGTGGTGGCCGCGCTGCTCTCACCCACCGCCGACAGCCGGTAGAAGTACTGCCGGCCCACCGTGGCGTCCGGGAGCTGCGAGTCGAGCACCCGCAGCGACGACTGCACCACCTGCACCGGGCTGGACGCGAGCGCGTTGTTGGCCTTGTTCAGCTCCACCAGCGTGTTGGCGGGGTCGATGAGGCAGCCGACGAAGTACGTGCCGGGCGCCATCGAGGTGGGCAGCTTCACCAGCTCCGTCGCGGAGTCGCCAGCGCCGCTGGCCAACGCGACGGCGCCCTCCAGCGTCGTCCCACCATCGCCGAGCTGCAGCTCGAGCGGCACGTCGTTGGACGAGATGATGGTGTTCGCCGAGGCGAAGTACCGGTACGGCACGCGCG
The DNA here is from genome assembly GCA_044352295.1 of Myxococcaceae bacterium. Classification (GTDB taxonomy): domain Bacteria; phylum Myxococcota; class Myxococcia; order Myxococcales; family Myxococcaceae; genus Xiheimicrobium. The sequence goes on from JBILEB010000034.1 coordinate 10,777, forward strand.
AGGCCGGGCGGTTGCCCACGTTACGCAGCGTGCGGAAGACGGGAATCACCTCGCCGATGCCCGCGCTGGCCGGGGCCTGCAGGGTGGCCACCGCGTAGTCCGGCGCTGGCGACAGCCCTCGCACCGGGCCGATGTTCGAGGTGTTGTTGCCCTTGTTCGACTCGAAGACGGCGCCGAGCGTGTCGAGGGCGACGAAGAGGAAGTAGTTGCCCGTGGGCAGACCGGCATCCGTCCGGTCCACCACGGGCAGCGTGAACGGGAGCTCGAGGGTGGTGCTGGTGGTGCTGGCCGGCGTCGCGGCGATGAGCTCTTCGGCGAGGATGGTGTCGGAGAGCAGCGACAGGGTGCTGTCGTTCGAGAGGATGGCGCCGATGCGGTAGTTCTCCGCCGTGCCGCCACCGCCGTTGCGGTACCGAATGACGGCCCGGTACGTCTCGCCGAAGAGCACGTTGCGCACCGGCTGCCTCGTGACGGAGTCGATGAGCTCGATGGCCTCGAGCACCAGGTCGGGCCGGCGCACCGCCACCAGGCCGGTGGAGAAGACGACGTTGTTGCGCTCGTTGGTCTCGCCGATGCGGACGGCCGGGTCGAGCTGCAGCACGTAGGCGAAGTCACCGTTGGGGGCGTCGGGCGGCATGGTGAAGACGACGCTCTCGTCGACGGTCTCTCCGCCCGTCATGGTGCGCGTGCCGCGGTGGATGACGGACAGGCCCGGCGGGCCCACGCCCTCACCGCCGTCGGGCAACAGGGCGTCGACCGGGCCACCATCAGGCTGCAACACCAGCCCGGCGTCGCGGGTGAGCGACAACATGATGCGGTAGTTCATCGAGCCGGCCGGGGTGCCGCCGCGGTTGAAGTACTGCAGGCGCACCGTGTTCTGCGCGTTGGGCCCGCTGGTGGCGTTGCCGGACACCGAGGTGGCCACGAGGTCGATGCCGCCGGTGATGGCGAAGGGCAGCACCGCGACGTTGTTGAGCTCGGAGCCCTCGGGCACCTGGTTCTGCGTGTCGGCCTGCACGATGACGAAGTAGTCCCCTGGCGGTGGCGGAGAGGTCGTCGCGACGTTGGCGGTGAAGTCCACGCTCGACAGGGCCGCGAGTGACAGGCCCGTCGACTCGGGGAAGAGCGGAATGTCGTTCACCCGCAGGCCTCCATCCGGGAGCGCCGGGCCACCGTCGGCCTGGTCGAGCGTCGGGTCGGGCGAGAGCACGGCGCGCCACGCCCAGTTGTTGGCCGGCGAGCGGCTGAAGTTCTGGATGCGGGCGGTCACGGTCAACGCGAGGTCGTTCGACGGCATGAGCGTCTGGAAGTTCGAGACGCGCACCGCCTGGGCGATGAGGTCGGGCTGGAGCGGCGGCTCGGTCCTCACCAGCGTGTCGGGCACCATCTCGACGCCGTTACACAAGGCGGTGAAGTTCGGCGAGGCGCCACAGCACAGCGCCTGGTTCTGCGCGGTGCATGAGGCGCCGAGGGTGGCGAAGCCGAGCGCGCCGCTCTGGTAGCCGGCGATGCCGGTCTCGGAGGAGAGCGGCGTGCCGACCCGCGGCCCGTAGTGCATGCGGACGTTGCCGCTGGCCTCGAGGGTGAGCTGGAAGTCCGCGGTGAAGCCGTTGGAGGACGACGTCACGTTCCTCCACTCGAAGGTCGCCTCGGTGCTGCTGAGGGCCGAGACGATCTGCGCGTTGGGCTGAATGAGCTCCCAGTCGTGCCAGAAGGTGGCGATGAAGTTGGGCGCGGTGGCGAAGGCGCCCGAGGGAATGCGCACCGGGCTGCGCACCGAGGTGCAGGTGGTGGCGGTCGGCAGACACGAGGTCGGCAGCGTCAACAGCACCAGCCCGTTCACGTGCACGAAGACGGTCTGGAAGCTGGCCGCGTTGAAGGAGAACGTGAACGGAAGCTGCACCGCGATGAAGCCCTCGTCCGAGGTCGAAAAGAAACCTCCGCCCGTGGGGATGTTGAGCGGCGCGGCGCTCACCAGCGGCGTGTAGGGCGCCGTCGTGCGGGTGAAGGGCGCGAGCTGGGCGAAGGCCGGGCCCGTCACCAGCAGGGCCAACGCGAACGCGAGGGGTTTCATGGTGTTTCTCCGAGTGCCTGGGAGGGCCAGCGGGTAGGCTGTTCACATCGGTGGTCCGGCCTGGCCACCTGAAGTCGTGAGTGGGTTGTAGCACGAGCGGTTTGACCAACGTGTGACGGCCGAGGCGAGGTGTGGGCCGCGCGCGCAGCTTCTCGGGTGAGCCCTGGGTGAGCACCGGCTGCGGGCTCGGTTCGGCTCAGCGAGAGGGGGTCGTCACGCCGCCGCCCTGCTTCGCCAACCCCGAGGCCCTCCTCTTCGACCTCGGGTGCCAGGTGAGAGACTTCCTCGACCTCGCCGAGGGACGCGCGGTCAGCTCGTCCTCGTCATGCTGCGACGTCGGCGACGCACCGCAGGCTGAACCGGCGGGAGAGAGCAGCTCGAGCCCCAACGCGCCGACGAGGAACCACGCCCCCAGGCGAAGGGCGGGCGCGAGGTCGGCATCAGCGCGCGCCTCGAGGTGTGCCTCGACGGCCTCGCGCTCGGCGATGAGCTGGGCTTCGAGCGTGGCGACCCTCGATTGCAGGTCGGGAGAGGGCGTTCCCAGCTCGGCGAGGACGGCGCGCGCGCCGATCGGGCTGCGCAGCACGAGCTCGCGCTCCACGAGGTGGCCGAGGGTCGCGTCGAGGTCTGCCCGAATCGTCGCGTCCTTCGGACGGGCCCGGTGTGCGGAGGCGAACGTGATTCGCGCCTCGACCAGCGAGCGGAAGGCGTCGAGTGAACTCGGCCCGTCTTTCGAGATCAGCTCGCGGGCTCGCGAGAGGGCGAGCCGCGCTTCGGCGACCGCGCGATCGACTTCACGCGACGCGAGGAACTGCGCGAGGCCCTCTCTGAACGCCTCGGCACCAGCGACGCGATCCTCGGCGGCGGGGGCCATCGCGCGCCGGGCGAGGTCTGCCAGCTCCGCAGGCAGGTCTGCGGGAAACGCAGGCACCTCTCCGCGAAGCGCGAGGACGAGCGCCGCGACCACGGTCGGGGCCTCGTGAGGCACCCTCCCGGTGAGCACTTCGAAGAGCACGCCTCCGAGCAGGTAGACGTCGGTTCGCGCGTCGATGAGCCGAGGATCTGCGCGCGCCATCTCGGGCGCGAGATAGGCGGGGGTGCCGACGAGCTCAGCGGCCGCGTGCGCTCGCTCCGAGAGGCGCAGCGCGACACCCCAGTCGACGAGGTAGACCTCGCCGTAGCGGCCGATCATCACGTTCTCGGGCTTGAGATCACGGTGGACGACGCCGCGATCGTGCGCGAACGCCAGCGCTCGACACAGCTGGGAGAGGATCTCCACGTTCGCTCGCAGCGGGTCCGAGTGACCGGCGAGCAGTGGCTTCCAGCCCTCGTGCGAGGGGTCGCTGAGCAGCGCGCGCCATGAGGCGCCCTCGATGCGCTTCATCACCAACAGCGGCCCGCCGCCACCGTCGAGGCCCAGGACGTGAACGGGCACCAGGTTCGGGTGCTCCAGCGCGCCCATGATCTGCGCCTCGCGCACCAACGCCCGAGCGCTCGGGCCATCACTCGCGCGCACCGCCTTGACGGCGACGGACCGGTCCAGGGAGCGCTGCCGCGCGAGGTGAACGACCCCCATGCCCCCGCGACCGAGCTCGCCCTGCCAGACCAGGTCCGCGCCGGCGCTCGACGGGGCCTCTGTCGACCCCGGGCTCGCACCCGGCATGTCCATCGAGACGTTCGGAAGCGCAGGTTCCGCGCCCTGGCCCTGCGAGCTCCGCGCGATGGTCACCGAGAGCCCCAGCGCCGCCTCGTCCAACCCCAGCCGCGCGATGGTGGCGCCAATCGTGCGACTCGCGTCTTCAGGCGTCATGCGTCCTCACGGCCGACGAGAAGACCGACCAGATGTGAAGGAGCGTACCAGAGCCGGCAGCTCGCGGGCCGGCCGCAGACGCTCACAGCCTGCCAGCCTCCGCCTCTTCACGGTCGCGAGACCACCACGTGCACGTCGGTCGGTGGTCCCGCGAGCGGGGCGCTTCGTGAGGTGGTGGGAGGTGCGCGTGTGGATCAGCGCGTGTGAATCCAGAGGGCTGCGGGTCTGCGCGTGGGCCGACGGGCCACACGAGGGCGTCGTAGACCCGGCCCGCTGTGTGGAGGTGACCGTTCCCGCAGCGGGCGCAATTGGTGGAGGCATCGTCACGCTCGGGCGCAAGGCCGCGTGTGGGGCGGAGACCCCGTGGAGGCTCGTCCGCTGAGGCTCACGCGCTCTTCGGCTCGACCCGCCGTGCCTCGCGCAGAATCCGCCGCAGCACGCCGTCAGGCAGCGAGTACGCATCGGGCGACGTCAGGTCCCCGTGCGCCTCGAGCAGCTTCGACTCGGCCATCAACCGCACCATCACCGACGCCGCCTCCTGCGCTCGGCGCTTGAGCTCCGACGGCGACAGGTGCCCGGTGAGCCCCGTCACCGCGAAGCGCTGGAGCACCTGCCCTTCGAGCAGCGTCTCGAGCTCCTTCACCTTCACCGGCTCTCCCGAGGACACCGCCCGCAACAGCACGCCCGGCGAGGTGTCCTCCTGCGCAATCTCGCTCTCGACCCACACGCGCAGCGGCGAGCCACCCTTCTCTTCCCGCTTGATGGCCTCGCGCGCGCCCTCGACGCCAATCCGCATGGCGCCCAGTGAGCCCTGCCGCGCCCGGTCTGCGTCGTAGAGCTCGAGCACCGACGTCCCCAGCCGACGCAACAGCAGCGGCACGCCGTGCGACGCCTTCACCAACGCCGACAGCGCGTCGTCATCGAAGCGAATGCCCTGCCGCGAGCCCAGGCCCCGCATCATCGCGTGCGCCGCTTCGTCGTCGAGCGCCGGCACGCACAGGCTCGGGAACGCGCCCATGATGCTCTGCCCGCCCAGCGTCGACAGCGGCGCCCACAACAGCGGGTGCATCGCCGCGCACAGCACCACCGACACCGAGCTGCCCGCGTGTGGTGACGACGGCTCCGCCAGCGCGCTGCGCAGCCGGCCCGTCAACGTCGCCATCACGTCGAGCGCGCGGCCGAGCTTCTCCGGCGGGGCCGACAGCAGCTGCTCCACCTCGTCGAGCACCAGCATCACCGGCGGCGGCGCCGTGCCGCTCGACTGCCCACACGCCACCGTCAGCGCCCGCAGCCAGGCCGCCAACGCCGGCGCATCGAGCGCTCCCGTCGGCAGGGCCGGCACCGTCGCTGCCGGATAACGCGCCGCCGCCGAGTCCGACAGGCGCGTCACCAGCGTGCGCAGAATCGCCTCCACCGCCACCGCCGGCGTCTCGCCGTATGACACCTCGTGATGGAAGCCCGCGAGGTCGACGTACGCCGACGGCCCCGTCATGCGGCGCGCCACCTCGAGCGCCAGCGACGACTTGCCGAAGCGACGCAGGCCGGTCACCACCATCCAGTTTCCCTTGCGCGCCTCCGTCAAAAGCCCCGCCACCAGCCGCTCGCGGTTCCAGAACTGCGACGAGCTCCGCACCGGCCCGCGCACCTCGAACGGGTTGCCCCGCAGCGTGGTGGCCTCGACGAGGTCGAGCAGGTCTTCGTCCTTCGTCGCCCACGCCAGGCGCGAGAGCGCCAGCGGCAACACCGTCACCGCTCGCGTGCCCCCGCGGGCCGCCCAGTCCAGGGTGCCGCGCACCGCGCCGAGGTCGGGCACCGCCGAGTCCGCGTGGAGGAGGAACACCACCCGCACGTCCTCGCGCAACGCCACCTGCGCCGCGTGGTTGACGTCGGCCTCGCGCAGCGCCGCGCCATCGGCCGAGTACACCGCGCACGCCGCCTGGCCCCAGCGCTCCCACGCGGGTGTCTTCGGCAGCTCGAGAATCAACGTGTCGTGCCGCGAGGGGAAGACGAAGCGCCAGCTGTCCCGCACGCCTGACAGGCCCAGCGCCGCGAGGCTCTCCCGCACCGTGCGCACCGTCTCGCTGTAGGTGCTGCGTTCGCGACGTTGCCGGTTGAGCCACACGGCCACCACCACCACCGCGAAGAGGCCGACCGCCGACCAGGCCGTCACCCGCCGGTAGCGCAGCCACGTGGCCTCGAGCACCGCCATCAACGCGCAGTCGTAGCGGCTGCCGTCGGGCTGCTCGCGACAGCCCTCCACGCGCGCCTGCGACAGGCCGAGCGTCGCCGCCGGGCCCTCCTGGTCGAGCAGGTGCTGGAGCCACCCGCCATACGTCTCGGCGCCCTCGAAGCGCGCGCGCTCCACCGGCCGGGTGGACGTCACGTCGAGGCGCCAGGGCGACGCGCTCGCCGTCTCACCCAGGTCCTTCGCCACGCCGTGCAACGCCAGCAGCCCCTGCTCGAACGCTGGCCCCAGCCCCACGCGCTCGTCACAGGCCTTGCGAAGGTCGCCCATCACCGTGGTGCGCTCCGCGTCGGTCTTCACCTCGTCACCAGGCGAGGTGGGAATGTCGACGGCCGCGCCGCTGAACAACAACGTCGCCACCTTCTGGCAGAGCTGCCCGTCGTCCGAGGCGCCCGGCGGAAGCGGCTGGCGGGCCCACGTCGACAAGGTGGTGAGCGTCTCGGGCTTGTCGATGGCGCAGCCGGTCGGCGCCCCCAGGCGCTGCATCGCGCGCACGGCCCGGCCACAGCGGTCGAGCACGTCGCCTTCCTTCACGTGCGAGAGGAACGCGTCGAGCGGCGCGGCGTTGCGGGCCTCGACCTGCTTGGCGGCCGGCAGGCGCGGCGCCACCCACGCGCGGTACGACGGGTCGCCCTCGGCGTCGGCGAGGAAGCAGACGAAGAGCTTGCTGCTCGCCGCGCGGGTCAACTCCTTGAGGGCCTGCTCCTTTTCTTTCCGGCCACTCGAGGGGAACTCCTGCAACCACGCGCGCACGGTGTCGGGCGAGAGCGCGTCGCACGGGGTGGCCCACATCTCCTCGACGCGCCGGCGGATGATGAGGGGCCCGGTGTCGTCGAGCAGCTCGAGCAATTGGCGCGCGCGGCCGCACTCCGTCGAGTCGCTGCGGTTCTCGCAGTCAGCCATCTCGAGGTACGAGAGGACGAGGCGCAGCGCGGCCGTCAGCGGCGGCCCGGCGGGACCGGCCGGCCCTTCATGTTCTCCGTTGGCCTCTTCGATGAAGCCCTTGGGCAGCGGCCCGCGGGTGCCGAAGAAGGCCTCGATGGCGGGCAGCCCCTGGCGCTGGAGCGACGCCCACGTGTTCGGCGCGGTGAGGCGGAGCGCGACGATGAGGAGGCGCCGGTTCCACGCCGGTGTGCCCTGCTTGCCCCCGAGGATGTGCTGGAGCCGCCGCTCGGCCTCGGTCGCCCCCGTCGGTCGCGGCAGGCTGTCGATGGCTCCAGCGAGGAAGTCGTCGAGCTGCGCGAGCGACCTGGTGGTGACGCTCCAGGCCGTGAGGAGCCCCTGCACCTGCTGCTGCGTGCTCGCCGGAAGGCAGCCGTTCACCGCGGGCGCGCTACCGGTGAGGAGCGACGCGGCGAAGACGGCCGTCGACTGACACAGCTGCGTCTGCTCCTGCACGCAGGTGTCGACCCGCGCCTGCGTCGACTGGAGCCGCTCCCCGGAGTCCTGCAGCTCGGCTTCACAGCGCTCCCGGGCGGCGGCGACGGAGCGGCTCCCCTCGGTACACGCGGTGAGCGTTCGCTGGGCGGCCGCGAGCTTCTGCTCGACCTCGACACACGACACCGCGCCCCCGTCCGGCGCCGCGAGGGCCACGGAGGCACTGACGAACACGAGGGCGGCGCACCACTTCATGGACGAGCGCCATTCCATGCCCCGAGGCCCGCTGGTTGGGAAGGCCAAAACGGGTGACGCGTGCGTGGCACCGGGCGTCTGGCTGACGTACACCTCGGCCTCACGGAGCCGGCCCCATGTTCTGGAAGAAAGACGACCCGAACGCGCTGAACCAACCGGTGCCGCCAGGCTGGGACATCACCGAGCTGGGCCTGTTGGGACAGGGCGGCATGTCGCGCGTGTTCCGCGTGCGCGACGAGGCGCTCGGCCGCGAGGTGGCGCTCAAGGTGCTCAAGCCCGACCTCATGAAGCAGGACGAGGCGCTCGAGACCTTCGTCGACGAGGCCCGCATCACCGCGCAGCTCGACCACCCCAACGTGCCGCCCGTCTACGCGCTGGCGAACGACCGCAAGCGCTCGACGTGCTTCACCATGAAGGTGCTCGAGGGCCAGACGTTCCAGCAGCTGCTGGACCGGAACAAACACGGTGGCATCGAGGCGCTCTTCGCCGCGCTCGAGGTGATGGTGCGCGTGTGCGACGCCGTGTCCTTCGCGCACACCAAGGGCATCTTCCACTGCGACTTGAAGCCCGGGAACGTGATGGTGGGTGACCACGGGCAGATTTACGTCGTCGACTGGGGCCTGGCCCGGCGCAGGGAGACGCTGCCGAAGGAGGGCGAAGACGACCGCCGCGCGGTGGGCACGCCCGCGTACATGGCGCCGGAGCAGGCCCGCGGGCAGAACCACCTCATCGACGAGCGCACCGACACGTTCCTCCTCGGGGGCATGCTGTACCGCGTGCTGGTGGGCAAGCCGCCGTACGTCGCCTCGACGGCCGAAGACACGCTCGAGCTGGCGCGCAGGGTGACGTACCCGCTGGCCGAGGCGGCCGCGCCTGCGGGGAGGCCGTTGCCACCGCGGTTGCTCGCCATCTGCCGCAAGGCGCTGTCGCTGGAGAAGGCCGCGCGCTACCAGACGGCCTCGGAGCTGCGCAAAGAGCTCGAAGAGTTCATCCACGGCACCGCGAAGCTTCCGGAGCAGGTGTTCCAGCCCGGCGACGTCATCGTGAAGGAAGGCGACCCCGGCGACTGCGCGTACATCATCCTCGACGGGCACTGTCAGGTGACGCGCATGGTGGCGGGCAAGAAGGAGAACCTTCGCCTGCTCGGCCCCGGGGAGATGTTCGGCGAGGCCGCGGTGCTGACGAACAACGTGCGGCTGGCGTCGGTGACGGCGCTGATGGAGACGCGCGTCGCGGTGGTGCAGAAGAGCTTCCTGCAGGACGAGATGGAGCGCACCTCACTCATCTCGCTGGCGATTCGCGCGGTGGCCTCGGCCTTCGTCGACTTGAACGGCCAGACGGCGGCGCTGCTGCAGGACCAGGCCGTGTCGCGCGCGTGGGAGCTGGTGCTGCGCGAAGTGGCCTTCATGGGCCGCGCCGAGGCCGATGGCGACCGGTCGATTGTCTGGAGCTCGACGCTCGCGCGCGTGGCCCAGCAGAGCGGCGTGTCGGCCGACCTCATCGTGCGGCGCATGCAGCGGCAGAAGGGCGTGCGGCTCGACGAGGTGCAGGACCGGCTGATGGTGAGCCCACCGCGGACATGACGGCCTGCCGGCCAGTCACAGGGGTGACTCCCACGCTCGATGCGCATGACGCAGGCGAGTCACGCGAACAGCCCTGTCTCTCCGTGGATATGAGAGGCTGCCGGCGTGCTGGCTCGAACGCACTACTCTGTCCTTGGAAATCGAATGACTCGGCTCGACGGCCCCGACTTGGACCTGTTGAACGGTGTCGTCAGTGACAAGGTCATCAGCGCGCTGCGCGCCGCGGCGGCGCAGTTGTCATTGCTCGGCGTTCGTCACTGGGTGGTCGGCGGGCTGGCCGTCGGAGCGCACGGTCATCCGCGTGCAACCAGGGACGTGGACTTCTTCGTCGGTGATGAGGCCTTCGAGCACCACGGCGCTGGCCTCGTGACGATGAAGCCCGGAGTGCCCATTCAGGCGAACGGCGTCATCATCGACCATCTGTCTGCGCAGGATGAGCCGTTCTTGTCCGAGGGACTGCCAGCGGCTGAAGTGCAGCTCGCCGTGGCCCCTATCGAGGTGTTGCTGTACCTCAAGCTCAAGTCGCCTCGAGCGAAGGACCGGGCGGACGTCATCGAGCTGATCAAAGCGGGAGCGGACGTCGGGCGAACCCGTACCTTTCTGACCGCTCACGCCGCCCAGTATCTCGCTGCCCTCGAGCGTGCAGTCGATGAGGCGCGCGCAGAGGAAGAGTAGCCAACCGCAGGAACCCTGTCCCACACCTGGAATCCACCGACGAGCATCAGCGGTGCGACTCATGGGAGGTCGGCGTGACCGCGACCGGTCGCCACCTGGCCTCGAACCGAATCGCCTCGGCGAACGGCACGTGCACGACGTCGCTGCCGACGCCGAGGGACAGGACCCGGTCGGCGCTCGCCTCGAGCTGCTTCGCCAACGCCCCATCTCCATTGGCTTTGGCGGCGCTGATGGCGAGCGCGCTGGCCGACACGCCGATGCCGAGCACGATGGGCCCCGAGTCGATGTCGGAGCCCCGCTGCACGCCCACGGGCCATTCCCGGAAGCCGAGGATGCCGAAGGGCAACCTCACCAGGAACCCCGCGCGGTACGTGTTCCACCACGCCGTCGTACGCACGGGCTCGACCTCGGCGAGGTAGCGGCTGATGAAGGACTGCGCGCAGCCGCGCGGGTGCTTCGCCCCGGGGCCCCGGCCGGTGAGCTCAGAGACCGGCAACCCGCCACGGGTACCCTTGCCGTCGATGACCTCGAAGAAGGCGCGCGTCGGTTCCACGTGAAACGAGGTGCCGTGCGCGTCATCGGTGCGCTTGAGCGCCGCCAGCAGCGCCGACTGATCCGCCGGCCAGCGAAGGGACGTCCCGCGGTACGAGGGCACCACGCGCCAGGGGTCCTCCATCGTCTGCCGGGCCAGCGCGTCGGCGAGGGCGACGTGCAGCGCCGGGTCGGGACACGCCTCGACCTGGTCGGCCGCGCCCAGCGCCAGGAGGAAGTGACTGAGGAAGAGCGGGTTCGCCGCGCGGGCGAGGGGCTCCACGTCGCAGCGTACGGCCCCGTCGACCGTGGGACAGTGCTCGGCCTCGAGCGCCGCCGCGCGCTGGAAGGCCATCGTCACGCAACGCCGGGCCTCGTCCAGCCGGTCTGGATGCGCCCGGCCCTGCGCCGCACAGCCGTCAGCCAGGTGCGAGAGCGTGATGGCCCGAAACCCGCCCGGCGTCGCGCCGTACTCGCCGGCGTCGAGCACCCGTCGCAGCGATACCGGAATCGACAGCTCTTTCCAGGGGGCTGGCGTCGCGTGGAGGAGGACCACCGTGAGGAGCGTCACCATGCTCCGGAGGATGCCGCCGAGCGGCCAGCCGGTGCGTCGCCATCGCGATGAACGGTCGCCCAACCACCGCGAGCGGTCGGGCAGAGATTCTTCCGGTTCCTTCAGTCGACGTGAACAGCGCCCGACGGCGTCATCGGACGGCACCACCTCGAGCCCGCGCGACGACGGACCCGAAGGTGTGTGCGCCCGCCAATTCACGAGACCGCTGACGTGAGACGGGCCCGTCGCGGCGAGGACCCCATCCGCTATTCGGCGAAGAGGCGAATCCCGGTCGCGGCGAGGAACGAGAGCCGATGCGCCTCGTTCCAGTCGGGGTGCCGCACGACGACGTGCCCATCGGAGAGCAGCGTGTTCTTCCAGTTGCGCCGGCGCGTCCCCGGGCGGAACAGCTTCTCCTCCACGCACCAGTCGCCCGCCTCGCGCAGGAAGTGGCCGAGGCCCTCGATGCGCGAGATGCGGCCCTGACCAAAGGCGCGCTTGAAGACGATGCCGACGTTGTACTTCCGCTCCGTCGACGCCTCGAACGAGCGCCACGTCGCCACGCGCGCCCACTCGCGGAAGAGGTCGAGGTCGCCGGTGTAGTTCATCTGGTCGACGAGGTGCGCGCCGCCGGGCCGGCAGCCGATTTCACCGAACACCGCCTCGCCGCGTGGCGTGAGGAACCACTCCATGTGGGTGAAGCCGTCGCCCATGCCCAGCGCCTCGAGGACGTTGCGGCCGAGCTCCACGCCGGGGCGCAGGCGGGGCTGGTACATGTCACGCACGGTGATGATGACGGGGCTGATCCACTCGTTCGACCGCGCCTCGATGGGCTTGGGCAGGTACGAGGCGATGTTCTCGTAGGCCGGCTTGCCGTCGATGCAGACGGTGTCGAAGGTGAACTCCTCGCCGGTGATGTACTCCTCACAGGACACCTCGGCGACGTGGCGCACCAGGCCCAGCACGCGCTCGAGCTCGGCCTTGTCGGACACCTTGTACGTGTCGGCGCTGCCGGCGCCAGCGATGGGCTTGACGATGAGCGGGAAGCCGATGGCCTCGGCGGCCTCTCGAATCTGCCGCTCCGAGGTGCAGCGGCTCGACTTCGGCACGCGCAGGCCGGCGGCGCGAACGCGCTCCTTCATGAGTTGCTTGTCGCGGAAGCCGCGCACCGTGTCGGCGCTCATGCCGGGCATGCCCCAGCGCTCACGAATGCGCGCCGCGAGGATGACGAGGGGCTCCCAGTTGGCGAGCACGCGGTCGACGGTGACGCCGCGCAGCCAGGACGTCGCCCGCGCGATGACGTCGTCTTCGTCCATGATGCGCGGCACCTGAAGGTAGTCGTGCAGGTAGGGCTTGAGCTCCTTCGGGAGCGCCTCGCGCGGCGTGTCGGCGATGCCGTAGACCTTCGCGCCCACCTCGGCGAGTCCACGGGTGTACTGAATCATCTCGGGCGGGAAGGTCGGAGCGAGGAAGACGACGCGCATGGTGTCGCGCAAGGTACCGCACCCGGTGGTGGAGGCGAGCGGTTGTGGCGGTGGTCGCGACCTCACCGCGGTCCGCACGGCCCCATGCGCGCGTCCGTGGAGAACCCGTGGGGAAGGCACGGACCGCACGGAAGACTCGACCAATCCCCGACAGGCGTCCTCCCGGCCAGCGCGAACTCGCGTCCGCAGCCCGGGTCCTCAGGCTGACGCACGGTCCGCAGCGCAGCAACGCGTCAGCACCCCACGTCAGCGGCGCGACGACCAGCCGAGCCCCACGAGGGCGACGTCACGCGCAGCGCCGCTGGTGACCGGCAGGTAGGCCAACCAGGCGCGGCACACCTCGAGGTTCGCTTTGCACGCCGCGCTCCCCAGCCCGGCTTCCCCCAAGGTGAGGTCGCCGTTCGGCAGATACCAGGCGCCGGCCGCCGAGCGGGCCAGCGCCCCGTTGGGATAGAACAATGTGCCGTTCGGGCTCCGCGCGAGCGCTCCTGAGGGCCAGTACCAGGTGGGGCGCGCCGCCGACGTCTTCGCCATGGCCCCGTCGTCCCACGACCAGGTTCCAGAGCGGGTGCGCAGCGTGCTGCGGTCGGGCCATGACAAAAGGGGCTCGCGCTCCTGCGGCATCGAGCAGGTCAGCGTTCGCTGGGCGTCGAGCGCGGCGGTCTGCTCGTGCGCCAGGACGACCATCGACATGAGCCACAGGGTCGAGACGTCGACACACACCTCGGACTGGCCCGTGGTGCAGTGCGTGCGTTCGAGCTGCTGCAGCGCCTTCGTCTCGAGGCCCTCGGCCCGGGCCAGCTCGAGGCTCCGTCGAATGGCGGTGCAGTCGGCGGTCGCAGCGGTCACCATCGAGCTCACGAAGAGCGGGAACGCAATCATGGCGCCGCAGACGAAACGGCCGGGTCGGCATTCAATTCCGCACCATGTAACCACTGGTCACATCATGACCAGTCCAAGAGGTCCGACGGAAACAGACCGTCAGAGAGAACGCCTCCAACCGCCCGAAGGGTGTCTGCGCGGCGGGTCGTTCCACGACTGAACCCGAGGCCGCGCTCGACGCTTCTAGAACCTGTCGTCCACCGGGGCCTGCAGGGCGGTCACCGGCGGCGTGATGCTCACCTGGGCCTGCGTCGACGGAATCGCCGGCAGAATCACCGTGAAGCGGCTGCCGTGGTTGAGCTCGCTCGCCACCCGCACCACCCCGCCGTGCCCCTCGACGAAGCTCTTCACGATGGCGAGGCCGATGCCCGCGCCGCCAAACTCACGCGTCGACGACGAGTCCACCTGGTAGAAGCTCTGGAAAATCTTGTCGAACTGGTCGGCCGGAATGCCCACGCCGGAGTCCTCGACGATGATGCGATAGCCCTGCGCGCTCAGGTCAGGCTGGTGGGTCAGCTCGCTCAACAGCACCCGCACCGTGCCGCCCCTGGCCGTGAACTTCACCGCGTTGGTGAGCAGGTTCGTCACCACCTGGCGCAGCCGGTCCCGGTCGCCGGTCGACTGGAACTGCCGCGGCGGCATCTTCGCCTCGAGCACCACACCCTTCTTCTGCGCCTGCGGCTTGAGGCTCGAGACCGACGAGTTCACCAGCTCGAACGGGTCCATCGGCTCGAAGGTCAGCCGCACCTTGCCCGCTTCGATCTGCGAGATGTCGAGGATGGAGCTGATCAACTTCAGCAGCGTCTCCCCCTTGTCCATGATGGTGCGCACGTAGTCGACCTGCTCGCCGTTGAGCGGGCCGGCGAGGCCTTCGGCGAGCATCTCGGAGTACCCGATGATGCTGGTGAGCGGCGTGCGCAGCTCGTGGCTGACGGTGGCGAGGAAGGCGCTCTTGAGCCGGTCGAGCTCCTTGAGCTTGGTGTTCATCTCCTCGAGCTTCTTGTTGCGCTCCTCGAGCTCGCGGTTCTGCTCGAGCGTCGCCTCGATGTGCAGCTGCGAGGTGAGGAACATCTTCTGCCCGCCGAAGAGCAGCGTCTGGAGCAGCTGCGAGAAGTGCAGCAGCACCCGCGCGATGGTGCTCTCGGGCGCGCGGCGCACCTTCTCGACGAAGCGGCTGGCGTTGGCGGCGTCGAAGCCCTCCGAGATGTCCTGGAGCGACGGCGGCGGGAAGTCGTCGAGATCGTCGGGAAAGAACGGGCCGAACACCACGCGGCCCAGCGTGTCGCCTTCCCACAGGATGGGGAGGATGAGGTACCGCAGCCCCGTGAAGCACGGCACGGTGACGACGCCCTTCGCCTTCGGCGCGTCGCTCGTCTCGAGCACCGGCAGGCGCGCGCCGTGCGAGAGCGCCACCGGCCCGTCCTTCACCCGGCCCACCGTCGCGGTGCACCGGCGCCGGCCCTCGGGGAAGCTGAAGACGTAGCCACAGAAGTCGCCGTTGCCGACCTTGATGTCCGCGAGCTTGCCGCCCTTGTCGTCGAACACCTTGATGCCCACCTTGTAGAGCTCGACGAAGCCCTTCACGACCTCGGTGAAGGACTCTCCGTCGAGCAGCTCGCCGAGCGAGATGCGCCGCTGGAGGACCGACTCGCCCTGCCTCACGGTGCCTTCACCCGGGGCGGGAAGAGGCGCTCGAGCCCGGAGCCGCCGGTGTCGATGTTCTGGAAGACCTGCGTCAAGAACTCCCGCTCGGTCAGCCCGATGTTCTTCGACAGGCCCGCCCGCGCCTCGAGGCTCCGGTAGGCCGCCTGCAGCACCGCGAAGAGCGTCTCGAGCACGCCCACCCCGCGAATGGCGATGGCGCCGACGATGGGCTCCTTGCCCTTCTTGCGCGCCTCGTCGAGCTCGGCGTCGGTCTTGGTGTCGGGCAAATCGCGCTTGTTGAACTGAATGACGATGGGCACCTGCGCGGGGTCGAGCCCGTTCTCGCGCATGTTCTCGTTGAGGTTCTTCCAGTAGCTGTTGTTCTCGGGCCCGGCGCTGCGGCGGCTGTCGGCGATGAAGGCCACCGCGTCGGCGCCCTGGAGCACGATGCGGCGGGTCGCGTTGTGAATCACCTGCCCGGGCACCGTGAAGAGCTTCACCTTCACCTTGAAGCCCGACGCGGTGCTGAAGAAGACCGGCAGCAGGTCGAAGAAGAGCGTGCGGTCGTCGTGCGTCTCCACCGTCAGCAGCCGGCCCCGCACGTCGGGCTGGGTCCGCTGGTGAATCATCTGCAGGTTCGTCGTCTTCCCCGACAACCCCGGGCCGTAATAGACAATCTTGACGGTCAGCTCGCGCTGCGCGTGGTTCAGTTGCACGGTTCACCAAGTGTGCCGTCGAACCACCCGCCCGTCACTGAAATGCACGGATCCGCGACGCTCCCCCTCGACTCGCCGACGTTCGCGGTTGAAGGGAAAGGTGGGACCTTGCGTCGCTCCATCGAAATTTGATGCGTCGCGGTCCGTTCACCGAGATGGTGAGGCCCAGGGCCGGCCGAGCCGAAGAGCGGGCGAACGGGTGGCAAACCAGACCCAGTCCGCGTACGAAGGAGAGGCGATGACCAGCAAGCAGCTCGACACGAACGTGGTGACGGGAGCGACGCTCCCACCGGTGGCCGACCCCAACGCGCTCCTCGCGGACCTCAAGCAGGCGAAGTTCGCCGCGCCGAGCGACGAGGACATGCAGACGCTGGCGGTGCTCCGCTCGACGTCGGAGCCGTGGAAGTTGCGCGGCGAGACGCAGGCCGAGAGCCTCGAGGCGCTCACCAAGCTGCGCCCCTTCATCCAGGTCGGCAAGGTGAACGGTGCCCTGCTCGGCTACGTCACCATCGAGCGCGACGGCCCGGTGCCTGGCGCGGCGTACCTGCGCAACATCGTCGTCAAGGGCGAGCTGCGCTCCAAGGGCGTCGGCGGCGTGCTGCTCGAAAAGGGCCTCTCGGTGGCGCGCGACCTCAACCGCAAGACGCTCGCGCTGCGCGTCGACCCCGCCAACAGCAACGCGGTGAGCTTCTACCGGAAGAACGGCTTCACCACCGTGGCCACCGTCGTCTCGAAGAAGAGCGGCAAGCTGCGCCTGTTGATGAGCCGCGAGCTCTGACGGTCGGTTGCGAGAGCGACTGTCACCCGCGGGTGTCACTCCCGGGCTGAATTTGCGGAAAACATTGTGAACGCTCCGTAAACGGCCCTGCCGTAAGCTCTGGCCCCCAAGGGAGTGTGACGTGGCGGAAACGCGGCGATCCGGCGCGAAACCGATGCTCAAACGACTGGTGTGCCCCTGCGGCACGCCGGTGACGGTGGAGCCGTCCGACCTCGCGCGCCGTGACCAGCCTGTGCACGATGGGCCGCTCGCGCCCACGGTGAAGCCGTGCTCGAAGTGTGGGCGGCTGCTGGTCGTCGATGACCCGAACGTCGGCCGGGTGGTGCTGGGCAAGTGGCGGCTGGAGCGGCGCCTGGGCCAGGGCGGCATGGGCAGCGTGTACCTGGCGACGGAGCTGTCGGTGGACCGGGCGGTGGCGCTGAAGTTCCTCCACCCGACGCTGGCGGAGCGCGAGGAGTACCGCACCCGCTTCGAGCAGGAGGCGCGCATCATGGCGCGCATCGAGCACCCGAACCTCGCGCACCTCTATGGCGTGGAGCGCGACGGCACGGTGCCCTTCCTGGTGATGCGGTACGTGAGCGGGCGGCCGCTGTCGCGGCTGATGAAGGAGAAGAAGGCGCTCGCGCTGGCCGAGGCGCTCCCGCTGGTGGTCCAGGTGGCGGCGGCGCTCTCGGCGCTCCACGCGCGCGGCTACGTGCACCGCGACTTGAAGCCCGGCAACGTCATGGTGTCCGAAGACGGGCACGTCACGCTGCTCGACTTCGGGCTGACCCGCTCGCACAACCCGAACCTCACCCGGCCCGGCGTCGCGCTGGGCAGCCCGCAGTACATGTCGCCGGAGCAGGTGATGGCGGGCCCGCTCGACGCGCGCAGCGACCTCTACACGCTGGGCCTGCTCACCTCGGAGCTCCTCGTCGGGCACCGGCCGTACAAGGAAGAGACGACGAAGGAGATGCTGCTCCAGCACCTCAACGACTTGCCCGAGCCCGCGCACCTGGGCAACTCGAAGGTGCCCGAGGCGGTCTCGGTGGTGTTGCTCAAGGCGATGTCGAAGAAGGTGTCCGACCGCCAGCCGACGGTGGAGGCCTTCGTCGAGCAGCTGCTCCACGCGGCGAAGGCGGGGCCGGTGACGTTGCCGCGGCGTGAGACGGCGGAGGCGATGCTGGCCGCGGTGGCGCTGGCCCGGCCCTCGCCGGTGCCGACGAAGAGCTCCGACCAGGTCGAGGTGGCCGAGGTGGTGGCGCCCGACACCATGTCGCTGCCCACGTCCGAGCCGATGCCAAAAGACGCGACGCCCAACGGGGTGCCGGTGCCGAACACCGCCACGCCCAGCGTCATTCAGCCGGTGCAGGCGGCCACCATCATGGACCTCTCGCCGGTCTGCGGAGAGAAGAACTCGCCGCGCGAGACGATGCCTGACCGGCCCTCGGCGGGGCTGATGACCGAGAAGGTGCCGGTGTGGGAAGAGCCGTCGATGCCGCTGCCGCGGGTGCCCACCTCGAGCGACGAGCGCACCGACCCGGAGCGCGCGCAGGTGAACGCGAACGCGATTCGCACCGAGCTCGACCGGCCCACCATTGCGCCCGCCATCGTACGCACCGAGCCCGAGCGCGTGGTGCACGTACGTCCCGAGCCGGAGCGCCAGGGACCCTCGCGCACCATCGTCGTCGAGGACAACAGCGGGCCGATGCAGCGGGCCACCGAGCCGTTTCCCCCGCAGCCAGTCAGCACGGACGTCAACGCCGCCCATCAGCCGGAGGGACTCAATGCGCTGGTGGCCGTGGGCATCGCGCTGCTCGCGGTGAGCGCCGTGGTGGCGGTGTGGTTCCTGCTGACGTGATGAGACTCGCGAGCGTTCGGGCGAGCGGCGCACGTCCCGTCGTCTGGCTCAGCATCGGGTCGAGCGTGGGCCCCAACGAGACAAGACGCTGACTCCCGTCCTCGAGATGACGCAGCGACGCGGCGATGGGCCCGCGGCCTCCAGACGTCGCGAGGCGCTCAAAGGCCTCGGTCGTGCCCGTTTCTGACCCGCCCCAGAGCGGCCCGGCCGCCCCTCCCCGAGGCCACCCGAAAATGCGAATTTGGATTCGCATCACGAAAATCGGCAAAACAACCAGCTATTTCATGGGCTTGGGTCGATTTTGCAGATGCGAATCCAAATTCGCATTTTGCACCCCTCCTGGAGAAGGCGACCCCGCCCTGTCCTCATCGAGCGGTCTGTCGGCTGGTTTCAGGTGAACGACCAGTCGTAGGGACCGAAGCGCACCCGCACCGACTCGGCGTTGGCCTGGAGCCACACCGCCTCAGGCCCGTCGAGGTGGCGCGCGGTGAAACGGACGGCGTCGGCCTGCGTGCCGAAGTCGCGGGCGTACAGCGAGAGCAGCCGGCTCAGCGTCACTTCACCTCGTGAGCGGTCGACCTGCGTCATCGACCCGAGGTAGCTGCGGGTGGCGAGCTCGAGCTGTCGGTCGACGGCCTCGGGGGTGTACGCGCGAATCGGCGGGCACGAGACGGCGCCACAGTTGAGCGCGAAGTGAATCCGCGGCTCGGGGTGCGACAGCATCAGGCCGTGGCGCGCGTCTGATGGAGAGAACGGGCGCGGCCACAGCGGGAGCGGGCGCTGGTTCCTCCGCAACACCCCATGCTCGAGGTCGTTGAGGGAGAGCTTTTGGCCGCCGACCCACCACACGGCGCGCTCGAACAGCAGCAGGTTCGTCACCACGCTTCCGGTCGGGCGAAGCCGGTGCAGCGCGTGGCGCAGGAGCGCGTTGTAGGTGTTGCACCAGAAGGCCAGCCGGTCGGCGTCCTCGGTGAGGTGGTCGAGCGCCACGGCGGCCAACGCGTCGATGGCTGACTGGAGCGTCGACTCGGCGCCGTCTTCGCGTGAGCGGTCGAGCGCCTCTCGAGCGACGGCGGTGGCCGTCCGTTCGCCAGGTTGGGTCGCAGGCTGATTGAGGACCCGTCGCCACATGGCGGAGGTCTAACGAGGTGTGGGCGAAGCGCGCAGGTCCAGGGCGCCTCACTCGAGGCCGCTTTGTCGCGGCAGGGCGTTCCGGGGCGCACGGGGCCGCGGGCCGCGTTCGCGCTGTGATGAGCTCACCGCGCTGCTCGTGCCCACACGTCTCTCTCTGTGCTGGTGGCCCTGAGCCGCTCTGGTGGACCGTGATGATGCGTTGATGCGCACCGTCGTCGAGTCGTCTTCCACGATACCCGGTTGGTCACCTCCACCACGTGCTCGGCATCGTGCTGGCCGACGGCACCCTGTCTCATCGACCGCGCCGCAGGAGCAACGTGCAGCGGATGTTCCGTTCGCTTCGTGGAGTCGATGGGGCTCGCCACTCGAGCCGTTCCTGAAGCGTCCAGGGACGTGAGGCGTTGAGCTCAGACCGGGTCCGAGCTGGGAGTCCTCCTTCCGGTGGGGCTGCGCTACATCCTCGGGTCATGGCTCTCCCCACACCGCTCCCCCAGGCCGACCTCGATGCCTTCCTCGCGCGACACGCTTCGTGGCGCGTCGCCGCCGGCGCGCTGGTGCGTACCTACGAAGCGACGAGCTTCCTCGACGGCATCGCCTTCGTCGACCGCGTCGCCCGCCTCGCCGAAGCGGCCGACCATCACCCCGACATCGACATTCGCTGGCGCAAGGTGACGCTGCGCTTCATCACCCACGACGCCGGGAACCGCATCTCCGCGCTCGACACTCGGCTGGCCGGTGAGTGCGACGCCCTGTTCGCCGCCAGCACGCCCACGCGCTAAAGGCCACCGTGCGCGCCTTCATTCAGTTCTACCCCGTGACTGACGAGTACGGTGAGTTCTCCAACTTCGCCCCGTACCCCATCACCCTCGACGGGCTTCGGTACCCGACGTCAGAGCACTTCTCCCAGGCGCAGAAGCTGGTGGAGGCCCAGGACCGCGAGGCCATTCTCAGGGCGAAGACGCCCTCGGAAGCAGCGGCGATGGGGCGCGACCCTGAAGCGCGCCGTCGGGCCGCCGGACGCGCTCGTCCACACCGTCCAGCGCGTGCGCACCATCGAGAACCCCTCGGTCGCCGACAGCGGCCTGACGTCGAAGGCGAAGGGTCACTCCTCGGCGGGCGGTGCGGTGGGGAGCTGGTTCACCAGCGAGTCGAGCAGCTTCTGGGCCTCGAGCGTACGGCGCACCTCGCCCTCGAGCGCCTTCGCCCTGGCCTCGAACACGCCCGGCCGGCTGGGATGGAGCGCCTCGTCCTCGAGCGCCTCGTAGTTCGCCTCCAGCGCGCTCCGGTCGCCGCCGCGCACGTCGTCGAGCTGGTCGCGCAGCGCCAACAACCGCACGGCGTGCTCCGGCCTCGCCGCCACGGGCAGCGCGACGGGACTCACCCCGGGGTCATTCGTCGGCGGGCGGCCCGGTCGCGCGGCCTTCCTCGAAGGCCCCGCGTCGACGGGCACGACGCTCGGCAGCTCGTCGGAGGCGGCGACGACGGCCGGTGGTGGCACCCCAGGCGGCTCCTTCGCCACCACGGGCGGCGGAAGAACGAGCGGGGTCGGCCGCTGCACCAGGTGGAGCACCCCCGCGGCGCCGCCCGCCCCCACCAGGAGCACCACGCCCAGCATCACGTACGACGGCCTGCGCGCGGGCTTTTGGGGTTCTTCGGAGGGGACCGGCGCGGGCTGCATCGGCGCCGTCTTCGCGGCCGCCTTCACCCGCTTCGGCACCGGCCCCTTCGTCGCATCACCCCGCGTCGCCGCCGGGCGCGTCTCGAGCTGCAGCGCCTGGTGCGCGAGCTTCGAGAGCCGCACGCCCGACTGGCGCGGGTCCTTCGCGGTGTCGGCGAGCTGGGCCAACGAGGTGCGCTGGCCGGGGAAGAGCCGCGTCATCAACTCCGAGAGCGCCTCGTCATCGGCCACGCCCGACGTCGCGTCCGTCAACGCCCGCGCCAGCTCCCGCGCCGAGCCGAACCGCTCGCTCGGGTCGATGGCGAGCGCCTTCGCGCACACCGCGTCGAGCGCCACAGTCACCTCCGGGTTGAGCGCGCTCGGCGGCCGCGGCGGCTCCACCAGGCGCAGCACCGGCACCTGGCCGGCGTAGAGTGACTCGCCGGTGAGGCACTCGTGCAGCATGACGCCCACCGCGTACACGTCGGTGGCGGCGGTGATGGGCCCCTGGGTGAGCTGCTCCGGCGCCATGTACGACGCGGTGCCCTTCACCACGCCCGCCTGCGTCTTCGTCTGACGGTCGCTCGTGTGCGCGATGCCGAAGTCGATGAGCTTCACGAAGCCATCGAAGGTGAGCATCACGTTGCTGGGCTTGATGTCACGGTGGATGACGGGGCGCGGCCCGCCGCGGGGGTCGAGGTGCGTGTGCGCCGCATGCAGCCCCATGCACACGTCGCGAAGCACCCGCGCGGTGACGGGGAACGGGAGCCGCTCTCCCTTCGCGGCGAGGGCCGAGCGCACGACGCGGAACGTCTGGCCGGCGATGAACTCCATCGCGAGGAACAGCTCGCCGGATTCGGGGTCCTGCCCGAGGTCGAACACCTGGCCCAGGTTGGGGTGGTTCAGCTCGGCGCTCACCTTCGCCTCGTCGAGGAACATGGTGACGAAGTGCGCGTCGCGCGCGATGTCGGGCAGAATCCGCTTGAGCGCGACGAGCTTCTGGAAGCCGCCCGGGCCCTCGAGCCGCGCGAGGAACAGCTCGGCCATGCCGCCGAGGGAGAGCCGGGTGACGAGCTCGTATCGGCCCACGCGCTCTCCGCTGAAGACGCTGTCGTACATGGGCGTCGGCATTGTGCCTCTGACGCGTGATGGCGAGAAGGGCGCTCTGGGTCGTCGAGGCGCTCCGCAGAAGCCCCGAGACGTCACCTTCCACCGCCGGGCTGCACGGCGCCCGAAGAGCGGAACGGCAGATGCATCGCTCTGGCTTCGGCGCGACCGGCTGCAAGGGCTGCGCGAGGAGTCACCTGATGAGCGCCGCGCACGACGACTTCGAGGACGTGAAGGTTCTCGACAACTTCTACCAGACGTCATCCTTCTTCCCGATGCCGGTGGTGCTGGTGGGCACACTCGCCGAGAGCGGCCAGACGAATCTGGGGCCCTACTCGTTGTGCTTCCCGCATGTCATTTCGGGGCAGCACGCGATGATGTTGATTGCCCGCGGCACGAGCAACACGGCCGCCAACCTTCGCCGCACCGGCGTCGCCTCGCTCAACTTCATCCCCGATGACCGCGCGTTCCTCGAGAACTGCGTCATCCTCGGGTTCCCCGGAGAGACCACCGACGAGAAGATGAAGAACAGCATCTTCACGCTGCTGCCGTCGCGGCGCGAGGCCCCTGGCGCCGGGCCCTTTCCCAACATCGTCGCCGAGGCCGTGCAGGTCTTCGAGTGCACGTGGGACCGCTCCCACCCGCACGAAACGCACGGGCTCGAACACCACTACCTGCTGCGCATCGACCGCATCGTGATGCACGCGAAGTGGCGCAAGGCGTTGCTCGAGGGCGGCGAGTTTCCCCGGTTGCCCATCGACTATGGGTACCGCGACAGTGTGCGCTTCTGGTTCACGAAGGGCCGCAAGCCGTGGCCGGTCGACCTGCCCCGAGGGCACGGCGTCGACGCAGGCACCGTGATGTACCAGGCCAACCGCATCGACCCCGAGGTGACGTGGCAGCCCGAGGCGTGCGCCGAGCTCACTGGCGTACCCCGCGTCTTCCTGAAGACGGTCCTCACCGGCTGCGTCGACCGCGCAAAGGCCGCGGGCGTGAAGGTCATCAGCCCTGAGTTCCTCCACCAACTCCGCGACAAACGCGCGGGCGACCGTGCGGCGCCGCTGTCACTGCTCGCCAAGCTCAAGCAGGTCTTCGCGAAGCCTGACGCGCCCGGTACGCCCTGACGACGCGCCAGGCGCAGGCGCTGCGCCACGCTGCCTCGCGCGTGGTGGTCCTGTCCGGGCGTGCGCGTCCAGGCGAGGTGGTGGAGGTCGGTCGCCACCTCGAGGTGCGTGGGGCCGCTGCGGACATCGACGCGACGCGCTCTGGAGGGCAGCGGGACGGCTGCTGGAAGGGTCGAGCAGGGTCGTGCCACACTCAAGAGCGATGCGTCTTCGATTCGTCGCGGTGCTGCTGGTGGGAGTCGCCTGCGGCCGCACCGACCTCGTGGCGGACCCACCCGTCGCACCAGCGCCGCCCACGCCGGTGATGAATACGTGCGGAGACGGCACCCTCGGCGGCGCCGAAGCCTGCGACGACGGGAACAGCGTCGACACCGATGCCTGCCGGGCCGGTTGTGAGCGCGCGCGCTGTGGAGACGGCGTCACCTGGGCAGGCGTCGAGGCGTGTGACGATGGCCTGGCTGGCAGCGCGACCTGCACCACCACCTGCGGCCCCACCTCGTGCGGGGACGCCACCGTTCAATCACCAGAGCAGTGCGATGACGGGAACATGCTCGACACCGACGCGTGCCTGCCGTCCTGCCTGCGCGCGTCCTGCGGAGACGGCCGCATTCACCTCGGCGTGGAGACGTGTGACGACGCGAACGGGCGCACCACCGACGACTGCATCGCCTGCCAGGCCGCGCGGTGCGGAGACGGCTTCACCCGGGACGGCATCGAGGCCTGCGATGACGGGAACCTGGACGCCACCGACGCGTGCCTCCCGTCGTGCGTCAGCGCGCGATGTGGAGACGGGCTCGTGCACCGCGGCGTCGAGGGCTGTGACGACGCGAACGTCGATGAGGGAGACGCGTGCGCCACCTGCCAGCTCGCGCGGTGTGGAGACGGCGCGCTCCAGCGGGGCGTCGAAGCGTGTGACGACGGCAACGGAGATGATGGCGACGCCTGCGTGTCCTGCCGCGCGGCCCGCTGTGGTGATGGCGCGGTGCAGCGCGGCGTGGAGCTCTGCGACGACGGAAACGGAATCGACGACGACTTCTGCGACACACGCTGCCAACCGCCGCGCTGTGGCGATGGGCGACGCGCGGGGAGCGAGGCCTGCGACCTCGGCGCGATGAACGGCGACACGCCGGCGTTCCGCATCACCCAGCCGTCGGGCACGCGCATCGGCACCGACGCCATCGTGCGGCCACGCACCGTGCAGCAGTTCTACGACTACCGCTCGGCCAGCTCGCACACCGGCCTCGAGGTGGTGAACGAGAGCCGCATCTACCTCTTCGCCGACGCCAACACCGGGCGCCTGTCGCTCGTCCTCACGCACGGCATCGACTTCGACGGCACCAACATCTCGCAGCCCGAGTCCACCGTGCAGATGGACATCACCGGCCTGCCACCGGGAGTCGGCGTCGACGTGGTGGACGATGACGCCGCGGAGTTCTTCCTCGGCCCGATGCCCGGCACCGCGTTCGGCCGGTGGAGCTTCGTGCGCAACAGCGACGGTGGCGCGCTGGGGCCGCTCCCCTTCCCCGGCCGCTGGCGCATCACCGTCACGCCACGCTTCCAGACGGGCATCACCACGTGGGGCTGGGTGAAGGACGACGGCACGCGCATCGCGCTCAACCGAACCGAGCCCATCACCATCGAGGCGCTCGACACGTCGGCCTCGTGCCGCCTCGACTGCACGGCGCCGCGCTGTGGAGACCGCCGCTTCGACGCCGGTGAGGTGTGTGACGACGGCAACACGGTGAGCGGTGATGGCTGCTCGTCGGATTGCCGCCGGCTTCGGTGACGTGCCAGACCGTTCGGCGCCGAACGATTCGTGCTCAAGTGCCTCGTCGATGGAGGCGCCTGCCAGGCGCTCTCGCTGCAGCTTGTCCGGGCCTCGCTCGAGGAGGGCGTGGTGTTCGACCTGTCCTGGCAGTGAGCCCGTATCAGCGCCGTGCAACGGCCCCTGGGTCTCGCGCGGCCCCGGTCACCGCGCCCGGCCCTCGACCGTGGCTCACGGCCCACCATCTGGAGCCATCTTCACCAGCCTGCGTGACCGGAGTTGGTCCCGCTCCCTGCGAGCCGCTTCGAAGCCGGGCAGCGACGCGAGCTGGCCGAAGAGCGCCTCGGCTTCGTCGGGCCGACCACTCTTCATGAGCGCGAACGCCACGGCCATGGCGTATTCCGGGTTGGACGGCTCGAGCGCCAGCGCTCGTTCGAGGGCCGCGTGAGCCTCGCGATGGCGACCCAGTTCCCCAAGCACCAGCCCGTGTCGAAAGAGGCCGAGCCCGAAGCCTGGGGCCGTTTGGACCACGCTCTCGGTCAAAATCAGGGCCTGATCGAACTTGTTGGCCGCCACGAACGCCCGTGCGGCCGCGAGCCGGAGTGGGAGGCTGTCAGGAGTCAGCTCCAGGGCTTTCTCGTAGAGCTGCAAGGACTCTTCGATTCGTCCTTGCGACAACACCGCGGCGGCCAGGTTGGGGAGCGCCATCGCGTGTCGGGGGTTCTGCTTCACCACGATTCGCAAGTGTCGTTCTGCCTCTGCTGGGCGGCCTGAGCGGAGCGCCAGACTGGCCAGCCCCGAGTGTCCGGCCTCGTTGTCCGGAGACACTGACAAGATTCGGGCAAACAACGTCTCATCGGTTCTCCAATGGACGGTCTGGTTGAAGCTGAGCCAAAGGCACACCACCAGGCCGCCGACACCGAGGGCCGCGCCAACGCGCTCGAGACGTGAGCCGGGAACTCCTGCCCATGAGACACAGGCCAGAAAGAGCCCCATGTGCGGGATGTACGTGTATCGGTCAGCGATCGCCTGCTCGCCGGTCTGAATCAGGCCAATGATGGGCGCCAGGGTCACGAGGTACCAGCACCAGCCAACCGCGGGGAGTCGCGCTCCGGCCCGCCATCGGCTCAGCGCCAGGATCGTGATCAGGGCGATGGCCAATCCCGCCATCAGGCCGGCGGCAAGGCTCCGAGGGACATACGGGTAGAACGGAATGGCGTGGAGTGGCCAGGCAGTCAGCCTCAGGTAGTCGACGGTATTCACGGCCGCATTGCAGAGACGGACGACGAACGAGGCGCGCTCCAGGCTCACGATATTTCCGCCTTCTCCTTGAGCCAGGATGGTCATGCTGGCCGTCAGGAGACTCACGAGGCCAAGCGCGCTCTTTTCGATGAACAGCCGTGGCCACCGGGTGCTCCCCGTCCGGCCGAGGGCTACGTCGAGCAGCACGAGGACGAGCGGCAGGGTCACGCCCATCGCTTTCGACAGCATCGAGAGCGCGCCAAGGACGAACACCGCCAGGCCCACTCGCCGAGCGCGACTGTAGGCGAGACAGGCTGCGACGAAGAACAGCCCACAGAGCAGGTCTTTTCGCGAAGACGCCCAGGCGACCGATTCGACGCGAAGCGGGTGGATTGCAAAGAAGGCCGCCGCGAGAAAGCTGAGCCACCGACGACTCGAGAGCGTGTTGATGAGGAGGAACACCAACACCGACGTGGCGGCGTGCAGGCCGACGCTCATCAGGTGGTGCAAGCCCGGCTGCGCGCCGAACAGGGTGCAGTCCAGCATCAAGCTGAGCCACGTCACCGGGTGCCAGTTCCCGAAATAGGTCGTCGAGAAGGCCCACTGAACGCCCTCGAGCGTCAGGCCCTGTCGCACGATGGGGTTCTGGACGATGTAGGTGTAGTCGTCGAAGTTGACGAAGTCGCCGAATGCGCTCTGGCCGAACGCGAGACCCGTCAAGACGACCAGGGCCGCCGAGAGGGCCACGGTCGGGGGGGCGACGAACTTCATGGTGCGCAACGGTAGCCCAGGAACGCCAGGCGTGAAGCCTGCCGCGAAGCCCGCGAAGAAGAAGTGACGAAGGGGAGGGGATGACGCAGGGCCGGCGCCGTCGTGTCGTCAGCGCCATCGAGCATCACCAGCGCGCCGCCCGCTCCGCCAGGCACGAGCTGGCAGCCCATGGTGCCCGGAGTCGGCGCCGCGGTCCGCGTCAACCGCCAGGTGCCGTTGTCGAACAAGAAGGCCTGGTCGCCTGCGGCCACGAGGGACCGTTGGGAGGTCGACGCCGGGGGCACGTCGCCCTCTGAGGTGATGCGCTCCCTTTCGGCACCATGGCAGTGAGCCCGTCTCAGCGCAGCGTGATGCTCTTCACCCCTTGTTGCAGCGCCTGGTGCATCGACCGCGCGACGGCGGGTGAGACGAGCAGGCCCTGCTGGATGAGGTCGACCGCCTCGGCCTGGGGGTCGAAGAACACGGGCGGACACAGCAACGACAGCGCCACCAGCGTCTTCCCGCGAAGCACCCGCCCCTCGAGCGCCCAGGCCAGACGCTGGGCGGCGCGCCCCGTCGGGAGGTGCAGGGTGAGGCTGTCGTCGCCGCGCTCCCAGGTGAGCTCGAACAACGCCGCGTCGACGTCACTGCCCTCGGCGTCGGCGCGCGACATCACCGCGTCGCGGAACGAGGGCTGCTCCATGAACGAGGGCCGCTCGAGCGGTGACAGCCGCAGCGGGTCGACCGCGCGCAGCGCCTCGAGGAAGCCCTTCGGACTCCACGTCTCGGCCCGGTCGAGCTCGAGGGCGTCAATGCCAACCAACCGCCGAATCGAGACCGGCCCATGCGGCGTCTTCACCTCGGGCAGCACCGGGTCTTCGGTGACGAGCATGCCCACGAGCGAGCTGCGCGGCATCATCGCGTGGTGCTGGGGTTGAAACGGCAGGTACGTCATCGGCACACCGCGAAACGGCACGCAGTCGTTCGGACGAAGGGGCGCTCCATTCGAGAGCACGTAGCGGGCCTGGTGACGCAGGAACGCATCGGCCCACGGCGAGAGCGGCGTTCCTGTCGGTACCGCGAGGGACAGCTCGTACGAGGAGCCGGCGAGGTGCTCCTCGGGGCACACGACGTCGCTGAGGCCATAGGTGACGAGGAGCGTGTACGGCGTCGGGCCCGCCACCTCGACGATGCCGACGCTCCACAAGGGCGGACCGCCGAGGGGAAACGGAATGAGGCGAGACGGGTCCATCGCGTGCAGCACCTCACCGCCCAGGCCCGACAGCGCCGCGTCGAGCGCGCTCACGGCCTCCATCCGCACCGGGCGGGTCTGGGCCGGCAGCTCGAACGAGGTGGTCTCCGTCACCGTGCCGTCGGCCTGCACGGTGCGGCTGCGCTCGATGGCGACCGGCTTCTTCTTCGACAGGAACGGGAGAAAGGCCATGCCGCACCAACCCTCAACGCCCCCGACGCGTGCAACTGGAGTGTGATGCGACGAAACCTTCGAGCGCGTATGGTCTGTGCACCATGTCCGAGAACCTCTACCTACAGGGCGAACACGAGCCGGTGCACGACGAGGTGCACGTCGAGGCGTTGACGACGAGCGGCGCGCTCCCGAAGGCGCTTCACGGCCTGTACGTGCGCAACTCGCCCAACCCGCAGTTCTCGCCCATCGGCCGCTACCACTGGTTCGACGGCGACGGCATGGTGCACGGGGTGCGGTTTCGCGACGGGGCGGCCTCGTACGCGAACCGGTGGATCCGCACGCCCGGCTTCGAGCGCGAGCGCGCCGAGGGGCAGGC
This sequence comes from Myxococcaceae bacterium, assembly GCA_044352295.1. Taxonomy (GTDB): domain Bacteria; phylum Myxococcota; class Myxococcia; order Myxococcales; family Myxococcaceae; genus Xiheimicrobium. The sequence goes on from JBILEB010000034.1 coordinate 39,805, forward strand.
GTTGTGGACCGGCATCATGGAGCCTCCGCGACGGAAGGACCTGCCGGGCGGCCCGCTGAAGGACACCGCGAACACCGACCTCGTCTTCCACCAGGGCCGGCTCTACGCGCTGTGGTGGCTGTCAGGCACACCCATGGAGCTCGACGTCACCGACCTGTCGACGAGGGGGCCGCAGACGTTCGGCGGCCGGCTCACGGGAGGCTTCTCGGCCCACCCGAAGGTCGATCCACGCACGAACGAGCTGGTGTTCTTCGATTACTCGCTCATCAAGAAGCCGTTCCTCCGGTACGGGCTCGTCTCGCCGTCGGGTGAGCTGCTCCGCTACGAGGCCATCGAGACGCCGGCGCCGCACATCCTCCACGACATGGCCATCACCGAGCGCTTCTCGGTGCTGATGGACTTCCCCCTCGGGTGGGACCTGGTGAAGTTGAAGGAAGGCAAACGTCGCATTCACTTCGACCGGAGCACCCCGAGCCGCTTCGGCATTCTTCCCAGACATGGCACCGCCGCCGACGTGCGATGGTTCGCCGCCGAGCCGTGTTATATGTATCATACTGTCAACGCGTACGAGGCGGGCGACGAGGTCGTGCTGCTGGGTTGCCGGGTGAAGGACCTCATCCCCGAGGCGCAGGACACGACGGGCGAGGTGGCGCGGCTGGACTCCATCGAGCTGGTGCCACACCTGTACGAGTGGCGTTTCAACCTGAAGACCGGCGCGACGACCGAGCGTCAACTCGACGACGTGGCCACCGAGTTCCCGCGCATCAACGACACGGTGCAGGGCCTGCGCGCATCGTTCGCGTACCACCCGCGCGTGGCGAAGCGGGCCGACCTCATGTTCGACGGGCTCATCAAGTACGCGCTCGGGGACTCGTCGGCGAAGCAGGTGGCGAGCTGGAACGCGCCTTCCGGCTGGTTCGTCGGCGAGGCCTCGTTCGCGCCGGCCGAGACGACGCGCGCCGAAGACGATGGGTGGTTGGTGACGTACGGGACGAACGCGCGGGAGCAGCAGTCGGCGGCCTTCGTCATCGACGCGAAGACGATGGAGCTCGTCAGCACCGTGCAGTTGCCCCGGCGCATTCCGCTCGGCTTCCATTCGTACTGGTGCCCGCGGGCGTGACGGTCGCGCAGCGTTGGTGCTCGATTCAGACCCCTTCTCGGACATCGTGCTGAGAAGTCTGACCAACGTGGGGTAGAGCCGATGGGTGACGCTCCTTCGCGCTTTCGACCTGACCCTCTCCTTCGGCAGCCGCACCCTCTTCTCGGACCTCGAGCTCGTCATCGAAGCGGGCGAACGCGTCGGCCTCGTCGGCGTCAACGGCTGCGGCAAGTCCACCTTGATGAAGGTGCTCACCGGCGAGGTGAAGCCCGACACCGGCACGCTGCAGGTCCAGCGCGGCCTGCGTACGAGCCACCTCGCGCAGGAGCCCGTCTTCGGCCCCGGCGCCACCCCCTCGAGTGAGCTCACCGTCGCCCAGCAGGCCCTGCGCGACGCGCTCGACGAACACGAACGGCTCTCGGCCTCGCTCGAGACGAACGCCGACGAGCGGGTGCTCAACCGCCTGTCCGAGCTCGTCGAGCGCATCGAGCACCTCGGCGGCTGGGACACCGCGCACGAAGCCCGAAAGCTCCTCGACCGCCTCGGCGTCGACCCGGCGAGCTGGGACCAACCCATCGAGCAGCTCTCCGGCGGCCAGCGCAAACGCGTCGCCATCGCGCGCGCGCTCCTCACCCACGCCGACCTCCTCATGTTCGACGAGCCCACCAACCACCTCGACGCCGAGACGGTCGAATGGCTCGAAGACGAGCTCGACTCGCGCGACTCCGCGCTGCTCCTCGTCACGCACGACCGCTCGTTCCTCGACGGCCTCGTCGACCGCATCATCGAGGTCGAGCCGCACGTCTCCGACAGTCAGCCCGGTGGCCTCGTCAGCTACCCCGGCAACTACGAGGCGTACCTCGAGCAGAAGTTCGTCAACCTCGAGGACCAGAAGACCGGCGAACACAAACGCCAGCAGTGGATTGCCCAGGAGGTGGCGTGGCTGCGCCGAGGCCCCAAGGCGCGTCGCACGAAGTCGAAGGCCCGCATCGAGCGCGCCCGCAAGCTGCTCAGCGAGAAGGGGTTCCAGCGGCCGAAGGTGCCTGAACTCCAGCTCGCCGCAGCGCCTCGCCTCTCGCAGACCGTCATCGAGGCCAGTCACCTGAAGAAGTCCTTCGGAGAGACGAAAATCCTCGATGACGTCAGCGTCATTCTGCAGCCCGGTGAGCGGCTGGCGCTGTTGGGGAAGAATGGCGCGGGCAAGACGACGCTCATCCGCACGCTGTTGGGAGAACTGCCGCCCGACGCCGGCACGGTGCGCCGCGGCCCGAAGACGAAGGTGGTGCACTACGACCAGCTCCGCACCGCGCTCGACGAGGACAAGACGGTCTTCGAGGCCGCGTGGGACGACGACTGGGTGACGCTCGGCGAGAAGAAGATGCGCCTGGCCGAGTACCTCGACGACCTGCTCTTCCCGGTGCCGATGCAGCGCATGAAGGTGAAGGGCCTGTCCGGCGGAGAGCGCAACCGGCTGCTCCTCGCGCGCCTCTTCCTCGAGGGCGCCAACGTGCTGGTGCTCGACGAGCCGACGAACGACCTCGACCTGGTGACGCTCAACGTGCTCGAGCGGCTGCTGCTGCAGTTCACCGGCGCCGTGCTGCTGGTGACCCACGACCGCTACTTCCTCGACAAGGTGGCGACCGCCCTCCTCGTCTTCGAGGGCGAAGGCAAGGTGGTGCGGTACGAGGGGAACTACGAGTTGTACAAGCGGCTGACCGCGAAGAAGCGCCCCTCGGCCTGACGCGGGCCTGCGGGCCACCTCGGGCCGGAGCGCCGTGTTCCCGCCGACGCGCGAGCGCAGTTGGTTCTGGTCATCGCCGTTGTTGGCCGCCGCACCGCAGGCCATGGCCCGAGGGGTCCCCGGCTCGACCGCGCCGCACGGGTCTGACACGTTGGCGAAGTTGTCGGCCTGGCCGCCGAAGAGCTCGGGCACGGTCGGCGCCCGGAAGGCCGAGGAGATGGTGCCGCGAAGCGCGAGGTCTCTGATGGGCGAATACCGGGCGCCAAACTTGTAATTCAACGTCGTGCCGAAGTTGCTGTAGGCCGAGAGGCGGCCCGCGGCGGTGAGCTCGAGGCGCTCGATGCCGGGCAGCTTGTCGATGAGCGGAATCGCGAGCTCGCCATACACCTCGTTGACGTTGAACCGCCCCCCCGTCGGCAGGGACTTGTTGCCGCTCGTCTCACCGGCCGCGGTGATGGGGTCGGGAATGAAGCCGCCCTGCAGGTCGCGGAACTCGTAGCCGACGGCGAGGCCGACCGGTCGCTCGGCCACAACCTGAAGAGGTCTCCGCCGACGGTCGCCTGCGCGCCCAGCATCTGGTTGAAGCCGCGCGCGATGCCGGTGTACCGGAGGGACTCGACCTGGTCCTTCGTGATGGAGCCCGGGCCACCGAAGAGGTTGAGCGGGACGCAGCTGGCGATGGGCGCGTCCGGCGTTCCACAGGTTGGCGTGCCGTCCGACGCGATGAAGCTCGGCCCCACGGCGTTCTGCAGGCGGGGCACGCGCAGGTTTCCGACGTTGACGTTGGTGGCCTCGTTGCGGCTGAAGTTGAAGTTCACGTCCCATGTCCAGCGCTCGAGGGGGCCCAGCGTCCCATCGAGGCCGGCCACCGCGTGGGAGGTGCTGACGTCCTGCGTGGTGATGCGGCCACCGAACTCCGACAAGCGCCGCCGCACCGCCGCGAAGTCACGGCCGAACGGGTTGTAGACGTTGCGTGCCGAAACGATGAGGCCTTCGCCGTCGCCCACCAGCGGCTCGGGTGCGAGCTCTTGGGTCGAGGTGCGCTTGGTGAAGAAGCCGTCGAAGTACACCCGCGCGAACGAGGCCAACCGGTATTCACCCGAGGTGAAGAGGTTGATGCGCTCCTGGGGCGTCACCAGGTAGTTGTACGGCTGGAAGTTGTACCCGTCTCCGTTGTCGACCGGCAGGTTCGGTCCCTTGAAGGGGCGCCACGCGCCGGTCGTGAGGTCGCGCGTGAAGTTGGTCGAGTTCGGGTAGCGCTGCACGAGGTCGTTCCACGCCGAGTTGCCGTTCTGCAGACCGGCCTGGCCGCCCGGAATGATGATGCGCCCGCCGGGCACGGTGCCGCTGCCCAACCGGTACTCCTCCATGCCCACCGAGTCGAAGCCCTTCTGGGTCTGGCTGTAGTCTCGGTTGCCGGCGAAGACGGGCTGGCTGTTGTAGTAGCCGAGCGAGAAGAGAATGCTGCCCTTCTCATTGCTCGTGCCCACCACGCCGTTGAGGTCGAGGGTCTGACCATCACCGCGGCTCGACACGCCGCCGACGAGGTTGAGCTCGGCGCCCTCGAACTTCCTGAGCGTGATGATGTTGATGACGCCGCCGATGGCATCGGAGCCGTAGACCGCCGAAGCGCCATCCGCGAGCACCTCGATGCGGTCGATGACGTTGGTAGGAATGGCCGAGAGGTCGACCGATGAGTCCGCGCCGGTGCCGCCGGGCGCCAGACGACGGCCATTGAGGAGCACGAGCGTCGAAGCTGCTCCGAGGCCGCGAAGGTTGACGCGAATGGCGCCGTCACCACCGTTGTTGGCGTTTCGATTGATGGCGTTGGATTGCTGCGGAATCGTCTGGAGGAACTCTCCGACGTTCAGGCGGCCCGAGGCCTTGATCTGCTCGGACGTGAAGATGGTGACCGGCGCGGGGCCGACCAACTCCTTGCGCTTGAGCCGAGAGCCCGTCACCACCGTCTCCCCCTGGAAGGTGCGCGCGTCAGGCGGCGGCGGGGGCTCGACCGGGTCCGGCGGAGGAGGCGGAACCTCGGCCACGGGCGCTGGGGCAGCCTCCACACCCGCGTCGATGGCGACCGGCTCGAGCACCACGTTCGCAGGCGCATCGGCGGGACGCGGCGGCTCGGCTCCTCCCGATTGAGCGAACGCTGCAGTGGAGAGGACGAAAGTGATGGCGATCCACCGCGCTGCTCCGAATCGTCTATTCATTTGGAGGCCTCCGGTTCTCAACACGACAGACACCACCCCGCCACAATTGACATCTAGAGAAAGCCCCCCTCCCCAACAATTCTCGACAACCAATCAAAGTGATTGATTGACGGAGCGCCGACCACCCCAAAAGACGGAGATAACGAGAAAGAACTCCGCTCCAGCCATTCGTGCTGTTCAATCATATCGATAGACCGGTCGATGGTTGGCTTGAGCCGCCAGGGCCATGAAAAAAAGGAGCCGCCCGGACGGTGTCCCATCAAAACGATGGAGCGACCCTCTGCCGTCAGCGCTCGTGACTGCTACCGTCTCCACCCCATGCCGGCCCGATCCTCCTCGCTCGATGTGCTCGATGGCGCGCCCTCGGCCCTCCCCCACGGCACGGAGGTCACCACGCGGGTCGAGCGCCTCCTCGAGGACCGCCGCCTGCCACCGGGGCTCATCGGCCGGGTGACGCGGGCGCGCGACGGCGGCTTCGACGTGCAGGTGCTCGGCATCGGCGAGGTGTGGTTCCGCCGGGAGGAGCTGCTGCCGCGGCGCGAGGGCCAGGTGGCGTTCGCCGTGCGTCGCGATGCAGCGTGGACGGCGCTGCGTTCCTGCGCGGTCCTGGAGGCGACGGTGGGCTCGCGTGCATGGGGCCTGGCGACCAGGACCTCGGACACCGACGTGCGGGGCGCGTTTCTGATGCCCTTCTCGTGGACGGTCGGGCTCGTCGAGGCTCCGCGCGACCTCCTGAGCGCCGACGGCAGCCAGACGTCCTGGGAGGTCGAGAAGACCATCGCGCAGGCGCTGCGCGCGGACCCCAACACGCTCGAGCTCCTCTTCGTGCCGTCGGTCCGCTCGCTCGACGAGGTGGGCGCGTGGGTGCTCGAGGCGCGCGAGGCGTTCGTCTCGAAGCAGCTCTTCGTCGAGGTCGACTACTCCTCCAACGAGCTCCACCTCGTCTTGCGCGGGGTGGTGGCGGGGAACGGAAACTTCGTCGAGCGCCTCCTGGGGCACCTGCAGCCCGAGGTCTCGGCCGAGCTTCAGCCCTTGCGACCTCTCGTCCACGCCGTCCTCTCGCGCAAGGTGCACCGGCACTACCAGGGCTTTGCCCGGCAGCAGCTCCACGCCTGGGCGGAGAGCGGGTTCTCGTCAGCGAAGAAGCTCTTGTACGTGGTGCGCACGGCGCTCACGGGCACGCACCTGCTCCGCACCGGTGAGCTGCAGACCGACGTCACCCAGCTCGCCACGCCGTATGGCGTCGACGACCTCGCGCCGCTCATCGAGGCCAAGCGACGCGGGGAGCAGGCCGCGTTGCCGATGGCGCTCTCGGCGCAGTGGCAGGCCCGCACCCAGTCACTCTTCGAGCAGCTCGACGCAGCGAAGGACACCAGCGCGCTGCCCGAGGAGCCACCCGTCAACGCCGTGCGCGCGCTCGACGACTGGCTGCTCGACCTCCGTCGACGCGCGTGGTGATGCATGTCACCAGCGGAGGCGGAGCCGATGGACACCGCCGGTGCGCGCCCTCTCGAACTCGATCTGAACGCGCGAGGCAGACGCACTCCCCTCGTGCGCATCGGCACGGTATGGAAGCACCTCCTCCGCAGACCAGGAGCGCCCATGCACCAGGAGTGTCGGTCGAATCGAGGCGCCGCAGTGGTGCGCATCTCCGTGCGAGTGCTCCTCACGTGGCTCATCCTCCTGTGCGCGTCGAGCTGCGGAACCAACCCGGGGCCGTGCAATGCCAGAACCTGCTCGCTCGGCTGTTGCTCGGCCCAGGGAGAATGTCTTGGGGGCACCGCCGACTCCGCGTGCGGACGCGCCGGCGTGAGCTGCGTCACCTGTTCCCTTTCGACGGTGTGTTTGTCGGGAAGCTGTGAAGCCCGCATTGGGCCGGGTGTCGGCGGGGGCACCGCGGGCGGGACGGCGGGCGGGACGGCGGGCGGGTCGAGCGGCGGGACGGCGGGCGGCGCGAGCGGTGGCACGGCGGGCGGGTCGAGCGGTGGCACGGCGGGCGGCGCGAGCGGTGGGACGGCGGGCGGGGCGAGCGGTGGCACGGCGGGCGGGGCGAGCGGTGGCACGGCGGGCGGCTCCAGCGGCACGGATGGGGGTCTGTGTCCCAACGGGTTCGGCTGGAACGGGACGGACTTTTCCATCGCCGCGGCGAGGTGCGCGACGCTGTGCGGTGAGCATCTTCAAGTCCGCGGAGTCGTCGTCACGGCCATCGAGGAGAGCCTCGTTGGCACCCTGGGTGACACGCAGGTCAGATTCTGGGTGCGCGACCCGAGAGACCCTCGGCAGGGCCTCTGGGTTTCGAAGGCCTTCACGGACCTGCCCCGGACCTTCACGCCTCGCGTGGGCGACCTGCTCAACATTCGGGGTTTCTACAAAACACAACCATCCAACTGGGACCGATTCGGTTACCGCCGTCACCTCGGTGAGGGCTGTACTGGCTTCGTTCGCAGTGACGGCGGTGTCCTCATCATCGACCTCGTCGACGCTGGCGTTTCGAGTCAGGCCGTGACCGCGCCTCCGGGGTTTGGAGCAGCGCAGAATGGCAACGCGAGGCCCAACCCAGAGCTCCTCTCGACGAGCGTCTTCATCCCCGGGCCCTTGACCGTCACCAACGCGTCTCCCACGGCGCTCACGCGCATTTCCGCCACCGGTGGCGTGGCGGGGTACAACGGGTTCGAAGTGACGGGAGGCATTCTCGTCAACAACCTCTTCACCTTCGGCGAGAGCCGAGATGGAGGACCCGTTCGGTGTGATTGGCGGGCCCTTGCCGCCGATGGCGGGCGGGTGACCTTCCCCAATGGCATCTCAGGCATCTGGGACACCTACACACACGCCCCCTGTCTGGGAAACCCGAGCTGTGGGCCCAACCGCGACGCTGGCACCGTGCCTGGAACGACATCACCGAACACGTTCACTCACGTCTTGTATCCCACGGTGTGCAGCGACCTGCCGGGTCAGGTCCAGTGACGGGCTCCAGGCGTCAGCCCGACACGGCGAACTCAGGGTGGGACGACGGCGCTCACTCCAGGCCCAGCGAGCGGAGCCGGCGGAACAGCGGCGTCTTCTTGCGCTGGTGGGACTCCATGCGCCGCAGGATGTCGTCGAGCGTGCGCAGGGCCTCGACGATGAACGGCCCCTTGTTCAGCATCACGCATTCGGCGCGCTCGCCCATCGCGGCGTCGGTCACCTCGGCGCGCGAGGGGAAGCCCTTGCGCGCAGCCGTCTCGAGCACCTGGGTGGCCCACACCACCGGCGCGTGCGCGGCCTCGCAGAGACACAGAATCTCCTCTTGCAGCTCGGCCAGGCGCGCGAAGCCGCACTCCACCGCCAGGTCGCCGCGGGCGATCATCACGCCGAAGGGAGGCCGGCGCATCGCCGCGAGCAGCAGCGCCGACAGGTTCTCGAAGCCCTCTCGATTCTCGACCTTCAGCACCACGCCGAGCCGGCGGCCCCCGCGCGCCTCGAGCGCCGCATGGAGCGACAGCACGTCGTCGGCGCTGCGCGCGAAGGACAACGCCACCAGGTCTCCCAGCTCGACCGCGACGTCGAGGGCCTGGAGATCGACCAGCCCGAGCGCCGGCAGGTCGAGGTGCGTGTCGGGCAGGTTGATGCCCTTGTCGGCCGAGAGCCGCGCGCCCGTCGGTGGGGCCTGCGTGAGGCGAATCGTCACGCCCCCG
>JBILEB010000164.1:0-16782 GCA_044352295.1 Myxococcaceae bacterium
CGAAGCCAACCCGGATCAGCAGCGCGACGCCGAAGAAGAGCGGAAAGAGCTTGGTCGCCACCGAGAACCCGAACAGCGCGCCCGCCGTGCCGTAGCGTTTCTTCTCGAGCGCGCAGGCGGCCAGGCCGAGCGCGAAGAGCCAGTCCCAGCGGAGGAAGGAGCCTCCGAGGTAGTCGAAGACGACCGGTACGCAGGCCCACAGGAACAACGCCGGCCCCGCGAGCCGAACCCCGAAGGTTTCGTAGAGGACGAGGAAGAGCGCGAGCATCAGCCAGAGATCGATGCAGCCCAGCAGTGACTGGTTGGGGATCGACAGCGGCACCATCGAGGCGATCGGTGCGGCGACGAGCGACCAGGCCGGAGAGTTCGAGTTGCCGTGATCGTTCATCACGCCGACCCAGTTCATCCACGGCCAGCTGCGCACCATCGTGACCCAGTCGGCCTTGAAGGCGGCCCAGCGCTCGTCGGAGAACTTCGCGCGAATGCGTGGCGCCTGCTCGAGCGCCTTCTCGACGGGCATCTCCTCGAAGGTGTGGTTGTCTCGCGTCTTCGTGAGGCCAGCCATGACGTTGACCGTCTCGCGGTCGGCCATGATCGCGGCGATGTAGAGATCGAACCAGCCGACTTCCTTCTGGTACTTCGCGCCCAGGTAGAAATGGAACTGCTCGTGCTGGTGGACCCACGCGGGGATCGGCCGGGCCCGTGAGCCCGTGACGGTGAGGCGGCCGTCGGCGGCAGAGACCTCGATGACGGAGGCTGGAGGTACCTCGAGCGTGCCCGACGCACGGCCCGGGACGTCCAGGTTCGCCGGACCCGGCTTCAATGGACCGAACTCCCAGACGCCCACGCCGACGCGACGGCCGACGGTGCCAGAGACCGAGGCCTCGCACTCGGACGGACAGCTCACGCGCACCAGGCTCGCCTCGACGCCCGAATGGCCGACCGCGAAGTACGAGTACCCGACCGCCAGCACGCCACACAGCAGGCCTGCGACGACGATCGGTGGCGCCTTCACGACGGCGCCAGCGCGGATGAGCCGCTCCTTGAGCTGCAAGGCCCGCTCGGACGACTCCCGTCCCAGCGCGACCCGGACCAGCCAGTGACAGAGCCACACGAGGGGAATCGCGCCGGCCACCCAGCCGAGGTCGAGCCCGCTGCGGCCTACGCCCCACGTCGTCCAGCCGAACACCATCGCGGTGGCGAGGAGCCCGAAGGCGAGGTGGCGCGCGCGCTCGTATTTTTCACCGGCGAGGCGGTCGATCACCAGCAGGGCCATGAAGGCCTCGATGACGATGATCTTGAGGATGCCGGACAGGTAGTGGCTCATGCGTCATGCCTTGCGCGGCAGTGAGTCGGCCCGTAATGGAACGCGCGCGCTGTACCCGCCCCCTCTCCCGGAGTCACCATGAGCGTTCAGGAAAGCGACATTCTCGAGGCCCTCTCGACGGTCATGGACCCGGACCTCAATCAAGACGTGGTCAAGGCCGGCATGGTGAAGAACCTGCGCATCGAGGGCGGGAAGGTGAGCCTCACGATCGAGCTGACGACGCCGGCGTGCCCGATGAAGGAGAAGATCCGCACCGACGCCGAGGTGGCGCTCAAGGCCGTCGCAGGCCTCGCGGAACTCAAGCTCGACATGACGGCGAAGACGCGTGCGGCGCCGAAGAGCAGCCAGTCGTCGTTGCTCCCGGGCGTGAAGAACGTGGTGCTCGTCGGCGCAGGGAAGGGCGGCGTGGGCAAGAGCACCGTTGCGCTCAACCTCGCGTGTGCGCTGGCCCGGCACGGGGCACAGGTCGGCCTCCTCGACGCGGACTTCTACGGGCCGTCGATTCCGACGATGACGGGCATCAAGCGCAAGCCGGTGAGCCGCGACGAGAAGACGCTCGACCCGCTGGAGGCGCACGGGATCAAGGTGATGTCGATTGGCTTCCTGGTCGAGCCCGACCAGGCGCTCATCTGGCGCGGGCCGATGCTGCAGGGCGCCCTCATGCAGCTCGTGCGCGACGTGAACTGGGGGGAACTCGACTACCTCGTGCTCGATCTGCCACCGGGCACCGGAGACGTGCCGCTCACCGTCGCCCAGCAGGTTCGTTCGGCGGGCGCGGTGCTGGTGACGACGCCCCAGGACCTCGCGCTGGCCGACGTCGTTCGTGCGAAGCAGATGTTCGACAAGCTCAGCATTCCCGTGCTGGGCATCGTCGAGAACATGAACCAGTTCATCTGCCCGCACTGTGGCAAGGGCACGCACATCTTCGACGTCGGCGGAGGTCGTCGTGCCGCGGAGTTGATGGACATCTCGTTCCTCGGCGACGTGCCGCTCGAGCTGAAGATTCGCCAGGGCGGAGATCGCGGCATTCCAGTCACCGTCGGCCACCCGGAGTCGGAGGAGTCGAAGGCCTTCATGACGATCGCTGGCCGCGTCGCCGCGCGCATCTCCCAGGAGAACGTCATGCGTCAGGCCCCCGTGGTAAAGATGGCGACATGACTCGCACGTACAAGAGCCGTCCGCCGAAGCTCGAGGCGCTGCGCGAGGAGTCCACGTACGGCATCGAGAGCGCGGTGTTGTCGTTCGACTCGCGTTCGTCGGCGCCCGCGAGCTGGGCGACGTTCGAGGCGTTTCTCGCCGAGCGGGGGGACGTCAGCGGGCAGCGGGTGACCTATCTCGACGGAATGCTGGAGGTGCTCGTGCCTGGGCCCGTTCACGAGCGAGTGAAGAAGAACCTGTCTCGACTCATCGAGTTGTGGGCCCTCGAGGTGGAGGTCGATCTCGACGCGATGGGCTCTTTGCTCTTGAAGAACAAGGGCAAACGATCGGGCATCGAGCCCGATGAGTGCTACTTCATCGGACCTCAGGGGAACCGTCAGATCCCCGACATCGCCGTCGAGATCGTGTGGAGTCGGGGCGCGGTGAACAAGCTCGAGGCCTACCGGCGGCTTGGTGTTCGAGAGGTGTGGATCTGGGAAGACGGCGGGCTGCACGCCTGGGTTCTGAAGGGGGAGTCATGGCGTCGCCGGGCACAGAGCGAGTTGCTGCCTTCCCTCGACTTCAAGCTCCTGACTCGGTTCGCGTCGAACGATGACATGCCCGCTGCGCTCAAGCAGTTCCGGGCGCTGCTGCGTCGCTCGGTGCACTGAAGCGCGCGCCCACCGTCGCGGCCAGCAGCTGGTGGGTCTCGGTCGTGCCGATCACCTCGCTTCGCGTGGGTGACAGCCCGCGCCGATGACACGCCTCGAGCAACAGGCCCGGGAGGGGCGGGCGGCACCAGCACAGCGGCGGGCCACCTCCATGCGGACAGATGAGCGCTTCGGCGTGGAGACGCTCGGCCGCGCGCCGCACGGAGGCCTGGTCTGACTCGGTCCACGCGAAGACGAACGTGGGGACGTCAGACGGAGCGACCTGCGCCGCGCACTCCAGGGCCACGAAGCGCGCCGGGCCACCGCTCCACGGCGCCCGCGAGAAGGCTCGCGTCTCGAGGACCTCGAACCCTTCTTCGCGTACAGGCAGCTCGATCTCCCGAACGGTGCGGAAGTGTGCGACCGGCGTCAGCCCGGTGTTGTCGCGCTGCGCCTTCAGCTCGTTCGGCCCGAGCAACCGACCGTGCGCTGCGAGCATGCGGAGGATCACGTTCACCTGCGCTTCGTGGAGCGGCACGTCGAGCCAGATGCCGCGCACCTTCGCGCTGTGCTTCTTCGCCTGCTCGATCACCGGCGCCCGGGCCGCGCGCGAGATGGCGGTGTTGTCGAGCACGACGTGGCTGGTTCCCGCCGCGAGCGCACGACTCATCGCGAGCGCCACGTCCTTGATGGTGCCTCCGAGGAGATCGCGGTTGAAGCGGACGAACCCGTTGTCGACGTACTCATCCACCAGCCGCGACTTGCCTGCGCCCTGCAGGCCCATCAGCAGCACGACCTCGCCGCGCGGACCGCCCGATGGAGCCACTGTCATGGGCGGACCGAGCGCCGAGAAGTTCTCGACCAGTCGCGATCGGTCCTCGTCCGAGAAGCGAATCGACGGCGCTGTGGCGAACCCGGCCAGCCGCTCAGGCTTCGTCGTGCCAGGAATGACCGTGAGGCCCTTCGAGACGTCGAGGAGCGCGGCGAGCGCGAGCACGTGCGGGGTGGTGCCGTGCGCTCTGGCGAGCTCGACCAGCGCTGGAGAACCGGTCAGCTTCGACCCCCGCTTCGGCCCGCCGAGCGGCGAGTGCGCCATGAGGTGAACGCCGCGCGCGGCGCAGGCGGCCAGGAGTCCAGACGTCCTCGCCCGTTCATCGAAGACCGAATACCCCTGCTGCACGACGACGATCGGGGCGATGGCCAGCGCCTCCTGGAGCTGGCCGACCGTGACGTTCGACAGCCCGATGGCCTTCGCCAGCCCCGCAGCGCGCGCCTGCTCGAGGGCCCGCACCGAGGTCGCGAACGGAACCGACGGGTCGACCGCGTGGAGCAGCAGCACGTCAGGTGCTCGACCCAGGGCCTCACACGAGCGCTCGGCGTCTTCGAGGATCGACGCGCGCCGCCCATCGGGCCTCCAGGCGCCTGAAGGACGTCGAAGGCCAGCCTTGGTGACGACGACTGCCTCCTGCCCGGCCAGGGCCTCACGCAGGAGTCGCTCGTTGTCACCGAGATCGTCGTGCGCGCAGTACGCCGTGGCGGTGTCGAAGCAGCGCACCCCGGCCGTGAGGGCGGCCTCGATGACGGCGATCGCTCGTGTTCGGGGCGTGGGCTCCGTCGACAGCCGCATGCAGCCCAGGCCCACCTGGGGAAGGGAAAACACGAACGAAATTGAGCGCATTCGAGCCGTCCGGTCAGGCCCATTCAGGCGACGGCTCGTCTTGCCGCGTTGCGCCACCTATGCTCGATGCACCCCATGCCGACCCCCGAGATGCCGCCAGAGATGGACCCGCTCGACGACGACGCCACCGACGAGCAGCGCCATGGCTTCGTGACCGACTTCGTGCGGCGCATGGCGGCGGCAAGCCTGGGCGCGGTGGTGATGAGCGAGGAGGGCATTCGAAAGGTCGCAAGCCAGCTCAAGCTCCCCAAAGAAGTGCTGGGGCTGGTGCTGACGCAGGCCGAGAAGACGAAGGAAGACATCGGCCGCGTGGTGAGCGAGGAGGTGCGCAAGTTCCTGCAAAGCGATCGCATGCGCGACGAGTTCCTCAAGATGATCGCTGGCATGACGATCGAGGTACGCGCCGAGGTGAAGCTGGTGCCCGATCGCGTGAAAGGGCAGGCGGCGTCTCTGCTCCCGAAAGTCACGGTGAGCGATCTGAAGACGAAGTACGAGCCTCCAAAGAAGAAGAAACGTGACGGGACCGACGACGAGTCCGAGTAGTGGGTCGCCGCTGCGGCGCAGGCTCCCGCTCGTCCTCGCCATCCTCCTCGGCACCGTGGTGTGGAAGGGCGGCTTTGGCTTCTTCGCGACTTCTCGTGACGTCACCTGGCGGCTCGACGTGCCCTACGGCGAGGTGCGCAAGGTGGTGCTCGAGGTGTGGAATGACGAGGGGCTCGTTCGCCGCGAAGAGCGGGTGACGCCGAACGGGCTCGCCGCGGAGCTGACGCAGGAAATCGTCCTCCACCGCGGGCCCCATCGCGCGAGCGCGCAGATCTGGCTGGGAAATGCGCAGGAAGCACGGGTGTTTCAGAAGGCCTTCGACCCTGGAGACGCGAGCGCACTGGTGCTCGAGCCGACGCCATCCGCGCCGTAGCGGAGGATCGGGCGCAACGAAGCAGGTCGCTGACGCGATAACCGCTTCATGCGGCTCGCCGTTCGGCTCAGCGCCACGCTCCACACCGTTCGCCAGGTGATCGAGGCCATGGTCGAGGCGTTCGTCGTGTCCGCCAGAGGTCCCCAGCCGGTCTTCGTCCCCGTGTCCACGCGTTCTTCCGGACACAGGAGACGACCATGGAACGACCGTTCGCGCTGATCGGGGCGATGCTGCTGTCGGGGTGTGTGCTGCGCGCCCCGCCGAGTGTCACCGCCGTCGAATACAACACCCGCTGCGCTCAGGCCCTCGCCGCCGGCCAGCTCGATGACGCCGAGACGCTGTGCGATCACTCGCTCGAGTTCTGCGACTACTACTGGGACGCGCAGACGAACAAAGGCCTCATCCGGCTGCTCCGGAACGATCGCGATGGGGCGAAGGCCTGGTTCATCCGCGCGCTGCGGAACAACGAGTCGCAGTGGCAGGCCGCGAACAACCTCGGGGTGATGTACCTGGAAGACGGCCGGCTGGCCGAAGCCGAGGCGATGTTCCATCAGTCGCTCCGCGGGAACCCCGACTACGCCGAGGCGCGCTCGAACCTCGCCGCGGTGCATCTGCGTCAGCGCCGCTTCGCGCAGGCCGAGAAGGCCTACCGGCAGATGATCCTCTCGGCGCCGCTGGTGACCGACTCGTATCTCGGGCTCGCGCGGTCGCTCATGCTCCAGCAGAAGATGAAGGACGCGGTGCCCACCCTGGAGCAGGCCGTCTTGCTCGAACCAGGCCGCGCCGAGGCGTGGTTGCTGCTGGCGGCGGCGCGCCTGGAGCTGGGCTTGCGCGAGGACGCGAGGGATGCCGCCTCGCGCTGCCTCGACGAAGACCCGAAGGAGCCCGACTGCCGACGCTTGATGCGCGAGCTGCAGTGACCTTCGTGGCGCGCGTTGCTATCTGCGCCGCATGTCCACTCCCCACATCGTCGTCATCGGAGCCGGCCAGATGGGCGCCGGCATCGCGCAGGTCGGCCTCACCTCGGGCCACACGGTCACCCTCGTCGACGTCTCTGCCGAGGTCGTGGCGAAGGGCAAGGCCGGCATCGAGAAGGGGCTCGGCAAGCTCGTCGAGAAAGGCAAGCTGTCCGACGGCGATCGAACCGCCGCGCTGAGTCGACTCAAGACCGCGAACGCCGTGCTCGACGTGAAGGACGTCGACGTCGGCATCGAGGCGGTCAGCGAGAACGAGGAGCTCAAGAAGCGCATCTTCCGCGACCTCGACGCGGTGGTGCGGCCGGGTGGTGTGCTGGCGACGAACACCTCGTCGATCCCCATCACGCGCATCGCAGCGGTGACCAGGCGGCCCGACGCGGTGATCGGCATGCACTTCATGAACCCGGTGCCGCTCATGCAGTTGGTCGAGCTCATCCGCGGCGCGGCCACCAGCGATCAGACCTACGCCACCACGAAGGCGCTCGCCGAGAAGATGGGGAAGACCACGGTGGTCTCGAAGGACTTCCCGGGCTTCATCGTCAACCGCATCCTGATCCCGATGCTGAACGAGGCGTGCTTCGCGCTCCACGAGGGGTTGGCGAGCGCGCAGGACATCGACACCGCCATGAAGCTCGGCACCAACCAGCCGATGGGCCCGCTCACGCTCGCGGACTTCATCGGCCTGGACACGGTGCTCGCGATCGCCGAGGTGCTCCACAAGGGCCTCGGTGACGACAAGTACCGGCCCAGCCCGCTGCTCAAGCAGTACGTCGACGCGGGCTGGCTCGGGAAGAAGAGCGGCCGCGGCTTCTTCACCTACTGACCGGGAAGGGTCTCCTCATGACGCTCGAGTTCATCAAGCTGGAGTTCGACGGTCCGATCGCGCTCATCACCATCGATCGGCCGAAGGCGCTCAACGCGCTCAACGCGCAGGTCCTCACCGAGCTGGAGCACGCCATCGGTCAGGTGTCCGCGCACGCCGATGCCCGGGCGCTCATCGTCATGGGAGCCGGGGAGAAGGCCTTCGTCGCCGGCGCCGACATCGCCGAGATGTCGCAGTACACCACCTCGCAGGCGCTCGCGTTCGCCACGAAGGGCCACCAGGTGCTCGCGAGGCTGGAGTCGCTCTCGATTCCCACCATCGCCGCGGTGAACGGGTTCGCGCTGGGCGGCGGCCTCGAGCTCGCCCTGGCGTGCGACCTGCTCTACGTGAGTGAGAAGGCAAAGCTCGGCCTGCCGGAGGTGAGCCTCGCGGTGATCCCCGGCTTCGGGGGAACGCAGCGGCTGACCCGAATCCTCGGGAAGATGCGCGCGCGCGAGCTCATCTTCACGGGTGATCCCATCGACGCGGCGAAGGCGAAGGAGATCGGCCTGGCGCTCGAAGTCCTCGCGCCCGAGGCGTTGCTCCCGCGGTGCAAGGAGGTCGCTCACAAGATCGCGACGCGAGGCCCGGTCGCCATCGCGCAGGCCAAGCGGGTGATCGAGTCGGGCGCGGATCTTCCGCTCAAGGATGCCAACGAGCTCGAGCGGCAGGCGTTCGCGCTGCTGTTCGGCACGGACGATCAGAAGGAAGGCATGAAGGCCTTCCTCGAGAAGCGCAAGGCGGCCTTCAAGAACGCCTGAAGTCAGTCGGCCAGACGCGCGAGCATGGCGCGACGACGGAACGTGCGGTCGAGCTGAAGCGATTCGGCCAGCGCGACAGCAGGGGCCGCGGCGAGGAGCACGAGATCGAGCACGCGCAGGCCGGTGAACTCCGTCACCAGCGGCGGGACGAGCACCAGCCCCACCAGGCCGAGGGCGACGAGGCTCCCGGCAAACGCGAGGAGCGCGCGGGGGCGGGCAAGCAGCGCGAGGCCGCACGCGAGCGGGACCAACCACGCCAGCAGAAAGCCCGTCTGCTCTCCCGAGAGGCGGCCCAGCGGCGCGCCGCGCGCGGCCAACGTCACCAGGCAGCCGATGCCGACAAGGGGCAGAAACACGAGCTTCCACGCCACCCGTCGGGAAAGCCCCGGGAGGGCCTCGCTGGCCGTGTGCATCGCGCACGGTTGGCATTGCCCGTCGGTGGCCAGGGTCAGGCAGTCGACGCACTGGAAGGCCCCACAGCGCGTGCAGACGCTGTCCGCGAGGCGGGCATGGGTGAGACAGGTGGCACGAGGTGGGCTCGAGAACCACCCTTCGAGGGTCTGGGAGTCCATGGACAGCGCCTCGACACCGGGTGCGCGCATGCCGTTCCCGATGCAGACGCTCGAGGGACCGTGCGGCGGGCTCATGACTCCCTGCAGAACGGCAGGGATTCCGTGCCTGTACGGTCCCACTCGTGCCTGCTATGGGCGCCCCCGCCATGAACTTCGAGCTGTCCGACCTCCAGAAAGACATTCAGAAGCTCACCCGCGAGTTCGCCGCGCGCGAGCTCATCCCCAACGCCAGGAAGTGGGACGAGCACCACGAGTGGCCGACCGCGGCCGTGAAGCAGCTCGCCGAGCTGTCGCTGTTGGGCATCGCGGTACCGGAGCAGTGGGGCGGCGCGGGGCTCGACACCGTCAGCTACGCCGTGGCGATGGAAGAGATCAGCCGCGGCTGCGCGTCGACCGGCGTCATCATGTCGGTGAACAACTCGCTGTATTGCGACCCGGTCCTCAAGTTCGGCACCGACACCCAGAAGGAAAAGTGGCTCGCGCCGTTCGCCCGCGGCGAGAAGCTCGGCTGCTTCGGCCTCACCGAGCCTCAGGCGGGCAGCGACGCGGCGGCGCAGGAGACGATCGCGGTCAAGAAGGGCGATCGCTACGTCGTCAACGGCTCGAAGAACTGGATCACCAACGGCCCCAGAGCTGACGCGATCGTGCTGTTCACGATGACGAACAAGGCCGCGGGCCACAAAGGCATCACCGCGTTCGTGGTGCCGACGGACACCAAAGGCTTCCGGCGCATGCCGCCCGACAAGAAGATGGGCATCAGCGCGGCCTGGAGCTGCACCATGTACTTCGAGGACATGGAGGTCCCCGCCGAGAACATGCTCGGCAAGGAGGGCGATGGCTTCAAGGTGGCCATGTCGACGCTCGATGGCGGACGCATCGGGATCGCCTCACAGGCCCTGGGCATCGCGCGCGCGGCCTTCGAGGAGGCCGTTCGCTACACCGGTGAGCGGAAGTCCTTCGGCAAGCTCATTCGCGAGCACCAGGCGATCCAGTTCATGCTCGCCGACATGGCCACCGAGCTCGACGCCGCCCGCGTGTTGGTGCACCGCGCCGCCGTGCTGAAGGACAAGGGCGTTCGGCACTCCACCGAGTCGGCGCAGGCGAAGCTCTACGCCAGCGAGATGGCCAGCCGGGTGGCGAACAAGGCCCTGCAGGTCTTCGGCGGCATGGGCTACTCGAAGGAGATGGACGCTGAGCGCCACGTGCGCGACGCCCGCATCACCGAAATCTACGAGGGCACGAGCGAGATTCAGCGCATCGTGATCTCCGCCAACATGCTCAAGGACTGACCCATGATCCTGCTCTCGACCCTCGTCGCGCTGTCGCTCCACGCCGATCCCAGGGGCGGCAGGAACGCCATGAAAGATCTCGTGAAGAACGTCGGCGCCAGCGCCGCGGTGAAGGATTCGGGCGATGGCGGCACGCCGTCCTCCGTCGTCAACGGCATCGATCTGGCGAAGCTCCCGTTCACCTCGGACTCGATCAAGCAGGTGGTGCTCTCGTACCAGCCGCAGATCCAGGCCTGCTACGAAGAGACGCTCGCGGTGAAGGACAAGGCGGTCGAGGGTACGCTCAAGTCGATGTTCACCATCACCGGCGATGGCTTCGTCACCAGCGCGAAGATCGACAAGAAGGGGAGCACGCTCAAGGACGCGCGCCTGCACGACTGCGTGGTGGCGGTGCTGTCGACGATGCAGTTCCCCGCGCCCGCCGATGGCAAGAACGTGCCCATCGAGTTCCCATTCAACCTCAAGGCGATTCACTGAGGGCCCGTGGACTTCGATCTCTCCGAGACCCAGAAGCTGATCCAGGACACCGCGCGCACGTTCGCGCGCAACGTGGTGGCGCCGAAGGCCCGCGACACCGATCGCCTCGAGCGCTTCCCCGAGGACACCTTCCGCCAGATGGGCGAGCTGGGGCTGCTCGGCGTGAACGTGCCCACCGAGTACGGCGGCGCTGGCGCGGGCGTCGTCAGCTACGCGCTGGCGGTGATGGAGGTCTCGAAGGCGTGCTGTTCCACCTCGGTCGGCATGTGCGTCACCAACATGTGCGCCGAGCTCATCACCCAGTTCGGCACCGAGGCGCAGAAGGCGAAGCACGTGACGCGCCTGGTGAGCGGTGAGGCCGTCGCCGGCGCCTTCGCGCTCTCGGAGCCGCACGCGGGATCCGATCCCGGCGCGGGTCGCACCACGGCGGTGAAGAAGGGCGACCGGTGGGTGCTCAACGGCACCAAGCAGTGGATCACCTCCGGCGCCTACGCGGGCGTGATCGTCGTCTGGGCGCGCACGTCGAACGACGGCAACAAGGGCCTGTCGTGCTTCATCGTCGAGAAGGGCACGCCGGGGCTCTTCGCAGGGAAGCATGAAGACAAGATGGGGCTGCGGGGCTCGAACACGGTGCCGCTCACCTTCGAGAACTGCGAGGTCCCCGAGGAGAACCTGCTCGGCAAGCTCGGCGACGGGTTCAAGCTGGCGATGGTCGCGCTCGACGGCGGCCGCATCGGCATCGCGTCCCAGGCGGTGGGCACCGCGCGGGCGGCCATCGAGGCGTCGGTGCGGTACGCGAAAGATCGGCAGGCCTTCGACGCCCCCATCGGTGATTTCCAGGCCGTGAAGTGGATGCTCGCCGACATGGAGACGCAGACGAACGCGGCCGAGCTGCTCGCGATGCGCGCCGCCTCGATGAAGGAAGCCGGGCATCCCTTCACCCGCGAGGCCTCGATGGCGAAGCTGTACGCCTCCGAGGTGTCGAACCGGGTGGCCGACCGGGCCGTGCAGATCCACGGTGGGTACGGGTACATCGACGAGTTCCCGGTCGAGCGGTACCTGCGTGATGCCCGCGTGCAGACCATCTACGAGGGCACCAGCGAGATTCAGCGCATCGTGATCGCCCGCGAGGTCCTCAAGGCGCTCGGCTGACACGAGATCGCCACCTGCCGCGCGATTCTGTATGAGGCCAACGGCTCGTGCCGGACGAGCCTTCGCGGAGTCCTTCCCATGCGTCGCGTCCTCGCCCTGTCGATTCTCGCCGTGTCCTTCGTCGCCTGTGGCTCCCGGCCCCGGCCGATGATCATCGAAGACGACGCGGGTCTGCCGATGGAGACGCCGGACGCAGGACGTCAACGCGGCATGGAGCCTCCGACCGGCTTCTCGGTCGTCGCGGAACAGCCGGTGAGCCAGGGCCGCTTTGGCGTGTCGGCGGCCTCGGCGCCAGATCAGTTCAACCAGCCCCTCGTCGCGGCGGTGTGGGACGACCCGAACGGCGACGGCCAGCGCTCGGACACCCGCGTCGTCTTCACCCGCTGGAACGGCGAGACGAAGGCCTTCGAGATGGTGAAGACGATCGAGGTCGTCGGCGAGGTCGACCTGAGCCACCCCAACCGGCAGGTGTCGGTGGCGCGCGACGCGATGACGGGCCGCATCGGCGTGGCCTACGTGAAGGCCGGCGCAGGCGTTCGGTTTGCGTTCAGCGATGACGAGGGCGCGAACTTCTCCCTCTCGACGGTCGGGATGGATCCCGGCGCGGGCGATCCCTCGAACCCGGTGCTGGCGCTCCGCAGCGGCACGTCGCACGTCGCCTACGTCACCTCGACCGAGCAGGTCCTGTACCGTACGCGCTCAGGCTCGACCGGCACCTTCTCGGAGGCCACCGCGCCCGTCACCGCGGGCCAGGCCTCGTCCTTCGGCCCCATCGCGCTCGCGCTCGACGGCGCTGGAAACCCGGGTCTCGCGTACTTCACCAAGGGCGCCTCGTTGCGGGGCACGCTCGCCTTCTGGCGGCCCGGGAGCGCCTCGGCGACGACCATCACCGACTCGAACATGACCGACGTGCTGATGCCGGCGACGCGTCGCCCCTCCGTGAGCCTGGTGTTCGTGGGCACCACCCCGCGGGTCGCCTTCCACCTGCTGCGCGCGGATCCCGTCGTCGGCATGGGTGGCGCGGAGCCGATGACCGACTCCAACGCCGAGCTGTGGACCTCGGTCGCCTCGGACGCGTCGGGCACCTCGTGGAGCGCTCCGGTGGGCATGCCACGAACCGGCAACCTGGTGGCGATGCGCTTCAACAGCACGCGCTGGTACCAGGGCCTCGCCGTGCATCCGAACGGGTCGATGACGCTCGCCGCGGCTTTCCTCGGCAACGGCACCACCAACACGCTGTGCGGCGGAGGCCCGAAGATCTCCACCTCGCCCAACGGGACGACCTTCACCACCTGCGTGCCCATGAACACGACCTTCGGCCAGTCCGGTGAGTGGCTCTCGCTCTACGGCCACGCTCCGAACAAGGTGACGATCACCTTCTTCTACGAGCAGGCCGTGATGATGCGGAACCAGATCGTCCTGTACCGCGAGCCTTGATCGCAGGGACCGTGACGCGCACGTCATCATCTGCCCCATCGTCGCGCAGTGGGTGCGCCCATTGCTGACGCAAGGTTTCGAATTCATTCGATTCCAGCCGGGTTTCCGAATTGCAGCGGTGACGGTTTCGGCCGGGTGGGGAGCATCAATCCATGACTCGTTGGCTTGCGGTGGTTGGCGTCTGCCTCGTGGGGTGCCAGTCGCGGGCTCCATTCCTCGACCGGACCGTCACCGACGGGGCGAACGGCGGAGGTTTCTTCGGTACGGGCGGCGGCTCGTCGGGAACCGGTGGGTTTGGTGGATCGGCGGGTGGGGCTTCAGGCTGCGTCTCCAGCGCCCAATGCTCGGGTGGGTTCACCTGCGACAACGGCCGCTGCGTGCCTCCGGAGCAGGAGCAGAACCGCGGGGTCGCCGACGCTCCACCCATCGCGACGCCCCGGTATGTCTACGCGCTCAACCCCACGGCGGCCTCGGTCGCGCGCATCGACCCCACCTCGTTGTTGATCGAAGCGATCGCCGTCGGTCCTCGGCCGCTGGCTCTCGTCGCGCTCCCCGGAGAGGACGCCGCGCTGGTGCTCTCGTTCGATGATGCGTCGCTCTCGGTCATCGACAGCCGCACGCTTCCCTCGAAGGTGACGCTGCTCTCGCTCAAGCGGCAGTACAGCCGGCTCACGCTCTCACCCGATGGACGCTTCGCCGTGGCGTGGCCTGATCCGCAGACGGCACCTCCATCGGGTGCGGAAGGCGTGTTCGCCCTGGTCGACGTCACGCAGCTCCGCGCGGGCGCCTCGGCGGCGCAGGCGGTGAGTGAGCGCGCGGGCGGGTTTCGGATCACCGACGTGGTGTTCCGCACCGAGGCCGGCCGGACGACGCGGCTCTACGTCTTCGCCAAGTCCGCCATCTCGACGTTCGATCTGACGAGCGCGGCCTCACCGCTGCCGACGCGGGTGCCGTTGCCGCCGAGCTTCTCGGCCGAGATCAGCAGCCGCGAGGTCGTCTCCACGCAGGACGGGCGGGTGGTGATCCTCCGCTCGACCGTGTCCGCGCAGCTGGCGGCCTTCGATGGCACGGCGCTGTCGTCGGTGCCCATCAGCGAAGTGGCGACCGACCTCGATCTGCTGCCCGATGGGACCGCCGCCGTCGCCGCGCTTCGATCCGCCGGGAGCGTCGCCTACATCGAGATTCCGGCCGATCTCACGAACCCCACCGGCATCGAGGTGTTCGCGGTGGCGGACGGTGGTGTGGGGCAGGTGGCCTTGCCCGAGTCGATCCCCGACGCCGGCATGTTCGCGTTCGTCTGGTCGAACGTCGCCGGCGATGAATCGGTGAGCCGTGTCGAGTTCCCGTCGGGCCGGGTGCAGCGATACCCCGTGGAGAAGCTCGTCGACGAGGTGGCGGTGTCACCGGATTCGCGGTCGGCGCTCATCGTCCACCGGTCGAATCCGGGCACGACGGCGATGGATCCCTACGAGGCCGCGGTCGATCGCGACGAAGGGTTCTCGGTGTTCGACGTGCGCAGCGGCTTCGCGCAGCTCCAGCGGACGGGAACGACGCGGCCCACCCGGTACGCGTTCTCGCCGCGGGGCGGTTTCGTGGGAGTAGCGCTGCGGAACGACGCGCAACGGCGGTTCCAGCTTCAGGCGGTGAACCTCTCGAGCCTGGTGTCGAGCACGCTGCCGCTCGCCTCGACGCCCCTCTACATGGGCACCGTCCCCGAAGCGCCGGGCGTGACGCCGCATCGGGTCTTCGTGTCGCAGCAACATCCCGCGGGGCGAATCAGCGTCATTCAGCTCGACACCGGCCAGGTTCGCACGGCGACTGGCTTCACGCTCAACGGGGAGATCCAGTGATGCGCGCCGCATGGTGGGTGATCGCAGTGGTAGCGCTGGGCTGTGGGCGCCGGGGCACGCTCTACGACGCAGCCATCGCGCCGCTGCCGTTGGTGGCGACGTCGGCCGCAGTGGTGCAGGTGGTCCCTGCGACGCGCCGGGCCGTGATCGTGACGCCGGGAACGCCGACGGCCTCAGCGGTCGTGATCGGCGCTGGGGTACGAACCGCGACGCGGATCCCCGGGACCGAGACGGTGGCGATTCTGTCCGGGACGGTCCGTGCCCCGCGCCTCGAGTTGCTGAACGTCGAGACACGTGAGGTGGCGGTGCTCGACCCGCGTGGCTCATTCGATCGGATCAGCTTCAGCCCCGATGGACGGTTCGGCGTTCTGACGGCGGACTTCACGCGCACCTCGGGCCTGGCGGCGCGAAACCTCAATGAAGCGGCGCTCCTCGACGTGACGACCAGCACGGTGAGCCGGCTCCAGCTCGACGTCGAGGGCCTCGCTCCGCGGCTGGTGGTGTTTGGCCCCGCCGAGAGCGCGCGCCGGCTGGTGGCGGTCGCGCTCGAACGCGGCGTGGCGGTCTTCGACGCGACGAGGCCCGAGGTGCCCGCGCGTCGCATCACGCTCCAGCCGCCTGGCTCGTCGACGGAGACCAACGTGGCGCAGATGCTGTTCTCTCGCGACGCGAAGTGGCTCTACGTGCGCGCTTCGGGGCTCGATGACGTGGTGGTGATCGAGCTCGGCGCCGAGGCCGGGAGTCCGGTGAGCGCGTCGATCAACTTCGTCGCAGGCGGCAGCGGCTTGTCGGATCTCGAGCTGGCTCCGCCGTCGCTCGGCGACTCGGTGTTGGCGCTCTACGCGGGCTCCAGCGAAGTCATGGTGCTCGACGCGCGCGGCATCGGTGACAACAACCGCAAGCTCACCTTGCCTGCCTCGATGCAATACATGGAAGCGCTCTCGGATCGGCGGGTGCTCCTGTGGGGGCCGGCCGTCACCGCAGTGTGGGACGTGGTGGATGGGCGGAGCGGTGTCGCCACGCTCCTCGCCGCGCCCGAGCGGGTGCTCGTGAGCCCCGGCGCGGAGCGGGTGATGCTCTCGCAGGCGAACTCCGCCACGGCGCCCGGCGTGCTGACGACGCTGGCAGTGACCGAAGAGACGAACCGCCTTCGCCTTCGAGCGCAGCCGATTCAGCTCGCCCGCAAGCCGTCGGCGACGGCGTTGTCGGCCGATGGCGAAGTGCTGTTCCTGGCGATCCCTCCGGGCACGGGGTCGACTCAGACGGCGGTCGTCACGGCTGAGGTGCGAACGCTCGCGCTCTCGGAGGTGCTGCTCGATGCGCCCGTCACGAACCTCTTTCACCTCGACGGGCCGGGGGTGGTCGCCGCCGAGCACAGCGGCAATGTGCTCGGTGATCTCTCGTTGCTCCCGACGGGTGCCAGTGAGCGCGCCGCCGTCACCCGGCTGTCGGACTTTGCGCTCACCGGCGATCTCGACCGCCCGGAGGACCGATGAAGCTGCTCTTCGCCGTGCTGCTGGGCCTGTCGTCGTCTGCGCTGGCCCAGGTGCAGCCGTTTCACGTGAACCTCGGGCTGTCGACGCAGGTGTTCTCGGCGCGCGGGTACGATCTGGTCGACGTGGACGATCACTTTCATTCCTTCCGCTTCGGGGCCGGCACGTCCTTCGTGTTGCGGACCTGGCGGCTCGATGTGGAAG
>JBILEB010000035.1:0-48230 GCA_044352295.1 Myxococcaceae bacterium
AGCGAAGGCCTGGAAGGCCGGCTTCTTCGACGCCGAGGTGATGCACGTGCCGGTGCCGCCGAAGTACGCGAAGGTGGCCGACACCGACAACATCGTGCGCGCCGACACCTCGCTCGAGGCGCTCTCGGCCCTCAAGCCCGTGTTCGATCGCAAGTACGGCACCGTGACGGCTGGCAACGCCTCGCCGCTCACCGACGGCGCCGCGGCGCTCCTCGTGATGAGCGAGGAGCGCGCGAAGGCGCTGGGCTACGAGCCGCTGGGGTACCTGCGCTCGCATGCGTTCGCGGCGACCGACCCGGCGGATCAGCTCCTCCAGGGCCCGGCCTATGCGGCGCCGCTGGCGCTCGACCGCGCGGGCATGACGCTCAAGGACATCGATCTCGTCGACATGCACGAGGCCTTCGCCGCGCAGGTCGCCTCGAACCTGCAGGCGCTCGCGTCGAAGTCCTTCGCCCAGAAACTCGGACGCGCCGCGCCGGTCGGAGAGGTCGACCGCAGCCGCCTCAACGTCAACGGCGGCTCCATCGCGATTGGACACCCCTTCGCGGCGACGGGGGCGCGCATCGTCCACCAAGCGCTGCGGGAGCTGAAGCGCCGCAACCTCGCGACCGCCCTCGTCACCGTCTGTGCCCAGGGAGGCCTGGGCGCCGCCGTCGTTCTGGAGCGAGCCTGACCATGAGCACGCCAACCTCTCCGTTCTCGTACGCCGTCGAAGATCAGGTCGCCGTCATCACCTTCGACATCGAGGGCGAGGCCGTCAACACGCTCTCGCCCGACATCAGCCAGGCCTTCGAGGCGCTGATGACGAAGGCCGCCGCCGACAGCACCGCGAAGGCCGTCGTCTTCATCTCCGGCAAGAAGGACAGCTTCATCGCCGGCGCGAAGATCGACTTCCTGTCGACGATCAAGACGTCCGCCGAGGCCCTGGCGCTCGTGAAGCAGGGCCACGCGCAGTTCGATCGCCTCGATGCCTTCGAGAAGCCGGTGGTGGCGGCGATCCACGGCGCGTGCCTCGGTGGTGGCCTCGAGTGGGCGCTCGCGTGTGACTACCGCGTCGCGACCGACAGCCCGAAGACGAGCCTCGGCCTGCCCGAGGTGCAGCTCGGCCTCATCCCCGGCGCTGGTGGAACGCAGCGGCTTCCCCGGCTGGTGGGCGCGCAGGCCGCGCTCGATCTGATCCTCACCGGCAAGTCGCTCAAGGCGAAGAAGGCGCTCAAGCTCGGCGTCGTGGACGAGGTGGTGCCCGCGCCGATCCTCCGCGAGGTGGCCCGCCGCCGCGCGCTCGAGTTGGCGAACGGCAAGCTCGTGGTCGAGCGCAACCGCGGGCTCTCCACCGTCGCCAAGAGCCGCTCGTTCAAGGATCTTCTTCGCGGGCTCGCCGATCAGAAGGCCTGGGCGGAGCTGGCGCTCGAAGACAACCCTGTCGGTCGAAAGGTGCTCTTCGATCAGGCGAAGAAGCAGCTCCTCAAGAAGACCAGGGGCAAGTACCCCGCGCCCGAGAAGGCGCTCGAGGTCATCAAGGTCGGTCTCGACAAGGGCCTTGCGGCCGGTTTCGAGGCCGAGGCGCAGGCGTTCAGCGAGCTGGTCGTCGGTGACGTGGCGAAGCGCCTGGTCGAGATCTTCTTCGCGACCACTGCGCTCAAGAAGGACAACGGCACGCGAAACCCCGAGGTGAAGGCGCGCGAGGTGACGAAGATCGGCATGGTGGGCGGCGGGCTCATGGGCGGCGGCATCGCCTACGTGACGTCCGCGCTGCAGGGCGTGCCGGTGCGCATCAAGGACAAGGACGACGCCGGCGCAGGCCGGGCGATGGCCTACGTGCGCGGGCTCTACGACGAGCGGGTCAAGCGCAAGAGCCTCACCTGGCGGGAGCGCGATCGGCAGCTCGCGCTGGTGACGGCCTCGACCGACTATTCCGGCTTCAAGCGGGCTGAGCTCGTGATCGAGGCGGTCTTCGAAGATCTCTCGCTCAAGCACCAGGTCCTCAAGGACATCGAGGCGGTCGGCCGGCCCGACGTCATCTTCGCGTCGAACACGTCATCACTGCCCATCGCGAAGATCGCCGAGGCGTCGCGGCACCCCGAGACCGTCATCGGGATGCACTACTTCAGCCCCGTTCACAAAATGCCGCTGCTCGAGATCATCACGCATCCGGGTACAGCCGACTGGGTGACCGCCACCTGTGTCGAGGTGGGCAAGCGGCAGGGCAAGACCGTGATCGTCGTCAACGACGGCGTCGGCTTCTACACCTCACGCATTCTCGCGCCGTACATGAACGAGTCCGCGTTCCTGTTGGCCGAGGGCGCTGACATCGCCGAGCTCGATCGCGCGCTCACGGACTTCGGTTTTCCGGTCGGCCCCATCACGCTCCTCGACGAGGTCGGCATCGACGTCGCCGCGAAGGTCGCCAGGATCATGCACACGGCGTACGGCGATCGCATGCTCGCGCCCGGCACCACCGACGCACTCGTGGGCGACGGGCGGCTGGGCCGCAAGGCGAAGAAAGGCTTCTACACGTACGCCGAGGGCAAGAAGAAGGAAGTGGACGAGAGCGTCTATGCGCTCATGACGCACGGGAAGGATCGCAAGCGCTTCGACCGCGCCGAGATGGCCGAGCGGTGCTCGCTGCAGATGGTGAACGAGGCCATCCGCTGCCTGGGGGAGGGCATTCTCCGCAGCCCCCGCGACGGGGACATCGGCGCGATCTTCGGGCTCGGCTTCCCGCCGTTCCTGGGGGGCCCGTTCCGCTTCGCCGAGGCCCAGGGGCTCACGCGGATCCTCCAGCGCCTCGAGCACTACCAGGAGCGTCACGGCGCGCGGTTTGCCCCGGCGCCACTGCTGATCGAGCGCGTGAAGTCCGGGAAACGGTTCTACTGAAGGGCCAGGTGCGCCACTCTTCCGCCGGGCGTCCCTCGCGACGCTCGCACCACCGCTGAGCGCCATCTTCAGCGACGGCGCGACGCTCAGGAGCGTGGACGCGGCACGGGAGCCGTCAGAACAACCGATAGCCCACGCCCAACCGCAGGCCCCACGCGGGGCGCGGGACCGGCACGCCGAGCGGCTCCTTGATGACGTCGACCCCCACCTGGCCCAACGCGAGGAGGGAGAGCGTCGGGCTCAACTGAATCTCCGCGCCCGCGCCGATGGTTGGCGTCACCTGAAAGCCGCTCACGTTGAGCGCGATGGCCCAGGGCACCTCGGCCGTCACCAGCACCTGCACGAGCTCACTCACCGAGATGGACGTCACCAGGCCCAGCCGCGGCCGCAGCGCGACGTACCCGAAGTTGAAGGCATCGAAGACGCGCGCGCCCGAGTTGAACTTGAACCCCAGCGACGCGGTGGGCGCCAGGCGAACGCGCTCGGTCTTCCACGCCGGCAGCCGAACGCCCGCCTCCACCAGCGCCGAGAGCTCCAGGTAATGGAACCGCGCCTGTGCCTCGAATTCGAGCACCGAGAAACCCTGCCGGTAGGCCACCCCGACCTCGGGCGCCCCGATGAACCCCGACAACGCGAGGCTTCCCCCAGGCAGCGCCCCCGGCGCCATCACCGCCCCTTGATCCGCCGCGCTTCGTGACGCTTTCGTCACCGGGGCGGCCGGTGGTTCCGGCGTCGGGTCCGCGGCAAGGGGCAGCGTCAACGCGAGGGCAAACGCAATCATGGGAGACCGAATAGGCCGGTTTTTTGACCACCGAAAGTTTCCGCTACAGCCTTGCAGCATGCGGACGAGCGCGGCGCGGTTCGACGGTGGGGGACGGCGGCGATGGCCCCGGTTCTTCCTCGACCTCGATTGGTTCGTCGAGTCGAACGGCTGCTCGGCGATGGGGCGCGGGCTCGAGTTGGCGGTTCGCGGCGCCCGCCTGCCTGTCACCTGCCGGTCGCCGTTCACCGACGACATCGTGCTGCACGTCGCGCTTCCGTCCCGCGAACGGCTCTTCCGCGCCCGCTGTGCGGCCGAGATGGCGCCAGGACGCGGGTGGGTGCTCACCTTCGTCGAGGTAGCCCCGGACGATCTGCAACTGCTCGGTCACACGCTCATCGGCGAGTTTGGCGTGCTGGCCCTGCCGCAGCGCGTGGCTCCGAGCCGTCGACGCTCGGTCGGTCATGTGATTTCGGGCACTTGAAGTCTGGCGGCCGGTTGCAGAGAGGGGAGGTCTCCGGGGTAGGGTGTGCGCGCCCGTCTCTGGAGGTCGTATGCTTCGGTCGTCTGTCGCAGGTCCTGCTCTTCGAACCCCGCACACCACGTCTTCGGAGCGTCCGCTCGTCCTGGTGGTCGACCCTGACCGCTCGGCGCGCGCGGTGCTCGAAGTGGCGCTGAGCCGTGACGGCTTCGACGTCTGGAGCGCCGAGTCTGCCGATCAGGGCCTCGCGGTGCTGGGCCGCGGCCGCACCCCCGACGTGATTGTCCTCGAGTCGGATCTCGGGCAGTCAGACGGGTTCGCGTTCTGCGCGGAGCTGAGGGGCGATGCGCGGACGGCGAAGGTCCCGGTGGTGCTCCTCGCCCAGGCCAACGACGCCAACGTCGCGAACCTCGCAGAGGTCGTCGGCGTGGACGAAGCGGTGCAGAAACCGGCGTTCGCTCGGGACGTGGTGGCGCTGGTGCGGCTCGAGCTCGTCCGTCATCGCAGCACGACGGGTGCAGCCCTCCGCTTCAACGCCAGAACGCTCGCCCCGGCCCACCTGCTGCGCGCCCTGTTGACGTCAACTCGCTCCGGCGCGATCACCCTCGCGGAGGGACGCGCCACGCTCCGCTTCACGGCCGGTGAGGTGATCGACGCCCGCTTCGGCGAGCGCTGGGGCATCGACGCCCTCGTGCGGGCGCTCGCGCTGACCTCGCAGGAGTACACCGTTCGTCTGGAGCCCGTGGTGCGGACGGGCGGGTTCGCCTGCTCGCTCAAGGATCTGGTGGCGCAGGTGCTGCCCCGGCTGGCGAAGTGGGGTCAGGTCTCGGCGCGCTCCCTGCCGCTCGACGCGGTGCTCGCAGTGGACTTCTTGCGGCTCGCCCAGGCGTTGCCGTCGATGCCCGATGACGTCAACCGCATCGTCCAGCTCTTCGATGGTCGCCGTCGCGTTCAGGACGTGCTCCTCGACAGCACCTTCGACGAGTTGCTCACGCTCGAGGTCGCGACCCGGCTGTACCTGATGGGGGTCGTGGGGCCCGTGGCGGGTGCCGCGTCGGAGGAGGAACTCAAGGCGGCGCCGCGCTTGTTCGAGCCCCGGTCGGCCGAAGCCGAGGATCTCATGCGACAGCTCTTCGATGGGCTGACCGAGATTCGCGCGGCCGACGTCGAACCCGCGCCGACCGACGATGCCGACTGGGTGGCGCCGGCCCTGGCGGGGGCCGAGCTTCAGGTCGATGACCCCGCCGGTGGTTGGCAGGCGGCGGCGCTGCCCGAATCTCACGTCTTCGACGAGATGGAGGAGGAGGTCGCGCGCACGCTCGCCGCCTTCAATCCCCCGACCGTCGTCGAACCGCGCGAGGCACGGGTGGAAGAGCGCCCCGTGGCGGCGTTCGCTGATGGGAAGGTCGAGGCGGATGACTCCCTCGAGGTTGCGTTCCGGAGCGCGACCGGCGACCGCGAGGCGCAAGCGGTGATGGCGGATGACCCGACGCCGCCTTCTGCCCAACGACGCTTCACCGAGGATGATCGGCAGGAGCGCATCATCACGCCGGTGCTCAACCCCGTCGTGCGGGTCGAGGCGCCCGTCGCCGCGCCCATCGTCGCCTCGGCCACCGTCATGCCCGTTGAGGCGTTGCCAGTTCGGATCGTGAAGGACACCGCCCCCAGCACGAGTTTGGCGGCTCCAGCACTCGAGGCCGAGGCGGCGTTCTTCGCAACGGACGACGCGGTGGCCTTCGAAGACACCATCTCTTCCAACACGGCCGAGAAGCCCAGGCGGGTCGGAGCGCTCCTCGTCGGGCTGGGCGTCGCGGCGGTGCTGGCGGCGATCGGGGTGGAGTGGCTCACCTCGAACGCGCCGAAGCTGCCAGAGGTGCCCGTGGTGGCGGTGCTCAACGTGCCACCGGCGCCAGTGGCCGCACCGGTCGAGGTGCTTCCGGCGCCAGCCGCCCTGGAGCCCGTGGCCGTCGTCGAGCCCGAGCTGGTCCTGGCGGAGCCCGAAGTCCTCGATGTGAGCGAGGCCCTCGCCGACGGCGTGCAGGCCTACCAACGTGGCGAGTACCGCAAGGCCGTCTCGGTGCTCGAGCAGGTCGTCACCGACGATCCCCGCTCGGTGCAGGGGTGGTTGGTGCTGGGCCAGGCCCGGTACGACGCCAGCGACGCGAAGGGCGCCCGCGAGGCCGCGCAGAAGGTGCTCGAGCTCGACCCGAAGCACGCGGGTGTGCACGTGCTCCTCGCGACGGTGGCGCACGACGCAGGCGACAAGGCGACGATGCGCCAGGAGCTCGAGACCTACCTGAGCCTCGAGCCCGCAGGTCCCCACGCGGCCGAGGCGAAGGCGCTGCTCGGGCGCTGAAGGTCTTTTTCGACAGAGGATCGGCGCTGGGCTACACACCTGTTCCGTTCGATGCGTGTGCTCGGCGTGGATCCTGGCAGTCGGTATCTCGGCTACGGCCTCGTCGAGGCGGCGCGGGCGCGGCCCCGGTATGTCGCCCATGGCGTGATTCGTGCTGGCACGGTCGCGCCGCTCGCCGAACGCCTCGAGGCGATCTTCTTCGAGTTGGGGCGGGTGATTGACGTCTTTGCGCCCCAGGCGATCGCGGTGGAAGGCGTCTTCACCCACAAGAACGCCCGCAGCGCGCTGATCCTCGGGCACGCCCGTGGCGTTGTCCTGCTCCTCGCCGCGCGGGCGCGCGTTCCGGTGTTCGAGTACGCCCCGGCGCGCGTGAAGCGGTCGATCGGCGCGGGCGGCAACGACAGCAAGGACTCGGTGGCCCGCATGGTGACGCGGCTGCTCTCGCTCAAGACGGCGCTGGAGCGGGCCGATGCGTACGACGCCCTCGCGATCGCCTGCTGTCACGCGCACCAGGCCGCCGCCGTGCTTCCCGTGGCTCGGCGTGGCGCGAAGGCGACGGCCGGTTCGTTCATGGCCAGGCTGCAGCCCAACGTGGTTCGGCCTCGTGTCGTCGCCATGGCCCCGGGGGACGCCGGAGACGTCGACCCGTGATCGCAGGCCTCAAGGGTGTGCTGGCCGAGAAGTCCGCGATGGAGGCCATCGTGGACGTGCAGGGTGTGGCCTATCGCGTGGCGATCTCGGCGATGGCCTCGGGCCGGCTGCCAGAGGTGGGAGCGCCGGTGTCGCTGCGAATTCGCACCGTGGTTCGTGAAGACGCGCTGGACCTCTATGGGTTCCTCTCGCGCACCGAGGAGGAGCTCTTCGAGCACCTCACCTCAGTGAGCCAGGTCGGCCCGAAGATGGCGTTGAACGTGCTGTCCGGTCTCGACGTGAATGACCTCATCGCGGCGCTGGCCCGGGGCGAGGTGGCGAAGCTGACGAAGATTCACGGCGTGGGGAAGAAGACGGCGGAGCGGCTCGTGCTGGAGCTCAAGGAGAAGGTGAAGCTCCTGGGCCCCGTCAGTGGCACGTCCGCCACGAGCCGGCCGGCGCTGCTCTCGGGGCCTTCGGGCGATCTCGTCTCGGCCCTGGTGAACCTCGGGTACAAGCCCGCGCAGGCCGAAACGGCCGCCGCGTCGGTCGTCGAGCGTGTCGGTGAATCGGCGCCTCTCGAGACCCTCGTGCGAGAGGCCTTGAAGGCCCTGCGGACGGCCTGACCGGGTCGTTTCCTTCCTGCGCTGATCGCGAACCCAGGTCCGCTGACGCTCCGATCAGCGCGCGTTCTGTTCGTTCTCCCTGATCGATGGATCACACCGCTTTGACCTGATCGCGATCGGCGGATCGCACCTTCGTGGCTCGCCTTCGTCCTGAACCAGGACAGCTCCCGCATCGAATCGAGCGGTTGCAGGACGGTGCGGACCACTCCGTCCGGAACCGAGACACGACCCCGATCGAAAAGTCGCTGTTCGGGGTTGACACTTCTTTTGAATAGCTGATATTCATACGCTGCCACTCAATAGGCGTCGTTGAGTGGAGCCCTCATGACGACTGAATTCCTGCGTCCCGACCAAATCGATCGGATCGAGCGCGAGCACCCGCATGGAGTGCCTGCGCGCTTCATCGTCGACGTCTTCAAGCCGCTGGGGCTGCCGCTCTCCGAGGCGACGTTTCGCAAGTACGTGCAGGCGGGGCTGTTGCCGCGGAGTCGGCGGGTGGGCCGCAAAGGGAAGCACCGCGGGAGCCAGGGGCTCTATCCGGTCGAGTCCGTGCGCCGGCTCAACGCCATCAAGCAGATGATGTCGCAGGGCCTGACGCTGGAAGACATTCGCCGCTCCTACGTCTTCGTCCGCAGCCACATGGACGTGGTCGATCGTGAGTTCGAGGCGGTCTTCCTCGGACTGGCCCACGAGCTGTCGGTGCGGCCGTTCGATGGTCAGAGTCGGCAGCTCCACGCGGAGCTGGAGACGCTGCGTGAACGGGCGACGGGCCTGGTTCGTGACGTGGCCCGCTTCGGCAGCGTCGTGACGTCGAGGACGCCGACGGAGTCAACGAAGAGCCTCTGGGATTGACCGTGCAGTGAAGGCGACGACTTCGCCAAACGAAGGAGGGGACATGACCGCAGCAGCTGCAAACGACGAACAAGCGCCGATCCTCAAGTCCGACGCCGTCGAGGACGAGCGCCGCCGTTCGAAGACGATGTCGCGGAAGGAGATGGCCCGCGATCTGCGCCGCCGTCGCCAGCTCGGGTTGATCGACCCGGAAGAGGCCGAGCTGCTCAGCGAGCTCAACCAGACGCGCCCGAAGACGCGCGCAGACTGCGTGAACAGCCCACGGCCCTGCGTCTACGTGAGCTGCAAGTTCAACCTGTACCTCGACGTGAACCCCGAGACCGGGTCGATCAAGACCAACTTCCCGGACAAAGAGATCTGGGAGCTCGAGTACACCTGCGCGCTGGACGTCGCCGAGAAGGGCGGGATCACGCTCGAAGAGGTCGGCGAGATCATGAACCTCACGCGCGAGCGCATTCGGCAGGTCGAGACGCGGGGCCTTGAAAAAGTCCGGCACGCGACCGAGGCCGAGCCGCGCCGTCCTCGGTGAGGACCGGAACGCTGCATGCCTCCGCCTCGCCGTCTCGTTGACCCCTCACGGGGCGGTTGGTAGGGGCCGTGCGTGCTCGCTCTCCTCAGTGTGTCTGACAAGCGCGGGCTGGTCCCTTTCGCGCAGGGGCTGGTCCGCCAGGGTTTCACACTCCTCTCGACCGGTGGAACGCTCGCGGCGCTCGAAGCGGCGGGGGTGAAGGCCACGAAGGTGAGCGCCCATACGGGCTCGCCCGAGATCCTCGGCGGCCGCGTCAAGACGCTGCACCCGATGATCCACGGCGGTCTGCTGGGTCGGCCCACGCTCGCCTCCGACGCGCGCGAGCTCGAGGAGAACGGCATCTCGCCCATCTCGCTGGTGGCGGTGAACCTCTACCCGTTCCGTGAGACCGTCGCGAAGGGCGCGTCGCGAGACGAGGCGATCGAGCAGATCGACATCGGCGGCCCTGCGATGGTGCGGGCTTCTGCCAAGAACGCCGAGCACGTCACCATCGTCGTCGACCCCGCCGACTACGACGCGGTGCTCGCCGAACTCGAACGGGACGGTCGGACCAGCGGGGCCACGCGCCGCACCCTGCAACGCAAGGCCTTCGCGCACACCGCCTCGTATGACGCCGCCATCGCCCAGTGGCTTTCGGATCAGGAGCAGCAGCCTTTTCCGCAGCCGCTCACCCTGTCGTTCGAGAAGGCCTTCGACCTGCGCTACGGCGAGAACCCCCATCAGCGCGGGGCGTTCTATCGCGTCGAGAAAGCCCCCTCGGCGCCGTCGGTCGCGTTCTCCGAGGTGCTTTCGGGCAAGGAGCTCTCGTACAACAACCTGCTCGATCTCGACGCCGCACTGGGTCTGGTGCTCGAGTTCGCCGAGCGACCCACGGCGGTCATCATCAAGCACAACACGCCCTGTGGAGTGGCCTGCGACGACGCGCTCGTGACCGCCTATCGCCGCGCCCGCGCCATCGACGAGACCTCGGCCTTCGGCGGCATCGTCGCGCTCAATCGAATGGTGGACGAGGGGACCGCGCTGGCGCTCGCCGAGACGTTCCTCGAGGCCGTCATCGCGCCGGGCTTCGACGTGAAGGCGCGTGAGGTGCTCTCGAGCAAGAAGAACCTGAGGCTGCTCGCGGCGGGGCCGGGGCTGGGGGCGATCGGCGCGCGGCCTGGCGCGCAGCTCGACCTTCGGAGCGTCTCGGGCGGCGTCCTGCTCATGGACCGCGATGCGATCGAACCCACCCTGGAGTGGAAGGTGGTCAGCAAGCGCACGCCCTCCGACGCCGAGCTGGCGGCGCTGCGCTTCGCCTGGCGCGTGTGCAAGCACGTCAAGAGCAATGCGATCGTCTTTTCCGACAGCACCCACCTGCTCGCGGTCGGAGGAGGGCAGACAAGTCGGGTCGATTCAGTGAAGATTGCTGCCAACCGGGGGGGGAGCCTTCTGAAAGGAAGCGCGGTGGCCTCAGACGCATTCTTTCCATTCCGGGACGGGCTCGATGCACTGGCGGCGACCGGGGCGAGCTGCGTCGTGCAGCCGGGTGGGTCGATGCGAGATGCCGAGGTCATCGCCGCCGCCGACGAGCATGGGCTCGCGATGGTGTTCACCGGAGTTCGGCATTTTCGCCACTGAGGGCACGGCGCGCGCCACATGAGAATCGTCTGTCAGAAGTGCTCGGCCGCCTACGCGATCGACGACAAGTTCGTCACCGACAAGGGCGTACGGGCGCAGTGTCCCCGGTGTCGTCACTTGCAGATGGTGAAGAAGGGTGACGCGCCAGGCTTGTCGCCTGCGCCAGCCGCCCCGGGGGCTGCCCCCGCTCAAGCGCCCTCTCCGTTCCTGTTCGAGCTCCCGGGCGCGGCGCCGCCTCCACCGCCGGCCGGTGCCGGGGCCGCTGCCTCGTCATCGCCCTTCGACTTCAGCTTCTCGGCGCCACCGCCTCCCGCCGCGTCGACTGCGCCGGCACCAGCCCCCGAGCCGTTCGCTGCTCCGGCGACGCGCAGTCCATTCGACTTCGATCTCGTAGCGCCACCCGGGCCGCCGCCGGCCGCAGCGACGATGCCACCCATGCCGCCGGCCCCGCCACCTGCCGGGTTCCCGCCGGATCCACCACCTGCCGGGTTCCCACTGGCTCCGGCCGCCATGCCGAACTTCCCCCCGGCGGCGCCCCCTTCCTTCCCCGCCTTCGGCGACGCCGCCACGGAGCCGCCGGGGTTCGAGTTCGGAGCGCCTCCTCCTCCCCCGATGGGTTCGACCGCCTCGGCGCTCGACGATCTGACGGGCGGCGCGGCGGCCGCGAAGTGCAAGAGCTGCGGCAAGGCCATTTGGGATCCCTTCGACATCGCGCTGGGCACCTGTGACGACTGTCGGAACAAACAGCAGGAGCGCGTCGACGGGCCTACTCCGGATTCGGATGCAGGCCGGTCGGAGCGGGTGGACGTGGCGGCGATCACGGCGAGCATGACGGCGCCTGCCCAGCGCGGGCTCCCAGCCGTGCCCATTCCGATTCCGCAGACGCCAGCGGATGTGCCTCCGATGTCGGTCGCGCAGACCAACGCGGTGCGCTCGGCGATGCGTGCCGGTGCGGCCTCGAACAGGAGCCGGACCGCCGTGGGCGTCGTCGGCGTGCTGGTGGTGCTCGGCCTGGTGGGCGGACTGCTGGCGTGGAAGCGGCCGTGGGTGCGGCGACCGCCTCGGGTGGTTGCTCCGCAGAACGCCGCGGCGTCTCAGGGCATTGACGACATCGTTCAGAAGTGGAAGCTCAAGTACGGCGAGTTGGCGGACGAGGACAGCGGCGACGCCAGCGCCCACATCGGGGCGGGTGAGGCCGCCCTGGCCCGCGACACGACCAGCGGCTACCGCGAGGCCGAGGAGGAGTTCGAGAAGGCCCTGGTGCTCGACACGTCCAGCGATCGCGCGATCGCCGGGTGGGCCCTGGCGGTGGCCTTTGGCCGGCGAGGCGAGATCGACGAGCTCACCTCGAAGGCGGCCGACTCGATGCTGCTAGCGGCCGAAAAGCGCAGCGGCGCGCCCATGCTGTACTCCGCGCACGCACACCTCGACATCGCGCGGAGCGGGAACCCCAACGACGTCGCCCTGCGCGCGGAGCTGGGCATCAACAGCAAGGAGCCCCGCGACAAGGCGCTCGCGATGCTCGCCAAAGGGCACACGCAGCTGCTCAAGAACTCCACCATCGCCGAGCAGCTCTTCCGCGACGCGCTCGCGTTGGACCCCAAGCAAAAGCGCGCGTACCTCTTCCAGGCACAGCTCGCGACGTCGCTGGGCAAGTACAAGGAGGCCGGCGACGCGCTGGAAAAGCGCCTGCAGCTCGATGCCGACCAATGGGAAGCCGCCGAGACGCTGGCCCGGCTCCAGGTCGAGCTCGGCGAGGTGGGCAAGGCGCGCAAGGTGCTCGATGACGCGGCCGCCGCGGCGCCGAAGAACCTCCGTGTGAAGCTCGCGCTGGCGTCGCTCGCCTACCAGCATCAGCTCGACTACCCGGCCGCCATCGACTTCCTCAACCAGGTGGCGGCGGCCGGCAATGCGTCGGGTCGGGAGCGCGCCGACGCCCTGGCACACCTCGCCGCCGTCTATCGCCTCCAGGGCGAGCTGGAGCGTTCGAAAGAGACGGCCAACAAGTCGCTCGAGCTCCAACCGGACCACGTCGGCGCTCGGGTGCAGCTGCTGCTGGTGCTCATCGACACCGGCGTGATGTCCCAGGCCAGGCTCATGCTCGACTCGCTCGTGGACAAGCTGCCGGCTGGCCTGCAGCAACAGCTCGAGGGGCGGTTGTTGATCGCCGAGGGCCGGTTGCCAGAGGCGCAGGCCACCCTCACCCAGCTCGCCGACCAGGATCCATCACAGGTCGGGGCGCTCCTGCTGGCTGGAGCTGCCGCGGCGAAGGCCCGGAAGGACGGCAAAGCCTGGGAGTTCTGCCTGAAGCGGGGCCTCAAGGTCGATCCGCTTTCCAACCCGGTGCCCCCGATGACAGCGACCTTCGTGCGCCAGGCCGATCTCCTCAAGCCAGCGGTGGGCGCGTGGACGGCGCTGACGGCGGGCGGAGACGAAGATCCGAATCCCCATCTCTGTGAGGGCCTGGTCGCGTGGTTCTCGGAAGACTTCGCGACCGCCGATCGGCACTTCGCGCGGGTGACGGCGATCGATCCCAAGAACGCCGACGGCTACGCCTATCGGTCGCTCATTGCGCTGCGGAAGAAAGACGTCGGCACGGCCCTCACGCAGGCCAACCGGGGGGTCGGCGCCAACAAGCAGCACGCGCTCTCGAGCTTCGCGCTCGCGATGGCGCAGATGACGGCGAACCGCGTCGATGCCGCGAAAGTGGCCGCGACCCAGGCCAACAAGTTCGGTCCTGCGCTGCTGGGACCGCGCGTCGTGATGGGCGACGCCGAGGCGAGGCAGAACAACAAGGCCGACGCGCGGAAGCTCCTCACCGGCGTGCTCCTGGCCGACCCGTGGTATCGCGAAGCCAAGCGAGCGCTCTACAAGCAGGCGCTCTAGGCCAGGCTCCAAGAGAGGGACTGACGCGATGCGGGTGCTGCTCCTCGGTGGTGGTGGGCGCGAGCACGCGCTTGC
The DNA here is from genome assembly GCA_044352295.1 of Myxococcaceae bacterium. Lineage (GTDB taxonomy): Bacteria > Myxococcota > Myxococcia > Myxococcales > Myxococcaceae > Xiheimicrobium. Next base: position 13,690 of record JBILEB010000035.1, read on the forward strand.
GTGGAAGATCTCCCAGAGCCCGCTCCTGTCGGCGCTGGTGGCGGCGCCTGGCAACCCGGGCATCGCGGCGTTCGCGTCGTGCCGCTCGATCGATCCGACCCGGTCCGAGGCGGTGACGGCGTTGGTGCGGGAGGAGCGGATCGAGCTCGTCATCGTGGGGCCCGAGGCGCCCCTGGTGGCCGGGGTCGCTGACGCCGTGCGCGCGGTCGGGGTGCCCGTGTTCGGGCCCATGGCCGCGGCTGCGAAGATCGAGGGGTCGAAGGCCTTCGCGAAGGAGATCATGCAGGCGGCGCGTGTTCCGACGGCGCTCGCGCAGGTCTTTTCGGACGTGGAGGCGGCCGCGCGGGCCGCAGCCGCGGGGGGCCCCGTGGTGGTGAAGGCCGATGGTCTGGCTGCTGGGAAGGGCGTGGTGGTGGCCGACTCGGGCGCAGAGGCGGAAGCCGCCGTGCGTGCGCTCGGGCGATTGCCCGCGGGTGAGCGGATTCTTCTGGAGGAGCGCCTCGTCGGCCCCGAGCTCTCCGTGATGGCGCTGTGCGACGGCGAGCGCGCCGTGTTGTTGCCGCCCTCGCAGGATCACAAGCGGCTGCTCGATGGAGACCGCGGGCCCAACACGGGGGGGATGGGGGCCTACGCGCCGGCGCGCCTGTTGTCCGACGCGGCGCTCGAGGCCGTTCGACGAGACGTGATGCTCCCGACGCTGGCCGAGCTGGCCCGCCGGGGGACGCCGTTTCGGGGCGCGCTGTATGCCGGGTTGATGCTGACGCCGGCAGGCCCGCGCGTGCTGGAGTTTAATGCCCGGCTGGGCGACCCCGAGACGCAGGTGCTGATGATGCAGACGGCCGAGGATCTGCTCCCGTGGTTCCTCGCTGCTGCAACCGGGACGCTGCCGGATCGGCGGCTGCGGACCCACCCGGGGGTGTCAGTCGGCGTCGTGCTCGCGGCCCCCGGCTATCCGGCCGACCCTTCGATCGGACACGCCATCGAGGGGCTCGAAGCGCCGCTGCCAGAGGGGGTGTTGGTGTTTCACGCAGGGACGAGGCGCAGCGGCGACCGGATCGTCACGGCTGGTGGCCGCGTGTTGACGGTCTGCGCGCGTGGCGCCTCCGTGCCGCTCGCCCGCGCCGCCGCGCTCGAAGCGTCGGAGCGCATTTCCTTCGAGGGGCGTCAGCTCCGCCGGGACATCGGGGCCGGCGCACCGGCAGACACGTAGGCCGCGAGGGCACGGACGCACGCGCTCGTTGGTCGGCCTGGCCCCGCACCGCCGCGAGGCCCTTCGCCCCGAGGTGACTCACGCCACGTTCAACGCGCGCCGATAGACCTGCAGCGTCTTCTGCGCGCATTCATCCCACGAAAACCGGGAGGCCCTGGTGACGCCAGCCTCACTGAGGCTTCGCCGAAGCGCTTCGTCGCGAAAGACGCGCTGACAGGCACCCTTCCAGGCGTCCTCGTCGTGCGCAGGGACGAGGAGCCCCGCCGACCCCACGACCTCCGGGTGTGCGCCAGCGTTCGCCGCGATGACCGGACCGCCGCACGCCATCGCCTCCAGAGCCGGCAACCCAAAGCCCTCGTAGAACGACGGCACCAGCACCGCGCACGCCGCCGCATAGAAGCGAACGAGGTCGACATCGGGCAGCGGAGACAGTTCGAGCACCGACTCATCGAACCCCAACGCGCGTCGGGCGCCGCGGCCAGCGAGCAGGGCCAGGGGCGCGGGCAGGCTCGTCGCGATGGAGCGAAGGACCTTCATGTTCTTGTGCGGCTTGATGCTGCCGATGGCCGCGAAGTAGCGCGTGGGCAGGCCCCGGCGGGCGCGAAAGTCGTCGAGCTCGGAAGCCGGTGGGACGCGGAAGGCGGTATCGACGCCATTGGAGATGACCTGCAGTCGCTCCGGCGCCAGGCCCAGATGTCGGGACACCTCGCCGCGGGAGAACTCGGACACGGTGATGAGGGCCCTGGCTCGCTTCGCCCGGGGACCCACGACCAGCCGGTAGTACGCGGTGCGCGTGCGAGAGCGGCTCTCAGGCAGCGCGAGGTGATTGGCGTCGTGAATCGTCGCCACCAGCGGTCCCCACCACAGGGCTGGCACCGAGAAGCTGGTGGCGTGAAAGAGCTCGGGTTTGAGGCGCGCCAGGCTCGCGGCGAGGGCGGGTTGCTCGGTGGGTGAGAGGAACTCGACGGGGCAGCGCACGAGCGGAATGCGAGGCGCGAGGTCGCCGAGATCCTCGGGCATGCCGTCAGGCCCGGTCAGGCCGATGAACTGCCAGCCTGGCTCGAGGGGAGGAATGCGGCGGGCCAGCTCGAGGGCGTACCGCGCGATGCCGTGGAGCGGACCGCGCACCATGCGCAGGTCGATGACGACTTTGACCACGAGGAACACCGTAGCCCCGAAGCAGGAGCCCCGAAAGCGTTGACGAAAGTGCTATCGGCCCCGGCGTGCGGGTGGCCCTGGTGCACGACTGGCTGGTGACGTGGCGCGGCGGCGAGAAGGTGCTCGCGGCGCTGGCCGAGCTCTTCCCCGACGCGCCCATCTACACGCTCTTTCACGATCCGCAGGCGATGCCTGAGCACCTCGAGCGGCGGCGAATCATCAGCTCGTTCCTGGACTCGCTCCCCGGCGCGCGCAAACGGCACCGTCAGTTTCTGCCCTTGATGCCCGCGGCGATCCGGTCCCTCGACGTGGGCGCGGTCGATCTCGTCATCTCGTCGAGCCACTGCGTCGCCAAGGGGGTGCGGATCCCGAAGGGGGCGCGGCACCTGTCCTACGTGCACGCACCGCTCCGCTACATGTGGGACCGCTTCGACGACTATTTCGGGCCCGGGCGAGCCTCATGGCCGGTGCGGGTGGCGGCGACGGCGCTGCGGCCCGGCTTTCGCGCGTGGGATGTGGCGACCGCTGGATCCGTCGATCGCTTCGTCGCCAACAGCGTCCACGTGGCTTCGCAGATCGCCGAGCGGTATCGCCGCTTCGCCACCGTGGTGCCCCCGCCGGTGGAGCTCGAGCGCTTCACGGCCCAGGGCCTCGAAGGAACGGGGCAGGGCGGGTACTTCCTCTGCCTGGGCGCGCTCGCGCCGTACAAGCGCGTCGATCTGGCGATCGAGGCGTTCTCCCGGCTGGAGGTGCCCTTGTGGATCGGCGGCTCGGGGCAGGCGGCGTCGTGGCTTCGCCAGCTCCCCTCGAACGTGAAGGTGCTCGGGCAGGTGTCGGACGCGGAGCTCCCGGTGCTCTACCGGAACGCGCGGGCGCTGGTGTTCCCGGGCCTGGAGGACTTCGGGATCACCCCGCTGGAGGCGCAGGCGAGCGGGCGCCCCGTCATCGCGTTCGGTGCGGGCGGCGCGCTCGAGACCGTCACGCCTCGCACGGGGGTCTTCTTTGGGGAGCAGACCGTGGCGTCGCTGGTCGAGGCCGTGCGCCGGTTTGAGGTGTTCGAGCCAGGCTTCGTTCCGGCCGAGGCACGGGCGCAGGCCCAGCGCTTCTCGAAGTCGGCGTTCCAGGCGGGCATCCTCCGCGAGGTGGAGGCGCTGGGCGGGGCGGGGGCTTAAGGCGCGCGCTCTCTGTGCTATGCGAGGGTCGGCGTGTTCACCCGGCTCCAACGCTTCTACAACTCGATCAAGCTGCTCGCCGACGTGGTGACGCTGGCTGCGGCCTTCGGGCTGGCGTGGCTGACGCGCTTCTCGGGCGTGATGGCGTTCGAGTCGGTGCCGCCCACCTCGGACACGCTGGTGATCCTCTCGGTCGTCCTCGTCGTCTTCCCGCTCACCTTCCGCCAGGCGAACCTCTACACGACCAACCGCGCACGCACCCACGTGAGCGAGGTGTTCGAGGTCTTCAAGTCGACCATCCTTGCCACCACGTTGCTCGTGGCGATCACGTTCTTCTTCTACGAGCGCTATTCGCGCGTCACCATCGCGCTGTTCACCGTCTACGCGTTCGTGGGCGTGAGCGTGGTGCGGCTGACCTCGCGGGGCATCTTCAACGCCCTGCGCCGACGTGGGTTCAACGAGAAGCGGATCCTCGTGGTGGGCGCGGGCGAGCTGGGTCAGCGGGTCGTCGAGACGATCGAGTCACACCGGGAGCTGGGCTTCACCGTCGTGGGGCTGCTGACCCGTCGGCCGGAGAAGGTCGGCACGACGATCAAGGGCAAGCCGGTGCTGGGGCTCATGACCGAGCTGACGCCGGTGCTCGATCGCACGCCGGTCGATCAGGTGATGCTGGCGCTGCCGCTCGAGGATCAACCGATTCTCAAGGGGTTGATGGAGGAGCTGGCCCTGCGGACGGTCGACGTGAAGCTGGTGCCCGATCTCTTCAACTACGTCACCCTGCGCGGCGGTCTCGAGGAGTTCGGCGGGCTGCCCATCATCAGCCTCCAGGGCGCGCCGCTCGAGGGCTGGAACCTGATCGCGAAGCGGGTCTTCGACGTCCTCTTCTCGATGCTGGCCATTCTCCTGGCGTCTCCGGTGATGGTGGCCCTCGCGGTGCTCGTGAAGCTGACGAGCCGCGGCCCGGTCTTCTATGGGCAAGAGCGCATGGGCATGGATGGTCACCTCTTCCAGATGCTCAAGTTCCGCACGATGCGCACCGACGCCGAACTGGCGGGCGCCCAGTTCGCCACCGCCGACGATCCCCGGCGCACGCCCATCGGGACCTTCCTGCGGAAGTACTCGCTCGATGAATTGCCCCAGTTCTTCAACGTCCTCGTCGGTGACATGAGCCTCGTCGGGCCACGGCCGGAGCGACCGGTCTTCATCGAGGAGTTCAAGAAGCAGATCCCCCGCTACCACCTGCGGCACATGGTGAAGTCGGGTATCACCGGGTGGGCGCAGATCAACGGCCTGCGGGGCAACACCTCGATCCAGGAGCGGATCGACTACGACCTCTATTACATCGAGAACTGGTCGCTGCTGTTCGACCTCAAGATCCTCCTGCGCACGGCCTTCGGCGGGTTCCTCTCGAAGAATGCGTACTGATGCTGCCCCTGTTCCTCTCCCTGGCCTGTGCGCAGATGCCCCCGATGCCGCCGACGATGCCTGGCGTCGAGGTAAAGGCGAACATGAAGGCCAGCGAGGCCGCGAAGCTGTACTTCCTCGCGGGCGATATTCCGACCTCACGCGAGTGGTGTGAGCGAGGGCTGAAGAAAGAGGCGAAGACCTGTGGGCCCTTTCTCAAGGCGCTGGCGGAGTACGCCTTTCTCATGGGCAAGTTCGAGCCGTTGACCCTCGACGAAGCCAGGCAGGTGCTCGAGCTGGACCGGGCGTTGTCACCGAAGGCGCGCGGCAAGCTCACCACGCCCGTGTTCGAGCGCTTCGTGGCGGGACCGATGGCGCGAGCGCGGGGCTGGGCCGAGCAGGGGGCGGCGGGCGAGGCGGTCGTATTCGTCGACGACGCGCTCAAGGTCGATCCCGGTAACGCCGACGCGAAGGCCCTGCGCGCGCAGCTCGTCGCGGCAGGCGATGGGGGCATTCCCCGGGACGGCGGACGCTGACCGTCTGCACGAAGTCTGCACCGACCTTCCTCGCGAACGTCGTCGCGCCCAATCGAGGACCGCCCACTCGTCGCCGTTGATGGCGGCGTGGCTCGATGGAGTCGGTGGGAAGCAAGACCGAGGCCGAGGGCGGGCTTCCGGGCCGCTCGCTGCGCTTCTCCCAGCACCTCCTCAGCGCGAGCGGGCCGGCCGTGTCCTAGAGGGGTACTCCGTCGACCTGACCGGCAGCTACTTCCGCTGAGGCTTGCGTCGGCGCTGGGGAGGGCGCTGAAGTCCTCTTCGTGCAGTCGTTGCCCTCCATCATCGTCGGCGTCGCGTGGGGCGCGTTCGCGTTCTTCCTCGCGGTGGGCCGGGTGTGGTGGCCGCGGCTGACGAAGTGGCTGTCGATCATCGTCGCCCTCGCGCAGTTCATCGCCATCGTCGCGCTGGTGGCGTGGATGCCGTCGTTCGAGCGGTTGTCGTTCCAGCTCGACGTGGTGCGGATCGCGCTGGCCGGGGTGTTGACGGTCGCGGTCCTCGCGGTCGTCACCGAGCTGACGGTGGGAATGCCGTAGGCGCCCGGTGACTCGGCGAAGCCGTTCGCGTGCTGACCGACGGTGACGGGCGTTCCGCTTCACGCGTCGCGCGTCACGTTCGCCTTCTCCTCTGGCATCGCGGGCAGCCCACGCGGCCTCGAACTTCTTCGTGGCGCCATCCCACTGCACGACGAGTTCAAGCTGGCGGTCTGGGGGCGAGTGGCAGGGTGATGCGGAAATGCGCTCCGGGCGTGCGGGCGACGAGGGTGAGCGCGCCCGAGAAGGCCTTCATGAGCGCCGAGGCGATGGACAACCCCAGGCCAGTCCCGCCGGTCGTCCGCGCTGTCGTGAAGAAGGGCTCGAAGATGCGCTGGGCGTTGGCCTCCGAGATGCCGGGCCCGTCGTCTCGTACGTCGATGGCCACCATCTCGCCCGCCCGCGTCGCGGTCAGCGTCACCGTCGCGGCGTCTCCGGCGTGTTTGAGGCCGTTCTCGACCAGGTGGGCCAGCGCCGCCGTGAGTGCGTCAGTCGGCACGAGGGCCTCGAGCAGCTCGGTCGGCCGCGTGACGTGGACGCGGGGACCTTCGAGTTGGTGGAGCACGCCGCCCACGTCGGTGCGGGCCTGACTCGCCGTGGCGACGTCGGCACGGGCGAGCAGCAGCAACCGTTCGACCAGCCGGGTGAGCCGATCGACGTCGGCGGCGAGGTTTCCGAGGAAGCGTCGGCGCTGCTCCTCTTTGAGTGCGTTGAAGTCGTCCTGCAGCAGCTCGATCGCGCCCCGCATCGAGGCCAGCGGCGTCTTGAACTCATGGGAGACGCTCGAGGTGAAGCCCTGGATGTAGCGAGCGCGTTGATCGAGCAGCTGCGCCATCGCCTCCAGGCTCGTCGACAACTCCGCGAGCTCCGCCACGCGCGGTCGGGGAATGGCCTTCGCACCTGAAGCATCGCCCTGCGCAATCGCCCGCGTCTGTCGCACGAGCGCGCGGACCGGCCGGACGATCACGATGGAGAGCCCCAGCACCATCAGCGCCACGACCGCGAGCAGCACCGCCGACGTGGTGCCGAGGCTCTTGCGATCGCCGTACACGGCCTTCGCCAGCGTCATCGGAGTGCGCAAGAGGAAGAGCACCGCCCACACGCGTCCCTGCTTCACCACCGGCAGCGCCACCACCACCCGAATCGCGTTCGAGCGCGAGAGCCCTTCGAGGGTGCTTTCCGAGGACTCCGGTGGACGCTCCCGCAGCAGGCTGACAGCTTCGCCCGTGAGCGCGCGTTGGAACTCCACGCGGCTCTCCAAGGAGCGGCCCACCATGTCCTTCTCGGACGAGGCCAGCACGACGCCGTTGACGTCGACGAGGCGCAGGCCCGCGAGCGTGGTTCGGCTCACCTCGTCGAGGAGCGGGGCCACCGCGATCGCTGCCTGCTGCACGATCGGATCGGCGGGGCGGGTCGCTGCTGGAGAAGGCGGCGGTGCCGGCAGGACGGGATCGTTGGCGCGCAGCATCGGGACCAGCGGCGTGAGTCGGGGATCGGCGGCGCGGGGCCGCTGCACCGTTGCCACCACGCCGAAGGTCGCCCCGTCGTCCACCCGTCGCGCGATCTCCGCGGCGAACAGCTCACTCAACACCGCGCCCTGGGCGAGCAGCTCGGCCTCGGTCTGGCGGACGAGCTGATCGTCATAGAACCGCACCACCGACAGGCCGCCGATGGCCGACACCATGGCCACCACGGCGACGGCGGCGAGCACCATCCACAGGCGCGGGAGCCAGCGGCTCGTCACGGCACGCCCAGGCGGTACCCCACGCCATGCACGGTCTCCACGACCGAACCACCCACGGCCGCGAACTTCTGGCGCACGCGGCGAATGTGGCTGTCGACGGTGCGGTCGCTCACCACCACGCCGTCGTAGGCGCGCTCGATCAGCTCATCGCGGGAGAAGGCGCGGGTCGGGGCGCGGAGCAGGGCCGAGAGGAGCTGGAACTCCATCACCGTGAGCGTCACTTCCTGGCCGTTCCACGAGGCGCGCCAGGCGTCGAGGTCGAGCGTCAAGGAGCCACGGGTCAGCGCCGTTGGACTGGCGGCGGTCGTCGAGGTGTCCGGTGGCGGCTCTGCTCGTCTCAGGACCGCCTTGACGCGGGCGACCAGTTCTCTGGGCGAGAACGGCTTGGTGACGTAGTCGTCTCCGCCCAGCTCGAGTCCGAGCACGCGATCGAGCTCGTCGTCGCGTGAAGACAGGAAGACGATCGGCACCCGGCTCGAGGCGCGCAGCCGGCGGCACACCTCGAAGCCATCGAGCTCCGGCATCATCAGATCCAGCACGACGGCCTGGGGCGCGTGCTTCGTGAACGCGTCGAGGCCCGCTCTCCCATCGGCGGCCTCCACCACGTCGAAGTGCTGGAGCTCGAGCGCGACCCGGACGACTTCGCGAAGGTTCGGGTCGTCGTCAATGACGAGGATGGGGCGACGGGCCACGAAGAGGAGTCTACCCACCGCTCGCGCGCAGCGTCACCACGCCGTCAGGGGACCCAGGTCCTTCGTCGCGGCCCCGGCCCGATTCGGAGAACCCCCGACAGGGAGGGCGGCTCCAACCCCACGATCATGATGGCGTTCGTCGTCGGTGCAGTGCTGGGCGTGGTGTTCGCCGTGCTCGGCGCGGGCGGCGGCATTCTGGCGGTGCCGGTGTTGCTGGTGGTGTTCGGCACGTCGCTCCAGACGGCGACCGGCGCGGGTCTCGCGGTGGTGTGGGCCGCTGCGCTGAGCGGCGCCCTCTCGCATGGCCGCGCGGGCCGCGTGGACTGGAAAGTGGCGGCCAGCTTCGGGCTGCCCTCCGTCGCTGGCGCTGCGCTGGGTGCCCAGCTTCACGCCTTGGTGCCGGAGAAGGTGACGATGGTGGCGTTCGCGCTCGTCCTCCTCGCGGCGTTGGTGGCCCTGTTCCGACCGCGCACGGCCGGCGGAGGTGCTCCAGCGAAGCTGCTGGCGCTCCTGGTCGCGGGCCTGGTCACGGGCGCGCTCACGGGTTTCCTTGGCGTCGGGGGCGGCTTTCTGGTCGTGCCCGCGCTCACCCTCCTCGCCGGGCTGCCGCTGCACCGCGCGATCGGCACCTCGATGGCGGTCATCGCGCTGGCGAGCTTCTCAGGCGCCGTGGTGCATCTGCTCGCCGGGCATGTTCCGTTGGAGCTCGTTCTTCCCATGGGCGCGGGGGCCGTCCTGGGCGCGCTGGTGGGGGCGCCCCTGTCAGGTCGGCTGCCTGAGCGACCGCTGCGGATGGGGTTCGCTGGGCTCTCTGTCGTGGTGGCGGTGGGCATGCTCGCGAAAGCCTTCGACCTGGTCTGATGGGGTGAATCGTGGGGCCCGGCGGCAGGCTCCTGTCACGCACCCGATCCTGGAGCCCACCATGCACATCGAGTCCTTCTTCGACGAGCGCACCTTCACCCTCACGTATGTCGTCTTCGACGAGGTGACGAAGGACGCGGTCATCATCGACCCGGTGCTCGACTACGAGCCGTCAGGCGGCAGGCTGTGGACCGAGTCCCTGGAGCGGGTCGCCGCGTTCGTCGACGCGAAGGGGCTGAAGATCCACCACGTGCTGGAGACGCACGCCCACGCCGATCACCTCTCGGGCAGTCAGTGGCTCAAGAAGCGGTACGGCGCGAGCGTGGGCATCAGCCGACGCATCAGCGAGGTGCAGGGCGTCTTCAAAGAGGTCTTCGCGATGGACGACCTGCCCACGGACGGTCGGCCGTTCGATCTGCTGCTCGACGACGGGCAGGCGGTCAGAGCTGGCCGGCTGGAGCTCACCGCGCTCGCGACGCCGGGCCACACGCCGGCCTGCATGAGCTTCCACATCGAGGACGCGGTCTTCACCGGCGATGCGCTCTTCCTCGACGACGTCGGCGTGGGCCGCTGTGACTTCCCGAAGGGTGACGCGGGCGCGCTGTACGACTCGGTGACGACGAAGCTCTTCACGTTGCCGGACGACACCCGGCTCTTCGTCGGCCACGACTACCCACCCGCCGGACGGACGTGGCGCTCGATGACGACGGTCGCGAGCGCGAAGAAGGCCAACGCGCAGCTGACGGCGGCGATGCCGAAAGGCACCTTCGTCGAGAAGCGCACGGCACGGGACCGCACGCTGTCACCCCCACGGCTGCTGTTCCCGTCGGTGCAGGTGAACATCAACGCGGGTCACCTCCCCGAGCCAAAAACGAACGGCCGTCGGTACCTGGTGACGCCGTTGACGGGGCTGTAGTGGTCGACGCCTCGGGGCCAAAAAAAACGGCCCCGGTCGTCCGGAGCCGTTCCCCCTCCGCTGCGCGTTCGTGACAGGGATTGTGCGAAGCATCCCCGCTCTGGGCCCTCGAGCCCCGCCCCACGCAGCCCTGTTCAGGTGAGCGACTCCCGGCGCTTCATGAGCGCTCGGGGGCCCTCGAGTCACTGGCGGTCAGCTGCAGCCGGTCGTCGCGCCGCAGTTGTGGCACTTGTAGCAAGCGCCGTTGCGCACGGTGATGGTGCCGCAGACGGGGCAGGGCGGGGCGTCGGCCTGGTTCAAGAACGAGAACGACGAGCCCTTCGACTCCACCACTGGCGACGACGGCAGCGGCGTCTTCACCTGAGGCTGCGCAGCGGCGACCTTCTTCGCCTCGGCTTCCATCAGGCTCTCGCTGGCGCCTTCCTGCGGCAGGAACTTCAGCGACAGCCACCGGAAGATGTAGTCGGTGATGGACTTGGCGATCGGCAGATCCGGGTTGTTGGTGAAGCCCGCCGGCTCGAAGCGCGTGTGGCTGAACTTGTCGGCCAGCACCTGGAGCGGCACGCCGTACTGCAGCGAGAGCGAGATGGCGGTGGCGAACGAGTCCATCAGGCCCGAAACGGTGCTGCCTTCCTTGGCCATGGTGATGAAGAGCTCACCCGGCTGACCGTCCTCGTACATGCCGACGGTGAGGTAGCCCTCGTGGCCGGCGATCGAGAACTTGTGGGTGATGGCGCGGCGCTCGTCTGAGAGACGTCGGCGGGCGTCACGCTGCACCTTCGGCGCGGGGGCGGCGACCTCTTCGACCTTCTTGGCGTCCTTCGAGGTGTTCAGTGGCTGGCTGCGCTTGCACCCGTCGCGGTAGACGGCGACGGCCTTGAGCCCCGCGCGCCACGACTCGAGGTAGGCCTGCTCGATGTCCTCGACGGAGGCCTCGTTCGGCAGGTTGACCGTCTTCGAGATGGCTCCCGAGAGGAACGGCTGGGCCGCACCCATCATCTTGATGTGGCCCATGTAGTGGATGGAGCGGGTGCCCTTCGACGGCTTGAAGGCGCAGTCGAAGACCGGCAGGTGCTCGGCCTTGAGCGGCGAGCCCTCGATGGTGTCGTTCTTGTCGAGGAAGGTGGTGATCGCCTCGATCTCGGTGGTGCTGTAGCCGAGCTTCTGGAGCGCGAACGGGACCGTCTGGTTGACGATCTTGAGCATGCCGCCACCGACGAGCTTCTTGTACTTGATGAGCGCGATGTCGGGCTCGATGCCAGTGGTGTCGCAGTCCATCATGAAGCCGATGGTGCCGGTGGGCGCGAGCACGGTGACCTGCGAGTTGCGGTAGCCGACCTGCTCACCGAGGGCGAGCGCGTCGTCCCACGCGAGCTTCTGCGCGGCGTGGAGCTTCGTCTCCGTGCGCTGCATCGGCAGCTGGTAGGCGGCCTTGCGGTGCTTGCGGATGACGCCGAGCATCGGCTCCTTGTTGGCGGCGTAGCCAGCGAAGGCGCCCAGGTGCTCGGCGATCTTCGCGGACTGCAGGTAGGCGCGGCCGGCCATCAGCGAGGTGATGGCGCCGGCGTACGCCCGGCCCTCGTCGGAGTCGTACGGCAGGCCACCGGCCATGAGCAGCGCGCCGAGGTTGGCGTAGCCCAGGCCCAGCGGGCGGAAGTCGTACGAGTTCTTCGTGATCCGCTCCGTCGGGTACTTCGAGAAGCCGACGATGATCTCCATGCCCAGCAGGGTGACGTCGCACGCGTGCTGGAAGGCCTCGACGTCGAACTCCCCGTCGATGGTGCGGAAGTGCATGAGGTTGAGCGACGCCAGGTTGCAGGCCGTGTCGTCGAGGAACATGTACTCGGAGCACGGGTTCGACGCGTTGATGCGCTCCGTGTTCGACGAGGTGTGCCAGGCGTTGATGGTGGTGTCGAACTGGAGGCCCGGGTCGCCGCAGTGCCACGCGGCCTCGGAGATCTCACGGAAGATGTCGCGCGCCCGGTAGGTGTCCATGGGCGAGCCGTCACGCACCGCGCGGGTCTGGAAGGCGCGATCCTCGAGCACGGCCTTCATGAAGTCGTCGGTGACGCGCACCGAGTTGTTCGAGTTCTGGAAGAAGATCGACGAGTACGCCTCACCGTTGAACGAGCTGTCGTAGCCGCCGTCGATGAGCGTCCACGCCTTCTTCTCTTCATTTACCTTGCAGCGGATGAACTCGAGCACGTCGGGGTGATCGACGTTCAAGATGACCATCTTCGCCGCGCGGCGCGTCTTGCCGCCCGACTTGATGACACCGGCGAACGCGTCGAAGCCCTTCATGAAGCTCACCGGGCCCGAGGCGGTGCCGCCACCCTTGAGCATCTCCTTGGAGGAGCGGATCGGCGAGAGGTTCGAGCCGGTACCGGAGCCGTACTTGAAGAGCATGCCCTCGGTCTTGGTGAGGGTGAGGATCGACTCCATCGAGTCCTCGACGGAGTTGATGAAGCACGCCGAGCACTGGGGGTGCTCCTCGACGCCGACGTTGAACCAGACGGGCGAGTTGAACGCGACCTTCTGGCGGAGCAGCAGGTGGCTCAGCTCGGCATGGAAGGCGGCCTTGTCTTCGGCCGACGCGAAGTAGCCACCGGCCTCGCCCCACGCGGTGAGGGTGTCGACGACGCGGCCGACGAGGCGGCGAACGGAGGTCTCACGCTCGGGCGTACCGGGTGTGCCACGGAAGTACTTCGAGGCGACGACGTTCGTCGCCAGCATCGACCAGGACTTCGGGACCTCGACGTTCTTCTGCTCGAAGACGACCTTGCCGTCTTCGCCGGCGATCGACGCCGTGCGGTACTCCCATGCGATCTCATCGGCCGGGTCGACGCCGGGTGTGGTGAAGGAGCGCTTCACCCTCAGCCCCTCACGCTTGCCGTTGCGCGGCACGGCCCGGCTGTCAGTGGCCGCACCAAGCGCGGCCTGCGGCGCGACGTTCATGGAAGCCAGCTCCTTCTCCATGGTGTTTCCCCTCTCTCTTCTGCGGTGTCTACGTGGGTTGACTACGGGTCTGGGTAACAGGTGATGACTGATCAGCGCTCAGGAAGACGACCCTGAGGGGTGCAAATCATGAAAGGTGGGAGTTTTCGCACCCGGGATCCCTCCCGGACCGGGTGCTACAGGTGCTTCGCCTCCGAAATGGGACACGCTTTATGCGCTCGCCACAGCATGGTGTCAAGACTAGAGCCCCAACATGTTGTGTCAAATTTTCGACCGATACCCAACACTTAGGGGGTTTTCGTTCCGTCACGGAAAAGTCAAGTGAGGCCGGGGCCGGTAAATCGGCCTCGGATCGCGCGGGGATGGAAAGGTGCGACCTTTCCCGCATGAGCGGCCCTTCTGCATATGGTCACGGCCCTACATCACTTTTCATCGACCTCATTGGGGGCGATCATGGAGTTTGCTGAGAGTCCGTGTCGAAAGGTGATCAAAGTCCCCTCGAAACCGGGGTGGTTTTCGAGACGAGGCGACGTTTTGCGGTCGCGCACCATCAGCGATGGGCCATCGAGAGCCGGGCGCGAAAAGCGGCGAAGGGAGGTGCCCGGCGCTGGCGTGATCGAGCGCACGCGCCTATCTCTTCGCGCATGCCGCCTCCGTACGAACGCCAGGTCTTCGTCTGCACCAATCGCCGTCCTGACGGCTCCCCGCGAGGCTGCTGTGCCTCGAAGGGTGGGGAAGCGCTGCGCCTGTCGCTGAAGAAAGAGCTCGACGCGCAGCAGGTGAAGGGCGCCCGCATCAACGTCGCCGGCTGCCTCGACGCCTGCGAGCGCGGCATGGCGATGGTCGTCTACCCGGAGCAGGTCTGGTACGGCCCGGTGAGCGAAGCCGACGTGAAGGAGATCGTCTCCTCGCACCTCAAAGACGGGCAGATCGTCGAGCGGCTGCGCATGACGCTGCCGATCGAGCGCAAGAAGGACTGACGAAACACCGCGGGCCGGCGCCGGCGCTCCTCGTGGGAACGCCAGCCCGGCCCGTCGGTTCCTGCGCATTGTCGACCGCGGCTTAGCGCCGGCTGCCGAACAACCGCAGGATGTTGAGGAACAGGTTGATGAAGTCCAGGTACAGCATCAGGGCGCCATTGACCGCCAGGCTGCCCACGCTCGCGTAGCCGCTCGAGGCGTGCATCTGGCGCAGCTTCTGGGTGTCGTAGGCCGTCAACCCGGCGAACACGACGACAGCCGCGCAGCTCTTCACGAAGCCGAGCAGGTCGCTCTGCACGAAGATGTTGATGATGCCCGCGAGCACCACGCCCACCAGGCCCATGAAGAGGAACGTGCCCCAGCCCGACAGGTCCTTCTTCGTGACCGTGGCGAACACGCTCAGCGCGCCGAACATGGCGGCGGTGATGCCGAAGGCCGTGGTGATGCTGCCCAGGCGGTAGGCGAAGAAGATCGCCGAGAGCGTCAGGCCGGTGAGGAACGAGTAGCCGAGGAAAAGACCTCCCGCCGCGGCCGCGGGAAGGCGTGGCGCGAGGAATGACAGCCCAAAGACCGCCACGAGCTGGAGGATGACGAGGGGAAGGTACCAGGACACCACGAGGCTGAAGGCCTCCTGGCTCTGGGCGACGAACCACGCGGTGCCCGCGGTGATGGCGATGCCGCCCACCATCCACCGGTAGACCTTCGCCATGAAGGCGTTGGCGGATTCCTGCGCGAGGATCGACGCCGCGGACGGAAGTCCGTACTGGCGCTCGTGGTCGGTCTGCTGGGGGCCGTAGGCCATGGGAAAGCTCCTTGTCGTGAGATGGTACGAATGAACGAACGTTCGACTGCGCCGATGCCGGATCTACCTCACCCGTGCGGCCAGTGCCGAGTGCAACCCGGCAGCAACCCCGTCGGTGAGTAAGGGCAACACCCCTCCACCGCCAACGATGTTCACGATGTGTGACACCGAGCCCCGGCACACGCCGCCCCAGGCTGGCTGGTCGGGCAGGCCAACCGACGCGTATGAGGAAAAGTCGACGAAGAGCTCAGTCCACGTCTGGGTGTCGGCCTGGCAGAGCAGGTGACGCTCGGGGCGAATGTCGACGAGCTGCTGCACGACGAAGCCGCCGCCGGTCCGATCGGCCTCGGCGCGCGCACACGTCTGCGCCCAATCGAGCGGCTCGCCAAAAGCCGTTTTCACGCGATCCGCGAACGACGCTTCGTTCCGCGTGCGCCCCACGAAGACCGCGCGGCCGCCGTAGTCCCACGAGCGTTTGAGCACGTAGCGATCGGGGTTCGACTGGACCTCCGCCAGGAGCACCGCGCCGCGGAAGGGACGGGTCCACGGCACACTCTGGTGGACCGCCCCCAGCTCGTCGTCCGTCAGTCCGGCGGCCGTCGCGAGGGCCCCATCTTCCAGCGCCTCCGAGAGCAGGCCGAACACCGCCTTCACCTCGACCTGCGACGCCGGCGGATTGAGCACCACGGCGCGGGTCCCGTTGGGCTCGGCGAGGAGCGCCTTCACCGTCTGGGCTCCAGTGAGATCCGCCTCCTCGAGCCGGCGCACGAAGAGGTGACGGTAGACGAGCTCGACGGGCCTGCCGTTCGCGTGGAGAGAGGTGTCGCCGATCCGCTCGAGCTGATCGGGATGCACCACCTCGGCCTCGACGCCGAAGCGGTTGAAGCTGGCGCACAGGGAGCGTTGCTCCGTGAGCTGCGCGTCGTTGCGACGGCAGAGCAACACCATGCGCGCCGGCCGCTGCCCCGGACGCACCTTCGCGTAGCCCGCCATCAGGGCGTCGAAGAGCGCGCGCGCGTTGCTGCCGTTGGCGGTCTTCCAGGCCTCGACCTGGGCGTCCGAGGCGCCGGCGTGACGGCCGACCACCTCGATGAAGGTGTGCGCGGCGATGTCGCTGTAGGCCTGCATCGCGGGGATGGTGGCGTTGAGCTCGAGCGCGCGGACGGCGTCGCTGACGAAGAAGTCGACGCGCGTGGTGACCAGCGTGTCGAGCTGACGGAACGTGGCGTCGGCCAGGCGCTGCTCGAGCGGGGAGAGGCCGTCGAAGACCAGCTCTCGTCGCAACCCACCGAGCACGGCGCGGGACATCTTGAGGCCCGCCGAGGCCAGCTTCGCCGCCAGCGCCTGTCGCCGTCGCCCCTCCGCCGCCTCGAGGACGACTGGCGTCGCGGTGATCGGAATGGGAACGATCGCGCCGTCGTCCTTCTTCGTCACGGCGAGCCCGCGCTCCGCCGCCAGCTTCGCCAGGGTGGGCCCGAAGTGCCGGGCCTCGCGCTCGAGCCGCCCGCGCATCGCGTCGATCATCGCTTCAGTCATCGCGCTCATCGTGGAATGACCATGGCCGCGAGCACGACGTCACGCAAAGCCAAAGCGCAGGCGAAAGGCAGGCCAGATGAGCAGGGTGGTCGAGTTCTTCTTCGATTTCATGAGCCCCTATTCGTACCTCGCGGCCACGCGCGTCGAGGCGGTGGCGTCGGCGCATGGCGCGCGCGTGTCCTACCGCCCGTGTTTCCTGCCCGGCATCCTCCGTGCGACCGGCAACCGCGGCCCGGCAGAGATCCCCGCGAAGCTCGCGCACGCCTTCAAGGACCTCTCCGACTGGACCGACGCCCTTGGCCTGCCGCCGATCCGCGTGCCCGAGACGTTTCCCTTCTTCACCACGCAGGCCAACCGCGCCGCGCTGGTCGCGGTGGACGAAGGGCGGGGCGGGGCGTTCGTGCGGCCGATGTTCGAGGCGATCTGGCGCGACGGGCGCGACGGGAGCGACGAGGCCGTGCTCTCCGAGGTGCTGACCGCTGCCGGGCTCGACGCGCCGAAGGTGCTCGGGCTCGCCTCGAGTCCGCCGCTCAAGGAGCGCTTGAAGGCCGCCACCGACGAAGCGGTTCAGCGTGGCGCGTATGGCGTGCCGACCTTCTTCGTCGACGGCGAGATGTTCGTGGGGAACGACCGCCTCGACTTCGTGGCCCGGCGCCTCTCGCGCCCGTGAGGGTGGCAGTCACGAGTACGTCTTCACGCCCGCCTGCACGTCGTACGTCGCGAGCGTCTTGCGCCCGCCGGTGACGTCGACGGTCGAGACCGTCACGAGCTCCCAGTCAGGCAGGACGAGCGCGGTCAGCCCGTGACCGAACACCGCGCCGGTATCGAGGCCGACCGCCCAGGGCGTCACCAACGGTCGGTCGAGGACCGTGTGGCCGAAGAGGATGCGCTCGGGGCCCTGCCAGAAGTTCGTCCAGAAGCGATGTCCACCTGGCGCCTTCGACGGCCAATACGACTTCGGCGCTGGCGGCGCGATGTGCTGGAGGTGGAGGAGGTGATGCGTCGACTGCTGCTCGAGTGGCAGGCCGGGGAAACAGCCCGCGTGAACCACGGCCGCGCCGTACTCAGGCAGGCGGAGGAACAGCGGGAGCGTCGCGAAGTAGGTGAAGTGGTGCTCCTCGAGCGCCTCGCGGGTCGCGCGATGTTCGGGCGTGAGCGCCGCGGCGGCGCGCCGCCGCTGCTGGAGGTGCTTCTCTTCGTGGTTGCCGAGCACGCACTCGTGCTGCATCGCCAGCTCGACGCACTGCCGAGGCTGCGGCCCGCGATCGACGAGATCTCCGGCGAAGATGACCCGATCGCTCCCGGTCACCGCGAGCCGGTCGAGCAGGCCGACGGCGGCGTCGAAGCAGCCGTGCAGATCCCCGATGACGATGGTGCGCTTCATCACGACTCTCCGTCACGCGTCGGTGACACTGAATGCAAAGGTAGGTTGCTGGCGCACCTGCGCGCTCAGAGTAACCTGTCGTCCTTATCGGGCGTCGACGCCGTCGCAATCCAACGTCTGACGACTGCCGAAAGGAGCCATCGTGGCGCGCGAGATCGTCCTCGAGCAGTCGGTGTCGTGTGAGAGCGACGTGTGCTCCATCTGGAAGGGCCTGTCGAACACCGACTGGCTCAACCGCGCGATGGGAAACGATCGGCTGCGCGTCGAGGCCGCGAACCCGGCTGACAGCGCCGCGCGCTACCTGGTGAAGACCCGGCTCGGCGGCTTCGAGGTGGCGTGGACCGAGCGCCCCTACGAGTTCGACTTCATGAAGTCGCTCCAGGTGCGCCGCGACATGCTGGCCGGGCCAATCGAACGTCTCGACATCGGGTACTTCACCGAGAGCCGTGGGCTCCACAGCACCGTGAAGGTTCGGCTGACGTTGTGGCCGCGCACCTCGATCCTCGCGCCGGTGGTGCGCCTGTCGGCCACCATGACGCTGAACAAGCTGATCCTGGCCATCACCACGCTCGACGAATCCCTCGTGCGCAGCGGCAAGGGCCCGCAGCTGCCACCGGCCCACCCCGTCAACGTGGAGCGCCTCGACCGCGCGGCGTCGGCGCTCAAGGAAGGCGGCGGCGGCGAGCTGGGCCGCCGCCTGGTGGATCTCATCGCGACGGCGCCTGACGATCGGGTGATGCGGATTCGCCCCTACGAGCTGGCCGACGAGTGGGGCGTGCCGCGGCGAGACCTGTTGTCGACCTGTCTGCTGGCGGTGCGGGCCGGGGTGCTCCAGCTGCGGTGGGAGCTCGTCTGCCCGAGCTGCCGGACCGGCGCGAGCTCGACTGACTCCCTGGGGGAGCTGTCGACCCACGGCGCCTGTCAGCTGTGCGAGATCGGCTTCGGCCTCAACCTCGATGAATCCCTCGAAGCCACGTTCCGGCCGCCAGACGGCATTCGTCAGATCGAGGTCGGTCCGTTCTGTGTTGGCAGCCCCTCCCGCATGCCCCACGTGGTCAGTCAGGCCATCCTGGAGCCGGCGGGGAAGGCGGTGCTCCGGGTTCCGGACGAGGCGGGGCTCTTCCGGCTGTTCCTCCGCGGCGGCAAGGCGACGCTGGTGCAGGCCGAGGCGGGCGGCTCCCCGGCCGTGGAGATCCCCGATGAGGGCCAGGACTGGCCTGAGCGGCTCCAGGTGGCCCCCACGGCGACGATCGCCGTCAAGTCGACCGGAGAGAGCGAGCGTCACGTCAAGCTCGAGAAGGCCACCTGGACGAACCTGGCGGCCACCGCGCGCGACGTGATGATGCTGCCGCTGTTCCGCCGCGAGTTCTCGGCCCAGGTCTTGCGGCCCGGGCTCTCGCTCCAGGTGCAGCGCGTGGCGCTGGTGTTCTCGGATCTCGTCGGCTCCACCGATCTCTACACCCACGCCGGCGACGCCGAGGCCTTCCGCTTCGTGCAGGCCCACTTCGAGGTGCTCACGACGGCGGTCGAGCGCCACGGTGGCGCGGTCGTGAAGACGATGGGCGACGCGGTGATGGCCGTCTTCCCCGATGAGCTGAGCGGGGTGGCGGGCGCGCGCGACATGCTGGCCGACTTCGAGGCCTTCCGGCGCGAAGACGCGCTCGGCAGCAGGACCTCCCTCAAGGTGGGGCTGTACGGCGGCTCGGGCTTCGTCGCGACCGCGAACAAGGTGCTCGACTACTTCGGCCAGACGGTGAACATCGCCGCCCGGCTCCAGGGCGAGGCGCAGGCCGGCCAACTCGTGGTCGCGGCGCACGTGGCGGAAGAAGGGGTGTCCCGCGGGCTGCTCTCGGCCGAGCAGATCTGTGAGCGTTACCCGGCCCGCCTCAAGGGCGTCGAAGCGCCGATGCCCGTCGCGCGGGTCCAGGTCACCCCACGGCCGCTCCCCGTCCGCGCGCTGGGCTGACCCGTCACAGCCCAGTCGTTCCGGGCGCCTGCGGTTCGTCAGGAATCACCGACGGTCGACGTGGGAGCGGGTATGGTCGACGGCCTTCGCCCATGCTCACCGACGACGAACTGTTCGCCGACATCACCCGGCGCAAAGCCGAAGGCCGGGACTATCAGAAGCCACTCGGAGAGCTCGTCTTCCGGTGGCGTGACGCCTCCACCACCGTCGTTCGCAGGGTGCAAGGCGCGTTCATGAGGGGCTCGCCCGACGACGTGGACGAGGTCTTCCAGGACGCCGCGGCGAAGTTCATGTCGCGCGGCCTCGACCAGTTCCGCGGCGTCTCCGAGCAGATGCCAGGCAAGGCGGCGTCTCCCAAGACGTTCTTCCTGCGCATCGTCAAGCACTGCGCCATCGACCGCTATCGCCGCCAGCGCGAGGAGCTTGCCGAGGGCCCGCGCGGTGACGAGGACGAGCGGGAAGAGACGCCGGCCGAGGCCAACCGCGCGGTGGCGTTCTCGAACGCGACCGCCGAGGCGAAGGAGGCCAACGAAGAATACTGGGCGGCGTTCCGGCGGCTCGAGGCCGAGCACCCGAACGAGGCCACCGCGTGGGACCTGTACCACCACCAGGATCTCGACGACCACGAAGAGGTCGCCCGGCGCCTCGGCATCACCGTCGTCAACTCGTACAAGCGCGTCTCGCGCGCGCAGGCCTGGCTCAAGTCGTACGTCATCGAAGCACGCAAGGAGGAGGAGTCGTGACCGTCTCGCCCATCGAGAAGTACCGCGCCCGCGTCGACGAGCTGGCGCCGCTGAAAGCCGAGCTCGACGCCGCGAGTCGACCCGATCCCGCGCCTGCCGTCGGGCGCCTCCTCGAAGCCGCCGGCGATCTGCTGCGCAGGCACCTCAAGGTGCCTCACGACGGCAAGGCGCTCGAGGCCGCGCTGATGGCGATCCCCGAGAAGGGGCTCCATGGGTGGGTCGAGGGCCTCAGGGCCGACGAGATCGCCGGGCGCCTCGAACGGGCCGCGGATCAGGCGCTCGACGCGGCGCTCCCGGAGCAAGCCGCCGACGGCCCGACGTTGACGACCTGGGCGATGCAGACGCTGCTCTCCCGCGACCGGCTGGAGTCGGCCCGGGTCGCGTTGGAGCGGCTGGTGGCGCTGGGGCGGCCAGGGGCGCTGGTCGCGTTGGGCCGGCTGACGAAGGAGCTGGCCGAGGCCGACCGGCGGGCGCGGCGCTGTACGACGCGGCTGTCGGCCCTCAACGCCGACCGCCGCGACGAGCTGGCGATTCTGGATGTCGAGCGGCATCAGGCCGCGTGGTGGTTGTCGGAGAAGTCGGGTCTCGAGCACGACCTGGTGGTGAAGGTGCTCGGCGGTGATGCCCGCGGAACCCTCTCGGACGAAGCCCAACGGGCCCACGAGCTGGTAACGCAGAAGCGCTCCCGCCGGTTCTCGTTCGACGAGCTGTTTCGCTTCGATCTCGGGGTGTCGGGTTCCGGAGAACAGCAGGCCATTCGTGATGCCGCCCGGGCCGATCCCGAGCTGGCGCTGGCGCTCAAGGCGATGGAGGCGGGGGACGAGGCGATCGCCGAGCTGAGCCGCGACGAGGTGTTGACCGTCTCCGCGCACGTGCCCGCGGCGGTGTCGCGCGGTTCGGCAGAAGGCGCGCCCGAGGTCGTCGAGGAGCGCACGGAGTTCAAGCTGCTGGTGTTCCGCACGAAGCAGAAGGTCCAGGTGGTGGTTCAACCCCGTCGCCAGGATCGCTTCGCCGCCGCCGCCGTCTACCTTCCCGATCAACCCCAGCGCAGCGTCGACTCCGAGCCCGGCGCCCATGGCCTGCACTTCGACGTGGGCCCGGCCGAGCGCGTGCGCGGCCTCGTCGCCAAAGTCGTCGTCACCATGGCCGACGGCCGTGACGTGACGAGCGAGGTTTCGCTGTAATGGCCGCTCGGCGGCGGAAGAAGACGCTCCCGAAGCCCACGGTCGTCGTCGTCCTCTCCACCGCCCCCACCGAAGCCGTCGCGGCCCGTCTGGCTCGCGCGCTGGTGGACGAGCGGCTCATCGCCTGCGCCAACCTCGTGCCCCGCGTGCGCTCCATCTACCGGTGGAAGGGCGCCGTGCAGGACGAGGGTGAGGTGCTGATCGTCATGAAGACCGACCGCGCCCGCCTCGCCGCGCTGGAGCCTCGCCTCAAGGCGCTCCATCCCTATCAGGTGCCAGAAATGCTTGTGATTCCAGTTGGTTCCGGGCATCGGCCATACCTCGACTGGGTGCTGGCCGAGACGACGGTGCTGAAGTCGATGTAAAGCTGTTTCAATGGTTGGCGCACAACGTCCTACCTGGTGGCGCCGATAACCACGTCAGGCGTCTTTCAAGGAGCTTCCAGTGGTTCGCGTCAACTCCCGGTCGAAGACAGCGCGCAAGACGACGACGCCCGAGTCGGCCGAGGCCGATACGCGGCACGCGACGAAGGGTGTGCAGCGGGAGGTCGCCGCGCTCGCGAAGTCCAAACGGGCTCAGGTGACGACGGCCGACGACGGCACGGTGACGCGTCGAAGCACCTCGCGGCGGGGCGACACCGAGACCGAGAAGACGCTGACGACGGGGAAGGCCGGGAAGCTCCTCGAGTCGTCGCTCACCTATTCCAAGTCGACGCGGAAGGGCGATCGCGCCTCGGAGAACACGTTCACCGCCGAGACCGACATGCTGGGGCGGCGTTCGGCGACCTCGCGCACCGAGACGACGTCCCTCACCGGAGAGCGCCGCCGCGCCACCGTCACCACCCGGCAGAACGATGTCTACGGGGTCGAGCAGACGAAGCGCGAGCAGACGGTCGACTCCGCGCTCACCGACGGGACGCGCTCGGCGACTCACACGCGCACGAAGGACTCGGTGGGCAACCAGCACGCGGCCTCCGACGTGACGACGGTGCGTGAGCGCGACGGCGAGACGCTCACCCGCAACGAGAAGCGCGCGAACGGCTCCACGCTCGAGACGAAGTCGCACACCACCCACGAGGGCGGCGTGTTCAGCGTCGGCGGCGGGGCGGACTGGGAGAAGGGCCGCTCGTTCGGCACCAGCACGCTGCGGGAGCGTGAGCTCGAGACGCCGAAGGCCTTCGGCACCGCGGACGCGATCGGCTCCCGCGCGGAGAAGGCGCTCGACTGGCTCGAGCTCGACCCTGCCTCGTGGAGCTCCGAGGTCGATCCCTCGCGAATGAAGGAGACGGTGCTCGTCGAGGGCGATCACGGCTCCGTGCACACCCAGGTCGGTGTCACGGGCGGGCAGTCGGTCCGCTTCGATGGCCGGCGCGGCGTCGACGCGACGTTCAACCGGGAGGCGAAGGCCGGCGTGTATGCGGAGTCGTCCGGACAGGTGTCGGGGCGGTTTGGTGAGGCCTCCTACCAGGCGGGCGCGAAGGCCGAGGCGAAGGCCAGCGTCGATGCGCGCGGGCGGATCGACACCAACGGGCTCGACGCGACGGTGACGGCACGGGTGGGCGCGTCGGTCGAGGCCGAGGTGCACGCTCGCGCCGAGACGCCCAGCGTCTCCATTGGCGGCGTGGACGTGAACGCGAGCGTCGAAGGCCACGCGCGGGCCACTGCCGAGGCTGTGGCGGAGGCGACGGGCACGGTGCAGATCACCCGCGATCCGCCCACGGCGATCCTCAAGGGTGAGGCGGGCGCCTCGGCCGTCGCGAAGGTGGAAGGCGAAGTGAAGTTCTCGGCGGGTCCCTTCTCGGTGGAGGCCTTGGGGTACGCGAGCGCCGGCGCCGAAGCGCGGGCCTCGGGCGTGTTCGGCTACGAGGACGGCAAGCTGAAGATCGGCGGCAGCCTGGGCGCGGCGCTCGGCGTCGGCCTCGGAGGCTCCGCGACGGTGGAAGTCGACGTGGCGCAGATCGGCGAGATGGCGAAGAACGTCGCCGACGTGAACGACGACGGGAAGGTCGACTTCTGGGATGGCGTGGCCGCGATCAAGAAGACCGCTTCGTTCGCGACCGGCTGGCTCATTCCCGACGCGCCCGCGAGCTCGACGGCCACCGCCACGACGACGCCTGGTGCGGGGCTCGCTGAGGGCCGGGCCACGCCCACGTGGGATGGCACCGCGATGCCGAACCCCGACGCGTACAACATGGAGAACCCGAAAGAGGCGGCGCAGTTCCAGCGCGACATGGCCAGGTACCAGCAGACGATGAACAACATCTCGCTGTACTGGCAGACGCTCTCGAACGTGCTGAAGGCGCAGAACGACACGGCGCAGGCCATCGGTCGCAACACCCGGTAGGCCCCGAGGCGGTCGTCGATGGCTCGCTCCGACGCATACCGACGAGGCGAGGCTGCGCTCAAGGCGGGCTCGTACGACGAGGCCCGTCGTCACTTCCGCTCTGACGAAGAAACGAACGGGACGGCGACGGACTCGGTGGCGAAGCTCCACGAGGGCGAGGCGCGCCTCACGGGTGGAGACATTCCAGGCGCAGCGGCGCTGTTCGAGGCGGTGCTCGACCGGAACCCCGCGTCGGCCGAGGCGTACGCAGGGCTGGCGCGGCTGGCGTTGGCGACGGGGCAGGTCGACGCCGCGAAGGTACACGCGATGGCCACGGTGCGGCTCGCGCCGGCGCAGGGCCTCGGGTGGACGCTCGTCGGGCTCGTTCACGAAACACTCGGAGAGCCGGCGCCCGCCCTGGAGGCCTTGCGAAAGGGCGCAGCGCTGGGGCCGACGACCTTTCTGTGTCAGCTCAACTACGGACGGCTCCTCGCGCAGCAGGGGCGGTCGCGGGAGGCGGTGGTGGCGCTCCAGACCGCGGCGTCGCTCGAGCCGACGAACCCCGACGCGCCCCGGTTCCTCGGCATGGCGTACCACTCGGCGAAGCAGTTCCGGCTCGCCGTGCGGGCGTTCGAGAAGGCGAAGGATCTGGCGCCGAAGCGGGTCGATGCGTGGGCGACGCTCGGGGACGTGCTCTTCGAGCTCCAGGAGTTCCAGGCTGCGCGCGACGTGCTGGATCGTGGGCTTTCGACGTGTGGTGATCACCCGGCGCTGCTCGAGAAGGCGCTCGCCGCGACGATGATGCTCGACGACGTCGCCGGCGCCGTGGCGTATCTGGAGCGGGAGCTGAAGGTAGCGCCGGAGCACGAGCAGGCCTGGCTCAACCTCGCGCAGCTCGCGCTGCTTCAGAAGGAGGGGGAGAAGGCCGAGCAGGTGCTTCAGGCGCTGCTTCAGAAGAACCCGAACCAGTGGGAGGCCCACTTCACGTTGGGGAACTTCTACGGCGCCGTCCCGCTGGTGGAGAAGGCCGAGGCCGCGTACCGGAAGGCGATCGCGCTCAACCCGGCGTCGTTCAAGCCGCTCCTCAACCTGGCGACGCTGTTCATCGAGGGGAGCCGTTCGAAGCAGCACGCCGAGGCCGTCACCTTGCTCGAGCGCGCGAAGATCCTCGCCCCACCAGACGAGTGGCGCGTGCCGTACAACCTGGCGCTGGCGCTGGTGCGACTGGGAAAGAAAGACCAGGCCAGGGGCGTGGTGCAGGGGCTCGTGCGCGAAGTGCCAGCGACGCACCCGCTGCGCGCCGAGGTCGAGAAGCTCGAGAAGAACCTCGCACCGACCACGGGGTGACGGGCCGAGTCCTCACCCGTGGCGCTCGAGGCCTGCCCTCTGGCTGACACCAGGGAGTTCGACGCCGCGCGCCTCAGACGTCGAACAGGTACTTCGGGGCCTCCGAGGCCTGGAGCGCGCGGAAGCTCTTGTTCGCCTCGCGCAGCAGATCCTCACTCGTCCGCACCCGGTCCGACGGAAACACCGCGCCGCCAAAGCGGGTCGTCACGCGGATTCGGCCGTGCGGCCCCTCGACCGGCACCGTGGACAGGTGGCTCAGCATACGCTCGGCGACGATCCGCGCGCCGGCGAGATCGGTCTCTGGCAGCAGCGCGACGAACTCGTCGGTGTCGATGCGGAAGAGCCGGTCTGCCCCGCGCATGGCGCTCTTCGCCTCGGTCACCACCTTCGCGAGGTAGCCGTCACAGGCGTCGCGACCGAGCTGGTAGCGCAGCCCCTGGTAGTCGTCGAAGCCGAACATGAGGCACGCCGCGGGGCGCCCGTAGCGGCGGCTGCGCGCCAACTCGGAGTCCAGGCTGGCCTTGAGCTGCGAGTACGTGCCGGCGCCCGTCACCGGGTCGACCGCGCGGAACTGCGCGAGTTCCTCTTCGGCGTCGAGCAAGCGGCGCCGGTACTCCCGAACGGTGAGCGCGGAGTGGATGCGCGTCTGCAGCTCGATGAGCTTGAAGGGCTTGGTGATGTAGTCGTCGGCGCCGAGCTCCATGCCGCGGATCTTCCCGTCCATGTCACCCATCGCCGTCAGCACGATGACCGGCAGCTCGACCAGCTCGTTGGTCTCGCGCACGGCCTTGAGCACCGAGAAGCCGTCTCGCCGCGGCATCATCAGGTCGAGCAGCATGAGATCCGGCCGGGTGCGCGAGATGTGCTCCATCGCCTCGACGCCGTCTTCGGCCACCAGCGTCTTGAAGCCGCTCGTCTCGCAGAGATCCTTCAGCAGGGTGCGGGTGTGCTCGTCGTCATCGACGATCAGGACGATGCGGTTGGTGAAGTCGGGGGCGGTCGGCTTCATCGAGGCGCGTCAGTCTACCTTCAACCCTGCCAGTCGCGAGCCCGGCTCTCGAACCGCGTGTATTCCGCCATGAAGACGAGGTCGACGGAGCCGACCGGGCCGTTTCGCTGTTTGGCGACGATGAGCTCGACGGGCATCGAGGTGCGCGCCTGTGGGGGCGGGGCGCCCTCCTCACCGTCGTCCTCGCGGTGGATGAACATCACCACGTCGGCGTCCTGCTCGATGGCGCCCGACTCGCGGAGGTCGGACAACATCGGCTTGCCGCCCTTGCGCTCCTCGACCTTTCGGTTGAGCTGGCTCAGCGCGATGATCGGCACGTCGATCTCCTTCGCGAGCTGCTTGAGGCCACGGGAGATCTCCGACACCTCGAGCTGCCGGCTCTCGACCTTGCCCTTCTGGTGCATGAGCTGGAGGTAGTCGATGACGATGAGCCCCATCTTCGGCTCCTTCTGCTTGAGGCGCCGGGCCTTCGCGCGCAGGTCGAAGGACGACAGGCCGCCCGAGTCGTCGATGTAGATCTTCGCGCCATACAGCTCGTTGGCGGCCTGCTGAATGCGCTCCTCGTCACCCGGTGACAGCCGGCCCCCGCGGAGCTTCTTCATGTCGACGCGCGCGTGCGTGGCCAGCATGCGGGTGAGCAGCTGCACGGCGGGCATTTCGAGCGAGAACACGGCGCAGGCCCGCTCTTCCTTGAGCGCGACGTTGATGGCGATGTTCATCGCGAGCGACGTCTTGCCGATGCCGGGGCGCGCCGCGAGCACGAGGAGCTCTCCGCCGTGCAGGCCGGTGAGCTGGTTGTCGAGGTCGACGAAGCCGGTGGCGATGCCGGTGATCCCCGACGTGTTCTTCTTCATCGTGTCGAGCAGCGTCAGTGCCTCGTCCATCAGCTCGGGGATGGGGCGCAGGTCTCCCTGCTGACGCTTCTCGGCGATCTGGAAGATGCGGCGGCCGGCCTCGTCGACCAGCTCGAGCACGTTGCCGGTCTCCTGACTGGCGAGCTCGAAGATCTCCCGGCCGGCCTTCGCGAGGCCCCGGCGGGTCGATTGATCCTTGATGATCTTCGCGTACTCGACGGCGTTGGCCGAGAACGGCACGAGCTGATCGAGCGTCTGCAGGTAGCTGGGGCCGCCGACGGTGGCGAGCTGGCCGCGCGACTTGAGCTCCTCTGAGATGGTGAGCCAGTCGACGCGCGAGTTGCGCGAGTCGAGCGCCACCATGGCGTCGAAGATCTCGCTGTGGGCGGCGTTGGCGAAGTCTTCCTTCGTCACCTGCTCGGCGACGTTCGGGAGGACCGAGTTGTCCATCACGATCGCGCCGAGCACGGCGCGCTCGGCGGCGAGATCTTCATGGGCGCGGGTGGGGAGGCTCACCGCGTCTTCATACGACACGGGCCGTGTCCACGCGCGGTGAACACGGCCCGGTCGAACGACAGGCTGTTGAACTCAGGCCTTGTCGGTCTTCTCGGCGGCCGGGGCAGGGGCCGCGGCGCCTTCGCCCTGCACGTGCACCATGACCTTCGCGCGCACGTCGCGGTGGAGGCGCAGCTCGACCTCGAAGCTGCCCACCGTGCGGATCGGGTCCACCAGGTGGATGACGCGGCGGTCGAACTTGTGACCGGCGGCGGCGAGCGCCTCGGCGACGTCGAGGGCGGTGACGGACCCGAACAGCTTGTCCTGATCGCCGACCTTGCGCACGACGGTGACGGAGAGGTTGCCGATCTTCTTGGACTGCTCCTCGGCGACCGACTTCATCTTGGCCTGACGGGCTGCGATGACGGCCTTCTCGTGCTCGAGTTGGCGCACGTTGGCGGCCGACGCGAGCATCGCCAGGTTCCGCGGCAGCAGGTAGTTGCGCGCGTACCCGTCCTTGACGGTGACGAGCTCGCCAGAGTTCCCGAGGTTGTACACATCTTCACGGAGAATGAGCTTCATGGTTGCCGTCTCTTTAGGCCGCGAGGACGAGGTAGGGGATGAGCGCCAGACCACGCGCCTGCTTGACCGCCTTGGCGATCGCGCGCTGGTGCTTGGAGCAGTTGCCGGAGATGCGGCGGGGAATGATCTTGCCGCGCTCGGTGACGAAGTACTTCAGGGTCGACTGATCCTTGAAGTCGACGATGATCTTCTTGTCGGCGCAGAAGCGGCACACCTTGCGCCGCGCAAACCCGCGGCCACCGCGCTTCTCGTCGCCTTCGCCCTTGTCGCCGCGATCGCCGCGGTCGCCACCCTTGCCGTTCTTCTCGTAGTTCTTTTCCATGTTCGAAGGTCCTTTCGGGATCAGCCCGGGGTGACGTCGTCGTCGTAGCTACCGTCGACGTCAGCGTTGAAGTCCTCGCGCTCGGCGCCACCGAACGGCTTGTTGTCGTCCACGTCGCCGGCCAGCTTGAGGTCTTCCTGGGGCTGACGGGTCTCGGGGTCGACGTGCTCGCCGAGCTTCTTCGAGAGGTAGCGGCTGACCTCGTCGAGGTTGCGCAGGTTGCGCTCGACCTCGGCGACCAGCGCCGACTTCCCGAGGTAGTGCGCGTGCAGGTAAATCGCGCGCGGCTGCTTCGCCACCGGGTACATCGTCTTCTTCTTGCCCCAGATGGTGAAGCGCAGGAACTTACCGCCCTCACGGCCCACGATGGCGCGGACCTTCTCCTTGACCTTCTCGACGTTGTCGTCGGTGAGATCCGGCTTCACGAGGAAGACGGTCTCGTACTCGCGCAGCAACGCCGCGCTCTTCGATGCTTCTGCCATGTGTTCTCTCCCCACGGGTTCTGCCCATCGCCAGACCGGCCGGTGAGCGGGGAAACGGAGCCTCTTGTCGAGCACCCCGGGCGCAGGAAACGACGTGCCCGCGACCCTTCACGTTCCTCCGCCGGAATGACGGAGACGCGCGCCCTTAGGTGGGTGTGTGTCGGGTGTCAACTGCGGGGCGTGGGGACTTCGGTGCCCTGGGCGCGGAGCCAGCCGGTGGATGCGAGGTGGCGTTACACACTGCGTTGGGGGGCCCCCTCGTCTCACTTTGGCGCACGTGGTAGGCGGCCGCTCCGTTTTGAGACCTGACGGCTTCGGAGGGACGCGGACATGTCGATGACCCGACTCGCGCTGGTGGCGCTGTGCAGCGCTTCGGCCGCGGCGATGGCGCAGACGGATGACGGCGGAATGCCCGTGCAGCCCATGGCGGCGAACCCCGGCACGGCTGATGCGCCCAGCCAGTTGATTCGTGAAGGCTTCGAGGGGGACGCGGGCGTCGAGGCCGCTCCCGAGGCGACCACGAAGGCGCCGACGCCCACCGCCGAGGTGACGCCTCCGAGCGAGCCCGAGAAGAAGGAGGCCACCGGCTCGGGCCTCGACATCACCGCTGCGCTCGCTGCCTCGGCGCGCGTCTCGTACGAGGGCACCACGCCGTTCCCGATCGACTCGTCAGGTGAGCGGCCGCCCGCCATCGCGCCGTTCATGACGCGGGTGCGTGTCACGCCCGAGGTCCGCCTCAAGGGCTTCGGCCTCGTCGGAGAGGCCGACACCGCCACCGGCGCCATCTTCGGCATCCCGCCCACCAGCCTCGTCGGCGACCGCGTGCCGTACCCCGCCATCAGCGCGCTCGATCTGCGCAAGCTCTACCTCGAGTACCGCTGGGCCTCGGGCGCCTTCCGCGTCGGCCTTCAGACGCAGTCGTGGGGCCTCGGCATGCTCGCCAACGACGGCGCGAAGGATCCCGAAGCCGGAGACTTCGGCCAGCAGCAGTTCGGCAACACCACCTACCGCGCGCTGCTCGCCGTGCGGCCGCTGTTCAACCTGGGCGGCGCCTTCAAGGCCTTCGAGACCGCCTTCGCCGCCGACCTCATCAACCGCGACAACTTCGGCGAGTTCGCCCGCGGAGACCGCGCTTTTCAGGGCGTGCTCGCGCTCCGCTTTGCGAAGGACGCGGACAACACGGTGGGCGTCTACGGTGTCTACCGCAACCAGCGGAACGTCACGGTGACCGACGGCGGCAAGGCGACCGACGTGTTCGTCGTCGATGCCGCCGGCAAGTGGGAGTTCTTCAAGCGCCGCAACCGCGTGCTCAAGGTCGGCTTCGAGGCCTTGACGATTCAGGGCACCACGACGCAGGCGCGCAACGAGAACGCGGCGCTGCTGCGGGTGCAGCAGTTCGGCGCGGCCGCGAAGATCTCCTACCGGTCCAACCGCATCACCCTGCTCGCCGACTGGGGCTTCGCCTCGGGCGATCAGAACCCGTCGGACGATCGCATCGAGAACTTCCGCATGGACCGCGACTTCAAGGTCGGCCTGGTCCTCTTCGACCACGTGATGGCCTACCAGTCGGCCCGGGCTGGCGTGCGCGCCTCCGATCCGAACCTCGTGGGGCGTCCTCCCGAGGGCGCGGATCTGCTGGGCACCGCCGGCAGCATCACCGGCGTCTGGTACCTCTTCCCCCGGATCAAGTACGGGCTCTTCGACTGGCTCGATGTGTACGGTGGGCCGCTCTTCGCGTTCGGCACCGCGCGTCTGGCCGATCCCTTCAACTCCCGGCTCGGTGGCGGTACGGCGGTCAATCCGGTTGGCGGGCGTCCCGGGCTCTACATGGGCACCGAGGTCGATCTCGGCGTGCAGGCGCGCTTCCGTCCCATTCCCGAGCTGCTCATCACCGCCACGGGGGAGGGGGGCTTGTTCCTGCCCGGTGACGCGTACAACCTTCCAGCCGACTCGATGGGCGTCGTCGCCCCGATGGGTCCGGTGGGCTTCGGCCGAATTCGCCTGATGGTCAGCATCTGACAGGAGACGTCTTTCCCATGCGTTCACTCCCGCTCTTCAGTGCCCTTGTCGTCCTCGCGTCCTGCGCCGCTCCGGAAGGCAAGGGCCTCATGCCCACGCCGGTCGGCTCCGGCGCCGCGGTGAAGTTCGACGCGTTCGCCAAGCCGCTCCCCGAGGTGCCGCTGCCCAACGACTTCGCCACGCGGTTCGACGCGACGTCTCCCACCAGGCGGCGCATCAACGCCTCGATGGTCGCCGCCACGCAGTGGGAGCAGGCCACCCGCGAGGAGCTCGACAAGCTCGACGGCTGGGGCACCTACCAGACCATCACCGTGGGCTTCGAGAAGACGCTCGATTTGCAGAACATCGCGCGGCGTCACCAGGGCGATGACTACGATCCGGCCGACGACGTGGCCTATGTGCTCAACGTCACGCCCGACTCGCCCGACTTCTGCGAGCGCGTTCCACTGGACCTCGGCGAAGGCAACTTCCCCACCGTGCTCGAGCGCAAGGCGTACTTCGACAACGACCGCGACTCGGAGCAGCTGTCCTTCGAGGACCGCGACGAGGATCTCAACCGCAACGGCGTGCTCGATCTCGGTGAAGACCTCGACATGGACGGGGTGCTCGACCAGCCCAACGTGCTGGTGCCTGGCCAGACGAAGTTCCAGACGATGGAGTGGTACGAGCGCGAGACGAACACGCTCATCCTCAAGCCGGTGATGCCGCTGCGGGAGAACACGACCTACGCGGTGGTGCTGACGCGGCGCCTGGTGGACGAGGAGGGCCGGCCGGTGCGCTCGCCGTTCCCGTACGTGAACCACACCTCGCAGACGCAGCAGCTCGCCCCGCTGGGCCAGTGCCTGCCGAAGTTCGGGCTCGGGCTCGACGACATCGCGTTCACCTGGGCGTACTCGACCATGTCGGTGAGCCGCGACTTCCGGGTGATCCGCGATGGCCTCTACGGCCTCGGACCGCTCTCGCGCCTGGCCGCCGAGTTCCCCGCCGAGGTGAAGGAGATCTTCCAGGTGCGCGAGGGCGACACCGCCGCTCGTGTCCGCATCGTGCCGGGTGATTCGTTGCGTGGCGTGCTCCCCGACATCCTCCGGGCGCTCAACGGTGGCCGGCTGGGGAAGGGTGACGAGGCGCTGATGGACGCGCACAAGTTCATCGACTTCCACGCGGTGTTCTCCATCGAGTCACCCCAGTTCTTCCGGCGGGTGGACACCGAGGGCAACCCGCTCCCGCTCTACAAGCAGACCTTCGAGCTCGACCCGATCAGCGGCGCGGCGTTCACGCGTCCCGAGAAGTCGTTCGTCTGGTTGACGGTGCCGAAGAACCGCCGCGGCCCGGCGCCGGTGGTGATCCTCGGCCACGGGTACACCGGCAACAAGCTCGACCCGCTCGTCTACGGCGGCTTCTTCGCGCGCCTTGGCCTGGCGTGTATCGGGGTCGAGAACGTCAGCCACGGCATCGACGCGACCAGCACCGAGTACCAGGCGCTCGGCGGCCTCTTCAAGTCGAAGGGCCTCGAGAAGTTCTTCGTCGCCATCACCGAGAACGATCGCGCGTTCGACCAGAACGGCGATGGGAAGAAGGACTCCGCCGCCGACTACTGGACCTCGTACATCTCGCATACCCGCGACGTTGTTCGGCAATCGGCCATCGACTACATGCAGCTCGTACGCGTGATGAAGTCGTTCGACGGCGCGACGAAGTGGAAGTTCGACATGAACCGCGATCGCAACGTGGAGAACGATCTCGCGGGCGACTTCGACGGCGACGGCGTGGTGGATATCGGTGGCGTCGGGTCCATCAACATCACCGGCGGCTCGCTCGGCGGCATCATGAGCGCGCTGATGGCCGGCCTCGAGCCGCAGATCGACGTGGCGGTTCCCGTCGCTGGTGGCGCGGGCCTGCCCGACATCGGCGTTCGCTCGATTCAGGGCGGCGTTCGCGAAGCGGTGAACCTGCGCATGCTCGGGCCCCTGCTGGTGACGATCCCCGCGAAGGACGACGCGATGAAGCGCGAGCTGTGGACCGTACTCCCCGACCTCAACGACCAGGGCCGGGTTCGCATCGCCACGGTGCCCATCAGCCTGACCGAGGGCGACACCGTGGTGCTCCACAACCTCAAGACGAACGAGAAGCGCTGCTTCCGCATGGGCGCCGACGGGCTGTCGCGTGCGTCGATCTCCTCCGACCGGTTCGATCGGTACCGCTACGAGATCTACTCCGGCGTGCTGCCTCCGAAGGAGCGCGATGGCTGCGAGATTCCGTCCGACTCGAAGCCCAAGTGGTCGCTCGAGAGCTTCGAGTTCGACTTCAAATGGCAGGGCCGGGACTTCAAGGCGGGCGAGGCGCTCGTCGCGCTCGGCGATGGCTTCGGCTTCCGCCGCAACAGCCCGGAGATCCGCCGCTTCATGGGCCTCGCCCAGCTCGCCATCGATCGCGGCGACCCGGTGAACTACCTGCCGAACGCAGAGCGGCACCGCATCATGCGCTACGCCACCGGTGAAGAGGTGTCGACGCGCCTGCTCGTGGTGAACACCATCGGCGACATGAACGTGCCGGTCGCCGCGGGCACCTCGATCGGCCGCGTGGCCGGGTTCATCAGCCTCACCGAGAAGGACCCGCGCTACGGCAAGACGCAGAACCGGGTGCTCATCGACACGGGCTCCATCAAGGCCGTCGAGCGCGATCTGCCGCACCGCAACTCGATGGGCCAGCCGGTGCTGATGGACGTCGATCACTGGTCTGCGGTGAACGGCATCGACGATGGGTTCGACGTGCCTCGGCTCAACCCGCCGCTGCGGCTGGTGAAGAAGAGTGAGCGCGTGGGTGGGTACTCCGGCGTCATCTTCCCGATGGTGGTGCCGACCGGAAAGCATGGCTTCGATCCGCCGAACCCGGACCGGCCGTGGAACCTCGGCGCGTTCCTCATGAACATGCTCGGCCGCTACATGGCCTCGGGTGGCACCGAGTTCCCCGTCGAGCCGTGTGTCATGCAGAACGCCTGCTCCTGGATCCCGCCGATCCCCAACGACTGAGCGTTCTTCAGCGGACTTCGCTCAGAGGGACACCGCGAAGGAACACCCGGTCGCGGTGAGGACAGTCAGGGCCCAACGCCGCCCTCAGGTCCACGTCGGTAAAGTCCGAATCCAACCGTCGCCCATCGCTCGCGAGCCGGTCGACGAGGTCGAGCCGCTCGAGTCGCTGCAGCATCGGGTGCGCGAGCAAGACGGGCAGATCGCGATGGAATCTGAACCACATCGCGACCGTGGCACGAGTGACGAAACCGCAGCATTGCTCGCCCCGGAAGACGGGGCGGGGTCT
>JBILEB010000293.1:0-4960 GCA_044352295.1 Myxococcaceae bacterium
GTCCGATTTCGGGAAAGCACAACTTCGCTCGCGCCGGCCATTCGCGTGCAAGCGGGCGATGTGACTCGGAATTGATCGGCCAGCTCAATCAAGTTCGCGCCGTCCATGCGCGAGTGGGGCCCCATTGGTCGCTGCGCTCATGACCGGGTGGCAGAGGGAAGCGGTGCCTGAGTGGCGAGAGGCGCTGCTCCGTCCGAGGACGCCAAGCGCAGTTCGAGAATCCGGCCATGATGGCCGGATTGATGGCGCGCGTCGACCCAGCGATGAGCCGCCCCCGCCCGGATCAAAGCAGAGCCCTCCCGAGCCGGTCACGCTTTCGGCGTTCGACCCCGTCGGCGCCTCAGTGTCGTGGACGTTGGACGAACTCGAACCTGGCTCCAGGCGTCGACCAGGCTCTCGGCCGCCGTGGCGAGCTGGCGGAGGTCGCGGGCCGAGGCGCCCGCGCGACTGGCGCTGCTCATGCCGAGCACGAGCAGGAACACCACCGCGGTCCGCGCCTCGAGGGCAGTGCCCGACAGGCCGGGCTCTGCCCGCCGCAGCGCGCCTGCCAGGCCCCTGCGGAGGTCCTGCTGGTATCGGCCAATGACCCGCCGGCTCGGCTCGTCGCGGCCCGGCTCCATCGACAGGTTGAGCAGCAGACAGCCGCCCTCTCCACGCGCGAGCCAGTCGGCGAGGCGGGTGAAGAATCCCGTGACGGCGGCCCGCCCGTCGCCGTCCGCCAGCGCCGGCAGCACGTCGGCGCGAATGGCCTCATCGTAGGTCTCGAGCGCTCGGGCCAGCAGCTCGGCCTTCGTCCCAAACGTATTGGCGAAGCTCGAGGCCCCTACGCCCATGGCCTCGGCGAGGGCCCGGGTCCCGACGCCCGAGAAGCCTTCACGCCAGAACGAGCGCATCGCCCGCGCGACGGCGTCGCCTTCGTCGAAGCGCCGCGGGCGGCCAGGAAAGGGGCGTGGGCTCATCATAGAGTCGCAGTCTCGCCGGACTTGCCATTCTGTGTCAGTCGATACAAAAATACGACATGATGCTCACGCGACGCACGCTTGACGCAGGTTCGACGCAGTTCTCGGCGCTCATCGCCGGTGACCCGAGCCACCCCTGGGTGTTGTGTCTCCACGGAATCCCCGCCTCGGCGGAGCTGTGGCGCGACGTGCTGCCGGGCCTGGCCGCGAAGGGCTTCCATGCCGTTGCCCCCGACCTCGCCGGCTTCGGGCAGACCACCTACCAGCGCCCGTCAGATACCAGTCTCGAGGCGAACGCCGACGCGCTCTGTGCCTTCCTCGAGCGGGAGCACCCCGCGCCCATTTGGTGGGTGGGGCACGACCTCGGCGGGGCCGTCACCCAGCTCGCGCTCGTGCGTCACCGGCAGCGCTTCGCCCGCCTCACCCTTTGCAACAGCCCCTGGCAAACGAGCTGGCCGGTGCCCGCGGTCCGACAGCTGCGTTCACTTGCGCGCTTGGGGTTGGTGCCGCTCCTGGCGAGGCTCGGGTTGATGACGCGGAAGGCGAACACGCGGGCCCTGGCGCGCGCCTTCGCAGACCGTTCGCGGCTCACGCCGGAGCTCACACAGCGGGTCTTCTGGGACTCGAAGGTTGGCGCCGGCCGTCAAGCGTTCGGTCACTTCGTCGCGCACCTCGACGAGGTGGACTTCGCGCGGCAGACCACGACGCTGCCGGTCGACGGCCTCCCCACCCAGCTCACCTGGGGGCTCGCGGATCCGTATCAGCCGTGGGCGACCGTCGGCGTCTCCCTCGCCGCGGCGCTGGGGACCCCTCGCGTCGACCGCCTCGAGGGGGTGGGCCACTTCGTCCCGGCCGAGGCACCCGATGCGCTGGTGTCGTCATTGCTGGCCTTCGCATCTTGACCGCCGGGCAGAGGTTCACGGCACGCGCGCGGCGGAGCGTCCTCCGGCGGCCAGGGCGCACGCGCGCACCGCCTTCGAGAGCTCGTGCTCGCGCGGGTCATTGAAGAGATAAAAGTCCATCCGATTCATGGCGTAGGCAAAGCCGAGGCCGCTCGAGGGGTCTGCGTAACCAAGCGAGCCGCCCGCCCCCATGGTGCCGTAGGCGCGCCCGTCGGTGCCGAAATCGAAGCCCGGGAAGGGCTTGCAGTAGCCGAGTGAGAAGGAGGTCTTCCGGCGCAGCACGACATCCTCGTCCCCTCTGCTGGGGAGGACCGCGCGCTGCTCGAGGGCGGCAAGCGTCGCCGCATTCAGGCCCAGGGTGGGCGCGCCACGCGCCAGCTCGCCGTAGGCCTTGGCCACGCTGCGCACTTGACCGATGCCGTTCGACGCGGGCAGCTCGAGGGCGCGCAGAGCCTCAGTGTTGTATTGGTGGGGCTGGCCCAGCGCGGCCGGGTTGGAGAAGGCCCGCGCCGTGACCGAGAAGGGGTTGATAAAGCCCAGCACAAAGGCCCCGGGCAGCTTGTGAAGGTTGCCCAGCATGCGCAGCGCGAAGCGGTCGCCGAGAATGCGCGCCACCCGCTCGCGGGGCACCGAGGCCGGCAGGCCGATGTAGAACTCCAGCCCCAGCGGTGCGGCCACCTCGTCGGCGAAGAAGCGCCCGAGGGTGCGGCGCTGAGGGTCGACCCGCCGCAGCAGCGCGCTCTCGTAGAAGCCCAAGGTGACACCGTGGTAGCCGTGGCGCTCGCCCGGCTTCCAGTTGGGGGGCTGGGCGGCCAGCACCTCGGCCAGGCCGTCGGGGTCGCCGAGGGTAGCCAGGTCGATGGGCGCGTCCACCGCGGCCAGGCCCGCTTGGTGGGAGAGCAGCTGCCGCACGGTGACCTCGCTCTTTCCGTGGGCGCCGAACTCCGGCCAGTACCGGGCCACCTTCTCGTCGTAGTCCAGCAGCCCGCGCGAGTGCGCCACGGCCATCGCCATCGAGGCCACGCCCTTGGTGGTGGAGAAGACCAGGACCAGCGTGTCCTTTTCCCAGGGCCGCCCCGTGGTGGGGTCCGCCACGCCGCCCCAGAGGTCCACGACCGGCTCGCCGTGCAGGTAGGCCGCACAGGCCGCGCCCACCTCGCCGCGGGAGCGGAAGTTTTCGGCGAACACCTCGCGCACCGGCTCGAAGCCGGGCGCCACGAAGCCCTCGATGTTCGCGTTCTGCATGTGTTGGTCTCTTTCGGTTCGGAGATGAACGAGCGTGAGCCGGTGAAGTGTACCTGCGAATCGCCCATGGAAAGCCAGGCCGCGGCCGAGGCAGCCGACGCACTGGTGTCGGCCTTCCTGGCATTCGCATCTTGAGCGAGCGAAGGCGGTGTCAGAGCACGCCAGCCGGCCTCACCTCGCGCTCGCGCGCTTGTGGTTGACGAGGACGCGCGCCTGCTCGCTCTTCGGCATGCGCTCCACCACGGAGCGCACCGCCTCGCGGGACATCTGCTCGAAGTGCTGTTCGGTGAAAGCCAGCACGCGAGCGCGGTCCACTGTGGCGAGCTCGCGGAGCAGCCACCCCACGCCGGTCTGCGCGAAGCGCTCCTCGGAGCGAACGGTCACGACACAGGTGTCGAGCATCAGCGTGGTGAAGCCTTCGAAGTTCGCATCTCCCCGCTTCGCGAGATTCACGAACGCGACGTTTGCGGCGCGCCGTTGCCACAACGTCCGCGCGGCACGCCACGAAGCAATCTCTTCGGCGACCCTCCGCGACGGCAGCTCGCGCGCGATGAGATTGCCGAGGACCTTCACGCAGAACCAGTCGCAGGTGTTCCAGTCAGCGATGAGTTCGCGATCGAAGAGCCCTCCCAACGCCTTCACGTCTTCCAGCGCGAGTTCATCAAGGAGGATCTCCTGGAGCACCAGGGTGCCAGCGAGCTTGTCTTCACAGAATGAACCCCGGAAGAGTCCGAGCGCGAGCTCCTTCTGGTTACGCACGCTGAGCGTCGAAGGGCCGTCCGCATGCCACCATGCGTGAACGGCCTTGCGAAGAGCGGCCATCGGAACGCCGCGAAACGGCACGACGCCTCTCAAGTAGCGCTCCCAGAAAGCACGGCTCTTTTCGGTCGCGAGCGCGTCGAGCCTCGCATCGAGCGCGTGGATGAGGCGAGCCTCAGGTCGATTCGAGCTTGAGCGCATGCTGAACAGCCTCGTCCTTCAAGAGCGTCGTGATCCGCGCCGCGACGTCTGGCCCTTCGAGCATCGGATGGTCGCGGAAGAGCCAGGGCGCGCGCTCTTCGTAGATGACCTCGAGCGTGCGTGCGCGCTGCCGAACGTCCTCGCGTACGCGCCGCACGTGGGCGGCCGTAAACTTCAGGTTGCGCGGGTCGACCCAGCCCGCGGCGATGAATCCTTTGGTCTTCTTCTCGCAGCGACATGGGTTCGACGGGTTCATCAGTCCACACGTGTCTTGCATGAACGCCGAGAGATCGGCCCGCGCTCTCTCGAGGCGCTTGCGGAATGCGGCCGGTGTGATGTTGAGAATTTCTGCGGCGAGCGGTGACGGGCACTCGAAGATCTCGCCGAGTACGAAGGCGACGCGTTGCTCGCGATCGAGGCAGAGCAACATGCCGAGCATGCAGCCGAGCTTGGCCTCCTCGACGAGCACCGTGCGTTCCGCGGAAGGAAGACCCCCGACGTCCTCGATGGGGATCTTGTCCAGCTCTTCGCCGTAGCTTCGGAAGCTCGTCACCACGCCTTCGAGACGACCACGACGGGCGTCGAGGAAACTGTTCATCACGATGCGGTAGGCCCACGTGCGGAAGCTCGAGCGTCCCTCGAAGGGGATAAGGGATTCAAAGCGGGAAACCGAGCGCGAGCCCCCGTATCAAGCCCTGAGTTCGGGCATTTACCGCTCCACGCAGCTCCGAGATTTCCTTCCAGCCTCACGGAACCATTGAAGGAGAAGAAGAATAAAGCGGGAATCGGGGAGGCGGGTCAAGACGCTCGAGGAGCGGTGCTGGTGTTCGAGGCGGTCGAGGGCGCCTGCACGGGGGCTGAGCGAGGAGGAACGGGCGCTCGAGGGCGGAGCAG
>JBILEB010000036.1:0-48111 GCA_044352295.1 Myxococcaceae bacterium
GGACCCAGCGTCGGTCCCTCATGACGTCTACGCACGAGGCCTCGAAGAGCACCTCATGCGAGCCTTCGGCACCGAGCTGTCGATGAACGACGTGATCAGCTTCGACCCGCCTCCTGGCCAACCGCCGCTTTCACTGCTGGTCTTCGGCCGGGCCGATGGGCTCACCGTTTTCGTCACGGCCGGCTTCGGGCGGACCCGGGCGGCGTCTGGAGACCCCGAGCTCGCCACCGAGCACGCCGAGTTCTGCGTCGCGGTGCCTCGGGACGATCCGCGGTTCCAGCGCCCGTTGCTTTCGTTGGGCTCGCTCGCGCTCACCACCCCGGTCCCGGGCGGACTCAAGGACTTCGACGGCCTCGCGCCTGGGCCCGACGGCGTGGGCTTCGTGGTGATGCCCCTCGACGACGTCCCACTCGGCCGGAACCGTGCGCTCGCGCTGCGACAGTTCGTGCCGGTGACGACGGACGAGTACGCGGCCTACCGCACCCTCGACGGGCCCGGGCGCGAGGCGTGGCTCGCCTCCCGTGTTCGCGGCTGGAGCGACTCGGCTGCGCGCTGGCGGTGAGGGTCACCCGTCAGAGCAGCCGACCGCCACCTCGAGCGCCGAGCAGAGTTCGCGAAGTTCGGCTGGCGAGAGTGAGCCCACGAACTGGCGGAGTGACGCCTGCTCGACGGTTTGAATCGCGTCGAACGTCGCCACGGACTCAACCTTGAGTCCGTGGCGGACCCCCACGCGATACTCACTGGGGAGATCGCGGACGGTCGACGTGATGGGGGCCACCATGACTCGGGGCAACACCTCGATGGCTTCGTTTCTCGACAACACGAGCACAGGGCGCCGCTTGTCCGGTTTGTGGAACTCGTACAGCCAGATCTCTCCACGCCTCACTCGTCTGGCCACGAGCCCTCCTCAGCCCAGCCCTCCAGTTCCCTCTGGGGCTGACTCGTGTAGGCGCGCCGATACGCCTCTGCGATGGCCTTGCGACGTTTGCGACGGAGGTAGTCGAAGAGCGCGCGTCGAATGACCGCACTCCGGCCGTCGCGCCGCACCTCGGGGTCCTTGTCCGCGGTCCGAAGGAGCGACTCGTCGATGGTGATTTGAATCGTCTTCATGTGGAACCTCTCTGTGGAGCATAAGTCCACATTCGAAGTCACGTGAAGGGTGCTTGAGGTACTCGTGTTCCCCCGTCAGCCGCGAGCCCGCAGCGCCGACACGATCATCCGCGCGGCCGGGCTCCGATTGAGCGTGTAGAAGTGAATCCCCGGCACGCCACGCTGGAGCAGCTCCAGGCACTGCACCGTCGCGTGCGCCACGCCCAGTTGCATCACCGCCGTGGGATCGTCCTTCACCTTCTCGAGCTCGAGCTGCAGCCGCATCGGCACCGTCGCGCCGCACATACGCACGAAGCGCCCGACCTGCTCCACGTTGGTGATCGGCATGATCCCCGGAACGATCGGCACGTTGATGCCCGCGCGCCGTGCCCGCTCCACGAAGTCGAAATAGAACGCGTTGTCGAAGAAGAGCTGGCAGACGACGAAGTCACACCCCGCGTCCACCTTCAGCTTCAGGTGCTGCAGGTCCGCTTCGCGTGACGCCGTCTCGGGGTGGCCCTCGGGGTACGCCGCGCCGCCGATGCCGAAGCCCAGGTCCTGCTCGCGCACGAACTCGACCAGCTCGTTCGCGTACCCGAAGCCACCCTCCGTGCGCTGGAACGCCGTCTGGCCCTTCGGCGGGTCGCCCCGGAGCGCCAGCACGTTCTCGATGCGCGCCTTCGCCAGCCGCGACAGCACGTCCGCGATCTCCGCCTTCGTGTGGCCCACGCACGTCAGGTGCGCCATGGGCTCGATGCCGGTGCGCTCCTTGATGTGGGTGACGAGCTCGATGGTGCGGTCCCTCGTCGAGCCACCCGCGCCATACGTGACGCTGACGAAGCCCGGCTCGAGTGAGCGCAGGTCCTCGAGCGTCTCCCAGAGTTGTTTCTCACCCTCGGGCGTCTTCGGCGGAAAGAACTCGAAGCTGAAGCACGGCTTGGAGGGGTTCAGGCGGTTGCGAATCTTCACGCCCCTCCCTCTGCCAGATGCCGCCGACCGATGCACGCGCGGGCCCCGAATGGCAGGCGTGAACGGCGCTTGTGGGGCCCCCTCGTCGCCGTTGACTTGCCCCACGTCGCGGAGTCAAACGCCGCGCATGCCACGTCTGACGCCCCTCAACGCCGCCCACAAGAAGCTCGGGGGTCGCCTCGTCGACTTCGCCGGCTGGGAACTCCCGGTGCAGTACGCCGGCCTCATCGCCGAGCACGAAGCCGTCCGCACCCGCGCCGGGCTGTTCGACGTGAGCCACATGGGCGAGGTCGAGTTCAGGGGCCAAGGCGCGCTCGAGTCCGCCAACCGCCTCATCACCAACGACCTCGCCCGCATCTCCGACGGGCAGGCCGTCTACTCCGGGCTCCTCAACCCCGAGGGCGGCTTCGTCGACGACATCGTCGCGTACCGGTTTTCCCCCGAGCACATCTTCATCTGCGTCAACGCCGCCAACCGCGAGAAGGACTTCGCCTGGA
The DNA here is from genome assembly GCA_044352295.1 of Myxococcaceae bacterium. GTDB lineage: Bacteria > Myxococcota > Myxococcia > Myxococcales > Myxococcaceae > Xiheimicrobium. Next base: position 2,556 of record JBILEB010000036.1, read on the forward strand.
TGAAGGCGAACGCGAAGGGCGTGACGCCAGTCGATCGCTCCGACGAGTTCGCGCAGATCGCCGTGCAGGGCCCGAAGGCGTTCGGACTCGTGCAGCGCCTCTGCAAGAAGGATCTGGCGCCCATCGGCACCTATCGCTTCACCACCGGCGAGGTGGCCGGCGTCGACTGCATCATCTCGCGCACCGGCTACACGGGCGAAGACGGCTTCGAGCTGTACTGCCCGCCGAACAAGGCCGAGGCGCTGTGGTTCGCGCTCCTCGAGGCAGGGCAGGGCGATGGCGTGGTGCCCGCCGGCCTGGGCGCGCGTGACTCGCTGCGCACCGAGATGAAGTACGCCCTCTACGGGAACGACATCGACGACACGCACACGCCGCTCGAGGCGGGCCTCGGGTGGATCGTCAAGCTCGACAAGGCCGAGTTCATCGGGAAGGACGTGCTGGTGAAGCAGAAGGCCGCCGGCGTCACCCGGAAGCTGGTCGGCTTCGAGCTCACCGAGCCGGGCGTGCCGCGCTCCCACTACGCGATCCTCAAGGACGGTCAGAAGGTCGGCGAGGTGACGAGCGGCACCATGGGCCCGACGGTGAAGAAGGCCATCGGCATCGGGTACGTGCCCACCGCGCTGGCGGCCGAAGGCAGCACCTTCCACGTCGACATTCGCGGCCGGCCCGTCGCGGCGAAGGTCGTGAAGACCCCTTTCCACGTGCGCGGCTGAACTCTCTTTCTCCTCCCCGACCTCAAGGAGCCCATCATGGCGAACGGCGAATACCCCAAGGATCTCAAGTACACGAAGGACCACGAGTGGGCGAAGAAGTCGGGCGCCACCGTGCAGGTTGGCGTCACCTGGCACGCGCAGGACGCCCTCGGCTCGGTCGTCTACGTCGAGCTGCCGAAGGTGGGCACCGAGGTGAAGGCCGGCGGCCAGTTCGGCGTGATCGAGTCCACCAAGGCCGTCAGCGAGCTCTATGCGCCGCTCTCGGGCAAGGTGACGAAGGTGAATGACGCCGTCGTCGGGAACCCGTCGCTGGTGAACGAGGCGCCGTACGCGGGCGGCTGGCTCATCGAGATCGAGTCCCCCAGCGCCGCCGAGTGGGACGCGCTCCTCGACGTCGACACGTACGTGAAGTCGCTCGGCTGAGCAGCAGGGGCTCCTCGTGGAGTGATCCGTCGTGGAGCTCCCCCTCACCACCATCGCCGCCCTCACCGGCGTCGCCTTCGTCGCCGGTCTGATCGACGCGATCGCTGGCGGCGGTGGTCTCCTCACGGTGCCTGCGCTGCTGACGGCCGGGCTGCCGCCGCACTTCGTCTTTGGCACCAACAAGGGCTCGGCGGTGTTCGGCTCCGGCGCGGCGTTCTGGCGCTTCGCCCGAGCGGGCCTCATCCACGGCCGACGGGCGCGCTGGCTCCTTCCGGCGGGCTTCGTCGGCTCGCTCATGGGCGCGGCGCTCGTGCTGCTCGTCGATCCGGTGATCCTCAAGCCGGTGGTGCTGGTGTTGCTTGTCGTCGCCGGCGTCATCGTGGCCTTCGTCCGGCCGCGGCCGAAGCTCGAAGACGCGCCACCGGTGTCGCATGCGGCGCTCAAGGCCGGGCTGCTCGCCCTCGGCCTCGGCGCCTACGACGGCTTCTTCGGGCCGGGCACGGGCACCTTCCTCATCATCGGCTTCGTCACCATGCTCCAGCTCTCGCTCCAGCACGCCAGCGCCACCGCCAAGGTGGTGAACTTCGCCTCGAACCTGGCGGCGATGCTGGTGTTCGTCGGCCAGGGCCTGGTGCTGTGGAAGGTGTCGGTGCCGATGGCGGTGGGCCAGTTCCTCGGCGGCACGTTGGGCGCGCAGCTCGCGGTGAAGGGCGGAGACCGGCTCGTCCGGCGGGTGGTGCTCGGGGTCGTGCTGGCGCTGGTCGCCCGCCTTGGTTACGACTTGTGGCCATGAAGACCGTCTCGATCACCTACTGTACGGCGTGAGGCTACGCGCCTCGGGCTGCCCGGGCGGCAGCCGCGCTGAAGGACGAACTCGAGCTCGACGCGACCTTGATCAAGGGCTCCGGAGGCATCTTCGAGGTCGCGGTCGATGGGGTGGTGGTGAGCAAGAAGGGCCTCTCGGGCTTCCCCACCGAGAAGGAGATCGTCGACGCCGTCTCGAAGGTGCTCGACTGACGCGCGCCTGACTTCTCGGTTCGTGTCCGTGCCCCCGAAACGAAACCGCCCTCCGCGGGGAGCCGGGAGGGCGGAGCGGCCACCAGTGTCAGCGCTGGTCACCGACTGCAGACGGCCTGGTCGGGCTCCATCGGCGCCCGGGCGCGCGCGAGGAGTTGCTCGCGGCCCTCGTCACTCACGCGGACGACGACCCAGTGGCCATCTTCGGTCAGCGCAAGCGAGGTGTTCCGGTCGAGCTGGCCAGATCGCAGCAGCTGCTCGAACTCCCGCATCGCCAGCGCCCGCTGCGCCTCGGGCAGCTTCCGCAGCTGCGGGTGCTGGTTCATCGCGTACATCGCGTTGATGGCGTTCTCCTCCTTGAAGGGGAACTCATCGCCGAGGATGACGACGAGGAGCGCCTGGATGGGGAAGGTGGCGACGTCGATCGCGAAGGTGATCGGCAGCAGCAAGACGCCGGTCGTCATGCGCGCGGTGTAGGTCGGCCGGCGAACCGTCATGCCGAGGAACGCGCGGTCGACTGCGCGCGACAACATGCAGCCCGTCGACGCGACGGCGGTGACGGTGGTGAGGGCGACGAGTCGCAGAAAACGACGGCTGAGCATGGCTTCTCTCCCGGGAAAACTTCAGTGCGCCCCAATCCTGAGCGCGGCGGGGCGGCGGATCAAGTCATTCACCGGTCCGCTACGGAGCGCTACAGGGTGATCCGCGTCGCCAGCCCTTCGGCTCAGGCCGACGCGGCCTGGGGCGTCTCACCGGTGGTGGTCTTCTCCGCCCGCACCTTGAGCCCGTAGCGCGAGGCGGCGGACTCGACGATGCGCCCGATGAGCTGCGTGTACGACAGCCCGCGCTGCTCGGCGGCCATAGCGAGCTCGCTCTCCTTCTCGAGGTACGGGTTCGGGTTCACCTCGAGGACGAAGGCGTCGCCCTTCTCCGAGATGCGCAGATCGACGCGCGCATAGTCGCGGATCTTGAGCGCCCGGAAGGCCAGCAGCGCGCTGCGCTCGATGCGGGCCTGGAGCTCTGGCGAGATGTTCTTCGCGATCTCGAGGAAGGGGCTCTCGTCGGTGTGCGCGCCGAACTTCACCTCGCGGTCGCTCACCTTGGGCTTGGTCGGATCCCACTTGCCCCAGTCGAGCTCGACGATGGGGAGGATCTCCGGCTTGGTGGGCGTGCCGATCACCCCGACGTACACCTCGCGGCCGTCGATGAACTCCTCGGCCAGCGACTCGTCGTTGAGTGTCTTGCGAATGTCGCGCACGCGCCGGGTGAGCTCGTCCCAGTCCTTCACCACCGAGTGGGTGCCGATGCCGAGCGACGCGTCGGACTTCGCCGGCTTGACGATCAACGGAAACGCCATGCGCCCGAAGGCCTCGAAGGTATCGCCATCGAAGGTGAGGAAGTTCGGGGTGGGCACCTCGTGGTACTCGAGGAGCTGCTTGGTGAGGATCTTGTCCTGCGCGAGCAGGAGCCCGGCGGTGCCCGAACCCGTGAACCGAATGCGCGCCATCTCCATCAGCGCGGCGACGTTCACCTCGAGCCGGTAGTCGTCGGCGAAGGTCTCGCAGACGTTGAAGACGAGATCGGCCTTCGAGTCCTCGATGGCCTGCAGCAGCGGCGACACCGACTCGTGCACGGCGATGGTGACGGGCGTGTGGCCCAGCGCCGTGAGGGCGTCACAGATGTGGCCCACCACGGGATCCATCGGATCGGTCTTGGGCTGGTAGTGCAACACCGCCACCTTCAGCGGCGGAACGTTGGAAGCCATTCGCGCCGCACTCTAGCGCGCGTTGGCTCAATCCGTGTCGAAGAAGCGATCCGTGTAGAGGTAGTTCATCGCCAACGCGGTGACGAGCGAGGTGAGGCGCGTCGTGTACTCGTGCGCCTTGTCGCGCTTGACGGTGAGATCGAGGCGGGTGGTGCGGTCGCTCAGGTGCTCGAGTACCGAGACGACGACCGCGCGGCTCACGCCCGAGTATTGCGTGACGGCGGCGATCAGCTCATGGCGCTGGGCGCGAATGAGCGTGTCGGCGCGCACCTCGGCGAGCCCAGGCCCTTCGAAGAGCGCGATCAGATCCTGATCGAGCGCATCGCCGATCTGCAGGTCGATCTTCTCGGCGAGCTGACGCTGCCGGTAGTGATCGAGCACCGTCTCTTCCATCTCGCCGACGTCCACGTCGCGCTCGTCCAGCGTCACCGGTGCAGACGTGCGGCCGATCTTCGCGACGAGGCCCTCGACGTATTGCAGCTTGGCGAGCGCGCCCCAGCCCTTGTAGCGCTCGGCCCACCGCGAGTTGGGGGTGAGGAACACCGCGAACGTCTCGGCGAAGTCCTCATCGGGGTGCTTCTGCGCGTACCACCCCGAGATGTGCAGCACGTACTTCCGGCTGAAGGGGCGCGGCTTGTAGGTCTCGAGGTACGGCTTGCCGTAGTCGCCGAAGAGCTTCCGCCACTCCTCGGTCTCGTAGAGCTTGTAGGCGTAGTTGAACGCGTGCCCGGCCTCGTGGCGCAGGTACATCATGATCTCGCGCTCGGTCTCGGCCCCGCTGCCGAGCTTGTCCTCGATGAGCGTGAGCTTCGGATCCGCGAGGTAGAACGGAATGCCGATGACGGGCACGCCAGACGGACAGCCCCATTGATCCGATAGGTAGCAGCCGGGCCGAAGCGAGATGCCGCGCGCCTCGAGCTCCTCGTAGAGCTGCCCGATGAAGCGCTCGAGCGGCGTGCCCTTGAGGTGGAGCTGCAGATCCTTGATCCGCGCCTGCAGAATCGCCCCGCTCGCGTCGAGGAGCTCCGCGCCGAAGTGCGGCTCGGGCGTCTTCTCCTTGAAGGCAGTCTGTGTGGCGAGGGCGGTCGTCATGACGTGGGTTCTCGACGGCGGCGGGCACCATACCCGACGAGACCAACGCGTGAACCCGCCCGGGTGTTCCGAGTTCAAACTTCAGTAGAAACGGTGTTTTGAGCGGGTGGTGTCGGAGAAGACACCGCGCCGAAAGGCCTATTCGAAGGCCGCGACGTCATCGTCGACCGGCTTGGGTGACGGCTTCGTGGCGGCCGGGCGGGGGCCCGGTGTGGGGCCTGGCTTGCGGGTCGGCTCGAGGGTGAAGGCGAAGGTCTCGTCGGCCTCGGGCTTGAGTGTCTTGGCGAGCGCCTGATGGCCGGCGAGCTTGAAGGTGAAGGTGCGTTTGGCGCCGCGGGTCCACTCCGAGGTGTAGGGCGTGGTGCCGAGGGTGACGCCGTCTTCGAGCACCTCGGCGCCGCTCGGCACGGTCGAGATCAAGATTTTCACCGTCTCCGCGACGGGGGCCGCCGCCTCTGGCACCTCGGGCCGGGGCAACGTGGGCTGGGCGGTGGGTCGAGGGGTCTCCGGCGGCGCCGTCTTGAGCGCCTTCACGGCGATGGCTCCGATGATCACGAGGATCAACGCCACGCCGATGCCGACGAGGATCCCCATCGGCGGGCCGGAGGAGGACGGCGCGGGCGGTGGTGCCGGCTCTACAGCCCGCTCTCCCTTCGGGGCCTGGCTGCCCTTCGGCTTGTTCACCGACGCGACGGACTTCACGGCGTTCCGGCTGCCGGTCCGCGAGCCCGAGCCGCGTCGGGAGGCGCTCGAGGACCCCGAGCCAGCCTCCTTGGCGCTCTCGGCGACGTGCTCGGGGACGGCGTCGAGCACGGTGTCCGACGCGCCCGCGAGCGCGGCGTGGAGCGCCTCGACGAAGGCCTCGGCGGAGGGGTAGCGGTCCTCCTGCTCCGGCTCGAGGCCCTTCTGACAGAACCGATCGATGGCGTCGGGCACCGGCGCGCCATTGCGGTAGGTGGCGATCGCGGGCGGCTTCTGCGTGAGCGAGGCCTGCAGCGCCTTGCGCACGGTGTTGGCGCCGAAGGGCGAGTGGCCGGTGAGGCAGTAATAGAAGACACCAGTGAGGGAATAGAGATCGCCGCGGTGGTCGACCTTCTCGCCGCCGGCCTGCTCGGGCGGCATGTACTGCGGGGTGCCGAGCACCTGGCCGGTCGAGGTGAGCTGCTCCTCGTCCTCCTGCTCCATCGCCTTCACCAGGCCAAAGTCGAGCACCTTCACGTACTCGTTGCCGTCGATGAGGCTCAGCATCACGTTGTGCGGCTTCAGATCGCGGTGAATGACGCCCTGCTTGTGGGCGTGGCCGACGCCGAGGGCGATCTGCTCCATCACGGCCGAGGCCTGGCGCAACGTCATCGGCCCGTCGCGCTTGACCCGTTGCCGAAGGCTCTCGCCCTCGAGCATCTCCATCACGTAGTAACAGAGCCCGTCGCTCGTCCGGCCGAAGTCGAAGATGGTGATGATGTTCGGGTGGTGCAGCCGGCTGGCGATCTCGGCCTCGCGACGGAAGCGCTCGAAGAACGTGGGCGCCATCGCGAGCTGCGGGTGCAACGTCTTCATCGCCACCGGGCGCTGCACGCTCGTCTGGAGGGCGCGGAACACCACGCCCATGCCACCCTGACCCAGGACGGACTCGACCTTGTAGCGCCCGTCCACCACCTGCCCGAGGAGCGCGTTGGCGTTGAGCTGATCGATCGGGTCCGCCATGAGCGGAGCGGGACCCTAGCCCAGCGGCCGCCGCCGTGCGGCACTCACGGCGCGGACGCTTTCTACGTCAGGGCGTGAAGAGGCCCGAGACGACGATGGAGAACGAGAACGGGAGCCCGAAGTACACCGGCCCCTCGGTCCACCGCATGGCCTCGATCTGGAACACGTAGGGCTGGCCCATCGTCAGCATTCCAGGTGGGATCGTGACGCCGGGGTTCTTCGTGTAGATGCGCTGGATCTGCGCCAGCTCACCGTTGGTGTTGAGGCGCAAGACGCTGAGCCGGTAGGTGGTGATCGTTCCGGTGGTCGGCGCCATCCACGACAGGGTCGGCGTGAGGCCGATGCCCGTCTGGTCCTCGACGAAGTTCCGCGAGTTGATCTGCGCGCCGCGCACCGGGCCGATGGGGAGCGCGATGGTCCCGCTCGTGGCCATCGCGAGCGGCATCACGGTCCGAACGCCGCCGCTGAGGTTGACGGGCATGCCGTTGGGCGGGGTGCGCGTCTGCCGCACGAGATAGTTGAGGTCGGCGGTGCGGGCCCACGAGGCGGGGAAGGGCGTCGGGTAGGTGAGCATGGCCGGCGGCGTCGCGGGCTCGATCACCACCGCGCTCGCGAGGGTGAAGGCGCCGTGGCTGCTGTTGCGGGCCTCGGCCGCGGGAGAGGTGTTGACCTCGAACGACCACTGCCCCGCGCCTGTCTCGCGGCCGACCTGGGCGCGAATCGCCTCGAAGGCCGGGCGATCGACGGCGATGGTCCAGCTCGCGGTGGCGGGCGCGGTCAGCGCGGCGGCCACGTCGACGGTGCCGCCGTTGGTGAGGGTGAAGGCCGGCAGCTCCGCGGCGCGCAGCAGCGTGGTGGTCGAGCCGGCGTCGGTCACCAGCACCTGCTGCTGGAAGGCCCAGCCACGGTCACCCTTGCTGGAGTCGGGGAGGCCGACGTCCACGCCATTGGAGACGGCGCGCCAGTCGAGATCGGACTCCAGGCTCACGGCGCCAACGGGGGTCGCCGGCCGCGCGACGGTCTCGAGGTTGAACGCGCCATTCTCGCCCTGGGTGAAGAAGATGCCGAGGCTGTGGGTGTCATCGAGCGGCGTGAGGCCCGTGAGGGTGAAGCGCACCAGGGACTCCTGGGTGGCGGCCCGCGCATCGATTCGTCCACCGGCGGCGAAGTCGAAGTTCACGCGACGGTCCGAGGTCACGATGTATCGGTCGCCAAGCTGAAGGGTGACCTCTCCAGCGGGGACGGGAGAGACGCTGAACGTGCCCGCCGCGGTGCCCGAGCCACGAATGAAGTCGGGGCTGCCGCCATCGCGGTACCAGACGCCGACGGTCGCGCGGCTGAAGTCGATGCTCGAGGCGCGCCCCCCATCGCCGTCCCATCCGAAGACGACCTGGTAGGTGCCGGTCAGCTCGTTGCCCGAGGCGCCGCCGCCCATCCCGCCCGCCATGCCTCCGCCCATGCCGCCACCGGTCCCGCTGATCGTGACGCAGCGGCCGTCGGTGCAGGCCTGGGTCGAGATGCAGGTGTCACAGCGGGCCCCGGCCGTGCCGCACGCCATCGTGGTGTCGCCGGTTTCGCAGGTGTCGTTCGCTGAACAGCAGCCGGTCGTGCAGGACTGGGGCGTGCATCGGCGGGTCGGTGGACAGGCCGTGCCGAAGAGGCCAGCGGCGAGGGCGAGGACGAGGGGCAGGGAGCGGTGCATGGAGATTCCTTGGGAGTGTCAGGGCCGGACGAGGCCGGAGACGAGGGTGGCGTTCGTGAGGGGGAGGCGGTTTTCGTACACGTCGCGCAGCGGGTTTCCGACCCCGCGGCTCGCCGAGAGCACGAAGACATAGGTCTGTCCCGTCACGAGGAGGTTGGGGGGCAGGGTGAAGGAGGTCTCGCTCGGCGGCAACGAGAACGTCGCGATCGCCTGGCCGCGCGTCGCCGACATCGAGACGGTCAACTGCTCGACCCGGAGCTGGTAGCGCTGCGGCTGGCCCAACTGCGGGGCGCCGAAGGTCACGGTCGGGGTTCGCGTGGCCGCCGTGAGGTCGCTCCCGAAGTCCATGCCGTTGATGCGCGCGGCGGTGGGAGGACTGAGCGTGGCCGCGATGGGCGAGGCGAGGGCTTGAATCGGGAGGAACACGCTGATGCCCGAGACGTACCGGCGGGGCTGGAACGAGCCGGGCAGCGTTCGAGAGACGAGGTTGCCCGACTGCACCACCACCGTGGTGCCCCAGGTCGCCGGGAAGGGGTTCGGGTACGAGACCGGGTTCGGCGGAGTGGCGGGCATGGGCGGGTAGAAGCCCCAGACGAAGGCCAGTCCGTCACTGGTCCGCTCGTGGACCGCGCGCGGGCCCGCGTTGAACTCGATGCCGAGCGTGGGCGTGCCCGGCGTGAAGTCGGACGCGTACATGGTGAACGACGTCTGGTCGACGGTGAGCGGCGTGGTGGAGAGCGGCGGCGACGAGAGCATCACCGAGGCGGTGCTCGTCTGACCGGAGACCACGGACAGGGTGTTCGAGGTCCCCGCCGCGAGGGTTCGGTACTCGCCCGAGGCCTGGTCGAGCCCCATCTGCGTCACGAACGAGACGTCGCCCTTCGTCGCGTCGATCATCGGCGTGAAGAGCTGCTGCGAGTACAGGCCGTAGGGCACGTTGAAGGTGAAGTTCGTCTGACCCGTGAACGGCGCCATCGGGGTCGTCTGGTCGAACGCCTCGAGGGTGGCGCCGGCGCCCGGGCTGTAGAGGCTGATGAAGTGGAACTGCTCGTCCCACGGCGCGAGGTTCGACACCGAGAGCTGGAGCGAGGTCGTCATGCTGGCCAGCGCCCCGTCGGCGCGGCCGAGGGTCTCGAAGTCCAGGGAGAGGCGGCGCTCGGTGGTGCCGAACCAGGTGGTCCCCACACGGAGGAAGTAGAGCCCCTGGGGAACGTTGGCGAGGGTGAAGCTGCTGTCCGGGCGAACGGTCGCGGGAATGGTCAGCACCCCGGCATCGAGGACCACGACAGCGGTTGGAGTGGAGGTCCCGAACTGACAGGGCCGCGTGCCGGCGTCGAACTCTGTGTACCAACTCTGGACGCACGTGCCCTCGACGTCGTCGGGGTTGACGGTGCCTCCAGCCGAACCGCCCGCGCGGCCACCCGCCATTCCACCCGCCATGGCCATGCCTCCGCCCGAACCGCCGCCGGAGCCACCCGTCATGCCGGCTCCGCTTCCTCCCGTCATGCCCCCGAGGCAGGTGCCCGTGGTGGCCACGCAGGACTCATTGGTGCCACACGCGCGGCAGGCGTTTCCGCCGCGGCCACAGGCGTTCTGGCCGGAGCCTGGCAGGCACTGCCCCTGGTCACTGCAGCAGCCATTGCAGCTCGCGGCGCTGCACCGTGGTCGTGTCGGGCAGGCGAACAGCCCCACCGCCGCGATCGTCAACGCCACGGTGATGAAATACGAGTGCACCTTCGTCACGAGCTGCCCCCAGACGGTTGCGCCCCCGGCCGAAGGCGACAGCAGGGCCCCTAGCCGAGCACGGTGCGTCACTTCAAGACGTGTCGTTCTGTCATCGGTCACCGTGCTATCGAGCCGCCGCCCGTGAGCCTCGTCATCGTCCAGAACCTCTCGCTGTCCTACGGCAAGAAGGCCCTCTTCGAGAGCGCCTCGCTCACCATTGGGCCGACCGATCGGATCGGGCTCGTGGGCGCCAACGGCACGGGCAAGTCCACGCTGCTGAAGATCCTCACGGGCCGCGTGACGCCCGACGACGGCACCATCACGTTTCGCCGGAACGCTCGGGTCGGCTACCTCGCGCAGGAGCTCCAGACCCTGCCTGACGGGCCGCTCGTCGACGCGGTGCTCTCGTCCGTGCCCGGGCGTGATGGCCTCGACGAACGGCTGGCCGTCACGGAGCAGCTCCTCACGGCGGCCACCGACGAGGCCGAACAGCTCGAGCTCGCGGCGACGCTGGCGGACCTCCACGAAGAGCGGGATCACTTCGACGAGCACTACGGGCGCCACCGCGCCGAGCGGATCCTCCTGGGGCTGGGCTTCGGGCTTGCGGAGCTCGAGAAGCCGACGACGCAGTTCTCGGGCGGCTGGCGCATGCGCGCGGCGCTGGCGGGGCTCTTGCTGCAGGATCCCGATCTGCTCCTCCTCGACGAGCCCACCAACCACCTCGATCTGCCGACGCTGGCCTGGTTCGACGGGTTCTTGAAGCGCTCGCGCAAGGCGATGGTGCTCATCAGCCACGATCGCGAGTTCCTCAACCGACAGGTGAACCGCGTGGTGTCCCTCGAGGTCGAGGGCGTGCGCATGTGGACCGGGAACTACGAGGACTACCGGCGGCTGCGCGCGGAGGAGGCCGAACGCTTGCTCGCCAGCGCCCAGAAGCTCGAAGCCAAGCGGGCGCAGCTGCAGGCCTTCGTCGACCGGTTCCGCGCCAAGGCGAGCAAGGCCTCGCAGGCGCAGTCGAAGATGAAGCAGCTCGAGAAGATGGAGCGCGTCGAGGTGCACCGCGAGCGCGCCACCGTCGGCTTCTCCTTCCCGGCCACCACGCCGCCCGGCCGTGACGTGGTGACGGTGTCGGGGCTCACCAAGGCCTTCGGCGATCACGTCGTGTACGACGGCCTCGACGCGCGGCTGCTGCGGGGCCAGCGGGTGGCGGTGACGGGGCTCAACGGGGCCGGGAAGACGACGCTGCTCAAGTTGATCACCGGCGAGCTGACGCCTGACGCGGGCTCGATCACCCTCGGCCACAACGTGCAGCTCGGGTACTACGCGCAGCACCACGCCGACACGCTCGATCGCACGCGGACGATCCTCGACGAGATCATGACGCTGGTGCCTGACAAGCCGCAGGCCTGGGTGCGCAGCGTACTGGGGGCGTTCCTCTTCTCCGGGGACGACGTCGACAAGAAGATCGGTGTGCTCTCGGGTGGTGAGCGGGCGCGGGTGGCGCTGGCGCGGCTGCTCGTCAAGCCCGCCAACTTCCTGGTGATGGACGAGCCGACCAACCACCTCGATCTCGACTCCGCCGAGGCGCTCATCGAGGCGCTCGAGGACTACGACGGCACGTTGCTGTTCGTCTCGCACAACCGTTCGTTCCTCGACGGGTTGGCGACGCACATCTGGGACGTGCGCGATCGCAAGCTGTTGCCCTTCATGGGCTCGATGGCGGAGTACCTCGCCCGGCTCGACGCGGAGGCGAAGGATCGGGAGGAGTCCGGGGACGGGCCCCACCGCTCGGGCGCGCCGGGGAAGGCCTCGACCGACAAGGAGCGAAAGCGACAGGAAGCCGAGGCCCGACAGGAGCGCAGCCGGCGGCTGACCCCGCTGAAGCGGGAGCTCGAGAAGCTCGAGGCCCGCATCGCCCAGCTCGAGACGGAACAGAAGGCGCGTGAGGTGCAGCTCGCGGACGCGGAGTTCGCGAAGGACTATGGGGCCTCGGGGCCCGTGTACGCCGCGCACCGCGAGGCCGCGGAGGAGCTGGAGCAGGCGCTCGCCCGGTGGGAGACCGTCAGCACCGAGATCTCGTCGCTGTCCTAGCCCCGGCGCTCCCGCTGGTGCCAGACACGAACGACTCGGACCAGATCGAGGCCCTCGTCATCCTCATAGAGCGCGATGTAGCCGCGCGAGCCCCGCCCGATGACCAACTCTCGGAGCCCGTCATCGGAGGGCCGACCGATCATCGGACTTCCGGCGAGCACGCCGATGGCGTCACGAATCAACTCGATCCGCTCCAGGCGCTCCTCGGCATGATGACGCTCGAGGTGGTCGAGAATGCGGGTGAAGTCTGAGACCACCTCGGGGGCGAACTGGATCGTCGCCACAGTATCAGCGGTCCCTCTTGAGGGTCCTCGGGGCTCGGGCGCTCTTCTTCCGTGCCTTGGCTTCGAGCCACCGCGACATCTCGCTCCACTCGATGACCTCGCCCGTTCGTTTCATGCGCTCCAGACGCGCCAGGCCCTCCCGCCGCATGCGCGCGTCGTGTTCGAGGGCTTCGACCGAGCGCTCGATCGCCTCCAACATGAAGGCGTGCGCAGACTTGCCCTCCCGGTCGGCGCACGTCGCGATGCGAGCCCGGAGTTCCTTGTCGAGGCGGATCGTCGTGGTCATGACGACCAGTTGTAGCACAAACGTGCTACTGCTTTGAGCGATCGTCCACGATGGCCCGCACCACCTGCATCGCCGGGATCCCCGTGACGCCGCCACCTCCGTGCGTGGCCGACGACGCGTGGTACAGCTCGCGCACCGGCGTGCGGAAGTCGGCGAACCCCACCGCGGGCCGCGTGTGGAACAGCTGCGACAGCGACAGCTCCCCGTGGAAGATGTTGCCGCCCACCAGAGCGTAGTCGCGCTCCATCTCGTGGGGGCCGAGCACCTGCCGGTGGAAGGGCGAGCGCAAGCGCCACGTTCAGCCCTGTCAAAGGACGACGCCGGCCCCTTCGAACGGAAGAGGCCGGCGTCAGGTGACTCGAGCGAGCCTTTGTCGACGTCAGGCCCGGACTTCGGGGTTCGCCGGCTCGACCGGCTTCGGGGGCGCCGCCGCGAAGGGCGACTTCTCGAGCACGGTGTCGAGCACCTCGTCGATCTTCGAGACGAAGAAGAACTGCAGCTCGTCGCGAACGACCTCGGGAACGTCGATGAGGTCCTTCTTGTTCTTCTCGCACATCACCACCCGCTTGATGCCCGCGCGGTGAGCGCCGAGCACCTTCTCGCGAATGCCGCCGACCGGGCCGACGATGCCGCGCAGGGTGATCTCTCCGGTCATCGCCGTGTCGCTCCGCACCGGAATGCCAGTGAACAGCGACGACATGGCCGAGATGATCGCGATGCCGGCCGAGGGGCCGTCCTTCGGAGTGGCGCCGTCGGGGAAGTGGAGGTGCATGTCCACCTTCTCGAACGAGGCCGCCGTCAGGCCCATGCGCTCGGCGTTGGCGCGCAGCCACGAGAACGCGGTGGTGGCCGACTCCTTCATCACGTCGCCAAGCTGGCCGGTCAGGGTGATGGTCCCCTTGCCCGACATCTTGGTGGCCTCGATGAAGAGGATGTCTCCGAAGCCGAGCGGCGTGTAATACAGGCCGACCGAGACGCCCTGCTGCGAGGTGCGCTCGGCGACGTTGAGCTCGTGCCGCTTGGGCCCCAGCGCCGTCTCGACCTTCGTGGCGTCGAGCACCTGCTTGTCGGTCTTGCCCGAGGCCACTTCGACCGCGACCGCGCGGGCCAGTTCGGCGATGCGACGCTCCAGGTTTCGAACACCCGGCTCGATCGCGTAGCTGGTGATCACCTTGTCGAGCCCGTCCTTCGTCAGCTCGAAGTGATCCATCGTGATGCCGTGATCCTTCACCTGCTTGGGGATCAGGTGGTTGCGCGCGATGTGCTCCTTCTCGATGAACGTGTACGAGCTCATCTCGATGATCTCCATGCGGTCGCGCAGCGGCGGCGGAATGGTGTCGAGGCGGTTGGCGGTCGCGATGAACATCACCTTCGACAGATCGAACGGCACGTCGAGGTAGTGATCCGAGAAGGTGTGGTTCTGCTCGGGGTCGAGCACCTCGAGGAGCGCCGCCGACGGGTCACCGCGGAAGTCCGAGCCGAGCTTGTCGATCTCGTCCAGGAGCATGAGCGGGTTGCGCGTGCCGGCCTTCTTCATCTGCTGAATGAACCGGCCGGGCAGGGCGCCCACGTAGGTGCGACGGTGGCCGCGCACCTCGGCCTCGTCCCTCACGCCACCGAGCGCCAGACGCACGAACTTGCGGCCGACGGCCTTGGCGATCGACTGCCCGAGCGAAGTCTTCCCGACGCCCGGCGGCCCCACCAGGCAGAGGATGGGACCCTTCATGTCGTTCTTGAGCTTCCGCACCGCGAGGTACTCGAGCATGCGTTTCTTCACGCGCTCGATGCCGTAGTGGTCGTTCTCGAGCTGCTTGCGCGCGTTCTCGATGTCGAGGTTGTCCTCGGTCATCTTGTTCCACGGCAGATCGGCGATCCAATCGAGGTAGGTGCGGGCCACCGTGTACTCGCTCGAGGCCGCGGGGATCGTCTTGAGGCGGTTGAGCTCCTTGTTGGCGACCTTCTCGACCTCGGGCGGCAGCTGCGCGTTCTTCAGCCGCGTCGCCAGCTCGTCGAGCTCCTCCTCGTCCTCGCCCATCTCGCCGAGCTCTTCCTTGATCGCCTTGAGCTGCTGGCGCAGGTAGTACTCGCGCTGGGTCTTCGACATCTCGCCCTTCACGGCGGAGTCGATCTTGTTCGAGAGTTTCAGGATCTCGCGCTTGCGGTTGAGCAGCTCGAGCACGAGCTTCATGCGGGCCTTGAGGTCCACCGTTTCGAGCACGGCCTGCTTCTCTTCGATGGGCACGTCGACGTTCGCCGCGATGAGGTCGGCGAGGTGGCCGGGGTGGGTGATCGACTCGACGAGCTCGGTGGCCGCGGCGGGCAGCTCCGGCATCATCTCGATCACTTCACGCGCGAGCTTCTTGAGGTTGATGGTGAGCGCCTCGATCTCGACGTTGTCGGCGGGCGTCTTGTCCTCGACGGGCTCGATGCGGGCCTTGAGGTACGGAGACTCCTGCACGAGCTCGAGCACGCGGAAGCGCGCCAGGCCCTGCACGACGAGCGAGTAGTTGTCCTCGCCCATCTTGAGGAGCTTCACGATGCGGGCGACGGTGCCCATGTTGTAGAGGTCGGACGCGCCGGGATCTTCCTCTTCGGCCTTGCGCTGGGTGACCACGCCGATGACCTGGTCGTCGCGCACGGCGTCCTTGATGAGGGCGATGGTCTTCTGGCGGCCCACCGCGAGCGGCAACACGCCGCCGGGGAAGAAGACCGAGTTGCGCAAGGGGAGGATGGGCAGGACCGCCGGGATGTCGTCCTTGTTGATGGCGCCCGGAGGCTGCATCGCGGCCGGCATGGTCTGCGCGCCGGCTCCCTTCTTCTTGTCATCGGACATGTGGTTGCTTCTTTCGTGGAGCGGAACGTCGAGGGGCGCTGGTCTCGTGAACGACGACGCCAGCGGGTAAGCGAAGGGTAGCAATCGTTTTCCCTTCAGCAATGGTGACGAGCGGAAAAGTGACCCCCTGATGGGGAGGCTGCCCTCGCGAATTCGACCGGGGGCCGCCAACGGGGCACAATGCGCGCTCTCGGTCGAGTTTGCCTGCCTCAAACGACTCCATGCTCCCATCCCGCCGCGCTCACCTCTGGGCCCTCGCGCTCGCCCTCGCTGCCAGCTGTGAAGGCTGCTTCGGGTGCAAGACGTCTCCGCTCGACAACGCGGGCACCACGATTCCTCGCACCTGCAAGGCCGAAGCGCCCCTCATCGAGCCCCAGCGGCTCGACATTCTCTTCGTCATCGACAACTCGAACTCGATGCGTGAGGAGCAGGAGGCCGTCGCCCGCGAGCTCACCGCCTTCATCGACGAGATCCGCAAGGCCGGCGGCGTGCGTCAGGACTTCAACATCGGGGTGATCACCACGAGCGTCTACCAGCACACCGCCCAGAACGGCGTCGTGTTCAATCGCGAATATCCGAACCAATCCGGTCGGTTGCAGCCGGTACCAGACGCGAATCCAGATGGCGGTGGCGTGCTGCTCGGCACCGGGTCGCAGCGCATTCTGACCGGTGACGATCCCGAGCTGGCGTCGAAGTTCAGCCGGCTCGTGCAGCAGGGCACCGCCGGCTCCGGACAGGAGACCCCGTTCGAGGCCGTGCGTCTGGCGCTGTTGAGCGATCTCGCCACGCGACCGATCTCCGAGGGCGGCAATGGCGGGTTCTTGCGCGATGGAGCGCGGCTGCTGATCGTCGTGCTCACCGATGAAGATGACTGCAGCGAGACCATTCTGCCCTCGCGCGTGCGGATCTCCGACGACCCTGCGGTGGCCGACTGCACCCAGCAGTCGATGAGCCTCACGCCGGTGACCGAGTACCACCGGCTCTTCACCCGGGACCTCAAGAACTCGGACGACCTGTCCAAGGAGGTCATCTGGACCGCCATCGCGCCCGTCGGTCGATCGACCAAGGCGGCGCTGGAGCTGGTGGAGAACGGCCGGGTGAAGAACCTCGACTGTCCCACCTCGGTGCAGGGCGGCTTCCGGCAGCGGCAGATGGCCGAGATGTTCGACCCGACGCTCACCAACCTCGACTCGATCTGCCGCGACTCGTTCAGGCAGACGCTCATCACCATCGCCGAGCTCGCGTCGGTGAGTCAGCAGATCGAGGTCAAGAACGCGCCCGATCCGCGCATGCTGCAGTTCTCGATCATGCGCAAAGACAACTCGGTCGTGAACTGCACCCAGACCAACGGCGGGCTCGAGAGCGTCACCCCGGTCGACGGCACCAGCACCACGCGGATCCGCTTCGGCGGGCAGTGCCGGCGCCGCGCTGACGATCAGGGCATCGGCATCAAGCTGCTCTGCGCGATTTAGGCGTCGCCGCTCATCGCCTCTACACGAGAACGAGCCACCTCAGACGAATCAGCGGCTGCCGATGCGCCACTTCGGGCCTGGCCCCTGTCCGTTCGGTCATGCGTTCTCTCCTGGCAACGCTTGTCGTCCTTGGCGGCGCCTGCGGGCCTGCTGCGCCTGGAGCCATGTCACCCGATTCCGATGCCCGCGATGCAGGTTCTCCGCCACTCAGGCGGGGCGAGTCTGGCTGCTTCGACAGTGGGGCCTGTGCGAACCGGCCTGATCCAGCTGGATCAGAAGACCCGCCGAAACCAGCGAGGACACGAGGGTTTAGAGTTGGCTCCAGATCTGGAATTTCTCAGTAATTCCAAAAACTTGCGAGATCGGCTGGCTGGGCCACCCTGCGGCGCATGTTCTCCTCCACGAGCCAGAGCGCGACGTTCTTCTTCATCCCCGACGCGAGCCGCGCGAACGACCGGAGTCTCGAGCTGCCGCCGCCGCCACCCCCAACGCCCACCGCGCCCGTCCGCGTCACCTGGGTGAAGTGACGTCCCATCGCACCAGCAGCTCGGAGTCGGTCGCCGACGTCTGGTGAACCTCGACGCGCCCGCGACGGCCGAGGCGCTCGAGGGCGATTTCGATGAGGCCCGCGACGAAGGCGCCGGGCACCGCCGAGGGGTTGTGGACGACGGCCCGCGCGGAGCCTTCCGAAGACTCCACGACGACGAAGAGGAGCCCTCAGTCCGCGCGACCCAGGTGGAAAGAGGTCGCGAGCCGGTCGAGGAACGAGACGGGCGACATGAAGGGCGACGTGAGGGCGAGGCTGATGTTCGACCAGCCGGCGAGGCGGCTGCACGACATGGTGCGCCAGTCGGCGCGGTCCGGGCTAGGAACCAACCCGCCCATGCGCCTCCTTCCGCTCCTGCTCGTCCTCGCCGCCTGCGCCGCGCCCCGAACCTCCGCGCCCGCGCCCGCGACTGCCACGCCCGCTCCGACGCCCGCGCCTGCCGCCCGCGCGGAGCCGAAGCTCGTCTCGCCCGGCCTGCGCCTGCCCGATGGCGCCAGGCCCCGCGGCTACCAGTTGGAGCTGACCGTCCTCCCAGGACAAGACCGCTTCTCCGGCGTCATCACCATCGATCTCGAGGTCACGAAGCCGCTCGACGTGCTGTGGCTCAACGCCACCGATCTCGAGCTCACGGCCGCGACGCTCACGCGCGGCACCGGCTCCACCACGCTCACGCCGCGCCTCGTCGACGAACACTTCGCGGCCCTCGTCCCGCAGGCCGGTCCGCTGACGCCGGGCCCTGGCGCGCTCACGGTGACCTTCTCGGGCGTGCTCTCGCGCAAGGACAGCGATGGGCTGTTCCAGTTGAAAGAAGGCGACGAGTGGTACGCCTACACGAGCTTCGAGCCCATCGACGCCCGCCGTGCGTTCCCGCACTTCGATGAGCCCGGCTTCAAGGTGCCCTGGGAGCTGAGCCTCGTGGTGAAGCCCGGCCATGTCGCGCTCGCGAACTCCCCGCAGGTCTCCCGGGAGCCCGTCGCCGGGGGCCTCGAGCGCGTGCGCTTCGCGAAGTCGCCGCCCATGCCCAGCTACCTCGTCGCCGTCGCGGTGGGGCCGTTCGAGTTCGTCGATGGCGGCACCCACGGCCAGAAGAAGACGCCGGTGCGCATCATCACGCCGAAGGGCAAGGCCGCAGAGGCCGCCTACGCCGCGCAGACGACCGGCCCCATCCTCGAGCAGCTCGAGGCGTACTTCGGCTCGCCGTACCCGTACGAGAAGCTCGATCAGATCGCCCTGCCGGTCGCGACCGGCGCCATGGAGAACCCGGGCCTCGTCACCTACGGCCACCAGCTCATCCTCGCGCGCGCGGAAGCCGACACGCCGTCCCGCCAGCGGAGCTTTGCGGGCGTCTGCACCCACGAGCTGGCGCACCAGTGGTTCGGCGATCTCGTCACCATGGCCTGGTGGGACGACCTCTGGCTCAACGAGGCCTTCGCGACGTGGATGACGCCGCGCATCCTCGAGACGTGGCAGCCGACGTGGGGCATCGACGTGCAGCAGGTCGGCCGACGCAACGGTGCGCTGGCGGCCGACGCGCTCGCCAACGCCCGGCAGATCCGCCAGCCGATTCGCAGCAATGACGACATCGCCAACGCCTTCGATGGCATCACCTACGGCAAGGGCGCGTCCGTCATCGGCATGTTCGAGACCTTCGTGGGCCGCGAGACGTTCCAGAAGGGCGTGCGCGCGTACCTGGCGAAGCACGCCTGGGGCAACGCCACGGCGGACGACTTCTTGTCGGCGATCTCCGCGGCCGCCGGGCGGGACGTGGCGCCCGCGTTCAAGACCTTCCTGGACCAGCCAGGAGCCCCGGTCATCACCTTCGCGCTGAGCTGCGAGAAGGGCCGGCCGCCGGAGATGGCGATGGCGCAGAAACGGTCGCTCCCGGTGGGGTCGACGGCAGACGCCGCGCGGCAGTGGCGGTTGCCGGTGTGCGTGCGGTGGGCCGAGAAGGGCAAGGAGTCCCGAGCGTGTACCGTGCTCGAGGCCGCCACCGGAACGCTCGAGCTCACCGGCGCGAAGGCGTGCCCCGACTGGGTCCTCCCGAACGATCGCTTCGATGGCTACTACCGGGCGAGCCTCACCGGCCCACTGTCGCTCAACGACGTGCTGACGAAGGCTGGCACGAAGCTCTCGATCCCCGAGCGGGTGGGGGTGATTGGCGACGTGTCCTCGCTCATTCGATCGGGCGATCTCGACGCCGCGGCTGCGCTGTCGCTGGCGGAGACCGCGTCGAAGGAGTCGAACCGGCACGTGCTGGGCGCGGCGCTGGGGCTGGCTTCGTATGGCAGCGGCGACACGCTCCCCGAGGCGCTTCGGCCGAAGCAGGAGGCCTTCGTGCGTGCCCTGTTCTCGAAGAAGCTCGAGGCCCTTGGGTGGGCGCCCAGGCCGAAGGAGGACGAAGACACGCGTCTCGTTCGGCCCAGCTTGCTCGCCACCCTGGGCTACGTCGGGAAGGATCCGAAGGTCCTCGCCGAGTCCCGGCGGCTCGCTCAGCGGTGGGTGACCGACCGCAAGGCCATGCACCCCGACGTGGTGGACGTGGTGCTGGGGCTCGCGGGCGACTCGGGCGACGCGGTGCTGCATGCGAAGCTCCTGACGGCGGCGAAGCAGGAGAAGGATCGCGCCGACCGCGGCCGGTTGTTGGGCGCGCTCTCGGCGTTCTCCGACCGCTCGGTGGTGTCGTCGCAGCTCCCCCTCGTGTTGACCGACACCTTCGACACCCGCGAGGTGATGCGGCTCGTGTGGGGCGCGGCAGATGATTTCCGCACCCGCGATCTCGCGCTCGGCTTCGTGAAGGAGCACTGGGAGCCGATCATCACCCGGCTCCCCAAGGACGGCGGGGCGGGGCTCGTGTGGCTGGCGGCCGGCATCTGCGAAACCTCGGAGCGTGACGCCGCGAAGGCCTTCTTCGACGGGCGCTCCACGAAGTACCTCGGCGGCCCTCGCAACTTCGCCCTGGCCATGGAGAACATCGATCTCTGCCTGGCCTGGCGCGCGCGGCATCGCCCGTCGCTCGTCTCGTTCTTCGAGAAGCGGAAGTGACCGCGGCGGATCGGGCGCTCGAGGCGTTCCTCCGGCTCACCGACACCGCCGAGGAGTGGCACGCCGCCGATCGCGCGGTCACGCTGCACTGTCTGTCCGCGCACGCGCCGGCGTTCTTCGAGGCCCACGCGTTGTCGCCAGCGCTCGACGCAGCCCTGGAGCGCCTTTCGACCGTGCCGTCGGACTTCCCCGAGTCGCTCGGCTGGGAGACCGTGATGGCGCGGCTCGACGCCCCGTACTTCCGGGCCCTGTACGGGTTGCCCTTCCTCCCGTTGCCCCAGGCTGACGTGCAGCGGGCGATCGACCGGGTCACCGCCGAGTCGACCCTGGCCGGGTGGCTCGTGGGCGAGCTCGCGCAGGCGATCGGCCTCGAGGTCTCGGTGCCGGAGCCGGTCGACCTGGGTGACGACGAGCGCGCGTACTGGCGGACCCACCAGGTGCTGCTGTGGACCTGCTACCTGCGCGATCCGCTGGAGACCGATGGGGCCGAGGGGGCGCTTGACGAGCTCGCGCGGACAGTTCGGTTCCGGATCGTGATGGGGCAGATCGACTCAGCGGCCGAGATGGTGTTCTGCCTTCAGGCGGGCAGGCGAGCGGTCGACGCCGAGCTCCTCGAGGCCATCGCCGCCACCCAGCGGGAGGACGGGTCGTTCAAGGAAGACGAGGGTGACGGCCTCCGCGAGCACGCGCACACCACCGCGGTGTGTCTGATCGCGCTGGCCTTCTGGACGACGTGAAGCCAGGTCAGGGGCCGCAGAACCCGCCGATCGGGATGAGGGGTACCGGGAGGCAACCGCTGATGCCGGAGCAACTCCGGCATGCCTCGCCCGCCGAGCCACAGACGGTGCGCGACTCACCCATTTGGCAGACGCCCTGCGCGTCGCAACAGCCCTGGATGCACAGGGTGCAGCTGGTCGTCGAGCCGCCTCCCGCGCCTCCGCCTGATGCGCTGCCGCCGGCGCTCCCGCCACCCGCCCCCGAGACACAACTGCCAGCCTGGCATTGCTGGGCGCCGCTGCAGGCCGAACACGCGTTGCCGCCGCTGCCGCACTTCGCTGCGGACGGCACGGTCACGCACAGGTTGCCGTCACAGCAGCCATTGCAATTCGCCGGGCCACACGTGGCAGCCGTCACACACTGCCCGTTGAAGCAGTTCTGGTTCGTTCCGCACTGCAGGCACACCCCGGCATCCGAGCCACACGCGAGGTTCGAGTTGCCCGGCGCGCACTGGCCGCCGTCAAGCACGCACCCCGGGCAGGTGAACGTGATGCAGGTGCCCATCGTGCTGCACGCCTGTCCCTGTGCCTGACAGTTCTGGCACGCCCGGCCGCTGAAACCGCAGGCGGTCGCCGTGTTGCCGCCGCGACACGCGCCGTTGGTGTCGCAGCACCCGTTACAGTTGGCGCACAGGGGCATGCCGCCCGCCGCGCCTCCGCCCGTACCGCCGCCATCCATCGCCGCGCCGCCGCCCGCGCCACCGACACACACGCCGTTCCCGCACGTCTGCCCCATCTGACACGTCGAACACATGCGCCCGTCCGTGCCGCAGGCGAACGCCTGCGTCCCCAGCTGGCACTCGTCGTTCGCGTCGCAGCAGCCCGCGCAGTTCGACCGCAGGCACCGCTTTGTCGTGGTGCCACAGGCCGGCGTCATGGCCGCCATGCTGCCGATCGCCAGCCCCACCAGGAATGCCCGTGCGCTCATGTGGGAGGAGATAGCACAAGGCGCTCTGCAGGCGACGGGGTCAGGCCTGTGTGAGCGCGTGCAGGTTCGCCTTTGCCTTGTCCACGTCGGTCTCGTGCTTGAGGACGAGGTTCAGCGTCTGGCTCAACAGCTCGGGCGTGAGCGAGTCGGCGTTGAGCAGCGCCAGCGCCTGCACCCAGTCGAGCGTCTCGGAGATCGACGGGGCTTTCTTCAGCTCCAGCGCCCGCAGCCTGCTCACTGCGTTCACCACGGCCACCGCCAGCGCCTCCGACACACCCGGGAGCCGCCGCCGGACGATCGCCAGCTCGCGCTCCTTCGCCGGGTAGTCGATCGCCAGGTGCAAGCACCGGCGCTTGAGCGCATCGGAGAGCTCCCGCGCGTTGTTCGACGTCAGCACCACCCGCGGAATGTGGCGCGCGCGGATCGTCCCCAGCTCTGGCACTGTCACCGCGTTCTCCGCCAGCACTTCGAGGAGGAAGGCCTCGAACTCCGGGTCGGCCTTGTCGATCTCGTCGATCAGCAGAACACAGGGCGATTCGTCCATCAGCGCCTGGAGGATCGGCCTGGGCAACAGGAAGCGCTCGCTGAAGAAGACGCTGTCGCTCTGCGCGACCCGATCCGCCGCCTCCTTGATCGATCCCGCGCCCGTCATCAGCTCGCCGATCTTGTCCTTGAGCAGCTGGGTATAGAGGAGCTGCTTGGCGTACTCCCACTCGTAGAGCGCCTTCGCCTCGTCGAGCCCCTCGTAGCACTGCAGCCGCACCAGCTTGCGGCCCAGCGCCAGGGACAGCGCTCGCGCAAACTCCGTCTTCCCGACCCCCGCCGGTCCCTCAATCAGCACCGGCTTCTCGAGCCGATCCATCAGGAAAGCCACCGTCGAGATCGCCTTCGACGGCAAGTAGCCCACGGCCTCCAACCGCACACCGGCCTGTTCGACCGACTCGAACCCGTTCGTCATGTGCGGGGTCCTTAGCGAATCCCTGACACGAATGCCGTGGCAGCAGCGCCCCACCGCGTCAGGAAATACCGCGCCCGAACGAAGAGTCCTCCATGCACCCCGTCGTGAATCCAACGGCTTCGACCCGCGTCCGGCAGGGCACGCTGGGTGCAGTCGCACTCGGTCGGATTCGACGGGGTGTGACGACCATGGTGGCTGCGACGAAGGCGCTGGGGGTGGTGGTGATGGTGCTGGTGCCGGGTGGGCTGCTCATCGCCGCGGCCTTCGTCCTCGCCCGGCTCGTGGCCCACCAGATGCGGGTCGAGCAGGGCCAGAAGGGCCAGCGCCTCGCCCGCGCCGTCGCCACCGTTCGCTGGGCCGACGTCGTCCGCGAAACCCGCGCCCTCTGGTGAATCAGCGGGTGTTCTGCTGGCCACAGACCGGCGCCTTGAGTATTGCCGTCCCATGACTGGCCGGGGCCTGCTCGAGCAGGTTCACCCCTTTTTCGGCGGGAACGACATGACGATGCTCTTCCGATCCACCCTGGCGGTCTTCGCCATCGCCCTCGTGTCGGGCTGCGGTCCTGCGGGACCCACCGCCGCGCAGGTCTGCCAGAAGAACGCCGAGGTCGATCAGTCGACCCGCCTCGGCAACTGCACGGGCATTCCGTCGGGCAACCTCTTCGGTGACCAGTCCTCATGCACGGCCGCGGCGAACGCCTGCTCGGCCCAGGACCGCACGCTCCTGCAAGACGTGCTGACCTGCGCCGAGAAGCTCCCCATCTGTGAGGACGGCTCGAAGCAGGCCTGGGTGGGCGCCCGCACCGGCTGCGTGATGCGGCTCATGGGCGTCTCGCAGGCCTGTCGCGACGCGTTCCGGGGCGTGCTGCCCGATCCGAGCGGCTTGTTCGACGCGGGCGTGGTGGACGCCGGCCCGCAGCCCATCTCGGACGGAGGCTCGGCGCTCGAGCTCGTCGCGGTGGCCGACGAGACGACGTTCGCGCTCGCGTGGCAGCCCCTGCAGGGCACCGGCAACGTCGCGAAGTGGGCCTTCATCGCGATCGCCGATGGTGGGGTTCGCGCCGAGCCGTTCTTCCTCGACCTGGTGTCCCGTCGTGAGCTCCTGGTCGACGACGCGGGGCTCCCCGACGGCGGCCGCGTGTTCCGGCGCTGGTTCCTCATCGGAGAGACCGCCACGGGCAACGTGGCCTTCGGCCTCGCCGATGCCGGCGGCGGCATGATGACGGCTGGAGACGGTGGCATGCGCTGCCGGGTGCCGGTCGACTGCCCGACCGATCGCGTGTGCGACCTCGGACAGTGCCGCGTGCAGACCTGCCAGCCCGGCGGCGCCGACACCTGCCCCGTGCAGTATCAATGCTCACCTGCCGGAACGTGTCTGCGCACCGCGTTCGACGGCGGCACCGTGTTCGACGCCGGCATGGGCATGATGATGGTCAGCGAGACCCCGCTGCCGATGCTCTCGAACGACCCGGTCACGATCTCGGGCTCCTTCGGCCCTTCGGCGCCGGTCTACCTCGGTGGCTTCCCGGGTCGCCGCGGTGACGTGGTGGCCATCGACTCCGCGCGCGCCTTCGTGGTGCTCGAGCAGGAAGGCCAGCTCATCGGTCACGCCAGCTTCCGCCGCGGCAAGGACTTCATCGACGACAGCGCCACCGCCTCGCTCCTCGACACCGTCGGAGGCCGCGCGCGCATCGCCTACAACGCCGAGAGCCGAACGATCTTCGCCTGTTACATCGTCGGGCGCGGCGTGCGTGTGCGCCGGTCGCTCGACGACGGCCGCAGCTGGGGTGAGATCGCCACCACCATCGAGCCGCCGCTCCTCGACGACGGCGGCCTCTCGTCGATCATCTCGGACTGTGACATCGCGCCCTGGCGCAACGGCGGGGCGCTCATGGTCACCGTCGAAGACGACCGCCTCGTCGCTCGCACCATCACGGCTGGCATGATGAGCGGGATGCCCGTCATCACCGTCGAGGATCCCGGCCAGGTCGCGATGGTCTCCTCGCCGCCCGACGCGGGCAACGCGGTCAACCCGCTGCGGCCCTCCATCGCCACGCTGCCCTCGGACAGCCTCGTCCACATCGTCTTCACGGCGACCCGCACGCTCTCGGGCGGCCTCACCGACCCCGAGGTGTACGGCGTGTTCCGCGACGGCCCCACGGGCGCGTTCAACTCGCCGCAGCTGCTCACCTTCACGGGCGTGCCGCCGTTCGGCAACCCGCTCCCGCAGGACCACGCGACCGTCACCATCGACCCGAAGACCAAGCGGGCGATCGCGGCGTACACGTCCCTTCTTCCCGGCATGGAGCAGCTCTCGACCGTGCAGGTGACGCTCTGGAATTCGATGCAGCGGCGCTGGGTGACGGGCTCGGACCTGAACGTCTTCCAGGTCGACACCGACGGGCAGACCCGCCTCCTCTTCCCCGATCCGATGTTCGGTGGGCGGCAGCTCGACGCGTTCTCGCCGGTGTTTGCGTCGCTCCCCAACGGCAAGGTGTGGCTGTCGCTGGTGGCCGGGCCGCGCATGTCGGGGCAGGGCAATGACTTCAAATTCTACGCGGTGCCGTTCGACTTCGAGGAGCCCTCTCCCGCCGGCAACGTGCGCGGCTGGTTCAAGCGGCCGGCGCGACGGCTGTCCGATATTCGCGTGCTCGATCCCCGGGGCGGCAGCGTGCGCCCGACGTTCACCGCTTTCACGGGCGACTCGCAGCTCAGCTTCTGGGGCGTCTTCACCGAGGGCTTCGGGCCGCAAGGTGATCAGGAAGGCGGCCGGGCGGTCAGCGTGTCGATTCCCTGAGTCGCTCTTCCCAACGGGGCCTGGAGTCGAGGGTGACCGCTGGGGGCTCGATGGTCTCCAATGGGTGGGCGAATCCCTGGCGACTGGTCTGGGGCAAGCGACACGCTGTGCCCATGCATGTGGGGCGGCGAGCTGTGGCCAGGGCCGTGGCCGCAGGGAGACGAAGCGCGGCCGTGACGATCACCCGCCGGGGTTGATGCCGGTGACGATCGTCGTCAAATCGAGCCCGCCGGTGTACCCGTAGCTTACGAAGTTGTCGAAGCCGTACACGGTGACGCCGGCGCCGGGCAGGGTCATCTGGCCGGGGCGTGGCACCACCAGCACCGTGTGGGTCCCGACGGGCACCGCCACGTTGGCGACGCGGAAGGGGGACGTGCCGACGGCCGCGAAGTTCGTCGTGGGCACCGCCGTTCCGTTCACGCGCACCTCGAGCACGCGGCTCGAGTCGATGACGATGCCCAGGTAGTTGTCGCGAATGCCCGGCGCGGTCAGCACGGTGTACTGGCTGCGCCACTGCTCGATGGGCGGCAAGAGGACGAGGGAGGGATCGCCCTGGTTCGGTGCCTGGAGCCCGGAGCCGGCCGTGGCGCTCTGGCTCGAGAAGATCTGCGCCACCTGAATCGGCTGGTCGCCGGTGATGGTGAAGCTGGTGCGCGAGCGGAACTCGACGAAGGCGCCGCCCGCGAGCCGGCAGGTGTTGGCCGACAGGGAGCCAGAGAGGCAGCGGTTGGGCGAGAGCACGTCACCAGCGGCTGGCGGAGGCGTCAACGTGAGCAGCGTGCCGTTCGGGCACTGGCTCGCGGGGCAGCCAGCGACGATCTTGTAGTAGTCCGGCCCGGCGTTGACGGGCGTCGCGAAGGTGTTGTCCACCAGCCGCAGCGGCGCGGTGCGAGACGCGACGAAGTTGCGGCCCCAGGTGACGAAGGGGAACAGCTGCTCCTCGAGGTGATCGCACGCGACGTCGCCGAAGCCGCGCGTGGTGCAGGCGGCTCCGCCGAAGACGGCGATCGGCTTGTCCGAGGTGATGACCGAGCCGGTGAGATCGTTGTCGATGCGGCACACCTGCGAGGTGCAGCAGCACGGCGCCGTGATGCCGCAGAGGATCGAGGTGCTGCAGTTCGCCGCGTAGGAGCAGTTCGTGCTGCCGACCTCGAACCGGTTCTGGCCACACTCGAGGTTGATCGAGGCGGGCGTGGCGTTGGGCGTATCGGTGGCGAGCTGCAGTACGTCGTAGTCGTTGAGGGTGAAGGTCTGGGTCTGGCCGGCGTTGAGGGCGGGCACGTTCGGTCCCGGCAGCGTGCGGGCCGTCGAGCGCACCGTCACCTGGGTGTTGGGCTCCTTCGCCACCACCACGAGCTGGCCGTTGAAGAACGTCTGGGCCATGCCGTTGGGATCGTTCCGGCCCTGCCGCTGAATGACGTGCTCGGAGGATAGCCCCACGTAGCTGGTCCCGAAGATGTGCGCCGGCAACAGGAGCGACGCGTCGTTCGTGTACGAGAAGTACCGACAGGTACCGTTGATGCACTGCGGGGCCTGCGCGGCGGTGCACTGGCTCGCGGTGGTGCAGGTGCCGGAGTCGCGGAACGCGGCGAGGGGGTTGAACTGGTAGACCGAGATCGGCCGGTTCGAGACGAGCTTGTAGGCAAAGCGCCGCAGGCCGCTGGTGGAGTCCACGTCGGCCGCGGCGCCCAGCGACTGCCAGGGCAAGCGGATGACGGCGAGGCCCCGGGTGGTGGGATCGAGCCGGCCGGGAACGGTGACCGGCGGCAGCGTCTGAATGGCGTTGTTGAACCACCGGCTCACCGTCACCGTGGCGGGCAGCGACGAGCGGTTGGTGACGACGAAGGCGAACTCCGAGACCTGGGTGAGCGCGCCCTGGCCCGAGGTGACGCCGCCCTTGAAGAGGGACGCCGAGTGCACGTTGTCCATCACCGCCGTCCAGTACTCGCAGCCGAAGTAGCTGCGCTCGCGAACCGCGTCGGCGCACTCGTCGACGCACGCGCCGTTCTGACACTCGGCGGTGGGGCCCAGGCCCGGCACGGTGGTGCAGGTGGTGTTCTCCCAGCGGCCAGTGGCGTTGCAGCGCTGTTGGATCGCCGAAGACATGCATTGCGACGAGCCGGGAATGCACTGGGGCGTCACGCAGGCCGAGGCCATGCCGGTACCCATGCACTGCTGGGTGATGCAGGTGCCGTCGAAGTTGTCGCCGACGTTCACCCAGGTGGTGGACAGGTTGAGCTGCGTGCGGCGCTGGCACTCCTGCACGGCCCGGCCGTCGGGCGAACAGCGGCGCTCGCCGGCAGTGCACTCACGGCACTCGCCCATCTGACAGGTGGCGCCGGCGGCGCACGTCACCGCGCGGAAGCCCGATCCATCCTGCTCGCACACCTCGACGGCCATGGGGTTGGCACCGCACCTGGTGGCGTTGGGCCGGCAGGCGAGGCACCGCTCGTTGGCGCAGAACCCGTCGGGCGAGGGGCAGGCCATCTCGAGGGCGAAGCGGCCATCGGCCCCACACAGCTCGACCCCTCGGCTGTCGACGCTGCAGCGGCGCGCGCCCTCGGTGCACGGCACGAAGACGGACGCATCGGGCTCCGGTGGTTTCGGCTCGCAGGTCCCCGACAGCAGGTTGCAGCGCTGACCGACCGCGCAATCGCCGTCGCGCTGACACACGAAGCGGCACTGGCCGTTCACCAGGCGCTCATTGGCTTCGCAGGCCGGTCCCGCATCGCTGGGTGGCGGCAGGGGGCGCACGCGATCGCACGCGGCAGCGGCAAGGAGGAGGGCGACGAGAGGAATCGAACGACGCATGCGGTGACGCTCCCGGAAGACGGCCCGTCTGGGGGGCGACCTCCTACCTCACCTCACCTGTCCGGGGCTACTCGCCCAGCTTGTCGATGATGCTGGTGAAGTCGGTGTCGTCGTCCTTGGGGAGCTGGCCCACGACGGTGCGCTCATCCGGCGGGGGGGCCTTCCTGGGGGGCGCCGCGGTGATGGCGACGGGGGGACGGGCGGGCTGGGTGGCAGGCCTGGCGGCTGGCGGAGCCGTGGTGGGCCGCGCGACGGCGGGCGCGGGCCGGGCCGCCTCGGGGATCAGGTTCACCTTGGTGGCCTCCTCGAACTCTTCGCCGAGCTGGGAGAGCGAGGCCGCGCTGGACGGACGCGAGGCGTTGGGCACCGTGGTGGCCGGTACGCCGGCGGGCGGCGGGGCGGGGCGGGGCGCGGCGGCGGTCGGGGGCGCGCCGGCAGGCTTGTTCTTGTACCGGGCCAGCTCGAGCTCGACGACCTTGAGCTGCTTGGACTTCTCCTGCACCGCCTCCTGGAGCCGCTTGACCTCCTGCTGCTTGACCTGCTCGCGGCGCTCGATCTCGGCCTTGTGCTTGGTGGTGGCGTCCTCGAGGGACTTCTGGTGCGAGGCCTCGGTCGTCTTCCGCTCGGCGAAGGCGGCTTGGAGCTTGGCGGTGGCGTCGGTGGCCTTCTGCTCGGCGCCGGCGATCTTCGCCTGGAGCTCCTTGTCGGCGCGGGTGCGGGCGGCGTTGGCGCCCTCCATGGCCTGCTCGAGCTCGGCGATGCGGCGCTGGCGGGTGGCGAGCTGGCTCTGGGCCTCTTTCAGGCGTGTCTCCATCTCGCCGAGCTTGGTCTGCGACTCCTGCTGCACCTGGGCGATGCGGGCCTCGGCGCGCTGCACCCGCTGGCCGGCCTCGTCGCCCGCCTTCTTGGAGTGGGCCTTCTCCTGCGTGAGGGCGCCCTGGGCCTCCTGGAGGCGGGCGTTGGCCTGCTGGAGCTGCTGGGAGAGCTGCGCCTTGACCTGATCGCGCTCGGCCAGAGCGGCCTGCTGCGCCTCGCTCGTCTTCTCCAGCGCCTGGCTCTTCTCGGCGAGCTCCTTCTTGGTGGCGTCGAGCTCGCTCGATAGCCCGGCGCGGTCCTGGGACAGCTCCTCGGTCTTCTTCCTGGACTCGTCGAAGAGCGACTTGAGCTTGAGCTCGAGCTGCTTGGACAGCTCGGTCTTGGCGGTGACCTCGCGGGTGAGGGCGTCGACCTGCCGCACCTTCTCCTGCTGGAGCGTGGAGAGCTTGCGCAGCGTGTCGGCGAGCTCCTTGGACTTGGTGGCGACGTCGTTCTGGAGCAGCTCCTCGCGGCGCTGCGACTCCTCGGTGAGGGTCGCGATACGATCGTCGAGGTTGGCGCGGGTGTCTTCGGCGTGGGCGAGCTTGGCGTTGAGCTGCGTGAGATCCGACACGCGCGCGCCGAGCTCCTGCTTGGTGGCGGCGAGCTGCTCCGAGAGATCCTGCCCCTGGTCGCGCGCGATGGAGAGCTCGCCCTCGAGCGAGCCGACGCGATCCTCGTAGTGCTGCTGGGTGTCGGCGTGGGCGCGCTTCTCGATGTCGAGGGACTTGGCGGTGTCCTCGAGGTTGGCGCTGGCGGCGGCGAGGTCGACCTGGGTCGTCTCGAGCTTCTGCGACAGCGACGCGCGCTCCTGGCTGAGCTGGTCGATCTGCGCCGAGGTCTCGGCCTGGAGCTGCTGGTGGGCCGACGCCTCGGCCTCGTAGTTGCCCTGCGCCTCGGACAGCGCCGTCTTCAGCTGGCCGATTTCGCCCGAGAGCTGCTCCTCGAGCTGGGCCTTGGTGGTCTCGAGGTTGCGGAACAGCCCGGTGACGCGCTGGATCTCGTTGCGCGACGCCATGACCTCGCCAGTGCGCTCGTCGCGCTCCTTGCGGGTCTGCTCGACCTCGAGCTGGGTGCGCTCCAGGGTGCCGGCGGTGTCCTCCTGCTCGGCGGTCTTCGCCTCGAGGGCGGCCTGGGTCTCGTTGAGGCTGTCCTGGGTTCCGAGCAGGGCCTTCTGCGTCTCGTCGAGGGTGGTGGAGAGCCGGGTGATCTGCTCGTCCCGCTCGGCCACCATGTTCTGCAGGCCTTCGATCTCCTGACCGCGCGCCTCGAGGGTCTGCTTGAGTGCGCCGATCTCTCCGTCGCGGTCGGCGATGGTCTGCTGGGCGGCCGAGAAGCGGCCCTCGAGGTCGGCGATGCGGGTGTCCCGGTCGGCGACGTCGGCGTTGAGGCCGTCGATGGTGCGCTGGCGCTCGTCGAGCGTGGCGCTGAGCTGGGCGATGGCGGCGGTGTTCTGCTCGACGACCCCCTGGGCCTCCTGCAGCTGGCCGCCGACGTCGCCGAGCTCGCCCTGCAGCTCCGCCTCGCGGTCGGCCATGGCCTGTTTGACGGCCTCGACCTCGCCCTCGAGCTCGCCGATCTTCTCGAGCTTCTCCTGAATGGCCGACTGGAGCTCGGCCTCCTGACGGTCCTTGCGCTCGACGGTGTCGGCGAGCTCCTGCTCGAGCTGCTGGATGCGGCCGTCGCGCTCGGTGACCTTCTCGCCCAGCGACTGCTCGGCCTCGTCCATCTCGGTGCGCAGGGCGTCGAGGGTGGTGTTCAGGCCGGCGATCTCGCCTTCCAGCTCCCCGGCCTTCTCGGCGGAGCGGGCCTTCGCGTCGGCCAACTCGCCTTCGAGCCGCGCGACCTCGGCCTCGCCGCGCTCACCCCGCTCAGTGGCCAGGCGCAGGTTCGACTCGAGCTGCTGCACGGCGCCGTCGCGCTCGACCTGGTTCTGGTCGATGGTCTCCTGCAGCGCCTTCCCGATGCCCTCGTACTCTGCGTACTTCGCGTCGCGATCCGAGACGGTGTCCTGATGGAGCTTCTGCAGGCCCTCGAGGTCGCCCTTGAGCTGGCTCAGCTCCTCGTTGCGCTGGGCGACGGTCTCCTTGAGCTCCTTCTCCTTGACCTCGAACTCCAGGGTGGCGAGCTGGTAGTCCTTCTCGAGGGCCTCCGTCTCCTTGCGCTGCTGCTCGAGCTCGCCGTTCTTCCGCGCGATCTCGTCTTCCCTGTTGGTGAGCTCCTTGCGCAGGCCATTGATGTCCTTCTCCTTGGCGGAGACGACCTCGATGACCTCTTTCTCACCGATGAACTTCTGGAGGAGCAGATCCTCGACCTGGCGGCCGTGCTCGCGCTCTTTCTCGACGAGCGTGTTCTGCGAGTCGCTCAGGCGACGGGTGACGTCGTCGACCTGCATCTTGAGGCCCTGGATCTCGACGTCCTTCTCCTGGATCCGGTCCTCGACCGACAGCAGCTCCCGCTCGCGCACCGTCCAGATCTCGGACAGGCGGGCGATCTGCGCTTCGCGCGTCTTGAGCTCGTCCCGGAGGATCTGGATCTTCGCCTCGGGCGTACCGAGCATGTCACGACGGGGCGCGCTTCGACGCAGCTCGCGGGACTCGGCGAGCAGCTCGGCCTTGCGATCGGCGATGGACTGGAACGCGCGATCGAGGAACGAGCGGTCTTCATCGGTGAGCTGGCTGCGGCGCTCGCGGCGCGGGAGCTTCGGAGGACCTCCAGCGGTCGTCTTGAGCGGCGGCGGCGCGGCGGGGATCTCGACGGTCGGCGAGCCCTGGCCCATCAGCGCGTTGTCGAGCGCGGCGTCCTCTTCTTCACCGGTCGACGAGGGCCCTCCCGCAGCGGGCGGGGCGATGGTGGTGGTGAGGCGGGTGAGCTCGCTCATCTCGAACGGAATGGCGAGGTAGCCATGGGCCGCGTTCGCCGACGCCGCGTGCTGCTGCAGCGCCGCGATGTGTGACTCGCTCGAGAGGAGAATCACCGGCAGGTTCTGCCCGAACTTCCCCTTGCGAATGCTGCCGCAGAGGACGAAGCCGCTCTGATCCGGCAGCTCCGCGCGCAGCACCACGAGGTCGGGCCTGCGCTTTTCGAGCTCGCGGCTGGCGTCCTGAGCGCTGGTCGCCAGCGTCGTCTGGTAGCCGGCGTCTTTGAGCACCGAAGCCATGGTGAGGGCGAAGTCATTCTGACTCTCGACGATGAGGACGCGGCGCTCCATGAGGCTCTTTTCTCTTCGGGGAAGACGAGGCGAGACTGCCAGTCTGCTACGGGTGTCAGGGCCGGTAAACCGGCTTCTGCATGCCGTTCACGACGTCAGAACCCGGTCGCCACAGAGGTGTCGTCGCGGCCCACCGCTACGTGTTCTTCCCGGGCATGGTGGTCGGCGGCACATGCCGGGTGAAGAGCTGGGACTCGGGCGGGCAGTAGCCGTGGACGAGCTGGGCAAACCAGGGATCGAGCCGGGACGGCGGCGGGGCGGCCGAGGTCTCCAGCGCCTCGAGCTCCTCCTCGTGGAGCTCGTCGTCGTCGTCGCCGTCATGGAGCGACTGGAACGACTCGTCGTTGATCAGCTCGAGCTCGTCGTCGCGCACCTCTTCGATGGGCTCGGGAGGGGGCTGGCGCGCCAGCACGGGAGCGCCGCCCGGCGAGGGGCTGGGGACCAGGCGCGAGAGCGGCGGCAGCACTTCGGGGGGGAGCGCGACGGAAGACTTCGCCACCACGCGTGACGGCACGCCA
Organism: Myxococcaceae bacterium; assembly: GCA_044352295.1. GTDB lineage: Bacteria > Myxococcota > Myxococcia > Myxococcales > Myxococcaceae > Xiheimicrobium. The sequence continues at coordinate 36,105 of JBILEB010000036.1, forward strand.
TCGAACGGAGAGCCGCCGGTCGCCGGGGAACGAATGCCCGACGGGGCCGTGGGGACGGCGACGGGCGGAAGGCCATGGAATGGCGAGGGCCCGGTGCGAAGGCCCGACGGGCTCCCCGGGAGCGGTGGAGGGGCGCTCACGCCGCTCGGGCTCGAGGGTGCTCGAACGCCGCTGGGGCTGGTCGGAGCAGCGAGCGGCGGCGGCGGCGGCGCAGGGCGGGCGCCGCTCGGAGACGACGGGCTCCCCAGGCCCACCGTGCCAGGCCGAGGTGGCGGCGGAAGGGTCGAGGCGGGAAACGTCACGGGAACCGAGACCATCGCCATGCCTGGCGGAGGCGCGGTCGGTTTCGGTCCGCCAAACGACGTGGGCACGGGAATCGGCGCGGGTCGGGCCACGGGCGGCGGGGCCGGCGCGGTGATGTTGGGTGAGGGGAGCGTCACGACCGTCGTCCCCGGACGAACCGGCGCGCTCGGCTTGAGCAGGTTCGAGAAGTCGAGCGGCTCGTCGTCCGCATCGCCGATGTGCGGCTTCGGGTGTGACGCGTGAGCGAACTCCGCTGGTGGCTCGGGCGGAGGCTGGTGAACGGTCACGGGCGCGGGCGTGGGGTCGACCGGCAACACCGGCCGCGGCGCCGAGGGGCCGGGAGGAACGGGTGTGGGCTGATCCTCGAGACTCGGCACGACGAGTCCGGCGTCGGTCACGACCTCGACCGAGAGCTCGTTGGCGAACACCGGGCCCAGCGACGGCGCGGGAGAGGACGTCCCCGGCGCCTCATCCGACACCGGAGGCCCCTCCCGTGGAGCGGGCGCAGCCACCGCGTCGGCGTCGGGGAGTCGGTCGCTCAGCGGCAAGCCCATCACCACGGGAGCCTCCTGCTGCGCGGCGACGTTCGGGTCGGTGGCCTCGGGCGCGACGGGGGGCCGATCGTCGCGCAGCAGCACGCCCATCACCGGCGGACGGTCGCGCGCGGCCGCCTGGTCGGTGCCGGTGTCGGCCTCGTGGGTGGGCGCCCGGACTGCAGGATCCGTCTTCACCTTGTTGGTGCCGGGGTCGCGCGGCGCAGAGTCCGGCTCAGGCACGCGAACGCCGGCCTGGGTGACGTCACCGGTCTCGTCGGGAGGCCGCCCGCCCAGCTGCGTGGCCTCGCTCGGATCGACCGCGTCGCTCTCGGCGTCGGCGGGCGCCTGGGCCCCCGGCGCGACCTGCGTGTACAGCCCCACGAGGGCGTCGCGCATGGCGTTGGAGTCGACCGCCTCGGCGGCCCGGCGCGCCGCGAGCCCCAGGGTCTGACGGAGCTCGATCTCCGACAGCGCATCGAGCGCCGCCACGAGGCCCGCGAGATCGCCCGGCGGATAGAACCGGGTCGCTGCCTCAGGGCACAGCTCGCGGGTCAGCGGGGTGTCCGCGGCGAGCACCGGCCGGCCGGCGGCGAGGTATTCCCCCAGGCGGGCCAGCGCCGTCGTGGTCCGATTGCGGGGCTCGTCGGCGAGCGTGAGGACGCCGACATCGGCGGCGGCCAGCACCTTGTGGACGTCGTCGTGGGTGACGGGCTCCTGGAACTCGACGCGCTCGGTCAGGCCCAGCTCCGCAGCCCGCGCCTTGAGCGCCGGCGTCAACTCGGGACTCGATGGACCGACGAGGGCCAGCTTGAGGGGCTCCTTCGTCTTCGACAGCGCCTCGAGCAGGAGCGCGAGATCCTGATGGCGCCCGTGGCTCCCCAGGTGGATGAGCCGCGCGGGCGTCCCATCGGGCTTGCCCATGAGCTCCGGGGAGTACGGCGCGAGATCGACCGGCGCGCGCACCACATGCACGTTCGCCAGCGGGACGCCGAGCGAGGTCACGTGCGCCCTCGCGGCCTCGCTCCCGACGATCACCGCGTCGGCGTTCATGAGGCAGAACAGCTCCTGTCGCCTCGAGCGCGCCAGCAGTCGTTTGTTCGAGCCTTCCTGCGGCTGGAGGGACGGCAGATCGCCCGACGGGAAGCGCGTGGCGTCGTAGACGAGCTTGAAACCGAACTCGCCGCGGCGCTCGCAGAGGGGATACCCGCTGACGGGATCGAAGAAGTGCACCACCGCGTACTCTTCGCTCTCGAGCTGGCGGCGCACCGCGCGATCGTACGCCTCCATGCGCGAGCGCAGGTCCCCCGAGCCCACCGGCACCCGCAGCAGCCGCGCGCCCTGGTAGCGCTCGATGTGCGAATGATCCGGCGTCTTCACCGCGAGGACGACGACCTGGTACCGCTCCGAGAGGCCCTTGAGGTACTCCGTGAGGCGTCGAGACGTCGCGTGCGGCGCGGGCACGACGTCGAAGCAGCAGAACAACAGACGCGGCAGGTCGCTCACGGCTGCGGGGGATGATGCCACGTTGACGGCTGCCACCCCGAGTGAGAAGTGACGGGTCGTGTCGGACCGCGCCCCAACGATGCGGGAACTCTTGACGAAAGCCCGCGAGCGCTTCGGGGCCGATGCCTCACGCTACAAGACCCGACAGGAGCTGCTCGAAGCCCTTGGGTTGTCTCAAACGCGTGACAACGAGCCGGCTCCGCCCGAAGCGCCGCCGACACCAAAGGTGGCCCCGCTGGTGACGCGCGACTTCTTTCTCCCGGCGAAGAAGCCCTGACGACGGAGACGGTGGCCTTCGCAGGTCGGCTCGCCGGTGCTCTCTAGCGAATGAACGCGGCTGCAAGCACCGCGTAGCTGCCAAGCGCGAGGATGGCCGCCGTTCCGATTCCCAGCCGGACCGCACGCTTCACCCACGGCCGAATTGCATAGTTGAGTTCGACCAACGCTACGGCTGCGGGGACCACGATGGCGAGGGAGTGGGTCGCGAAGAACTCGATGAAGTCGTCACTCATCTGCGACAGCGCCGAGCCGCAGCCCACGTCCAATGAAGGCCTGATCACTCGGAAGAGAAGGAGGGCTCCGCTCGCCAGAGAAAGCTCCAAGGACAACTCGAGTCTGGCGATGTGAAGCACTCGCGATCCCACGGAACGAGCATACGCCGGATCGCCTCATGCGATCGCCGTGGCCGCCGCCACGGATTCTCGCGAGCAGCCCGAATCGACCGACGCTCGCGTGGTGAGCAACCGCGGCAGTCAACTCACTTTCTGGGACATGGAGCGACGGCAGACTTGCTGGGCGCCCCTCATCCGAAAGTTCGCCTGGTACTCCGAGCAGGGCGGTGAGGCCGCTCGCTCCGGTCTCGCATTTCTCGAGCGCGCTCGCTTCCTCGCGCACGAGTGGCACCGCGTCCGAGAGGGCTGAATCTCCGGAGCGACTCAGGCGACGTTCAGCAAGAACTCCGCTCCATCCCTGCTCCACGGCCGGTCAACGTGTACCTGCCGCGCCTGTCGCGCCGTATCAGCCTCAAGGAGATACCGGACCGCATGCCCACGGCGTGGAAACGGGCCCGAATGCAGCTCGGCTCTCGCCCTCAATCACTCGGCGCCGCGCCTCACGCGCCCTTCGCGTTGACGGCCTTCGCCTCGCGCCAGCCGTCGAGCGCGAAGAAGGTGTTCATCAGGAACACCGCGGCGAACATCGGCCAGTAGAACGGGGGCGCGGCTTCCTTCACGCCGAGCTCGACCCAGGTGAGGACGAGGGCGCTCACCGTCAGGGCTGCGCCAAAAGCCTTGCGCTGGCCGACGTACAGGGTGCCGGGGCCCATGAAGAAGAAGTTGAGCAGCGCGGCGAGCCAGGGTCGCTTCATAAGGTGCATCTCCGGGGGACAGCGGGTGTGCCCTGAAGACCCGGCCTCGAGCCGAAACTCATCGGTCGCCCCGACGTTTTTTCGGCGTCACCCCGCTGGGGATGGAGGCGCAGCGCCCACACGGCCGACGAACACCATGGTGCTGGCGATGGCGCCGTGGTCGTCGAGCGTGACGAGGTGGAGGGCCGGCGGCAGCCCGGAGGGGCTGCGCAGCTCGACGGCCAGCGCCCCGTTGAAGCCTTCGCAGACGCGCGCCTCCCAGGGCCCCGCCATCGCCATGAAGTGCCGGAGGAAGGCCACCACGTCGGCCCGGCCCGAGAACCAGGCCGAGAAGGGCGGCATCGCGAGCGTCACGTCGTCGCGCAGCAGGGCGGCGAGCGCGTCGGCATCGCCCCGCGTCCACGCGTCGACGTACTTCGCGCTCACGGCGGCGGCCGCGCTTGGGCGGCTGGCGCTCCAGTGAGGCACCTTCAGCTCGAGCGTCTGCCGGGCCCGCTGCAGGGCGCTGTTCACCGCAGGCACCGTCGTCTCGAGGGCCTCGGCCACCTCGGCGGCTGACCAGGCCAGCACCGCGGTGAGCAACAGCGCCGCCCGCTGCAGCGGCGGGAGGAGCTGCAGGGCCGCCAGGAAGGCAAGCGCGACGCTCTGCCGCCGGGTCACCTGCGCCTCGGGGCTCTCGCGCTCGTCGAGGGGCCCACCCAGCCACGCGTCGGGCATGGGCTCGAGCCACGGCACTTCGGGCGAGGGCGCCCCCACGTCGACGCTGTGCGAGGGCTCGTCGTCGCGCAGGCCGGGCAACTCACGCCGCGCCGTCCGCTCGGCGCGCGTCAGCGCCGCGCGCACGCAGATGGTCCACAGCCACGAGCGCAGGCTGGCGCGCCCCTCGAACGTCCCCCGGTGCTGCCACGCTCGCACCAGCGTCTCCTGCACCACGTCTTCGGCGTCGGCGAGGTGGCCCAACATGCGGTACGCGTGCGCCAGCAGCGCCGGCCGGTGGGGGCGCACCTGGGCATCGAAGGCCTCACGGGTCTCCATCACGGAAGGGACAGTACCAGCCCCGGCGTCGCGTTCGGCCCCCGGGCACGAGCAGGCCCCTCTGGGCGAACTCACCCAACGCACTGAAGGCGATGCCGCTGCATGGCCGTGCTCCGCCTTGCCGGAACCGTCGAGCCGCTGCGGGCGCCGGTCATCGAAGCCGACGTGCATCCACGTGCTGGGGGGGACGGCGTGAACCGAAACGTTGACCGCGCGCTGTCCCGCAGGAGTCGACGCTCGGGCGGTGCGGACCCACGCCTCGCGCTGGTCACCGCGCAGACGGCGCCACGGCTCGGCCTCCTTGTCACACCGTTCCAGGGCTGCTCTGATCTCCTCATGCGTGTCCTCCCCGTCGTGGGCTTCGCCGTGGCCATCGGGTCCTTCGCGCTGGCCGATGAGTTCGACGAGACCGTCGCGACCGTGGCGGCTGAGCCAGGCATCACCTGCACCATTCAGGCGCTCTCGACAGCGCTCAATCGGCTCGACGTGGGGTGCGGGCGCTGTCAGTACCTGCTCGAGTGGCCCTGACGCTCCGGGACCTCAGCCCGGGCTGAACGCTCATTCTGCCGTGCGCTGCCCTCATTCGCGTGAGGCACTGGCTCGGCTCAGGGGCGTGGTGCGCCGGGCTCCAAGGCGTTCGCCCTTCAGCTGGCCTGCGATGCGGAGCTTCAGCGGCTCCACCAGGACGTGCCGCGGAGCGGGCGCGGGTTGTATGAGCCTCCTGTGGATCGCGAACCGCACTGGACGGCCGAACGACTCGCAGTGGCGCTCGGTCCCGATGCGGGGCTGGCAGACGGGCTGCTTCGTCGGCAACCAGCGCGGGGCTTTGGCGCAGACGAGGTCGAGCTGGTGTCGGCGCTGCGCTCGACCGGGCTCCCGTCCTCGATGTGGCTCGAGCTCGACCTCGAGGGCCTGCTGGTGGCGCGTGCCTGTCTGCGCCGCGAGCCGCGCGCGCTCCACCTCCTCGACGCAGAGCTCCTCCCCGCCGTGGCGGTCGCGCTCCGTCGTCGGGCTTCGAGCGACGACGTCGACGAGGCCTTGCAGCTCCTCCGCGCGCGCTTGTTGCTCGGCGCGGACCCGAAGCTCTCGAAGTACTCAGGGCGAGGCCCGCTCGGCGCGTTCCTTCGCATCGCGGCCTCGAACGTCCTGTCGAACCTCCGCCCGCCTCTTGCCGACGCCCCTGCCGGGCACGATCTCGAGGCCGTGCCAGATGCTGCGGACCTCGAGTCGAAGCTCGCTCGAAAGGACCAGCAGGAACGCTTCCGCGCCGTGTTTCGAGAAGCGGTGATGGCGTTGTCGGCCCGCGAGCGCGCGTTGCTGCGCTTGAGCCTGCTCGATGGCCTGTCGATCGATGACATCGCGCCCATGTACGGAGCCCACCGGGCCTCGGTGGCGCGGTGGCTGTCGGCTGCCAAAGAACGCCTGTCGGCCATCACCCGATCTCGGCTCGCGACGGCCCTCGAGCTCGAAGCCGCCGACGTCGAACGACTCCTGACCAGCGTGCAGAACGGCTTCGAGTTGTCGCTCAGCCGGGCGCTTCGGAGCACGCCCGAAAAACCCTGAGAAAATTCTCCTGCGACCGGCGCGCGCCTCGTCCTGTCAGGCCGGGTGACGGGCGGCGCAGTCCTCTTTCTCCTTCCACGCCCGCAATGGAGCGTCATGTCTCGGGTTTCAGTCGTGGTTCTCGTGCTCTCGATGTCAGCGTGTGGTCCGTCTCCACTGCCCGGGCCCAGCACCGGAGGGGGCGGTGCGGGAGGTTTGTCCGGCACCGGCGGAGGCTTCTCGGGCACGGGAGGCGGGAGTGCCGGGGGCGCGAGCACGGCTGGAGGAAGCGCCGGCGGAGCAGCTCAGGGCTGGAGCGCGCAGGCGTGCGACGCGGCGATGGACAAGTTCGCCTCAGCCAACTGTGCCGACGCGCAGAGCTGGCTCGGCCTCAAGACCGCCGCCTGCGCGAAGCTGTCGAACACCACCTCGGTCGCCCTGTGCGGCACGGCGTTCTCGAGAGCGCAGGCGTGTCAGGCGCAGTTCATCTCGCAGGCGATGCTCGCGTGCACGTTCGCGGGGACCGACACCAACGACACCTGTGGCGCAGACGTCGTGCTCGGCGCGCTCTGTGCGGGAACGGTCAACAACGGCCAGTGTGCTGGCGTGACGTGCAGGTTCAACTCCGACTGCCCCTCGGGCTGGTCGTGCAACGATCAGACGGCCCGCTGCGTGAACTCCTCGGCGCGGTGTCCAGGGCTTCCCTGTCGCTACAACGCCGACTGCCCGACGGGTTTCACGTGCAACGACGGCACGGGCCAGTGCAACGCGAGCTGACTGCGCGCCCGAGCGCCCACGTGCTACGCCCACCCACGAGGACTCCATGGCCTGCCTCGACGACGACACGCTGCTGGCGCTGGTGGGTGGGCAGCTCTCGGAGTCGGCGCTCGACGCCGCCGAACGGCACCTCGACGAGTGTCCGACGTGTCGTCAGGCCGTCGCGCTCGGGTTGGAGCGAGGTCCCCGTAGCCCGACCCTCACCATCGGAGACACCCTCGGCCGGTACGTCGTGCTCGAACGCATCGGGGCCGGAGCCATGGGCGAGGTCTTCGCCGCCTGGGATCCCCAGCTCGATCGAAAGGTGGCGCTGAAGCTGCTGAAGGCCTCGGCGGCGTCCGACGAACACCAGACGCGGCTCCTTCGAGAAGCGCAGACGCTCGCGCGCCTCTCGCACCCCAACGTCGTCACCGTCTTCGATGTGGGCCGCTGGGAAGGCCAGCGGTTCATGGCGCTCGAGTTCGTCGATGGCGGCTCCGTGCGGACCTGGCTGAGCGCGAAGAGCCGCGGCCCCCGTGATGTGTTGAGCGTCTTTGCGCAGGCAGGGCGGGGCCTCGCGGCGGCGCACCAGGCCGGCGTCGTGCACCGCGACTTCAAGCCAGACAACGTCCTGGTTCGGGGTGACGGCCGCGCCCAGGTCACCGATTTCGGGCTCGCCTCCGAGGCCAAAGGGCCGCTCTCGAGCGATGCGAGGCCAGGGGGGTCCCTCACAGGCACTGGCGCGCTGCTGGGAACGCCAGCGTACATGGCGCCCGCGCAGCTCGATGGGGAGGAGGCGACGGCGGCGTCCGATCAATTCTCCTTCTGTGTCGCGCTCTTCGAGTCGTTGACGGGACAGCGGCCGTGGAGCGCGACGTCCGTCGAGGCGCTCCGGCGCTCCATGCGCGACGGACCGACGCCAGCGTTTCCGTCGACGAGCGAGGTGCCGGCCCATGTCCGCAAAGCCGTGCTCCGCGGCCTCTCGGTTCAAGAAGCCGCGCGGTGGCCGTCGATGGTGGCCCTGGTCGACGCCCTCGAGTCGAACGACAGCGCGCGCACCAGTCGGCTGATTGGCGCGGGCGTCGTGGTGGCGCTGATCGCAGGCCTGCTCTTCCTCGGAGCGCGCTCCCGGTTGCCAGAGGCGTGTTCCGTCGGCCAACAGCGACTGGCGACGGTCTGGGGCCCATCGCGGCGCGCGGCGTTGACGCAGACCTTCGAGGCGACCGGGCTGACGTACGCACCCTCCGCGATGGCGCTCGTCACGCAGGCCTTCGACGCTCGGATGGGCGCGTGGAAGCCGCAGCACCTCGAGGCGTGCCTTGGGTCGAGTGACGATCGGCAGAGCGCGACCTGGAGCGCTCGACTGGGGTGCCTCGAGGAGCGCGTCGCCGAGCTCGACGCCATCGCCCAGATTCTGGAGCGTGGAGGGCCGGCCTCGGTGAACAAGGCCGCGCGCATCGTCGATCGACTCCCGGCGCCGGGGGTGTGCCTCGAGGTTGACGCCCTTGGACGCGTGCCGCTCGACGACCAGAGCCGCCAGGTGTTTCGTGGTGCGCGCGAGGTCGCCGCCAGGACCGCGGCCCTCTACGAGACGGGCGCCTTCGAAGAAGCCGAGCGCCTGTCGGACCCAGGCGATGCGGGCGTCCCTCCCATCGTCGTCTCGTTGGTGCACTACGAGCGAGGGCGCGTGCTCCAGAAGCTCGGTCGACTCGACGAGGCAAAGGCGCTGCTCACACAGAGCGCGCTGGCGTCGACGGGCCTTCGCGATGACGACATGGCTGGCGCGGCCTGGGCCGAGCTCGGGTTCCTGGTGGGCTTTCTCCAGGTGAAGCCGGAGGAGGCGCTCGCGTACGTCGACCTCGCCCGAGCGCACCTGCCCGCCTCGAAGGACTTGCGGTCCCAGGAGCGGGTCGAGGGGGCGCTCGCGAACATTCTGACGAGGCAGGGGAAGTTCGATGAGGCCGAAGCGCACTTCGAGCGGGTGCTGGCGCTGGTCGAAGCGCGGACGGGCCCAGACACATTCTACGTCGCGCGCGCGCTGACGAACCTCGGGAACGCGCGGCTGCGGCGAAAACACACGGCAGACGCGGTGCCGCTCATCGAGCGCGCCCTGGCGCTGTTCGAAAAGACCCTGGGCGCCCAGCACCCCGACACCTTTCAGGCGCTCAACTCGCTCGGCGTCGCGCTCGGAGAAGCCGGCCGCCTCGAAGCGTCGATCGTCGTCTTTCAGCGAGTCGTCGACGGGTACCTGGCGTCACTCGGCCCCACGCACCCGAACGTCGGCACGGCCTTCTTCAACGTGGCCGATGCGAACTCCCGGCTTGGTCGGCATGCCCCCGCGCTGGCCAGTTACCGGCGGGCGCTCGACGTCTGGACGGGCGGCCTGGGCCCAGACTCGGTGCAACGCGTCGGCGCGCTCGCCGGCATCGGGCGATCGGCGCGCGGCCTTGGCGATCTTCCGGCGGCGCTCGAGGCCCTCGAAGAGGCACATGTCCTGTGCATGCGTGCGGCGTGCGAGCCGGCAGACGAGGGTGACGCCGCCTGGTGGCTCGCGGTCGTCGCGTTCGAGGCGAAGCGCCCGTGGGGCGAGGTTGAAGCGGCGCTGCTGCGCAGCAAGAAAGCGTTTGGCGCGATGGGGACGGCGGGCGCGGCGGACCTCGCAAAGTGCGAACGGGCCCTCACGACGAAGCGAATCGAGCAGCCTGCTGGCCACCCCTGATCCGCTGCGCCGGTGGCCCCGCTGGTGACGCGCGACTTCTTTCTCTGAAGCGAAGAAGCCCTGACGACGTAGACTTTGGCCTTCGCATGTCAGCGCGCCTCAACAAGCGGAAAGCGGCGGCGCTGGTGGAGCAGGCGAAGCTGCTCCTCAACGAGAAGGCCTACGCGCGCGTCGAGCCGCTGTTGGCGCCGGTGATCGAAGCCGACGTGCTCCCGGGCAGTGAGCACCTGGCGATGTACGCGGAGTGTCTCGACGGACTGGGCCGGCGGGACGAGGCCCGACAATTCCTCGAGCGGCAGTTGGCGCGGCACCCCACCGAGCACGGGTTGAGTGTGCGCCTGGGCGTGTTGCTGTTGCAGCAGAACCGCGCGGCCGAGGCGGTCGAGGTGATGTCGCGAGCGCGGCAGCACCTTCGGCGGGAGCCGATCTTCCTCACGCACTACGCGGCCGCGCTGCTCCGGGTCGGCCGGCTGGAGGAGGCCGACAAGGCCGTGGCGGCGGCGCTCCTCACCGGTGGTGGTGACGACACGCGCCTGGTGCTGGCGCTCCTCAAGGCGCAACGCGGAGACGCGTCGGGCGCGGAGGCGGTGGCGATTCAGGTCGGGACGCGGTCGACCGATCCCCTCATCCGGTCCTCGGCCCGTGCCATCGAGGCCGACTGCCGCTTGATGCTGGGCGATGCGCGTGGCGCGCTCGATCGCTTCCGCGCCCTCGATCGGGAAGGTTCACTCGATCCCGACTTCCTCCCGCACGCCGCGCTCGCGGCGCAGCTGGCCCAGGACGAGGCCCTCGCCACCGCGTTCATGGAGCGCCGGCGCCACACCGCGGCTGCGGAGGATCACCTGTTGTTCGCCAAGGTGTTCCTCAGCCGCAACAGGCCTGCCGACGCGATGGCCGAGCTCGGCCGCTCGGAGCGCGCGCTCGGCGAGAAGCTCCCCGGGTTCGAATACGAGTTCGTGGTGACGAAGGCGCGCGCACTGCGGCTGCTGGGCCGGGCGGACGAGGCCGTCGCGTGTGTCGATCGCGCGAAGGGCCTCCCCGAGGCGGAGCTGAAGCTCCTGGGCGCGCGGGTGTGGCTCGAGGTGGGACACCTGTCGGCGGAGCGCGGGGACTTCGACGTCGCCGACGCTTCGTTTGCGCGGGCGCTCGAGCTCGACCCAAACGAGGCCGAAGCGGCGCGCGCGAAGGAGCTGTCGTCCCGACGCACGGCGTGGAAGCAGGAGCTCGCCGCCTCCGCCCAGGCCCGCGTCGACGCGGCGAAGGCCGAAGCGGACGCGATGAAGCGGCGGTTCCTCGCGCGTGAGGGTGAGCTCGAGTCGATGCGCCGGGAGATCGAGCGCATGAAGCAGCTCTCTGCGAGCGCCCAGGCCCAGGCCCTGCAAGCGACCCAGGAGGCCGTGGCCATCAAGGCCGAGCAGGCCCGACGCGTTCGGGACGAGCTCGAGGCCCGGGAGCGCGACGTCGAGGCGAAGGCCCAGGAGACCCTCACGACCGCGCTCGGGCCGATGCTGCCGCGGTGCCCCGAGGCGCTGGTGAAGATGGTGCTGGTGGCCGAGCGGACGTACCAGAAGGGCCTGTACTCGGAGCTCCCGGCGGCCGCCGTGGCGGTGCTCTTCTCCGGCGCGCTGGAGCGTGCGCTCTTCATGTTGATCGTCCAGCGGTTCGACGCCTGGCTCGACGAGGGCGATCGACGGGGCGACTTCCTGTCCGGCGCGGTGCGGGATCGCCGCGGCAAGCGGGTCGAGTATTTCGATCGGTTCGTCGAGGCGTTCGATCGGTCCCTCGAAGGCCGCGCGCCGTCGCTGGGCGAGGTGAGCCGCGCGTTGAGTCGCCGTCACGACGGGCCGTTGTCCGTCTTTCAACGGTTTCTCGCCGAGTCCGGTGCGTCCGAGGCGTTCCTGGATTTGCTGGCGCGCTTCGTTCAGGACGCGAAGGAGCGGCTGCGGGATCCAGTCGCGCACGGGCTCGCGGTCGATCTCGGCTGGGACGAGCTCAAGGCGTTCCGGGAAGCCTTCCTGCTGCGCTTCGAAGGCGGCCCGGGCGTGTTGGCGCGGCTGCTCGGGGCCTCATGAACGTCGTCCTGCTGCCCGGGTTCAACGGCGCGGCGCGACAGCCGGTGCTCGAGCGCGTGGTGGACGCGCTGGGGCCACGCGTCGTCGGTCACTTCCCGGGCCTTCCGAAGGGTCGTCCCTCACCGGGGTTCGAGCGCGAGCTGGCGTTCCTCGAGTCGTTTCTTCGCGAAGCGCG
>JBILEB010000165.1:0-16541 GCA_044352295.1 Myxococcaceae bacterium
GACCGCGCTGGTCGCGAGGGCGTCGCGCACCTCGACTTCGACGGCAACATGCTGTGCTACGGCGACGTCGGCGGCGGTCCGCGCGCCGTGGCGACCGACGCGCAGGGAAACGCCTGGGTCGGCTCATTTACCGGAGGGTATTTCGTGAAGTTCTCGGGCGCAGAGTACGCGCCGCCCGAGAACGGCCGCACCCCGAACCCAGCCCGCTGCAAGGAGCTGCTGCGCGTGAAGATCGCGGGGAGCCCCTACGGCGCGGCCTCGGACAACCGGAACTGGATCTGGAGCCAGAATTCCACGGGTGAGCCCGCAGTCGGGAAGACCATTATTCAGGCCATCAACGCCAACACGGGCACCATCGAACGTACCTTCGACATCGGCACGGAAGGGTGCGGGCCGTACGGCATCACCGCCGACAAGGACTACGTGTGGCTCGCTTGCTACTGGGGCCCCAACCGTGACCGGGTCGCCCGGCTCAACAAGGACACGGGGGCGGTCAGCTTCAGCGGGCCATTCGGCAGCTCGTGCCCGGGGCCAATGCGCTGGTGCGGCCCTCGCGGGCTCGCCGCCTCGAACGACGGCTTCGTCTACGTGGCGACGGACAGCGCCGACATCGCGCGCGTCGACAAGGCCAACCTGGCCGCTTCGCGGGTCGCGTTCCCGGCCAGCGCCACGAGCGTCGGCCACACCGACATCATCAGCGTCGCCGTCGACAGTAACGACCGCCTCTGGGCCATCGATTACTTCGGGCCCATCACGCGGCTGTCTCCAGGCGGAGCCATCCAGTCCTTCGGGAACTGGGGGCGTTCGCAGTACGTGTACACCGACCTCACGGGTCAACAGACCATCAACGCCGGTTTGACGCCCGGGCTCTGGCGCGTGGTGAACGACTCCGGGTACACCGGTACGCCGTCGGCCAGCTGGCTCCGCCTCAACTTGCGCACCGTCATCCCCCAGGGGACCACGGTGTCGGCTCGCGTGAAGGTCGCCGACTCCACCAATGTCTTCGCGGTCACTGACTGGTGGAACGGTCGCGTGTTCCCCGGTGGCACGCCCGACGGCTATCGGTCGGTCGACGCTTCGGGGGTCATCCGCCTCGATGACGTCGGTCTGCCGCGCGGGCGCGTCATCCTCATCGAGGTGCGGCTGACGACGGCGTCGGACACCGTCACTCCCGTCGTTCAATCGCTCTCAGCAACGTGGGCTCCGTGAGACTTCAAGTCCTTTGTTTCTCGATTCTGATCGCCTCCGGGTGTTCTTGTACTCAAGAAGACCCGCCCCCGCCGTCCGACGGAGGCGGCTGTGATGTCGCCAGCTGCCTGCCGGGCCAGGTGTGTGGCTTGCTGGGCTGTCGCGACTGCCGGCAGGACAAGGAATGCCCGAATGGCCCGTGCTGCAACGGGCGCTGCGTCGCTGGGGCCTGCTGTGATTCGACCTCGTGCGATGCGGGGCTGACGTGCCAGAACTATCAGTGCGCCTCATGCACGGCCGACAGCCAGTGCGACAAGGACCAGCGGTGCTGTGGCGGAAGTTGCATCGCTGGTGAGTGCTGCCCGGCTCCCGTCAGTGCCGCCTGTGGTGGTGACACCTGCGTCGCGACCGATGCCGGCGTTGCCCGGTGCGCCTCGTGTCTCGGCATTCCCGGCGTCTGCGGCGGCGGCGTCTGCTGTCCGCGCCTCGACGGAGGGACCGCCAGCTGCGTGTCGGGCGATTGTTGCGGCTCGTCCGAGTGCGGCGCGGCGGGCGCCTGCGTCGACAACTCGTGCCGCGCGTGCGTCAACGACTCGCAGTGTGGTGGAGGAAAGTGCTGCGGAAACCGGTGCAAGCCGAATGCGACCTGCTGTGACGGCAGCGACTGCTCGCCTGGCACGGCCTGCATCGTCGGCTCCTGTCGGGCATGCACGTCGAACGACGAGTGCGGTGGGGGCTCGGTGTGCTGCGGCGGCGAGTGCAAGGCGGGCAACTGCTGCACCTCGAGCCAGTGCGGCGTCGGGCCGTCCGGGGCGCCCGAGGTCTGCTCGAACAACGTCTGCGTCGGCTGCAGCAGCGACCAACAGTGCGGCGCCGGCAGCAAGTGCTGCGCGGGCCGCTGCGAGACCGGCACCTGCTGTGGCTCTGGTGATTGTGACGGCGGCCTCTGCGTCGGTTTCCAGTGCGCGAACTGCACCGCCGACGACCAGTGTCCCAACGGGAAGTGCTGCGGCGGTGCCTGTCAGGCCGGGGCCGCCTGCTGCTCGCCGGCCGATTGTCCGAACGCGAAGGCCTGCGTCGGCGGAGCGTGCACCACGTGCTCATCGAACGCGCAGTGCGGCGCGGGGCGCGTCTGTTGTGGCGGCCGCTGCGAGCTCGGCGCGTGCTGCACGGACGCCCAGTGCAGTGGGGCGACCCCGCTGTGTGTCGACAACAGATGCTCGGCATGTCGGACCAACGCCCAGTGTGGGAACGGGAGCGTCTGCTGCGCCGGACAGTGCCGGGCCGGCGCCTGCTGCGGCTCGTCAGATTGTGCCGACGGCCAGGTCTGCACCGCGGGCGCGTGCACGGCGTGCACCGGTGATGCCCAATGTGGCGGTGGCGCTGTGTGCTGCAACGGCTCGTGCCGCACGGGGACCTGCTGTGACGGCGCGGCCTGCCCCGGCGGTGGGGTCTGTCGCGACAACTCGTGCACCTCGTGCACGAGCGACGCGACGTGCGCCGTCGACGGTGGCCCCGCCCGGTGTTGCGGGGGCGCCTGCCGGCCCGGTGCGTCGTGCTGCCAGAACTCTGATTGCCCAGCGGGGTCGTGCGTCAACGGCCAGTGCATCGCCTGCACCCTCGATTCCCAGTGCTCGGCTGGCCAGAGCTGCTGCAGCGGCACCTGTCGTCCGGGGAGCTGCTGCTCCTCGGCGGACTGTTCCACAGGCCAGGTCTGCAACAATGGTGTCTGCGGCGCCTGCGCGCTCGACGGAGACTGCGGGCCCGGCTCGAAGTGCTGCGCCGGTGTTTGCACGACCGCGGCCTGTTGTGGCGGCACGGACTGTCCCTCGGGGCTCTGCGTCGCCGGGGCCTGCGCGAGCAGCTGCACCATGTCGTCGCAGTGTGGGCCCAGCCGGGTCTGCTGCAACGGCTCCTGCGTCACCGGCCAGTGCTGCAACGCCGCTGATTGCGGTGGAAGCCCCTGTGTCGGCAACAGCTGCTCGGCCTGCTCCGGTTCGGCGTCGTCCTGCTCGCGTGCGGACGGCGGAGCCGGCGTGTGCTGTGGCGGCGGGTGCCGAGAGGGGGCCTGCTGCGGTGATGGCGATTGCCGAGCCGGGCAGATTTGCCTCAGCGGCCAGTGCCGCGCCTGCGCCTCGAGCAGCGAGTGCGGGCCCGGGTTGACGTGCTGCGATGGAGCCTGCATTGCGTCGTCGTCGTGCTGCTCGTCGGGGCAGTGCTCGAACGGCAGCGTCTGTCGTGGCGGCTCGTGCGCTGCGTGCGCCAACGACACCCAATGCCCGTCCGGTTGGCGGTGCTGCGGTGGCGTCTGCTCGGCCGCGCAGTGCTGTTCGACGAACGACTGCGCTGCGGGTGCCGCGTGCGTCAACGGGGCCTGCCGTACTTGCACCTCGAATGCCCAGTGCGGCGCCGGGCGGGTCTGCTGCAACGGGACGTGCAGCGTCGGGTCGTGCTGTACGAGCGGTGACTGCCCCGGAGGTGGCACCTGCACCAACAACAGTTGTTCCACCTGCACCACGTCGGTCGATTGCGGGCCGGGAAACGTGTGCTGTGGAAATGCCTGCCGGAGGGGTGACTGCTGCGCGAACAGCGACTGTCTGAGCCTGCTGCCGGTCTGTCGCGCCGGCCTGTGCTCTGCCTGCCAGGCCAACGCCGACTGCGGCGCCGGGAAGGTGTGTTGCGGTGGCGTCTGCCGCGCGGGAGCCTGCTGTGACAGCTCGGATTGCCCGTCTGGTCTCGCGTGCCGGAACGGCAACTGCTCGCCGTGCTTCGTCGACTCGCACTGCGGCTCGGGCCAGGTGTGTTGTGACAACCGCTGCCGGCCGGGCGAGTGCTGCACGCAGGGTGAATGCGCCGGGCGCTCGTGCCGTGGCTTCCAGTGCGAAGACTGCGCTTCGGACCAACAGTGCGGCGCCGGCAACCGGTGCTGCCAGGGAGACTGTCTGCGGGGCATGTGCTGTGGCGCCTCTCAGTGCTCGGCCGGGAACGTCTGTGGCGGCGGCACCTGCCAGGCCTGCCTCACCTCCGAGTCCTGCGGAGCGGGCAAGGTGTGTTGCGGCGGCGTGTGCGTGGCGGGCCAGTGCTGCAACAGCGAAGGCTGCGGTGGTCGCGTGTGTTCGTCGAACCAGTGTACGGACTGTACCAATGACATTCAGTGTGGGGCGGGCTCGCGCTGTTGCGGCGGGCGGTGCGTCAACGGGTCGTGCTGCACCTCGGGCGACTGCACCGGCGGGGCCGCCTGCCTCAATAATTCCTGTGAGCGCTGCACGGGCGACGAACAGTGCGCAGCGGGCTCGGTGTGCTGCGCCGGCTCGTGCAAGCGGGGCAGTTGTTGCGACAACAGCTCCTGCGCGGGCCGGGTTTGCGTCGGCAACCAGTGTCGGGCGTGTACGACGTCGGCCCAGTGCGGGGCGGGGTCGGTGTGTTGCTCGGGGCTCTGTCGTCAGGGGGCCTGTTGCTCCGCCGCCGATTGCCCACAAGGGCAGGCCTGCCGGGCCGGGCGTTGCGAGGGGTGCCAGTCGAACGGTGACTGTGGCGCGGGCTCAGTGTGCTGCGACGGCGCCTGTCTCAGCGGCACCTGTTGCACCTCGACCGACTGCCTCACGTCTCCTCAGGGGGGCGCCTGCATCGGCCATCGGTGTCAGGCGTGTCAGACCAACGGGCAATGCGGCTCGCGAATGGCATGCTGCGATGGTGGAACGTGTGCGGTTGCCGGGACATGTCGGTGAGCTTGATTTCGGGGAGGTCGTTCTTGGAGAGCCGATGGCGCAGGGCCGGGGTCGTGTCAGCGTTCGTGGCAGTCATGGCGAGCGTGGCGGTTCAGGCCGAGAAACGACACGACTTCGGGCCGAAGGCCATCGTCGACCCAGGTGAGGTGACGGGAGAGATGGTGCTGGGCGCGTCCGAGGAGAGCGCGGCCGAGCGCCTTGGAAGGGCCCGCATCACGGTTCGAGGGAGCGACCTGCCGTTGGGGAACGTCCTCAACCAGGTCGCGCGTTCGGCGCGGCTGGTGCTGGTGGTGGACAAGGAAGTGCGCACCGAGCAGAAGGTCGTGGTGGACTTCGAGGGCATGCCCCTCGAAGGCGCGCTGGCGCAGCTGTTGACGCCGCTGGGCTACAGCTACGAGGTTGACGGAGAACGCTCGTACCTGCGCGTGTTCGTCTACTCGGTAGCGACCTTCAAGGTGTCGATGCCGGTGGTGGTCCAGAACTGGACGACGGGCATCAGTAACGGCGGCAGCGACCCGTCGATGGGGGCCCAGGGTGGTTCGCAGCCGGTGCTCTCCACGGCGGGCGGTGGCGGCGGCATGGGCGCGAGGGTTTCTTTGTCCACCCGTTCGGACACCAGCGGCCTGTGGGAAGAGGTGGAGCGGTCGCTCTTGCGGTTGCTGGCAGAGCCCCAGAGCGCGCAGGGCCAGGGCCAGGCGCAGCAGGGCGAGGCGACCCGTCCCGCGCTGGGGTCGTTCTCGGTCAATCGGGTTGCCGGCTTCGTGACGGTGCGGGCGCTGCCGAGCGTGATGCCCACCATCTCGTCGTACTTCCGCGCGCTCGAGGACGAGATGGGCCGCAGCGTCACCGTCGAGGTGCGGGTGATGCAGGTCGACCTCGTCAACGACAAGGCCGCGGGCGTCGACTGGAACATGGCCGCGGCGGCCCTGGGGCCGATCGTCATCGACACCAGCTCCCGTCTGGCATCAGCGGCGCAGAACCCCATCTTCAATGGGCAGTCGTCGGGCGCCTCAGCCCCGGTCATTCAGCTGTCGGGGCGGGCCGGGGAGGCCTTCATTCGCGCACTGGAGCAGCAGGGCTCGGTGCGGGTGCTGGCGCAGCCGACGATGGCGCTGGGGAACAATCTGCCGTCGTTGATCGAGCTCGCCGAGCTGCGCTCGTACGTCGACCAGATTACGACCACCGTCGTGGGCGTGGGCGCGGCGCAGACAGCCGTACGAACGGCGACGGTGTCGAACGGGCTGGTGATGACGATGATGCCGCGGGTGCTCGACGGCGGCGAAGTGTCGTTGGCGGTCGGGCTCATCATTCAGGAGGTGTTGGGCATCGAGTCGTTCCAGTTCCCTGGAGGGGCGGTGCAGCTCCCCAACACGATTCGACGCAGCTACAGCGGTGTGGTTCGGGCGAAGGTGAACGAGACGCTGGTCATGGGCGGGCTCATCACGACGCGGAAAGAGGAGCGCTCGCGCGGGCTGCCTTTCCTCGCGAAGATTCCCATCATCGGCATCCTCTTCGGGCAGAAGGAATACGTCGATCGCAAGAGCGAGCTCATCATCACCCTGACGCCACGGGAGGTCGCCCGCGTGAAGGCCGAACAGGTACCCCTTCGGCTCGACCCCACGGCGGACTAACTCGACATGCGACGAGTCGTCTTCATCAATCAGGATCTGGTCTACGTCGAGAGCGCGGCGCGGCTGGTGTCGATGGAAGAGCTGGCGAAGGCCAAGCTTGGGAAGAACCCCAAGCTCCTCGTCGGCGTCGTGCCGTCCGAGACCTCGCGGGTGCTGGCGTCAGCGCGAACGCTCGACTCGGCGGTGACCCAGCAGTGCCCGCCAGGCTCCAGCGTGGCGACCGAGCCGCTGGCGGCGAACACGTACCAGGTGTACTCGGTGCCCGACGCGACGCTCGACGCGCTGCGCGCGTTGTCCAATCAGGTGACCCTCGTGCCGTACCCGGCGGCGATCGCGCGGGCCCTCTCGCAGGAGTCGGGCCGACGTTCCCTCGTCGAGCGCACCCAGGTGTTCCTGCTGGGGCGCTCCGCAGAGCCCGAGCCCTCGGAGTTGCAGCGTGAGGTGGTGGCCGTCGAGGTGTTCGAGTCGTCGTACCTCTTCACGGCGCTTCGAGGGAACGAGGTGCTCACCGTTCGGCTGGCGACGGGCAACGTGATGACGGAGTTGCAGCGAACGCTGGCCAGCGCCAGGTTCGACACGCCCCTCATCGTCTGCAGCGACGAGCAGGTGAGCCTCGACCTGCAGGCCAATGGCTTCGAAGTGGAGGAGGCACCAGCGACGGATGGGTTCATCGGCTTCGGCGCGCTCAGGCAGGTCACCTCCATCCGCTTCCTCAACCAGTTCGAGTCGGCGCGCCTTCGAGAAGCGGCCAACCGCAAGCGCCTGCTCGGCTACCTCGGCGTCGCGGTGGTGGCTTTCGCGCTCGCGGGGGCCGCGCGGCTGTACCTCGCCACCCGGGAAGCCCTCGCGTCGTCGACCCAGGCGGCGCTCACCACCGAGCGCGACACGCTGCGTGGGGGCCTCGTGTCGCTCCACCAGGAGCGGGTTGGCTCCGAGGTGCGCAAGAAGTCGAAGCAGGTGCGAGAGGAGCTGTTCGACCTGGTGACGTTGTTGCCGCCGCAGGTCGAGCTGCTGAGCGTCACGCGCGACCAGAATGGGCTGTCGGCCGTGCTCGAGCGACGAGCCCAGGCGACGCCGTTCTCACGCGTCGAGCTCGTGGAATTGCTGCGCGCGTCGACCTACTTCCAGGGTGCGCGAATCACCGAAGAGTACGAGGGGCACCTGGTTCGCTATGTGCTCGCCGTCGATGCCGTGGGGGGGCCGTAGGGCATGCGCGTGCTGTTCGTCATCATCGCGGTCGTCTTCGGCGGGGCCATCTGGTTGGCCACCGAAGCGAGCGACGCCAACGATCGGGTCGCCAGGCTCGACGGCAACAACGCCGCGCTCAGGAGCGAGGTGGCGCGGCTGCGGGAGGAGACGGCGCGCTTCGAGCAGCTCGACCCGTCCGAGCTGGAGCCGGCGAGCGCGGCCCTCTCGACGTTCTTCAATCGGGCCGTGGAGGCCGGTGAGGCGCTGGGCGTCGGGATTCGGGTCGAGTCACGCAACAACATGCTGGGGCAGACGAGCCTCACCTTCGAGGACTCGCCCGACGGGTTGGTGGGGATCTCAGTGTGCCGCCTCAACGTGCGGGCCTCGATCGAGGGCGAAGAGGCGGTGCCGCTGTTGGCGATGATGGAGGAAGAGATTGCGGAGCTCCCGGTGACGGTCCAAGCGGTGAACGTGCGGCGGTCGGGAGCCGACTTTGGCCTCGTGATGGAAGTCGATGTCTACGGGAGGACGCCATGAAGGATGGGAGCTTGTGGGTGGTGCTGGTGTTGTCGTGCGTCGCGCAGGCGCAACAGCCGCCTGCCGCCGATGCGCCCGCTGCGCCCGCTGCGCGCCCGAGTGAGACCGGCGTGCCCGTCGGCGCGGCGTCGAACCCGGTGGTGCCGATGCAGTCCCGCGAGGTCGTCGAGCGGCTGAAGACGATGCGGGCGCAGCTGCTGCTCGACCAGGAGTACAACCGCCTGCTCGAGGCGCGGCTCAAGCGCTTCGAGCTGGAAGAGAAGCTCGGGGTCGACAGTGCTCAGGCGAAGCGGAAAGACGTGCCGGCGGCCCCGCCGCGGCTCGCGACGGCGCCTTCCCGCCTGGACACCGGCGACAAGGACCTGGTGGTGAAGTCGGTGACCGTCGCGCCCTTCAAGGAAGCCTTCGTGGTCTACAAGGGGCGGGTGTACACCGTGCGGCCCGGCGACAAGCTGGGTGACCTCGTGGTGCGAGACGTCACCGAAGTCGGTGTGGTGACAAATCGTTCGACAGTCTCGATGGAGTGACGCGAATGCCTCCTCCGCCGAAAGACCTCGCGCCGAAAGAACCAGCCGCGCCGCGCCCGTCGCAGGGGCAAAAGCGTCTGCCGCCGGCGGCGCCCGGCCGGGGCGGGCGACTCCACCTCGGCGAGATGTTGCTGCACGCCGGCGTCATCAATCAAGCCAAGCTCGACCAGGCGCTCAGCATGTCGCGCCGCACTGGCGACCGGCTCGGCAGCGTGCTGGTGAAGAACGGCTTCGTGCGCCCCGAAGAGATTGCCCGGGCGCTTGCGAACCAGTTCCGGTTGGCCTTCGTCGACCCTCCGCGGGTGCAGGTCTCTCTCGTCGACCGCGAGTTGGTGAAGCGTGCCGGCGTGGCGCTGCTGAAGGAATCGAAGGTGCTGCCCATTCGGTTCGAGGGCCGCGAGCTGTTGCTCCTGTCGGACCCGCTCGACACGCACGCCACCGACTCCGTCGAGGCCGTGCTGGGCAAGCGCGAGTATGCGTTGACGACGACCAGCGCCATCGAGATGATTCTGCAGATCATCTCGTTCGAGTCGGTCGACGCCGATCAGATCGTCGAGAGCGCGCGCGACGGCATCGACGCCGGCGAGGTGAACGCGCTGCTGCAGTACATTCTGGCCAAGGCGGTGCTCGAGAAGGCGAGCGACGTGCACATCGAGCCGACCCCGACGGCGTCGGTGGTGCGTTACCGCGTCGACGGCAACCTGAAGGTGGCGCTGTCGGTGCCCCGCTCGCGTCACGAGAACCTCACGAACGTCATCTTCGGCATGGCCGGGGTCGACCTCTCGGACTTCGGGCGGCTCCACGACGGGCGCTTCTCGTTCAGCTTCGCGGGCCGGAACCTCGACATCCGCTTCGCGTCGAGCCCGACGATCGAAGGCCCGATGATGGTGATGCGAATCCTCGACGACACGAGGTCGCTCGCCACGCTCGAGGAGCTTGGCTACGCCCAGTGGAACCGCGCGGCCATCGACCAGTTGCTGCGCTTCCCCTTCGGGCTCGTGCTCGTCGTTGGGCCGACTGGCTCGGGCAAGACGACGACGCTGTACTCGTGCTTGAGCCGAATCAACGACGGCGCGACGAAGATTCTCACCGTCGAAGACCCGGTCGAAATCCGGCTCCCCTCGATTCAGCAGGTGCAGGTGAACGAGAAGGCCGAGGTCACCTTCGCGCGCGCGGTGCGCGCGTTCCTGCGGCAGGACCCCGACGTCATTCTCGTCGGCGAGATTCGAGACGAAGAGACGGCGCGAGAGGCGTTCCGGGCGGCCAACACGGGTCACCTCGTGTTCTCGACGCTGCACGCCAACTCGGCGGTCGAAGCGATTGGGCGTCTGTTCGACCTGGGCATGGACCCCTACCAGGTGGCCACCACCCTCATCGGCTGTCTGTCGCAGCGCCTCATGCGCAAGCTGTGCCGCCACTGCGCGACGCGCACGTCGATCCCTCCGGGGCAGTTGCTCCCCGAGGTGGTCGAGTTCGGCTTCCCCGGTGGCAAGGCGCCGGCGACGCCCATCGAGGTGCTCGACCAGGGCCCCGGGTGCGCCCGCTGCGGGGAAGGCTTCGCGGGACGAACCGTCATCGCCGAGGTGATGCAGTTCGACCGCGCGACGCGCGAGCTCGTGCATGCCCGGTCGTCGAACCAGCAAATCGTCAAGGCCGCTCGCGGCACTGGCTTTCGGACGATGGCTGACAACGCGTTCGCGCTCATGCTCAAAGGTGACGCGAGCCTCAAGGAAGTCGAAACGACTGTAGGGCCCATCACGGCGGGCCGTCAGGCCCGAGCGGGGACATGACCATGCGCGTTCTTCTCATCAGCCTCGTGGCGATCGTCGGGTGTGACTCATTCATCGTCCCTCCGGTGGGGTGCCCGACCCGGCAGCTCATCAACCTTCGGCAGACCGTGACGCAAAAGATGGCGACGAGGCCCTGCACCTTCGCCGACACGCCCTTCACCGTGTCGTACGCGCCCCGTTTCGACCGAACGGTGCTCGAGCTCGACGGTCAGCCGGTCAATGGCCCCGACGACGACGCGAAGCTCATCGGCACCCGGGTGCGGGTGAGCCGGGGGATTGGTGCGACGTTCTTGTGCAGCGCGCCTTCAGGTGACTGTGGCGAGCGCCTTGGCGACTACCAGACGCGCATCGGGAACGACGGCCGGCTGGCCTACCAGGGGGTCTTCTCGCTCGATGGCTTCGACCTCTCCTTGTCGGGTGGCGACCAGTTCTCGTGGGAAGGCGTGGTGCTCACCGAGTCGTTCGCCGGGGCGAACAGCTGCGAAGTCACCGGGCGCGTCGAGGTGACCTGCACGGCCCCGATGTCCGGGGTGAGGTGAGGCGGTGCATTACCGCTACGAAGCCATCGGGAAATCGGGCCGGTTCGTCGAAGGTCGGGGCTCGGCCGACAGCATCGCAAACCTGCGGGTAGACCTCTCGCGCGCCGGGCTGACGCTCGTCGATGCGCGGCCCGACATCCTGGCGAACGTGTCGGCGCTGCTGCGGCCGCGCATGCTGGGCATGGCGACGCTCATCGACATGTTCGGCTTCATGCGCGGCCTGCTGGGCATGGGCATCGACATGGTGTCGGCGTGGGACTCGGTCGGTGAAGCCCTCACCGACCGGATGGCGAAGGAGGCGTGCTCGACGATTCAGGCCTCGATTCGAGCAGGGCATTCCCTCTCGACGTCGATGGATCGCGCGGGAGTCTTTCCGGCCATCGTCCTCGGCAACGTTCGCGCGGGCGAGGAGTCGGGCAAGCTCGAGAAGGTGTTCGGCTCGCTCGAGGAGGCCTTTCGGCAGCAGCAGGCGCTCCGGCAGCAGGTGCTCAAGGCCACGATGTACCCGCTCATCTCGCTCGTCGTCCTCTTCTTCATCGGCGTCGGGTTGCTGACGGGCGTAGTGCCCCAGTTGCGGCAGATTTTCCCGCCGAACCCGCCGCTGCCGACGCGAATCCTCGTGTTCCTCTCGGACTCCGTGGTGGGCTACTGGTGGATGGTTCCCATCGGCATCATCACCACGGTGCTGCTGTGGTGGCGCCTGCCCGAGTCGTCGAAGATGAGAGTCTGGGAAATCATGTACCGGTTGCCGGTGCTCGGGGCGCCCCTGAAGAACGTGCTGTTGGCGAACACCTTCGACAACGTGGCCCTGATGCTGGACTCAGGTGTGGCGTTGACGATGACCATCCGCACCGTCGCAGAGTCCGTCACCTCTCCGGCGCTGCGGTCCCGCCTGCTGGCCATCGTCGCCTCCATCGAGAAGGGCGGGCGGTTGTCCGACGGCTTCCGCGACCCCTTCTTCCCGGCCGTCACCGCCGGTGTCATCGGGCAGGGCGAGATGGTGGGTTCCATCGACGCCTACTTCCGGCGCCTCTCGGGTTTTTTTCGCGACCGCGCCCAGGCCCGCCTGCTGACGCTCTCGACGCTCCTCGAGCCGCTGTTGCTGCTGGTCGGCGGAGGAATGCTGATGTTGCTGGCCGTCGGCATTTTCCTGCCCATCTACGGGCAGATGAAGCGCATCGGCCGCTGACGACGAGCCCTTCGAGAGAGCGGGCGAGACCGCAGGCCCTCTTCACTGGCACTTCAAGACGCCATCTGTGCGGACCGTGAGGGTCTGGGAGCCGCTGCACGGGTGGTTCGCCGAGCCTCCAACGCCGGGCTTCGAGACGAAGCTGCAGCAGCGAATGAAGCCCGCCGGTTGCGGCCCGGGGGGACAGGCGACCCCACATCCGGCCTGAGGGAGCGCGGCAGTGAAGGCCGTCTGGAGCTGAGCAGGAATGGCCGTCGTCACGCCGAAGAGACACGCCGGCGACGAGGTGGTGCTCGGCGCGTAGACGCTCACCTCGTAGGGGCGCTGCCACGGGTTGAGCATGAAGTCCGGCCCCGGATTCGACGGGTCTCCGCCAGAGGCGAGGTAGCCGTTGTTGAGCATCTCGAAGACGAAGAGCGACTCCTGAAAGTTGGCTGCGCACCTGCCCTGGCTCTGCTCTCCCGGCCATCTCAGTTTGCGCCCGGCAGTGTCGACGTTCTGGGTGAAGTAGAGCCGGGCCGCGTCATGGAGCTGCATGACGTCGGCGGCGGCCTTCTCGGCCATGCGCGTCTTCATCGCCTCGATGGCGTCGGGCACGATGGTCGCCGCGAGAATGGCCGCGACGCCGATGACGATGGCCAGCTCGAGCAGGGTGTAGCCGGTGCGATGTCTGCGGAGGTGACTCACGGGAGCCTCAGTCGATGGGAGTGGTTCGAGGAGTGAAGGTGGGCGGAATCGTCCTGGTGAATTCGCTCGGCAGGTAGCTCTGCAAGGCGTTGCCCGCGGACGAGTGGAGGGCCGGGCTCGAGGCCAGCAAGCACACGGTGCTCTCATCCGTCAGCACGCTGCGCGTGTTGCAGGGGCCGCAGCCGATGGTGCTCTCGAGCCCGACGCCACCGACGTCGCTCGCTGGGACACACGTCATGACGTCGACGCGGGCGGGGTAGAAGCAGACGACGTAGGGGAGACAGGACGGGTTGTAGCCGCCTCCATACCCGCTGCCGCCGCCGAGGAAGTCGAGGATGCTGGCCGTCGTCGGCGTTTGACCCGCAGCGCGCTGGCCTCCCCAGGCGTCATTCGCGGCGCCCGTCTCGCGGCACGTCGAGGGCAGCCCCTGCACCTGGGCGAGGTTGAAGCAGAGCGGCGAGGTCGGCCCCAGGCCCACCGGCGCGAGTCCCGGCCCTGGCTGGAAGGACACCAGGCCGCTCGCCGGGTCGAACCGGCGGCCCCGCGCGAGCGAGTGACTCGCAGCCTCGGCGATGCCCCAAAGTTCGTTTCCGGCCCGTCGCGTCCGAGCCACCGCGAGCATGCCCTGCGCGAGCACGACGACGGTGGACAGCAGAATGCCGATGACGCCCAGCACGATGCCGAACTCGAGCAGCGAATACCCTCGCACCCGGCGTCGCGCGTTCACGGCTACCTCATGGTCACGGTGAGGCGGCTGTTGGTGCAGGTGATGCCGTTGGCGACGGCGTTGCCGCGAAGGGCCTCGGCGATGGTCCCCTCCGTGCACTCGTCGTCGGGCATCGGAATGCTGATGGTGACGCAGGAATAGCCCGAGCAGAGGGCGCTCGCGCCGATGCTGGAGCCGTCCGAGGGGATGACGGCGTCTTCGGCGAGCGCGTCACCCCACGGCGTCGAGGTGTTCACCGGAACGAACCCCTCGGCGCGCAGCCCCTTCATCGTCACGTTCTGCGGGTTGTTGGCGTTGGCCGAGACGCCGTAGGCCAGCCCGCGCGAATGGCGCTGCATGAACTGAACTGCGGCCTTCCGCAAGGTCAGCACCAGGTCCACCGCGGTGCGCTGGCGGCTCGCCTTGAAGTAACCCACGCTCCCAATGGTGACCCCCGCCATGACCGCGATAACGGCCAGGACGATGCCGAACTCCACGAGAGAGAACCCCCGGCGCGCTTTCACGGGAGGAAAGTGGACTGCACGACTTCTGCGACGCAGCAAAGAGGGCATAGGGGAGAGCCTGCAATTCGCGAGTGGAAGAAGGGTACGCGATTGGGCGATGGCGGGTCAATCAATCGGTCGCTACGAGTCGTGCGAGATGCGACTGACTTCGCTGCACGGTCGACAGATGGCCGAAGGAATGCCGGTGTTGCGACGAGTGCGACACGCCGTGGCATTGAAGATGGGGCCGCTGTGCGTCTCGTCACCACGACATCGACGCCGAAGGTGTGCTGATGAAGGGCTGCCCAGTCCAGTCTTCGCGTCGTGCGGGCCTTCTTCGTCTTCTTCGACGGTGACGGCGGCGCGGGCGGAGCAGGTGGCGGAGGCATCGTCACCCTCGGGTGCAAGGCGGCATGCGGGGCGTAGACTCAATGGGAGCTCGTCAGGTGCGCCTTCGCCGGCGGCACCAGGGACACCAGGCGGCACGGCGGCGTCGATCGCGCGCGGAAGCGATCGACTTTTGTGGCGCGCGAACCTGACCAGCGCTTCGGTGCGAATCGCAGTCGTACCTTTCATTACAAGAAGGGGCAAACCCCAATGGCTCGACCAAGAATGCCTCGCCTAAGGTCTTGTTCGTCAGCACAAGATCGACGCAGGGGCGTGCGGTCTCGGGCCACCACCATTTCTGCAACCGGCTCTTTGAGGTCAACCGTGCGCCTGTCCTACGAATTCCTTCGGTCGGGTCTGTCTACCGTCGTGGTGGCCATCATCGTGGCCGTGGCGAATGAGGCCGCTGCGCAGCAGTGCAATCCCCTTCCGCCGCTCCCCCGAGGACCATGCAGTGCATTCGACTCCACGGGCGAGAACGACTGCGACGGCGACGGCTGCAGGATTCGAGATGGCGACTGCAACGACTGCGACACGACGATTCGAGGTCCCAGCTGCCCCGGCGGCACGGTGGGCTCGCGCACCACTCCGCCGGGCGCCGGGCCTGAGCTCTGCGACGGCAAGGATAACGACTGCGACAGCACCGTCGACGAGGGCCCATCGGGCACGGCGGGCACGGTAGACGCGGGCGTGGCGTGCACGGTGCCGGGGCAGCAGGGCCTGTGCGCCACCGGTGTGTCGGCCTGTCAGGGCGTCATGGGCGTCGTCTGCAACCAGACGGTGACGCCGGTGGCTGAGACGTGCGACGGCCGCGACAACGACTGCGACGGCGACTCGGACGAGAGCGGCGCGGCCGGCTCGTCGAAGCTGACCCAGAACTGCTTCCCGACGCCGGCCTCGACCTTCGGCACCCCGAACGTGGGCGTCTGCCGCAACGGCCAGCAGGCCTGCAACGCCGCGCCGAACTCGGGCGTCGCCAGCTACACGGCCTGTGGCGTGTGCGGCGTCCTGGCGTCGTGCATGGCGCCGATCTCGGCGTCGAACCCTCCGGCCAACAACGAGTCGGCCTGCAACGGTGCCGACGACGACTGCGACGGCACCGTCGACGACGGCGTACCTGGGGTCGGCGCCTCGTGCATGGTGCCGGGGCGGCAGGGCCGGTGCCAGCAGGGCGTCTCGGCGTGCTCGGGCTCGATGGGCATCACCTGCACGCAGATGTTCTTTCCGACGGCCGAGACGTGCAACGGCCTCGACGACGACTGTGATGGCTTCGTCGACGAGTCCGGCGCCACCAACACGCCGAAGCTGACGCAGACGTGCTTTCCGGGGCCCGGCACGGCCGGCGTCGGTGAGTGCGTCTCGGGGCAGCAGGCCTGCAACGCGAGCACCGGGAGCGGCACCGCGTCGTGGACGACGTGCGGCGCCTGCGGCGCCCTCGCGACGTGCACGGCGCCGGTCACCGCCGTCTCCGAGGTCTGCAACGGCCGGGACGACGATTGCAACAACGTAAACGACAACGGGAACCCGGGCGGCGGCGTCTCGTGCACCAACAACGCGGTTCAGGGCGTCTGTCGGGCGGGCATCTCTGCCTGCCAGTCGGGCGCGCTGGTCTGCAACTCTACCATCCTCCCGGGTACGCAGGCCGAGGTGTGCGACGGCATCGACAACGACTGCGACGGCGCCACCGACGAGTCGGGCGGCGTGGGCAGCCCGACGCTGTCGAGGGTCTGCTATGCGGGCCCCGGAGGCACCTTCACCGGCGCCTGCGGCAACGCGCCGATGAGCTGCAATCCGGTGGGGGTGTGCCGAGGGGTGCAGCAGGTGTGTCCGGGGGCAGGAGGGTTCCCCTCGTGCACCACGACGACGGTCGGCGCCGACGGAGGGACGCAACAGTTCAGCACGGCGGAGACCTGCAACGGGCTCGACGACGACTGCAACGGC
>JBILEB010000166.1:0-16371 GCA_044352295.1 Myxococcaceae bacterium
TGCTGTTCGCCGGCCAGCCGGTCACCCGACGCTGACGGGTGCTCGACGCCCGCACCCCGTCCGGTGCTCACCGTGCGGTCGTCACCGTGGCGCCACCTTTCGAGGCAGCGACCGCGCGAGGAGCTCCGTGGCCTGGTCGAGCTCTCGTTCACTCAGACGAGCGAACCTCCCTCCGTTCCGGTCTCGAAACGTGCAGACTCTCGTCTTCTCTCTGGAGGTGGACACATGGGCTTTTGCACCTGGGCGAAGTGGAACGGCACCATCGAGCAGACGCTGAGTGACGCACAGCACGCCGCCGCCGGCGAGTTGAGCCTCGCCGAAGCAAAGAAGCGCGCTACGAAGACGGGCACGCCCGAAATCCTCACCGTCGACATGGTGTCCGACCACCTCATGCTGGGCCGCGTGTGGGTGCTGGACCACGACGACCTCCACCAGCACTTCGGCTCGAAGACGCCTCCCAAGAAGGCCATCGAGGCGGTGCAGGAGACGTTCGTGCAGACGCTCGAGGAAGGGGAGTTCGTCGCGGTGACGGCCTTCGCGCGCGGCGTGCCCACGGCGGTGCTGTTCGCGGGCCAGCCGCTGGCGCGGTGACGTCAGGGGTACTGGGGCTTCGCGTGCTTGAATTGGTGGTACGACCGCATCTCAGGCCTCCGTCTCGTGAATGACCAGCCGCGACGCGAGCGCGAGCCCCGACGCTGGAGCGCCGCCGTCGAGCGCGCCGACGACGAGCACCGCCCCGCTCGACACCACCCCGGCCTGCTGCAGCAGCAATGAGCCGACGCACACCCTGCGTTCGATGGCAGCAGCCGAGCAGATCGACAACGTGCGGTAGCCTCGGCGCGCGGTGGCACCGAACCGAAGCGTCGTGCCGTTCGTGTGCGTGAGCGTGCCGACGCCATCAGGCGTGAGCGCCGTCACCGTCGCCCGAAACGGGAGCGGGAGACCGGGCATTGCTCACGGCCGACTGAAGTGCGAATCGGTCTCACGTGAAGGCGATTCGCATTCACCGCTTCGGCGGCCCCGACGTCCTGCAACTCGAAGAGGTCGCCACACCCGTCTGCGGTCCGAACGACGTGCGTGTCGCCGTGCACGCCACGAGTGTCAACCCCGTCGACTTCAAGATTCGCGCAGGCGTGCAGCGCGCCGTGGTGTGGATTCGCAAGCCGTTCACTCCCGGCATGGACGTGAGTGGGGTGGTGCTCGAAGTCGGCGAGAACGTGAAGACCTTCGCCTTCGGCGACGAGGTCTTCAGCACGCCGTCTCACCTGCGCCAGGGCACGTGCGCCGAAGAGGTCGTCATTCGCGCCAGCGAGGTGGCGAAGAAGCCGAGAAATCTCACCCACGACGAAGCGGCGTCGTTGCCTCTCGTGCTGATGACCGCCTGGTACTGCCTCGTGAAGAGCGCACGTCTCGCGCCCGGACAGACGGTGCTCGTGCAGGCCGGCTCGGGTGGCGTCGGCTCCATCGCGATTCAGCTCGCGCGCGCGCTCGGCGCCGGCGAAGTCTGGGCCACCTGCAGCACGCGCAACGTCGAGCTCGTGAAGTCACTTGGTGCCACGCCCATCGACTACACCCGGGAGGACTTCCGGGTCGTCGCGAAGAACTGCGACGTGGTGCTCGACTCGCTCGGCGGTGACGAATTGTGGAAGGCCGTGCAGACCGTGCGTCGCGGAGGCCACGTGAGCTGCATCACCCCGAGCTTCCCGACGCTCGTGGAGAAGTTCGGCCCGTACGGCGCGATGCCGGTCTTCGGCGTATGGGCGGCGTGGGCGATGGCCTGGCCGTTGATCAGCCGCTTCGTGACCGTCCGCTTCGTCACCCGCTTCGCGCACGGCGACATCCTCCAGTCACTCGTGCCACTCATCGAAGAAGGCACGCTGAAGCCCGTCATCGACCGCGTGTTCCCGCTCGAGCAGACCGCCGAGGCCCACCGCTACCTCGAGACCGGGCGCGCCCGCGGCAAGGTCGTCATCAAGGTGCGCTGAAGTCTCCGCCTGCTGGGGATGCCGGCGAGACAGCTCGAGCGGCACGGGGCGCTGCGAGGGAAGCCCAGTCCAGCCGGCGAGCGCGCCCACCCCGCCTCGGCGGAGCCGCGTCATTCAGCTCGAGCCCCGCTTCAGGGGCGCAGGCCCACCGCGGAGCTGCTCAGAAGAACAGCCCGTTCGAGCCCACGCCGGGCCCTGGCTTCGTCAGCGGCGAGAAGCCGCGGTACGTGGCCCCCGGTCTGAACTCCGGGTACTTCGCCGTCAGCTCTGAGCTCACCGAGCCGGCCTGAGGGATGACGCCTTCGGAGTAGGCCGTCGCCGCCTCGAAGCGCCGGTTGTACGGCTGGGGGATGTACTTCACGCGGCCCGCCAGGCCGGGGTACTTCTCCTGGAGCTGCTGGTTCGTGAAGTCGGACGCCTTCCGGTAGAGTTCCACCAGCTTCTCCTCTGGCAACGACTGCCCCGGCGCGACGGGGAGCCCCGACTGCTTGAGCCAGGTCGACATCGCGTTGCTCTTGCCGTCCCCCACGGACGCGCCGGAGAGGCCCGTGCGATAGCCGATGAAGAAGGCCTTCTCCGTGGACTGTCAGAGGCAACTCGACGTCATCGGCCTGCCGCCGGGCGGGTGCGTCGAGCACCGGTGGAGTTCCTGCGGCAGCTGCTGGTCGAACCGCGAGGAGAACCGGCCCGCCGTCGAACGGGCTTGATCGAATCTGCACGGCCGTTCAGTCTCCTCTCCATGACTGCCGCCGGCCTGCCCCAGCTCCCCCTCGACTTCTCCGCCGCCGCCCAGGTGCCGGTCCACGAGGCGCTGCGCGTCTTTCACCCCGTCGTTCGCGCGTGGTTCCAGGGGACCCTGGGCGAGCCCACCGAGCCGCAGGTTCGAGGCTGGCCGCTCATTCGCGCCGGCCACGACGTGCTCATCGCCGCGCCCACCGGCTCCGGCAAGACGCTCACCGCCTTCCTCGCGTGCCTCGACGAGCTCTTCCGCCTCGCCGCCGAGGGCCGCCTCACCGACCAGACGCACGTGCTCTACGTCTCGCCGCTCAAGGCGCTGGGCAATGACGTGCAGAAGAACCTCCTCGAGCCGCTCGAGCAACTGACCGCGCGCGCGAAGGCCGCCGGCGTCGAGCTGCCCGAGATTCGGGTGAAGGTGCGCTCCGGCGACACGCCGATGTCCGAGCGCGCGCAGATGGTGAAGCGGCCGCCCCACATCCTCATCACCACGCCCGAGTCCCTCTATCTCGCCCTCACCGCCGACCGGTCCCGCGCCATCCTCACCACCGTACGCACGGTCGTCGTCGACGAGATTCACGCGCTCGCCCGCGACAAACGGGGCTCCCACTTCGCGCTCTCGATGGAGCGCCTGCGCGCCCTCATCGCCTCGAAGGACCCATCCGCGCGCCTGCAGTGCATCGGCCTGTCGGCCACCACCCGCCCGCTCGACCGCCTCGCGCACTTCCTGGTGGGACACCGCACGCCACCCCGCCCCGACGCCCAGACGACGCCGCCCTCCGCATCAGCTCGCGGGGAACCCATCGACGAGACCGATGGTGATTCAGGTGTCATTCGCGTCCCCGATGCGCACCCCTGCGAGGTCGTCCAGGTCGGCCACGTGCGCCCGTGGGAGCTCTCCCTCGAGACACCCGACGAGGAGCTCTCCGCGGTGCCGACCCACGAGATGTGGGGGCAGGTCTACGACCGCCTCATCGCGCTCTCGCAGTCCCACCGAACGATGCTCGTCTTCACCAACACCCGCCGCCTCGCCGAGCGCGTCGCCCACGACCTCGGTGAGCGCATGGGCCACGAGCACGTGCGCGCCCACCATGGCTCCATGTCGCGTGAGCTGCGGCTGTCGGCCGAGGACCTGCTCAAGACGGGCCGCCTCAAGGTGATGGTGGCCACCGCCTCGCTCGAGCTGGGCATCGACGTCGGCGCCATCGACCTCGTCGTCCAGCTCGGCAGCCCCCGCAACATCGGCGTCATGCTGCAGCGCCTGGGCCGCTCGGGCCACCACAAGTCCGCCATCTCGAAGGGCCTGCTGGTGGCCATGACACGCGACGAGCTGGTGGAGTGTGTCGCGCTGTTGCGCAGCATCAAGGAGGGCAACCTCGACGCCGTGCGGCTCCCTCCCTGCCCGCTCGACGTGCTGGCCCAGCACATCGTCGCCGAGGTGGCCGCGCAGGAGTGGAACGAGAACGCCCTCTTCGACTGCTTCCGCCGCGCGATGCCCTACCGGGACCTCTCGCGGGAGGACTACGAGAAGGTGCTCCATCTCGTGAGCGAGGGCGTGTCGACGAGCCGCGGCCGCTCCCGGGTGCACGTGCACCGCGACCGCGTCAACGGCGTGCTCAAGCCCCGCAAGGGCGCGCGCCTCATGGCGCTCCAGAACGGCGGCGCGATTCCCGACCTCTTCACCTACCCCGTCATCGCCGAGCCCGACGAGAAGCAGGTCGGCACCGTCGACGAAGACTTCGCCATCGACTCCTCCGCCGGAGACGTCTTCGTCCTCGGCAGCACCTCGTGGCGCATTCGGCGCATCTTCGACGGCACCGTCCGGGTCGAGAACGCGCACGGCCAGGCCCCCAACGTGCCCTTCTGGCGCGGCGAGGCCCCCGGCCGCACCGACGAGCTGTCCTTCGAGGTGGGCCGGCTGCGCCGCGACGTGCTGGAGCGCGACGACGCCGCGCGCTGGCTCGAAGAGGACCTCCGCGTGCCCGCCCACGCGGCGCAGTTGCTGGTGCACTACCTGCGCGTCGCGAAGGCTGCGCTCACCGAGCTGCCCACCACCACCACGCTCGTCGCCGAGCGCTTCTTCGACGAGGCCGGCGGCATGCAGCTCATCATCCACGCGCCCTTCGGCGCCCGCATCAACCGCGCCTGGGGCCTGGCCCTGCGGAAGTCGTTCTGCCGCGCGTTCGACTTCGAGCTCCAGGCCGCCGCGACCGACGACGCGATTCTGTTGTCCTTAGGGGAGCAGCACAGCTTCCCCTTGATGGACATCTTCGACTTCGTGCACCCGAAGACGGCCGAGAAGGTGCTCGTGCAGGCGGTGCTCCAGGCGCCGATGTTCGGCACGCGGTTCCGGTGGGCCGCTGGCCGTGCGTTGACGCTCTCGCGGCTGTCGAACGGCAAGCGCGTACCGCCACCGATTCAGCGCGCGCGCAGCGAAGACCTCGTCGCCGCCGTCTTCCCGGAGCAGGTCGGCTGTCAGGACAACCACGGCGGCGCCGAGCTCGAGCCCCCCGACCACCCGCTCGTCACCGAGACGATGAAGGACTGCCTGCGCGACTTCATGGACCTCGACGGCCTCATTCAGGTCCTCGAAGGCATGAAGAGCGGCCGCATCTCGCGCGTCGCCGTCGACCTGCCGGAGCCCAGCGTGCTGGCGCACCAGATGCTGAACAGCGCGCCCTGGTCGTTCCTCGACGAGGCTCCGCTCGAGGAGCGCCGCGCCCGCGCCGTGTCGGTGCGCCGCGCCTTACCCTCGACCGACGAAGCCGCCTTCGGCGCGCTCGACGCCTCGGCCATCGCGCAGGTGATGGGCGACGCGCGCCCCGTCATTCGCGACGCGGAGGAGCTGCACGACGCGCTGCTGCAGCTGGGCGTGGTGCCCCTCGACGTCGACGATGACGTGGTGCCGTGGGCGGAGGCCCTCGACGCGTGGCTCTCCCAGCTGGCGTCGGCCCGTCGCGCCGGCGTGGCGCTGGTGGGCGCGCGGCGGTTTGCCTTCGCGGCCGAGCGCGTGCCGCTGGTGAAGGCGGTGTTCCCCGAGGTGGCGTTGCCGCTCGAGCCGCTCCCGGGCGACGCGCCGATGGACCGGGAAGGGGCGGCGCGCCAGGTGGTGCGCGGGTGGATGGAGGTGCTTGGCCCCACCACCGTCCCTGAGGTGATGGAGCGCCTCTCCTTCGGCCGCTACGACGTCGAAGGCTCGCTGGCGCGCATCGAGGCCCAGGGCCAGGTGCTGCGCGGCGCGTTCCGGTTCCCCGCGCCCCGGCCCGAGCCGAGCTCCACGAGCGGCGCTCCGTCTCCCGCGGCCCCACCGGACGTTCGCGTCGAGCCGAGCGAGGCCGAGTGGTGCGACCGGCGGCTGCTCCAGCGCATTCACCGGCTCACCGTGGGCCGGCTGCGCCGCGACATCGAGCCGTTGTCCCAGCAGGACTTCATGCGCTTCCTCTTCCGCTGGCAGCAGGTGGGGCCGCACGCCACCGCCCGAGGGCCCCGCGGCCTGGCGACCGTCATCTCGAGGCTCGAAGGCCTGGAGCTGCCCGCCGCCGCCTGGGAGCGCGACGTGCTGCCCTCGCGCATGAAGCAATACGTGCCGGAGTGGCTCGACCACGCGTGCTTCGCCGGCGACGTGGTGTGGGGCCGCCTGACGCTCAAAGAGCCCAGGCTCGTCGGGCCCCGCCGTGGAGACCTCTCCGGCGCCGTCGGGAACGAGCTCATCACCGCGACGCGCCGGCCGGGAATGACCCGCGCCGCCTCGCTCGCCTTCGTCCAGCGCCAGCACCTGGACTGGCTGCTCGCGGCGGCGCGCCCTGACGACACGCGGCTCGCCGATGGACCCCGGCCGTGGCCGGACGACCTCTCGCAGGCCGCGCGCGACGTGCTGGGCCTGCTGGAGCGCCGCGGCGCCTCGTTCTTCGCCGAGCTGACGGCCGGCACCCGGCGGCTCCCCAATGACGTGGAGGACGCGCTGTGGGAGCTCCTCTCGCGCGGCTTCATCACCGCCGACGCCGTTCAGAATTTACGTGTATTGCAATCACCCAAACTCAAGCGATTGCAGCGCGCGCAGCAACGGGGCGGCGCAGGCCGGTGGACGCTGTTGACGCCGCTCGAGCGGCCCGAGCCCGAGTGGGTGACGGAGCAGCTCGCCCTCCTCTTCCTGCGCCGGTGGGGCATCGTGTTCCGCGACCTCGTGGTGCGGGAGCCGCTGTGTCCTCCCTGGCGCGAGTTGGTGCAGGTGTACCGGCGGCTCGAGACCCGCGGCGAATTGCGGGGCGGCCGGTTCCTCCACGGCTTCGCGGGAGAGCAGTTCGCGCTGCCCGAGGCGGTGGACCTGTCTCGCCAGACGCGACGGCAGCCACCGTCGGGTGAGGTGGTGACGCTCTCGGCGGCAGACCCACTCAACTTGACGGGCATCGTCACGCCGGGCCCTCGAGTGCCGGCGACGCTGGGCCAGGTGGTGCGCTACGTCGACGGTGTGCCCGAGACTCCAGCTCTTGCGCCCCTGGCGACGTGAGCGGAATGACTGCGGCCTCAGGTGCCAGTTCGGACGAGTGCCGCGGCGCTCAGGGCTGCGTCGGTGCGTGTCTGCTGCAAACGCATGAGTCGTGCCCCCAGCGGCCTTTCCTTGGAACGCGCTGATCTTTCAGTGGGTTGGGGGCCAGCGGCGCCCCCGGTGGCCCGTCGACCAGGTCCGGGATGACTCGCTGATCAAGTGACCGTGTCCGTGCCGAAGCCCCCGGTGCGATGTCTGCGCAGGCGGAACTGCAGCAGTGGCTCGACGCGGCGGAGGCCGAGAACGAACTCCTGCGCGCGAAGGTCGATGCGCTCGAAGCCGGCGCCGGTGAGGTCGATCGACTCAGGGCCCGCGTCGCGGAGCTGGAGAAGACGCCAGCATCATCGGGACCCGCGTCAGAGCTGCAGCAATGGCTCGACGCGGCGGAGGCCGAGAACGAGAAGCTCAAGGGACGTCTGGCCGAGCTGGAGAAGGCTCCACCGTCGTCCGGGCCTGCCTCGGAGCTGCAGCAATGGCTCGACGCGGCGGAGGCCGAGAACGAGAAGCTCAAGGGACGTCTGGCCGAACTGGAGAAGGCTCCACCGTCGTCCGGGCCTGCCTCAGAGCTGCAGCAATGGCTCGACGCGGCCGAGGCCGAGAACGAGACGCTGATGGCCCGGGTCGCCGAGCTGGAGACATCGCCAGCGGCTGGGGCGGGCGAGGCCGAGCACCTCAAGGCGCAGCTCGTGGCCGCCGAGGCGAAGAGCGAAGGCCTGCGACGAGAGGTCGCCGAGCTGCAGTGCATCGTCGCGGCCTCCGAGGCGCCTTCCGCCTCTACGCTGGTGCGACCTGCGCCGACCTCCAGCACCTCTGACGCGAAGGTGAAGGAGCTGCAGGATTGGCTCGACGCGGCCGAAGCCGAGAACGCGCGACTGCGGGATGAACTCGCGCAGGCGAAGCCCGACGTCGTCGGGAGCGGCAACGCGGAGTCCGAGTACCTGCGCGAGCGGCTGGCGGAATCGGAAGCGGCACTCCACGCGATGAAGGGCCTCAACCAGCGCTTCGCCGAGCAGATCGAAGCGTCCACCCGCCGGGACGTCGAGCGGCTGCAAAAGGAGCTCTCCGAGGCGAAGGCGTCGAACCAGCCGGCGCGCGTCAGGCAACTCGAAGCCGCCGTCACCGAAGCGCACGAAGCCATCGCCACCCTCACCGCCGAGCGCCAGGCCGCCATCGACCAGGTGCGACGCTTCGCGGGCGCGGACGACGCCCAGCTCGCCGCGGTGAAGTCCGGTCTCGAACAGAAAGTGGCTGAAAAGGACAAGCGCCTCTCCGAGCTCGAAGCCGAGCGCCTCGGCATGGAGGAAGACCTCGCCGGGTTCCGTCAGCGCATCTCGGCGTGGGAGCGACGCGACGCGGAGCTTCAGTCGCAGGTGGACGAACTGCAGAAGAGAGCCGCAGCGGCCGAGGCGTCGCTGTTCGAAGTGAAGAGAGCGCTCGAGACGACCGAGGCCCGGGAAGCGACGAAGGACGCGCGCATCGCCGAGCTGGAGCGCACCGCCACCGAAGCCGACGCGTGGCAGAAGGCGTCCGAGGTCGAAGCCGAGGGGCTGCGCAAACAGCTCGAAGCGCTCCAGCTCGAGAAGGCGCTGCGCGGCAGCGAAGGCGAGACGTCGACGAACCCACCACCACCACCTGCGGAGGCGCTCACGAAGGACGACGAGTCCGCCGTGGTGCGGGCGCTGACGCTGGAGAAGCTGCTCGAGCGGGAGCGGCAGACGAGCGCGGCGTTGCGGCGCTTCGCGGATGCCTCGGAGCGTTCCCTCGCCAAGGCCACCGACGACCTCGAGCTGGCGCTCGCGCGAATCAAGGACCTCAAGGGCCGGCTCGGCGCGGCCGACACGGATGCCGGCGAGGCGCTCGACCGGCTCTTCGACAGCCAACAGGAGCTCGCGTCGTTGCGGGCCGAACTCTCGCGCGCGCTGTCGGCCACCGGTGGCGC
This sequence comes from Myxococcaceae bacterium, assembly GCA_044352295.1. GTDB lineage: Bacteria > Myxococcota > Myxococcia > Myxococcales > Myxococcaceae > Xiheimicrobium. The sequence goes on from JBILEB010000166.1 coordinate 9,206, forward strand.
GCCGGAGCCCGGAGACGAGCTGCTCGTCGATGACGCCGAGGTGCGTGCGACGGTGGACGGCCCGCTGTCGGCGGTGGACCAGCTCGGCGCGGCGCAGGCCCAGGCCACGAAGGAGGCGACCGACGCGCTGGCCGCCGAGCATCGCGCGAAGGAGGCGCTCCTGTCGGACCTCCAGTGGCTGAAGGGAGAGTTCGAGAAGCTCTCGCACGTGCGCGAAGACCTGCGCGCGCGCATCGCAGCGATGGTGAAGCGGGAGCTGGAGCGGAAGAGCCAGTTGGCGCGGCTGCTGGCGACGCTGCGACAGAACGAGGTGTCGGCGGCGGCGCGGCTGTCGGCGGTACGGCGGCTCCAGGCGGCCGTGGAGCTCGCCCAGCGCATGGCGGTGAAGGTGCAGACCGTCTACTTCCAGAAGCAGGTCGGCTCGCTGTCGAAGCAGCTCGAGAAGGAGCGCAAGGCGTGGGCCGCCGAGGCCGTGCAGTTGAAGCGCCGGGCCGTTCGGGCGGCGTGACGAGCCCATGGGAGCCGTTGCACGTCGTGACGCGCAGCAGGACGCACCGTCAGGGCGCTGTTGAATCAACCCCTCGGCGCGGCCGAGACACGCACCGACAGGTCCGGCGCCGTGGGCCGCTCGTCATCGAAGAACACCGACACCACGCGCACCTGCGGCCCCGCCGTTCGCGCGCTGTAGCGCAACTGCCACAGGGCGGTTCGCCCCGGCTCCGGCATGGGCATCGAGACGACCCGCAGCTCGTCCGTCCCCGGGTCGAGCCGCGTCGACACCCGCTCACACGGCGCCGTGCCCACGTTGCGCACCACCAGGTCGAACGACTTCACGTCGCCCACCCGAACGTCACCGACCGACACGTCGTCAATGGCGAGCTGACACGTCGCCGCGGGCAGCCCCGTCACCACGAACGGCAGGCGGTCGGTCCGCAGCACGCCCGCCCCATCACGGAGCCGCAGCGCCGCCCACACCGTCTGTCGCGGCGCGACGGCCTTCGGCGAGAGCCGCACCTGCAGGCTCGTCGGCCCCGTGCCCACCTCGAACGGCAGTGGATTCAGGACCGACAGCGCACCGGTGGGGTCCTCGAACGCCTCCAGCTGCATCGGCGCCGTCGACATCGACACGTCGCGGAGCAGCTCGAACGACGTCCCCACCCGCATCGCCACCTCCGGCGCCTCGGGGTTGCGGTCGACGAGCGAGCGCGGCGCGGCGGCCTTGCGCACCGGCAGCCGGACGGCGCCCAGCTCGAACCACTCGAACTCCCCGGGGATGAAGGTCATCGTCTGCGGTGAGCCCGGCACCACCTCTCGCCGCTCGAGCACCACCGGGGTGCGGTTGAACGCGCGAACCGTCGCCTCGACCGAGGCCTGCTTCACCGACACCGAGAGCCGCCGGCGCACGCGAGCGCCCGTCATCTCGAACGGAAGCACGCTCCCGCCCTGCACCAGCTCCGGCGTCAGCGCGAGGCACGTGTCCAGGAGCGCCGCTTCGTCCTCGACCTCGGGTGGAAGCGCCGCCGTGCAGACCGTGACCTCAGGGTCGACGACGGTGCGGCGAACCGTCCATCGCGCGACCTCCACCCCGTCGGCCCGGAGCACCACGTCGAGCTCCAGGCCTCCGATGGGCATCATGGGCACCAAGACGCCGGTTCGGATCGGCAACACCTGGTCCCTCGCGGGGAGCGGCACGAACGAGGGGGGAATCGGGGGAATCGCCGGCGCCCCCATGCGCAGCGGGAGCACCTCGGGCCCCACCAGCAGGTCCACCGTCGGCGTCGGCGCCCCCTGCGGAACGGTGAGCGTGACGTCGAGCTCCGCGCCTGGCGGCGAACTCCACCGGTTCAGCACGCCCAGGTCGATGAGCCCCGGAGGCTGGCTCCCCAACGTCGCGACGACCGAGGCCACCGGCGCTGGCTGACAGGCACTCAGGCCGGCAAGCGTGGCGGCGAACAGAACGCGAGAGGACATGCTGGGCCACCGTGCAAGGGGTGCGCCGGTGCCGGTCGCCGGACGCCGGACGCCGGACGTCTTCCGTGGAAGCGCCGCGCTGGCGTGACGTGGCTGTCAGACCCAGCCCAGGCCCGCACCCAGGCTCGCCGGGCATCGGTGTCGCGGTCGCGCGTCGCCTCGGCCCTCACAGCTGCATGAAGCTGCCGCCCATCAACTGCATGCCGCCATCACACGCGTACACCGAGCCCGTCACGTAGCTCGCGGCGGGCGACGCGAGGAACAGAGCCAGGTTCGCGATGTCGTCCTTCGTGCCCAGGCGCTGCAGCGGCACCGTCGACTCCACCTTCTTGCGCGCGTCGGCATCTCCGGCGAGCCGGCTCATGCCTTCCGTCTCGTCGATGGGCCCCGGAGAGATGGAGTTGACGCGAATGCCCGCGCCGCCCCACTCGAGCGCCAGCGTGCGCGTGAGCATGTCCACACCCGCCTTGGCCGCGCACACATGGCTCTGCATCGGGTACGCGACCGAGGCCTGTGGGGCCGAGATGTTGATGATGCACGCGCCGGGGGTGTTGAACTTGTCGAACGCCGCGCGGCACGCGTTGAAGGTGCCCAGCACGTCGATGTCCAGCACGGCCTTGAAGCCGTTCGACGACATCGCCATCGCCGGCGCGGGGAAGTTGCCGGCGGCGCCACACACCAGCACGTCGAGCGCGCCGAACGTCTCGACCGCCTTCGTCATGGCGGCGTCGATGGCGGCCGAGTCCCGTACGTCGGCCGAGAACCCCTGCGCCGTGGTGCCCTGGCCTTTGAGCAGCACGAGCGCGGCGTCGAGCTTCTCCTGCTTGCGCGCCAGGATGCTCACCTTCGCGCCCGCCTGCCCGAAGGCCTCGGCGAGGCGCAGGTTGATGCCGCTGGAGCCGCCGGTGATGAAGACGTGGCGGTTCCGGTAGAGGCCGTCTTTGAAGAGGGACATGGGGCTGCGGCTGCTACTTCTTCTGGAGCGCCGGCACCACCGGACTCGACGGGCGAGCCCCCTGCAGGAAGAGCTGCATCGAGGCCTTGAGCATGTCGGGGAGCGACGTCTGCGGGGCGCTGGCCCAGGAGATGAGCGCCACCAGCATGTACGAGTTGAAGAAGTCGGACAGCACCTCGGCTGGCAGGGTGGTGGCGAGCTCTCCCCGCTCGACGAGCTGCTTGAAGCGCTGGGCCAACAGCGCGCGCACCACGCTGGACTCCCGGTCCTCCAGCACCGCCGTCACCTTGATGGAGGTGGTGAGCGCGTCGATGAGCAACTCCGGCTCGTGCTGCCAGAACTCGGCGAGCCCCTCGGCACAGGTGTCGAGGACCTGCTCGAGCGGCGCGCTGGCGGGGAGCTCCTGAAGCCGACGCATGGCGGGCGCCTCGGCCTCGGCGAGGAAGTCGAGGAGGACGTGCTCCTTCGTCGGGAAATGGAAGTAGAACGCAGCCCGGCTGACTTCGGCCCTCTGCGCGATGTCATCGATGCGGCACCCGGCCACGCCGTCACGCCGGAAGGCCTCGAGCGCGGCGAGGTACAGCCGGCGACGCGTCTCTTCCCTCTGCTTGTCTCTCATGGGAAGCACCCTACCCGAGCCCATGTGCACGCTGGTTGTCTGCATTCGTCAACATGAGGGGTTTCCTCTCATCGTCGCCGCCAACCGCGACGAGAACCTCTCGCGCCCAGCATCCGGACCGCGCAAGTGGGCAGAATTGCCATTCATTGCCCCGCAGGACCAACTGGCTTCCGGCACCTGGCTCGGCCTGACGCGAGGCGGCATGTTCGTCGGGGTGACGAACCGCTTCCTCGCCCCGAAGCACGAGGGGCGGGACTCCCGGGGAACGCTGGTGGTCGAGGCACTCTCGGCCCCCGACGCCACGACACTGCACACGACGCTGAGAACACTGTCATCTGCCCGGTTCAATGCGTTCCATCTGGTGTATGCAGATGACACCGGGGCCTTCGTGACGTGGAGCGATGGCGAGACGGTTCGGCAGCAGACGTTGGAGCCCGGGCTGCACGTCGTCACGGAGCGCAGCCTCGGCGGCGACGACCACGCGCGCACCTCGCTCATCCACGAGCGCTGGCCGCAGGTGAGCCCGAACGGAGCGCTCCCGACGGCCGAAGCGCTGCAGGCGTTGCTGGGCGCCACCCGCTCCGACGACCCGCTGGGCGGCGTGTGCGTGGAGGCGCCGGCGTGGAACTACGGTACCCGGTCGTCGATGGTGCTCTTCCGTGCGACCCGGCTGTCCGACAGCCGCTTCTACTGGGCCGAGGGCCGGCCCGACCGGACCCCCTTCGTCGACCGCAGCGACCTGGTGCGCGAGCTGCTCGCCTGAGCTGTCCCGCTCAGCTCGATTCCGGCCTGCGCTCACCCGGCGCGCCGAGTCGCACTTCACGGAGTCCTTCACGTCCCGCGCGCCCTCGTTCGCTTCTGGCCTCCATCTCGCGGGCCGAACAGCTCGCCTGCGCCTGAGCGGCGAGCGGCACCTGATGGCCAGGTCTCGTGTGGCGACCGAAGCTGCGCGTCGGGTGGCTCCAGCGGGTGTCTGCCACCGGCGACCCGCGTCGAGGCGACGGTCAGCGGAACTCGTACCCGAGCTGCAGCGTGGGCACGATGGCGAAGGCGTCGGCGAAGCGCACCGCGACACCGGCGCTCGCCCCGCCCTGCCCCGCCATCCCCATCACGTTCGCATCCACCACGTTCGTCGCGTAGAGCATCGAGAGGTCGAGGGCGATGGTGAACTGCCCGCGGCGCTTCGTCAGGCGGTCGGGCTTGCCGAAGCCCACGCCCACCTTGACGTCGAGGCCGGGCATCGGGCCCGTGGCCACCAGCGCGCTCACGCCACCACCCGTCGTCGAGGCCGCCACGCCGACGCGCGTCCAGGCGCCGAGGCCCACCTGCGGGCCCGCGGCGATGAAGAAGGTGTCACCGAGCGCCACCTCGGCGTTCGCCCCGACGAGAAAGAGCCCCGCCGCTGAGACGGACACCGCGCCGCCGTTCGCCCCGCCGGAGATGCCGAAGCCAATGGAGGCCGAGTAGCCCACCCGCGCGTAGGCGCCCCACATCGGCGTAATCTGCGCGCCCGCGTGCAGGTCGAAGAGGTGGAAGCTGAGCATGGCCGGCGCCGGGAGGAATGCGCCGATGCCCGCGGCGCCACCCGCGCGGAACCCGGGCTTGTACGGCGGTTCGTCCGGAACGTCCGGCGTGGTCGTTGGGGCGGCGGCATCACGGGCTGGCACGGGCGGAGGCTCGCCCTGGGCCAGCGCCTGCGAGGCCAGGGTCAACACGGCGGCCAGCACGGAACGCGACGTCATCATTGGTAGCGGCTCCCCTGCGAAAGTGGTGCGCCGCAGACGGCGGCACCGGCATCGTATTCACTGTTGTCGCCAGCGCCGGGACTGATCCACGTCCGGCCTCCCATGGGCGACGACGCGGGGCATCGGCGGACAGAACGCTACGGCTTCACGCCGGGCGGCATCAGGCCCGAGAAGAAGTCGTTGCCCTTGTCATCCACCACGATGAAGGCTGGGAAGTCGACGACCTCGATGCGCCAGACGGCCTCCATGCCGAGCTCGGCGAACTCGAGCACCTCGACCTTCTTGATGCAGTCCTGCGCGAGGCGGGCGGCGGGGCCTCCGATGCTGCCGAGGTAGAAGCCGCCGTGCTTCTTGCACGCGTCGGTGACGGCCTTGCTGCGGTTCCCCTTGGCCAGCATGACGAAGCTGCCGCCCGCGGCCTGGAACTGGTCGACGTAGCTGTCCATGCGCCCGGCGGTGGTGGGGCCGAAGCTGCCCGAGGCCATGCCCTTGGGCGTCTTCGCGGGCCCCGCGTAGTAGACGCAGTGGTCCTTGAGGTACTGGGGCAGGCCGTTGCCGGCGTCGAGGCGTTCTTTGAGCTTCGCGTGGGCGATGTCGCGCGCCACCACCATCGGCCCCGAGAGCGACAGCCGCGTCTTCACCGGAGAGCGCGAGAGCAGCGCGCGGATTTCGGACATGGGCAAGGTGAGGTCGACCTTCACCACGTCACCACCGAGCTGCGCCTCGTTCACCTCGGGCAGGTAGGCGGCGGGGTCCTTCTCGAGCGCCTCGAGGAACACACCGTCCTTCGTGATTTTGCCCAGGGCCTGACGGTCGGCCGAGCAGCTCACCGCGATGGCGACGGGACAGCTCGCGCCGTGCCGCGGAAGCCGAATGACGCGCACGTCGTGACAGAAGTACTTGCCGCCGAACTGCGCGCCGATGCCCAGGCGCTGGGTGAGCGTGTGCACCTCGCCCTCGAGCTCGACGTCGCGGAAGCCGTGGCCGGTGAGCGAGCCCTTCGAAGGGAGCTCGTCGAGGTACCGGGCGCTGGCGAGCTTGGCGACCTTGAGCGCGTACTCGGCGCTGGTGCCGCCGATGACGACGGCGAGGTGGTACGGCGGACACGCTGCGGTGCCTAAGGTGCGCAGCTTCTCGTCGAGCCACTTCATCAAGCTGGGCTTGTTGAGGAGCGCCTTGGTCTCCTGGAACAGGTAGCTCTTGTTGGCCGAGCCCCCGCCCTTGGCCATGAAGAGGAAGTGGTACTCGTCGTCGTCGGTGGCGGCGATCTCGATTTCGGCGGGCAGGTTCGAGCCGGTGTTCTTCTCTTCGAACATCGAGAGCGGCGCGAGCTGCGAGTAGCGCAGGTTCGTCTCGGTGTACGTCTTGAAGACTCCCTTCGCGATGGCCTCTTCGTCGCCGCCGCCGGTGAAGACGAACTGGCCCTTCTTGCCCTTGATGATGGAAGTGCCGGTGTCCTGGCACATGGGCAACACGCCACCGGAGGCGATGACGGCGTTCTTGAGCAGGTCGAGGGCGACGAACTTGTCGTTGTTGGTGGCCTCGGGGTCCTCGAGGATTCTCCGCAGCTGCGCGAGGTGCCCGGGCCGCAACAGGTGGGCGATGTCGCGCATGGCCTCGGCGGTGAGCAGCGTCAGGGCCTCGGGCGCCACCTGGAGAAACGTCTTCCCGTTGGCGGTGAAGGTCGAGACGTGGTCCTTCGTGAGGAGCCGGTATGGCGTCGCGTCGTGGTGCGGCAGCGGGAGGATGGGCGTCCAGGCGAAGGAGGTCGACATGCGCTGGTGCTAGCGACTTCGCGGGGAACGGTCGAGGGCCAAAGAAACCCGGGAGTGGCGGGCCCCGTTCCCAGGGCTCCAGCCTCCCGCGGGCCGAGCTG
>JBILEB010000294.1:0-4847 GCA_044352295.1 Myxococcaceae bacterium
GCATTCGCGAGAACTTCACCGGCTTCCTCGGCGACGTGCAGCTCGCGCGGCAAGCGCCTCATGGCCAGCGCGGGGACCTGCTCGACCGCGACTCCGAGGCGCTGTCGGTGGTGGCGAGCGGGTACGGCAAGCTGCGCAAGCTCGTCCTGTCGCGGCCGCAGGAGCTCGAGCTCGGCTACTTCGCCCGCTACGACGTGGTGACCAGCCAGCAGCAGCGCATCCTCGCGGGCGCCGACGTCAACACGCCGTACGCGAAGGAGTACGACCTCGCCTCGCGGCTCTCCAACATCGGCCTCTACGCGGACGCGAACCTGTCGTTCACCCCATGGCTGTCGCTGCGGGGCGGCGTGCGGGCCGACCTCTTCACTTTCCTCGTCAACGACGCATGCGCCGTGGCCGACGTGCGGCGTCCGTCGGCCACCAATCCACCCGGTGACGCGAGCTGCCTGTCGCAGCGGGACTTTGGCCAGTACCGCGAGCCCACCGAGCGCACGTCGGCCTTCGGCGCGGCGGTGATGCCACGCGCGACGCTGCTTTTGGGGCCGTTCAAGGGCGTCACCGTCACCGGCAGCTTCGGTGATGGCGTGCGCAGCATCGACCCGCAGTTCGTCACCGAGAACCGCGAGACGCCGTTCGCCGCCATTCGTGCGTGGGAGGGCGGGGCGATGTACGGCTCGAAGTTCTTCGACGACACGCTCGACGTCTCGGCGCGCGCGGTGGTGTTCGGCACCCGCGTCGACAAGGACCTCATCTTCAACGAGCAGGAGGGCCGCAACCTCATCGGCGGCTCCACCTCGCGCCTGGGTGGCCTCGTGCAGGGGCGGGTGCGAGGGAGCTTCTTCGACGTGCAGGGCCACGGCACCTTCGTGCGCTCGCAGTTCGACGACACCGGGCTCCTCGTGCCCTACGTGCCCGACCTCGTGCTGCGCTTCGACGGCGCCCTCTTCCGCGCGCTGCCGTGGAAGCTCTTCGGCGCTCCGGTGGAGGCCCGCGCCGGCGTCGGCGTCACCTACGTCGGCCGCCGCGCGTTGCCGTTCGGCCAGCGCAGCGACGTCATCTTCGTCACCGACGCCAACGTCGAGGCCTCGTGGCGCGGGCTCACCGTGGGCGTCTCGGCGCTCAACCTCTTCGACACCCGCTACCGGCTCTCGGAGTTCAACTTCGCCTCCGACTTCCGCTCCACGCCGCCGTACCCGACGCTCGTGCCGGTGCGGCACTTCACGGCCGGCGCGCCGCGCACCGTCCTCCTCACGGTCGCCTTCACGCTGGGAGGGTCGCCGTGAGCCCGACGTTCCCCTCGCGGAGGTGGGTCCTCGTGATGGCTGCCGTCGCCTGCCTCTCGTGCGCCGACGGCACGGGCAATCGCCTCGTCTCGTTCCAGGCTCAGGCGAGCGCCGCGCCGGACCTCGGCGTCGTGGCCGGTCAGCCGCTGCGCTTCTCGACGAGCCGCGGGTTCGACGTCACCCTCACCACCGCGCGCGTATACGTGGGCGCGCTGTACTTCAGCACCGTGGCGCCGATGACGGCCTCGGGTACGCAAGAGGCGCCCTGCGTGGTGCCTGGCATCACCACGGGTGAGGTGCGCGGCGGTCAGGAGTTCGACGCGCTGGACCCCACGCCGCAGCCGTTTCCCGTGGCCGGCGTCGGGAGCGACCTGCCCACGCGCTCCGCCGCCTTGTGGCTCACCGCCGGCGACGTGAACGCGGACGACGAGTCCACCGTGGTGCTGCGCGTCGAGGGCGAGGCCTCCCGCGGCGGCGTCACCTGGCCGTTCGACGGCTCGCTCCGCATCGGCGCCAACCGCATCACCCCGCCGCGCAACCCCGCGCTGCCGTCGTCGAACCCCATCTGTGAACAACGCATCGTCGCGCCGGTGGCCTTCGACACGACGCTCACCGAGGGCGGCACGGTGTGGCTCCAGTTCGACCCGCGCGCCTTCTTCACCTCGGTGAACTTCGCCACCCTCGAGCAGGTGTCGATGACGCCGCCGCGCTTCCGCTTCCGAGACGACACGGCGACGTCGGAGCAGGCCGACACCTCGCTCTTCAACGCCCTTCGCGCCACCGCCGGGCCGTACCGCTTCGAGCTGTTGCCGTAACCACCGCTGGACCAGCACCTGGGACCCACGCCGTACCGATTGAAACGAGGACGACATGTCGAACACGAAGACACTTCGCGCTGCCACGGTGGCGCTTTGGTTGGGCGCGCTGCTCGCCGCCTGTGGACAGATGCCGAACCGGCCCGACGCCGGAGGCACCGGCGGTGGCGCGGCCGGAGGGATGGCCGGAGGATCGGCCGGTGGAATGGCCGGAGGCACCGCGATGGACGCGGGCGTCACCTTCCGCGCCTTCACCGCGCCCTCGACGACGGCGGTGAACGGCGCGTTCCTGGTGACGGTGACGGCGGAGGAGTCTGCGAGTGAGGGCTTCGGCTTCCCGCCGCCGGCCGCCTCGACCGAGCCCTTCTTCATCGACGGCTGGGAGGTGAAGTACGACCACCTGCTCGCCACCGTCGACAACGTCACCTTGTCGTCGAACCCGGACCTGAACCCGAATGACCCCGCGATGACGGGCCCGGTGGTGGCGCGCGCGAACGGGCCGTGGGCCATCGACCTCGCGAAGGAGGGGCCGCTCGTCGCCAAGGAGATGGAGGGCAAGTCCTTCCCGCTCACGCGCGTGCTGAACCAGAACGCCGTCACCGGCACGCCCGCGTTCTCGACGACCGCGAAGTACGCGCTCGGGTTCGACCTCGTCGCCGCCGACGGCAACCCGTTCGACGTCAACCTCGACGCCGACGCGAAGGCCGCGTACCAGGTGATGCGCGCCAATGGCTGGTCGTATTGGATCAAGGGCACCGCCACCTACCGGGGCGCCATGGGCTCGCCGGCGTGCCGCAGCTCGAACATGGCGTACGACTACGCCCGCATCCCGAAGGTGGTGACGTTCACTTTCGGCTGGCGCGTGCCCACCTCGTACAAGAACTGCAAGAACCAGGAGCTGATGCCGATGGACAGCCGCGGCGTGCAGCTCGCGTCGAACGGCGGCGAAGCGGTAGCGCAGCTGACGCTTCACAACGACCACCCGTTCTGGGACGCGCTGGAAGAGGACGCGCCGCTGCGCTTCGACGCCATCGCGGCCCGCAAGTCGGCGCCCGTGGGCATGACGCCGCCTGCGACGGTGGCGGTGACCAATGACGACCTCAAGGCCGCCGACTTCGAGGCGCTGGCCGACGCGCAGGGGACCCGGCTGCCGATTCGGTACTGCGGCGCGGTGGCGATGGGCGAGCGCACCACGGGCAACCTCGCCTACGACCCCAAGGGCGTGCCAGTGAACGCGATGGGCGGCGCGATGGGGCTGAAGGACCTGTACGACTACATGGCGTACAACCTGTCGACCTTCGGCCACCTGAACGCGGGTGAGGGGCTGTGCGTGGCGCAACGACAGTACCCGTCGCCTCCGTGAGGTGGGCGAGCCGCTCCTGACGGCTGATGCGCGGTAGCGTCGACGGTCGATGTTCTCCTCTTCGGCTTCGAGACGACGGCTCGTCGGTGTCCTCCTCATCACCGGCATCGGCGCGTGGAGCCTCTTTGGGGTCCACGCGTCGTCGTCCTGGGTCTTGCGCGGGTCGACCTGGGAAGCCGCCGGACGCGGCGAAGGCTTCGAGTTCCGCCGCCACGACGAGAAGGGCACGGTCTGGCTCGATGGCGCGCGCGTCGAACGAGGCTCCACGCGGCTGGGGCGGGAGGCGGGCGATTCAGAGAACCGGCTCGATGCCGTCCACCTCGACCGCGGCGACTACGTGACGCGCCTTTTGCGCCGTGACGAGGGCCTCGAGCTGTCGTGGGACTTCGCGCACGCGCCCTCTGGCACCGGCGACCTCCGCGTGTCGCTCGCGGTCCCCAGCACGACGCACGCCACCGCCGAGGGGCTCGTCCTCGGAGTGGCGCAGCTCGGGCATGGCACCTGGGTCGACGCTTCGGGTCGACGCACCCACCTGCCCGTCACCCTCCACGCGGGACAGGCGACGTGGGAGGTCCCGGAGTCGGTCCTCCAGAACACCGTGTTCCCCGCGGTGCTCGACCCGCTCGTCTCGCCCGCCGAGCCCATCGACTCGCAACTGCGGAACGGGCCTGGTGCGGGGGACCACGTGACGCCGGCCCTGGCCTTCGATGGAACGAACTGGCTCGCGGTCTGGAATGACGAGGACAACAGCAACGGGGACCTCCGCTTCGCGGTGGTCGATGGAACGACCGGCCGGGTCACCGCGCCCAGCCAGGTGCTGGAGCAGGGAACCTCGTTTGACCCCGTCTCGTCACCTCGCATCGCTGCGGCAGGTGGCGTGACGGGTGGTTTTCTCGTCGCCTGGGAGGCGGGGCCCATCGGAAGCACGCGCATTCGCGCGGCGCTGTTCTCGTCGGCGGGCGTTCGGGTCGGGGCGCCGTTCGACCTGGGGCTGACGGGCTCGACGGGACGAGACGTGGCGCTGGCGTGGGACACAGGCCGTGGCGCATACGCGGCCGCGTGGAGTCAGGTGCAGCCGGCCGCTTCACTGCAAGTGGCCTTCGTGAGCACCACCGCTCAAGTCACGAGGCAGGTCTCCATCTCGGGAGATTTCAACCGGCCCGCGGTGGCCTGCGCCAGCACCCGCTGTCTCATCGCGTACACCTCGGCCCCTTCGACCTCCGCCGACCTCCGCGGGTTGGTCGTCGAGGGACTTTCCGTGACCCCGCTCAACCTCTGCGTGACCGCAGGCGTTCAAGATTCGGCGACGGTGGCCGCCAGGGGGGAGGACTTCGTGGTCGTCTGGGAAGACGGCCGGGCAAGCAGCGACCTGTACGTCACGACGGT
>JBILEB010000167.1:0-16209 GCA_044352295.1 Myxococcaceae bacterium
GCGCGCAGCGCCCCGTCGAGGTCGAGGAACGGCGGGCCGGCCCACGTCCCCAACGCCACGCACACCGTCGCTCCGATGAGCGCCATCGACGGCCGCCCGACCGGAAGCCAGCGCAACCGCCGCGCGGTGATGCCCACGTACGAGAGGGCGAACGTCACCAGGATGGCCACGCGCATGCAGGCGCAGGCGCTTGCCCCAGTCGGACACCCGGTTCAATGGCCCCCGCGGCGCTGGCGTCGAGAGCGTCACCCGCGCTGTGATGGCCCCGTGGAGCGCGTTGGGACTCAGCCGGTGCAGCACGTCGAGCCGCCGCGTGACCGGGTCTCCCGCTGCCCGAGCTGCGCCGCCTTCACCTATGACGCGCGGGGGCTTTCGGAAGAGGACGTGCGCCGGCTGGTGCTCGAGACCGAAGGGCGCGTGCTGACCCGGCTCGTCTCGCGTCGTGATGGCCGGGTGATGAGCTTCGACTGCGGCCACGACACCGTTCGCCCGTCGCGGGCGCGGTGGCCCCTCGTCGTGGGGCTCGCCCTCGTGGTCGCGCTCGCGCTGGTGTCCCAGACGATGGTGCACCGGGATGCCGCCGTCGTCCCAATGCCCACCCCTGTCATCGAGGTCGCGCCACCGGCCGTGGCGGACCTCGCACCCGTCGTCGTGCCGGAGCCACCCGCCGCCCTCGTGCCCGAGCCTGCCCCCGTCGAAGCCACCGCCCCGCTCGCGCCAGAGGTCCACCTCGCCGATGTTCAATCCATGTGGGACAAGCGCACGATGTCAGCGGCCGAGGCGGTCGGCGTCCTCGAGGGGCGCCTGGCGGGCGTGCGCGGCTGCTACGCGAAGACCCTTCAGGTGGCGCCGGCCTTCCGCACCTCGATTCCCGTCTCCGTGCAGTTCGAGAACGGCGTGGCCCGCACCGTCACCTTGATCGAGAAGTCGCCGACCGGTGAGCGGGTGAAGGGCGCGCGCTTCGCCACGAAGGTCGACCGTGGCACCAGCCACCCGCAGTACGAGGTGCTGAAAGCCTGTGTGCGCCGCGAGCTCAACGGCCTGACCTTCGAGCACGCGGGCGGCGGCACGCTGTGGTTCCGGCTCGTCTTCGATGCCTGGTGAAGGAGCGTTCGTCATGTTCCACCCCGAAGGGCCCACCCTGCTCGAGCTCGCGCGCCAGGCGCTGTCGTCGACCGAGCGCGGCTACGACCTGTTGGCGACGAAGTTCGACGCGACGCCGTTTCGAACGCCCGAGGAGCTCCTGGCGCCTTTCTTCGCGCACGTCTTCGCGAACGGCCCGGTGTCCTCGGCGCTCGACGTGGCGTGTGGCACTGGAGCGCAGCTGCGGCACCTCGCTCCGCACGTGACGAAGCGCCTGGTCGGCGTCGACTTCTCCCAGGGGATGCTCGACGAGGCGCGCCGCCGGCTTGGAGACGTCTCCCACCTCGAGCTGCTCCATCAGGATGCGCGGGCGATGACCTTTGCGAACGAGTTCGAGCTCGTCACCAGCGCCGGCGCTTTCGGCCATTTCGTCGGAGAGGACGAAGACCGGCTCCTCGACGCGATCCGCCGCGCCCTCGTGCCCAGAGGCCGGTTCGTCTTCCTCACCACGCCGTACCCGAAGCCGACGCGTCCCGGGTTCTGGCTGGCGCATGGCTTCAACGCCGCGATGCACGTACGCAACGCGCTGGTGAAGCCCCCGTTCGTGATGTTCTACCTGACGTTCACCTGGCCCGAGGCCGCCGCGACGCTGGCACGGCACGGGTTCTCGACCAGCGCGCGCGATAGGCTCATCCCCGGCCGCCTCGGACGCGTCGTCGCCGTCACGGCGGAGAAGAAGGGGTAACTACTCCACCACGACGAGCTTCGTACCGTTGTCGACCGTGCTGCCTTCCTTTGCGAGCACCTCGATGACGGTGCCGGCCTTCGGGGACTTCAGCTCGTTCTCCATCTTCATCGCCTCGACGACGACGAGCCCCTGGCCTTCGGTGACGGCGTCGCCCGGCTTGACGAACACCTTCACGACCTTGCCCGGCATCGGCGAGAGGATCGTCTGCTTCCCCTCGGCCTCGAAGCTCGCCGTGGCAGCGCGCATGCGTCCGCGGCGCTCGTCGACGACGTCGAAGCGGCTCACCTGGCCCTTCACCAGTACGCCGAGCTCATCGCCCTTCTCTTCGAACTCGGCGACGAAGGTGCGCTCGCCGAGGCGAAGCGTCATCGCCGCGCCCGGGAGCGCCTGCGCCTCGAGCTCGTAGCGGGTGCCTTCGAGCGTCACCACGTAGCGGTCGTCGCCGAGCGGCTCGACGTCGACCTCGAGGGCCGGCGTCTTCTTCGATGGATCCTTCGCGAGGTAGCGCGTTGCGCGGCTCATGGCATCAGCTCCGCTTCCAGCTTCCGGGGTGGCGGCCCGAGGTGCGCCAGCCGGAGGTGGCCTGGGTCGTCGAGGTCGGGAGGCTCTTCGCGGCGGCCTCGGCCTTCTGGTGCGTTCGCAACACCGCGGCGAGCAGGGCCACCTTCGTTCGCTCTGGATCCTCGACGCCGAGGAGTTGCTGGTGCGCGCGCGGGAGGAAGCCGGTGTCGTAGTCGCCGCGCTGGAAGTCGGCGTGCGCGAGAATGCCCTTGAGGTACGCGATGTTCGTCGTGATGCCCTTCACCACGTACTCGTCGAGCGCGCGCTGCATGCGGCGAATGGCCTCGGCCCGCGTGGGCGCCCAGACCGAGAGTTTGCTGATCATCGGATCGTACGTGTTGGGCACCGTGTACCCGGCGTAGACGCCCGAGTCGTCGCGCAGGAACGGGCCGCTCGGCGTGCGCAGCTCCACGATGCGGCCGGGCGACGGCATGAAGTTGGTGGCCGGATCCTCGGCGTAGACGCGCACCTCGATGGAGTGCCCGCGGGGCTTGATGGGCTCGAGGAAGGGCAGCACGCCCCCTTGCGCGACGTGGAGCTGCCAGGCCACCAGGTCGATGCCGGTGACCCACTCCGTCACCGGGTGCTCGACCTGGAGCCGGGTGTTCATCTCGAGGAAGTAGAAGTTGCGCGCGCTGTCGACGAGGAACTCCACGGTGCCGGCGCCGACGTAGCCGACGGCCTTCGCGGCCTTCACCGCGACCTCGCCCATGGCCGCGCGCATCTGCGGCGTGAGAATGGGCGAGGGCGTCTCTTCGACGACCTTCTGGTTTCGCCGCTGGGCGCTGCACTCGCGCTCGTTCAGGTGAATGCAGTTGCCGTGCGTGTCGGCGAACACCTGAATCTCGACGTGGTGCGGCTGGTCGAGGAACTTCTCCAGGTAGACCGCGTCGTTGCCGAACGCGCTCATCGCCTCGCTGCGCGCCGTCCGCCAGGCCGAGTCGAGATCCTCCTCACGATCGACCCGCCGCATGCCCTTGCCACCGCCACCGCCCGCGGCCTTGAGCATCACCGGGAAGCCGATTTGCTTCGCGTAGACGCGGGCCTCGTCGGCGTTGGCGAACGCAGAGGTGTTGCCGGGCACCACGGGCACGCCGGCCTTCTGCATGTTGCTGCGGGCGCGCGTCTTCTCACCCATCGCGTCCATCGCGCTCGCCGGAGGCCCGATGAAGGTGACGCCGGCCTTCTCGCAGGCGCGCACGAACGAGGCGTTCTCGGACAGAAAGCCATAGCCCGGGTGAATGGCGTCAGCGCCCGACTGCTTCGCCGCCGCGAGAATGTTGTCGGCCACCAGGTAGCTCTGTCGCGAAGGCGCCGGGCCGATGCAGGTGGCCTCGTCGGCGAAGCGGGCGTGGAGCGCCGTGCGGTCGGCCTCGGAGTACACCGCCACCGTCTTGAGCCCGAGCTCCTTGCAGGTGCGCATGACGCGAACGGCGATCTCTCCGCGGTTCGCCACCAGCACTTTCGTGATGCGTGCCATGGCGCGCGCGTCTAGCGGATTGGCAGGGAAAGGCGAGGTGCTCCTTGAAGGCTCGAGGGCGAGCCGCTTCACGGTCCACCCATGGTTCGTCCCCGGCTCTTCTGTGTCGTCGCCGTGCTGGCGCTCCCCGCGATCGCCGAGCCCCTCGTCGTACAGGGCCGAAAGAAAGAGCAGCAGCGCCGCTTCCCGCTCGGAGTCGTTGGGCCCAGCGTCGGTACCGCCAGCGTCGAACGAGACATCGTCGGCCCCAGCGTCGATGCGCCCAGCGTCTCAGAGGCCTCCGTCGCGGCACTCGGGTATCACCTGACACAAGGCCTGGTCCTGGTTGTCGAAGCGTGAGGTCGTGCAGCTGACAGCGAGAACGAGCGGGAGGAATCGACGCGCTGGAGTCAGTCTATTGCAGCCACGGTCACCCACAGGTGACCGTGGCGCACTGGCCCCACAGCCCCACGCGGCTCGTCTTCGCCTGAGACTCATACGTCTCGAACTCGTCCCACCGGCTCTGTCCCGCGGGCGCGATGTACAACACACACGCGTAGCCCTCTTCGACGAGCACCCGGTTCAGCTCGACCCCGTCGACGGTGACGAACGCCAGCAAGCGGTTGAAGCGGTCTTTGCACTCGGTCTCGTCGTACTTGAGCTGCACGCGCTTCCCGGTGGCCCGCGCGGCCGTCACCATCGCGGCGGCCTGGCCGAAGCAGTCCGTCTTGCCGCCAGTGGACTCGGGGGAGTCGACCAGCAGCAGGCGAACGCGCTGGCCACCTTCGAGCTCGAGCGTGTCGCCGTCGATGGCGCGGGACACCACGGCCGACGAGGGGCCGCACGGGCTCTCCGGCGCGCAGCCCAGGAGGACCCACCCGAGGAGGAACGCCGCCGCTCTCACCGGGGAACGTTCGCCGCGCCTGGCGTACCGCGATCTCCGGTTCCGCCGGGCCCGTAGCGGCTCGTGGTGGGCGTGAGGGAGAGGTTGGCCGGGTTGTCGTTGTCGGCCACGTCGACGAGGGGGGCGACGAGCTGCACCGAGGCCCCCGCGGTGGCGGTGGCGGCGAGCGGGAAGGCGAGGCTGTCGAGCACCTGGCCCTGGCTCACCACCTTCACCTGCCGCATCAGCATGCCGGAGTTGGTCAGCCCGAAGCCGAACACCTCGTACACGTTCTGGAGGTTCCCGTTCATCGCCGGATCGCGATTGCGCGCGAAGACGAGATAGGTGCCAGCCGTCACACGGCGGCAGGTCGCTCCGCCAAGGGTGATGCTGTTGGTCGTCGCGGGCGGCAGGAACGCCTCGCTGCCGAACGACACCTGGTTCAGGTCGACGTCGCGCTTGACGAGCACCTCGAAGTACTCGCCCACCGAGTCGTCCGCAGTCTGCGGGTCGGGCATCACCTCGGTCATCACGAGGTCGCCCATCACGGGCCGCTCGAGCGCCCGAATCGCCATCGTGGTGCCGTCGAGGCACTCGTTGGGTCCCGGCTGAGGCCCGGCGTCGACCGGCTCGCCCGCGTCTAGACTGAAGACGCCGCTGTCGGGCGGGCACGTGGTGTTCGGTGCTCCCGGAGTGCCGAAGTCGCCACCCCCATCGGGCCACGGCATCGTCGCTTTGCAGAAGCGTTCCGGCGCGTCGTTCGCCGTCGCGTCGACCGAATCCGGCACGATGAGCTCGGGGTTGAGCTGCCACGAGACGCCGTCCTCCGATGGAAAGAGGCGCGCGACGTCGATGCCCGCGTCGGCGCGGAAGAGGCGCAGCACCTCGTTGTTCGTGTTGGAGATCGACAGCCCGTACGTCGAAAGCGGCGCTGGCAAGCCACCGTTCACGAATGGATCGGACGAGCGAGCGAGGAGCACGTAGCTGTTCGCTTGGGCGCGCACGCAGTTCATCGAGGTGATGGTGGTGCGACTCGAGTTCGACGAGATGCTGGTGCCGTTGAGGTCGACGTCGGTGGTCGCGTACAGCTCCATCCACTCACCGACCGTGTCGCTCGCCACGCCCGCGCTGGCCATCACCTCGGTGATGATCAGATCGCCAGCCTCCGCCGCGATGATGGGGCGCGGCGAGCCGTTCTCGAGGCAGGTGCCGAGCATGGCCTCGGGCGCGCACTGCGGGTTGGGGCCGCCCGGCGTACCGTAGTTGCGGGGCGTGTACTCGGTGGAGGTCGGCGTGTCGCACCAGTTCGACTCCATCGACACCCTTAAGGCATCAGGCTCCACGGGACCGCCGAGTGCGCGGGAGCGACCGGAGCGAGCAGCGCGCGTATACGAGTACTCATTGAGCGCCGTCATGGCGCAGCGGATCGACACCGTGCCCGACGTCTGGCTCATGCTGCCGAGATCGTCGCCGTAGCTGTAGCCGAGCCACGCCGGGTTGGGGCCCGAGCGCACGTCGCCCAGGGCCACATAGCCGCGGGGGGGCACCGTCACCGAAGCGCGCACGGTGTGCGACTTCGCCGCCGACGTGCCGGAGCGGTAGCTCAGCGTGAAGCCGCGGAGATCGATGGGTGCGCTCGTGGTGTTGAACACCTCGATCCACTCGCCGCCGGTGTCGGTGCCGTCGGGGTCGATCATGAGCTCCGAGATGACGAGATCACCCGCCATGCGGCCTTTGCAGGCGTCAGTGGGCATCATCATCATCGGATTGCTGCACGCACCGAGGGCCACCAGGCCCGCGAGCGAAAGAAGTCCATGTCGCAGGGTCATCACGTCAGTCGTCCTCGTCGTCGCGCGCGGCCCGCTTGTCGTCTGCCTCGGTCAGCAACTTTTCGAGCTCACTCGAAGGCGCCAGAACCTGCCCGGGGAGGGACACTACTACCTGGAGCCGCTCCCAGCCCTTCTCGTTCTTGTACTTCTGCACCAGCCCGCGCACCTGCACGTACTCGCTCTTCTTGAATTGCAGTCCGGTCGAAATGAGCACGTCCCGGTCGAAAAAGACGACATCGAAGTCACTGGTTCGTGACCGGGCGAGCTTTACCACCGACGGGCCCTTGCCCTCGGAGATGCGGATGTCGCTGACGGAGCCGAGGACGAAGACCTCCTGGCCGACGCGGCTCTCGAGGCGAAGCATGGCGTCGAAGCGGGTGAGGGCGACGTACGAGTCGGGGTTCTCTTCGGAGGCCTTCTCGAAGCGGTGGATGACGGCCTCGCGCGCCGCCCACCAGGCCAGGCGTTCCTCGTAATCGGGGTACGCCATGGCACCGGGCTTCCAGATGCCGCGCTGCGCGTCGCGCGCTTCCTTCTCGGCCTCGACGAACTCCTTGTGGAAACGCCGGGAGCGGCCGTACTTCATGAAGTACGGCGAGTAGCCAGCGCGTACGGACTCGACGTTGTAGTTGACCCACTCGCCGTTCTTCTTCGCGAAGACGTAGGCGAGGTAGCGGCCGTAGAAATCGCGGATCTCACCGGGGTGGTCGCGCTCGAGCCGCACGGAGCGGACGTCTTCGAAGAAGCCCTGCGCGAACTTCTTGCCGTCTTCGCCCAGCGGCGTGGCGTACTTCACCGGCCGCGGCGAGGAGCCGCGCATCTTCTTCGTGTATTCGGTCCACCCGGCGGCGAAGGCGGCGCGCTCCTTGTCCTTCTTGAAGGTCTCCTCGGTGTCGATGCCGAGCAGGCGCATGCTCGAGGCCAGGCCCTTGACGCGAATGGTGTCGCCGTCGAGCACGCTCGAGGCCCCGTCGATGGGGAACTCGCCGAGCTCGAGGCTCGCCGTCTCCATCTTCTTGAGCAGCGCGCGGGCTTCGTCGGCCGTGTACCGCTTGGTCGCTTCGGTGGCGACACAGCCGCTGGCGAGGAGGGCGAGGCAGAGGAGGAGGCGCATGGGCGGTTAGAAGCTGGTCCTCACGTCGAGGAGGAAGCGGTGTTCGGGGGAGGGCTGCCGACGCAGCGTCGAGGCGCGTTGGTCGAGCCACACATACAGGTCGTACCGCAGCGAAACCTTCGTTCCTTTGAAGGGAAGCCAGCTCGCTTCCCCGAAGGTCCACAGGGACTCCTCGTAGGTGGTGGGGCTCTCGATGCCCTGGTTGAGGTAGCGCGTGCGCACGCGGAGCTGGAGCCAGTCGATGGGCTGCGACCGAAGCTCACCCCACACCTGAAGGTCCTGCCGAAAACTCTCCCGGTACGCGCTGTTGAGGTCGTCGCGCCAGGTGAAGGCCGCCTGCTCGATGAAGACGAGGTACTTCCCAAAGGGCCGAACGTCGAAGCGCTGCGCGAGGCGGTAGTTGTCGCAGGTGAAGAAGGTGACGTCGCCGTCAAAGTCGTCGGACGCGTTGATGGGCTCGAAGGCGATGTTGTTGATGTCGGCCTGCGTGCAATTGCCGCGCTGGCTCTGGGCGAGGTTGCGATCGGAGATCCGGAACCACACGCCCGGCTTGAAGAACTTCCACCCGGTGAAGTCGACGCGGCTCAACAAGATGAGGTTGGTGGTCCCGGCGGGACCGGACCGGCCAGCGAACGGGAGCGTCCAGAAGTCGGCGGTCGCGCGCAGCTGCCAGTCCTTGGTCGGCTTGCCGAAGTAGCGCAGGCGCGCGCCGAGCTCGTTGCGGGCGCGCTGGCCGGCGTCTTCGTCGGGGCCTGAGAACGGGCGCGCGTAGGGGTTCAGGTACCGGTTGTCGTAGTAGCGGAGCACCAGCTCGAGCTCGTGGTTCTTCGGCGCCCAGGTGGTGCGCTGGATCGCCGCGAAGCCGCCGCCGTTGTTGCCGATGGCCCGGTCGAAGCTGCGGGCCACCTCGAGGTGGAAGTTGAACTCCGAGAGGACCGCCTGAGCGTCGACGCCGATGGCTCCGTACGCGCCGCCGTTCGGGTACCGCGCGGTGTCCTGGAAATCGACCTGAATGGAGCTGCCCGGCGGCACCGTGTTGAAGAACGGCGCGGCGCCGTAGCCCGTCACCCCGAAGCGAAAGCGGTAGTTCGGTTTGAAGTCGACGTGCCCTCCGCCGGCCAGCTCGTCGAAGAAGGTCGGCAGCGAGGCATAGCGCAGGCGCCAGCCGGTGTTCGTCTCGGTGGGGGTGATGACGGAGAAGCGGGGCGCTCCACAGTCTGCACTCCCCGTTCGCGGGTCCTCGCAGCGCGTGCGATCATAGAGATCGTATTGGTAGATGCTGCGCGACTGGTACGAGAGGAAGCCGTACATGGACATCGAGGCCTGGTTTCCCAGCTCGAGGTTCTCGAGGCTCGCGGCGACGCCCCGAAACACATCGCGCGTCTGGTAGTCGGCGGTGACGTACTGGCCGGAGGTCGCGCACTCCGGAGGTGGCTCGCTGCCCGTGTCGGTCGAGGTCCGGCAGCGCGTCGCGAGGTCCTGGGAGCGGCGGTAGTCGTCCGTGAGGTAGATGCCTTTGGGCGTCACGCGCCGCGTGTTGTCGAGCACGAGGCGTTCGGCGAAGCCCAGCGTGTACGTGCCCAGCACGACGCGGCGGTTCGCGTTCTGCCATTGGGCAAAGAAGCGCGGCGCGTCGGGGCGGTAGCGGTAGCCATCGGTGACGAGGCCGAGCGCCGGATCGTACCGGGGCGTCGTCGGGTCGAGCCGGCTGCCGGTGACCATGAAGCCCGCGGAGAGATCGAACGGCAGCTTGAACCGGCCCGTCGCGAAGAGCGGCGGCGGCACCGTGTCCTGGAGCGTGTACTGCGAGACGAGCCGAAGCTTGCCGCTCACGGGGAGCTTCGTCTGCGGCGGCTCGATGCGGACGTAGGGGGCGATGCCGATGAACTGCTCGGGCGTGATCGCCTCGATGCCGACGAGCTCAGTGGGGTCGTCGATGCGACCCTTCTGCTCCCGATAGAGGAGGATCTTGTCGACATCGGCGTAGGTGAGGCCGGGCAGATCGTAGAGCCGCTCACGCGAGGCGGTGTTGAGATCGACCCCTTCGCGCATCAGCTCGAGCAGGGTGTCGGCGGTGTCCTGCGAGAGATCGCCCCGCTGGTACATCGCGAAGATGTCTTCTTCGTCGTCGGCGTTGACGGCCGTCTCGTAGATGGCAGCCATCGCCGAGTGCGCGATGAGGCAGGAGGCGACGACGAAGACCGGGCGCATCAGGAGGGCCCGCACCCTTGCTCAGAGCGTGGTGCGGGATCCAGTCGTTTCGGGGTGACGAACGCGTCGCGCCGTCAGTTGTTGTTGGCGCCCTGGTTGATCCAGTCGCGAATCAGACCGAGCTGGGGCTGCGTGAAGGCCGCCCTGTTGAGCGGCATGCGACTCCCACCGCAGGTATGGTTGCCGCTGAGCTTCTGGAAGAGCAGGCTGCCGGTTGCGTTTCCAGCGGCGACGCGGTTGGTGAACGACCCGTTGCAGGGTGCGCGGCCCGGCGCTCCGGTCGCGAACTGGTGCGCGTTCCCGTCGTTGACGGAGTGACACGAACCGCCGCTGCATGAGTTCACCAGGAGCGGGCGAACCTGGGTCGAGAAGAGAACCATCGCGGCCGAACCACCTGCGGTCCCTCCAGCCGCGCCGCCCGCTGAGCCGCCGGCCGTCGCGCCACCCGCTGAGCCGCCGGCCGTCGCGCCACCCGCGGTACCGCCAGCCGTCGCACCACCCGCCGAGCCGCCGGCCATGGCGCCGCCTGCCGAGCCACCCGCGGTCGAGCCACCACCTACGCCCGAGAGCCCGCCCGCGCTCCCGCCAGCGGAGCCTCCGTCAGGCAGCATGTTCATGGGACCGCATGAAACGACGACGCCGACGACGATCAACGCACCGAGGAGTTTTTTCATGGACCGGCGACCTACTCCGGCGGCGTGACGCGGATCAAACCCTTCGCCACCCGACAATCACTTTCGCCCGTCCGTCCATGGGCAACGTGAACACTTCCGTGCACAGGCCCTTCGAGGTCGCGAGCGCCTCGAGGTGCCGCATCCACGGGTTGTAGGGCATCGAGTTGTCGGAGCAGCAGGGCACGACGGCGAAGGGCCGCCCGTGGTGACCGGCGTACTCGATGATCACCCGCGTCGCGCCGTCGGCGTGGAGGCCCACCACCACATCTGCCTCGCAGGGCTCCTCCAGCGTGAAGTCGCGCAGCGCGTAGTCGACGGGGAGGTGCTTGTGGCGGCGGTCGAAGGTGAGACAGGTGCGCCCGCGGGCCACCAGCGCCTCGTTCAGCTTGCCCATGCCGCCGGCCACGTCGAAGACGCGGCGTGCCTCGGGGAAGCGGGTGACGATGAGATCGGCGAAGAGGTCGAAGCGTCGCTTGTCGGCCATGGCGTGGGTTCTTCAGTCCACCGAGACGAGGCGCACCTTCTTGTAGATGCGGCGGTCGAGCGGCAAGCGGGCGTCGATGAAGCCCAGCGCCTCGTCGAACTCGAAGGTGAAGGTGGGGACGGGCGGGGTGATGCTGATGACGAGCTCGAACGCCCAGAGGCTGATGAGGTTCTGCTTGCCCTCCAGGACCTCGGCTGGCGGCGGGGGGAGCCTCTCCGCGGCGGCGCGCACGTCGGCGAGGGCTTCTTTGTCGACGGTGGCATCGTTCGAGGGGCTGACGAGCTCCACCTTCATGAGCCGGCCTGAGAGGTCCTGGGTCACCCGAATGGTGGCGCGGCGCGTGGTCTTGAACTGCTCGCGCATCTGGCGGGAGACCTCCTTGCGCGCTTCGAGGTCGACGCCCTGGATGCCCTGAATGCCGTTGCTGATGAGCGCGGTGCGGCGGGAGGAGTTGTCGTTCGAGACGGGCGCGTCGATGGGGGCTCCGGTGGCGCCGAACTGCGCGGCCTTGTCGAGCCAGATCTCGTTGAACACCTTCGCGTTCTGGGTGAACTGCTCAGCGAAGCCCGAGAGGCCCTTCTGGCTCACGGCGCGATCGGCGTCCCAGTTCTTGATGAGCGCCTTGCCGAGCTGCACATAGTACGGGTGCACGAGCCCGCGGTCGACCTTCCCTCGGCCGATGGTCTCGCGCGTCAGATCGCCGACGAGATCCGTACTGATGCTCGGGGCACGGAGGCCCTGTTCCTCGTCGTCGGCGGAGGCGCCCGCGTCGATGGAGAGCGCAAAGGTTCCACCGGGCACGAGGGTGGGCCGTTCGGGCCTGGGCGCCTCGGGGACGAGGGCGGTGGGCGTGTCGGCCTGGGGACGATCGCTCGCGAGCGGGGGCTCCGAGACGGCGGGTGAGGGGGCAGGCGCAGGACGCGACGGAGGCAACCGGAGCGGCGGTTTCTTCACCTCGGGCTCGACCGGGCTGGGCGCGGGCGGCGTCGGGGCGGGGGGCTCGAGGTCGAACTCGACGAGGCTGATGCGAGTCTGGGTCGACGCGGGGACGGTTCGGTCCGGGGTGCGCACGACGACGACGAACGCCGCCGCGTGGAGCGCGAGGCTGAGGGCAAGCGCCCAGAACGTCCACCGGTCGGTGCGAGGCTTCACGGTCGATTCCCCGTCAACACTAGCGCCAGCCGGGTGTCATCGCCGAACGCCTGCACGAATGGAGGAGTGAGACGAAGGCGAGAGCGAACCCGCGGGCGCGGTGGGCGATGTCTGGCCCAAGTCAGAACCCGTGGGCGGCGTTACACCTTCAGGCCGTCGAGGATGAGGGTGGTGAGGGCCTCGGGGACCTCGAGCGGGTTGCCGATGTCCTCCTCTTGGAGAACCGCGAGGAGCAGCCGCTCGGCCGCGCCCACCACCGTCAGCGCGCTCACGGGCACGGGAATGGGCTTCAAGATGCCGTGCGCCTGGGCCTGGGCGGTGATGCTGATGGCGTAGCGGGAGACCACCTTCGACAGCTCCACGATGGGCACGCGAGGGCCGGTGGCGGGCGCGCGGCACTCCTGGAGGTAGAGGCGGACTTCGCCCGGGTGCTCCATGAGGAGCGTCGCCACGACCTCACCCACCTTCCGGTAGGCGGCGAACTGGGCGTCACGGGTCGACGCGGTTCGCAGGTCGACGCTGCACGCCTCGAGGGCTTCCACCATGAGGCGACGGGCGCCCTCGATGAGGTCGTCCACCAGGGCGGTCTGCGTGTCGAAGTACCGATAGAAGCCGCCCTTGGCCATGCCCGCGCGGGACATGATGTCGTCCACGCTGACGGCGTCGATGCCGCGCTCGAGGAAGAGGTGGAGCGCCGCGTCCTTGATGGCGGCTGCCTTCTCCTTCCGGTTGGTGTCCCGCACCCCGCCGATGGGCCCGGGCCGGCGCACCTCGGGCAGCGGTTCGACCTTTTTTCGGGGGGGGGGCTTGATGTGTCGTGACCGTTTGGTCATTATTCTCTCCGTCGTCTGGGTCGGAAGATTACGCGAGGAGCTTTTTCATGTTGGGCATTCCCATCGGACTGGCGGCGTCGAACGCGGGTGAGTGGTTCATCCACAAGTACTGGCTCCACGGGCTCGGGAAGAACAAGAAGAGCTTCTGGGCGTTTCACTGGCATGAGCACCACCGCGAGTCGCGCAAGAACGCCATGTTCGACGCGCAGTACATCCGCTCGGTGTTCACGTGGTCGCCGCAGGGGAAAGAGGCGCTGGCGCTGGCGTTGGGGGCCGTGGCGATGACGCCGATGCTCCCGGTCGCGCCGTTCTTCACGGGCACCGTCTGGTACCGCATGTACCGGTACTACGTGATCCACAAGCGCGCGCACCTCGATCGCGAGTGGGCGAAGACGAACCTGCCGTGGCACTACGATCACCACATGGGGAAGGACCAGAACGCGAACTGGTGCGTGACGCATCCCTGGTTCGACCACGTGATGGGGACGCGGAAGCTGTACGAGTACGAGGTGAAGGGGCCCTCGGACGAGGCAGCGCCGGCGTCGCGGGCGAAGTCGCTGGTGGGGCGGGCGATCGATGGGCTGCGCGAGGCGTGGGCGGTGCGGCGTGCGCTCAAGCAGCGCGCTGAGGCTCCGACGCTCCGGGTCGCCGCCTGAGGGGAGGCCCTTCTTCGGGCCTGTCCGCCTGTTGACGCTTTTCGGTCAACGGAGCGCCCAAAGCCGTCACTGCTCGCCTCACGGCTTCTTCTTTAAGTCCTTCGACCGCTCGTTCCGCTCCAGCCGCCGGAGCGGATCATCATGGCCCACGAAGTTGGCGGCGCGCGCGGCGACCTCGACCACCTTCTGGTGCAGCCGAGACGGATCGTACTGGTACTCCGGGGCGTGGGAGAGGCCGAAGGCGTCCAGAAAGCTCTTCGCGAGATCCCGATCGTCCTCGTTCGCGTGCGGCGCCAACAGCGCCACGACCTTCGCGTGACCGTTCGCCGCGGCCTTGAGCAGCGCGGTCTCCTGCTCGTCGTCGCGCCACGACGGCTCGGCGCCGGCGTCGAGCAGGTGCTTCACGGCGACGTCCAGTCCACGCCGGGCGGCCTCGATGAGCGGCGTGGTGCGCCCCGGCCCGAGCTCGTTCACATCGGACGCCGCCGCCACGGCCGCAGTGATGGAGGCTGGATCTTCCGAAGCGATGGCATCGAACAAGGACATGGGCGAAGCCTACCTCTCCGCTTCAGTGCCAGCGGCATTTCTCGAACCCTGAGAACGGTCACAGTCCCGTGGAGTGACTTCCACCCGGCACCTGTGAGACAGGGCGCGCCATGCGTGGACTCGTCCTTCTCCTCGTGACGTCGCTCGTCGGCTGCACCTGTGGTGGCGATCGCCTTCAGGTGGTTCGGGAAGAAGAGGACGCCGGAGTCCCCGCCGTCGACTGCACGCCAGCGACCGAGGTCTGCAACGGCCTCGACGACGACTGCGACGGGGCGACGGACGAAGAGCTCCCGACGGCGGAGTGCGGCGTGGGGGCCTGCCGCCGCACGGTGGAGACCTGTCTCAACGGTGCGCCGCAGACCTGCACGCCCGGCACTCCATCGGCCGAGACGTGCAACGGGCTGGACGACGATTGCAACGGCGCGGTGGACGAGAACCTGATGCCCACCACCTGCGGCGTCGGCGAGTGCGCGACGGTCGCCTCGACCTGCGTGATGGGCCGCCCACAGGCGTGCATGCCCTCGGCGCCAGGCATGGAGCAGTGCAACGGCAAGGACGACGACTGCGACGGGACCGTCGACGAGGGGTTGCTTCAGAACGTGTCGGGCGATCAGCGCCTCACCTCGAACGACGCCGCGAGCGACTTCGTCTACCTCGGCGCCTCGCCGCAGGGCTTTGGCGTCGTCTGGCAGGATCTCCGTGACGGTCAGGCGATGAAGGGCGACATCTACTTCCTTGGCCTCGACAAGCAGGGCCGGCGGCAGGGCGGCGACGTGCGCGTGAGCAGCACCGCGGGCCTCAGCACGCACCCGTCGGTGGCCTTCGGAAACGGCGGCTGGGGCCTGGTCTACGCCGACGACACCATCGACAACCTCGAGCTCTACTACCGCCCGCTCTCGCCCTCGGGCCAGCCAGCAGGGGCGCCCGTTCGGCTGACCTCGGCGCCGGGCAACTCCGACTGGCCCGACGTGGTGTGGACGGGCACCGAGTTCGCGATGGCCTGGGAAGACGAGCGAGCCGGCAGCAACCGGCAGGACGTCTACTTCATGCGCTTCGACGCGACCGGCAGCCGCCTGGGGAACGAGGTACGCGTCACCACCGATTCAGCGCGGCAGAGCTACCCGATCCTCAAGTACAGCGGCCAGGGCTACGGCCTCGCGTGGACCGACTGGCGCGACGGGAACCGGGAGATCTACTTCCGCCGCCTCGGCCTCGATGGCTCGCTCGTCGGTGGAGAGGTGCGCATCACCAGCAACGCCGCCGACTCGGCGTGGGTCGACCTCACCTGGAACCCGGACCGCCGGGAGTGGGCGCTCGTGTGGCACGACCAGCGCGATGGCAACGCCGAAATCTACTTCCAGCGCCTGGACGACACCGGTCGCAAGCTCGGCGGCGAGGTGCGGCTCACGACCGCGAGCGGCTTCTCTGGCTACCCGAGCATCGACTGGAACGGCTTCGAGTACGGCATCTCGTGGCAGGACGATCGCGCCACCGCCAACCGCCCGTCGATCTACTTCATGCAGGTGACGGGGGCCGGGCTCAAGAACGGGAACGACCTGAAGCTCTCGAGCGGCAATGGCGGCGCCACCTTCACCACCGCGCTGTGGAACGGCTCGACCTTCGCGTTCGTCTGGCGCGACGAGCGCAACGCGCCGACCGGCAACACCGAGCTGTACTTCGCGTACGTCGGCTGTCCCTAACCGTGGGCCGCGCGCGCGAAGGGTGACGGGGCGCTGACGGTGACCTCGCTGCAGGCGTCGTCTCCCTGGAAGAACGTCTTCGAGCGTTCCAGATGCGAGGCGGTCAACCACGTGCCGGCGCGGAGCACCTCGAGCGCCTTCGACGTCGCGCGCAGCGGCGTCAGCAGCACCTGCCCGGGCGTCAACCGCTCGAAGCCTACCGTCTGCGGCGACAGGCGCTGAATCGAGGTCCAGACCCGCACCGGACCGACCAAGGCGGCGACGCCGTCGGGGATC
>JBILEB010000168.1:0-16158 GCA_044352295.1 Myxococcaceae bacterium
GCGCTCGGAGATGCCGGCCTGAGCACGCTGCCGAGCGCTGCCACGCCGCTGGTGCTCTTCAAGCTGGGCTTTCACTTCGACGTCGTTCGCCGCTGACTCCCCAGGGCGCAGACCATCGACGACCGGCGATCTCCCACGTGCCGTCGTCATGACGCCGCAGATTCTTGCGCACCCGGTGCAAGTCCCTGCACACGGCGACGTGGCAACCACCCGGGACCACCCGTGTGTCGACGTGGCATCGAAGCTGCTCAGGGCCCTGCGCCCGACGCCTGCGACACCTTCGCGCTGGCCTCGTCGTTCACGCAGCTCCTCCCAGGAGCTTTGCCCATGCGCCGTTCCGTCTCGTTCTGCCTCGTCTCCTTCGCGCTCGCGGCCTGTGGGCCGATGGAGCTTTCCCCCGACGCGGGTCCTCGCGTCGACGCAGGGCAACTGGTGGCGTCCCCGATGGATGCGGGCACGATGAGGCCCGATGCCGGCACGATGGACTCCCTCGCCGGGGCCTGGCGGCTGGTCGGGACCTGGAAGCTCGAGAACCAGCAGGCGCTGCGGTCGACCCATCAGGTCACCGCCACGGTCACAGGCAACGCCGTGCGCTTCGAGGTCGGTGGGTTCTGTACGCTCCGCGCGACGCGGCAGGGCTCCACCATCACGCTCGATGCGGATCAGCAGTGCACGGTGCCCTCGGGCGCGATGTTCCCGATTCAGCCCGAGATGATGCCCGGTGTCTTCGCCATGCAGATGCCTTTCACCGCGCCGTATTGCTACGGCGTCTCGCTCACCAGCGCGCAGCCCGCGACGCTGACCGCCACTGGCTTCACCGCCACGGGGACCGGCGCTGCTGACAGCCAGTGTCAGACGCGCGCGACCCGTCCGTGCGCGCTCACGTTCGAGTTCACCCGGCAGTAGCGGCTCCCGACGGAGACCTCGCACCGAGCGCTGACAAGACGCTGATGCGTGACAAGGTGGTGCCTGATGCATTCACGGAACAAGGTGGTGGTGATTCGGCCCCGGCTGGCGTGGCTGTGGTGTCTGGCCTGGTGCGGTGGCTGTTCCTGTGGACCCAGCGAGATCGAACGGGCGCTCGTCCCCGAAATCGACGCGGCCCAGCAGCGCACCGTGGCGCGCGATGCCTCCGCGTCGGTGGACAATGGCTACGCGTGCCTCGCGTCGCTGCGAGACGTTCCCGAGGCATCGCTCGAGGAGTTCCTCGAGACCCGCAACGAGGCGGTGAAGGCGAAGGCGTTGGTGCTCGAGCTGAAGGTCAGTCGCATGGGCGAGGGTCGGGCCACGGACGCCGAACGTCGCGCAGCGGCCGCCCTCGAGTCCTGGGCGGCACGGGTTCGGGCCTGCGGCGCGAGTAGGCGCCTCGAGTTCGTGTCCGGCATGAGCCCATGGTCCGCCCGCATCGCTGACTCGCCGGCCTTCGCCAG
The DNA here is from genome assembly GCA_044352295.1 of Myxococcaceae bacterium. Taxonomy (GTDB): domain Bacteria; phylum Myxococcota; class Myxococcia; order Myxococcales; family Myxococcaceae; genus Xiheimicrobium. Next base: position 1,431 of record JBILEB010000168.1, read on the forward strand.
CCTGGTGGCGTTGCGCGGCGTGACGGCGCTCGAGGTCGCCGACCTCGTGGGCCGCAACCAGCCGGCCACGGCGGCCGAACGATGCATCGCCACGGTCGCCGTCTGGCTCGACGCCGCGCGGGTCGACGTGGCGCATTTCTGGTGGGCTCACCAGGGGCTGGTCGCCATCGTGCCGGCCTGCGTGAGAGCGGTAGATGCGGCGTCGACGACCGAGCGCGCGATGATGGCCAGACAGTGGGAAGGCTTGAAGGGGCGCGTGCCTCCGCTCTCTGACGTGCTCGAGCACACCCGCCTCGGCACGGCCGTCGATGTGTTCGGGAGCCGGCTCTCCACGGCGACGCGCGCGCGGCTCGGCGTGCCGGAGGCTTCGGGGAGCGGCTCGTCGAGCTACTGGAAGGAGTGGAACACCGCCTTCAAGGCCCTCGTCGCAGCATCGAACGACGCCACCCGAGCCTCGGAGCTGGCCCTCGCCCTGTTCGAGCTCGAGCTGGCCGACGCCCCGTCGTGGGGCATGAGCGGTGTGAGCGAGCAGTTCATCGGCCAGCATCGCGACGTGACGGAGTTGCTCCGCGTGATGACCGAGCTGGCGTCGGGCGTGGAGGTCCCGAACGCGACTCATCGCCAGGGGACCTCGCACTTCTTCAAGCTCTCCTCCATGACCATCGCGCTGCGCCGCTCGGAGTGAGACCCGAAGTCCTGGCCACGCGGGGCACACGGGCCCGAGCGCTCACCGCCCCACGCGTTGCACCCAGCCCTGCGCTGCGGGGAACGCCAGCACCTCGTCGGGGACCGGCTCCTCGTCGTGCACCTGCGTCCACACCGTCACGTGCACGGGTGTCCCGTCGGCCAGCGTGTGGTGCTCTTCGTCTTCTGGGGGGGGCGGCTCCTTCGCCGACAGCACCTGGGGCCCGGGCTCGACGTAGACGATGACGAAGCGAACGCCCTCGCGACCCACCGGCACCCCCACGTACGTCGCGTACACGCCATGCGAACGCAGGCGCCACGTGCGCGGCGTGGTCCATTCATCGTCGCGAAACGGCTCGACCGACAGACTCGACGGCTCCGGCCAGCGACCGGCCTCCACGCGCAGGCGCTCGAGCTCGTACAGGCTCTCGCGCAGGTGGCGGAAGGTGCGTTGATCCACCTCGGAGAGCTCCCGAAACGAGCGCTGCCACGACGGAGCTTCCTCGACCACCGAGGCGGGCGTTCGCAGCCGCTGCACCGTCAGGCCGCCTGCCCACACCGCCACCGCGAGTCCGAGCCAGGGCCACACGTCGGTCGCGCTCGACCGCCGTGCCATGCGGGCGTTCACGACGCGAGGTGCGCCACCGAGGTCGCGCCCCACCACAGCCCCACCGTGATGGACACCAGGCCCGCCACCGCGAGCAGGCCCGTCGCCACCCGAGGCGTCCGCGCGAGCCGCATCAACGGCACGCCAGCGAGGCCCGTCAGGAGCGCCATGCCCACCACGCTGCCGCTGCCGAACAACGCGATGTAGCCGAGCCTCGCGCCAGCGGTCGGGAGCTCGGCCAGGACCAGCGCGGTGATGGCGCCACTGCCTGCGAGGCCATGGAGCAGCCCCACCAACAACGGCCGCGTCGCGAACGTCCACGAGCGAAGGTGCACGTGCTCGACCGGCGCTGCGTGGGTGTGCTCCACGTCACCGTGCGTGTGGGTCGACGTGCGGCCCGCGCGCCCCTCGATGAACGACCGCCGCACCGCGCGCACCCCCAGCACGACGATCATCACCGCCACCAGCAGCTCGAACAGCGCCGCGACCCATGGAGGCATCTGCGCCTCGAGCAGCGCGAGCCCGCCACCGACGACCAGGAGTGACAGCGTGTGCCCCAGACCCCACAACGCCCCGAGCGCGAGGCCGGCGCGCGCGTTCTTCTGCTCCGTCGCCAGCGTCGAGACGGCCGCGAGGTGGTCCGGCTCGACGGCGTGGCGCATGCCGAGCGCGACACCGAGCAGGCCGGTCAGCAGGGACGAGGACACCGGTCGGGGATAGCACGCCCTCGCGGCTGAGCGGGAATTCGGGAGTTGACCTGCATCAAGCCCGTCCTCACGCGGCGGCGCACTTGCGCACGGTCTCCCACGTGCGCGTGGTGATGCTCTTGCCGAAGGCCTTCTCGAGCAGGGTCATGAAGACCGGCCCCCTTCGGGTGCGGAAGGTACGCCCGTGAATCCGCACCCCGTCGGCGTCGATCGGCAGCGTCACCGGTGCCTCTCGCCCTTCGGAGAGGAACGAGACGACGCGCCTGGCTCCCGCAGCGACCGGGAACTCATCGAACGGGTCGTCGTCGACGAGCCGGCGCAGCTGATCCACCGAGCGGAGCGTCAGGCCGAACGCGCGCCCGATGCCCTTTTCAATCTCCTGCGCCAGCCGACGTTCCAGCGCGCTGACAGCGCCCGCGCGAGTGGCGAAAGCCACGTTCCCGCTCGAGAGAGGGTCCGCACCTCCGTGGAGCCGGCGTCCTCGAGACAGGCGCGCAGGTCGGCCATGCGGAGGTTCTGCGGAGACACTCCACGGAGGAAAGCCACGGAGCGCATCAGTGCTCCTCGTCTTGTCGGAACGCGGCCCCTGGCCAGAGTTCATTGCGCGGCGGCGTTGATGTCCTCGGACTCGAGCACGTCTTTGGGGAACCCGTTCCGCGTCACGTTCAGCATCGCGCGGCCCAGCCACCTCGGTCACGTCCTCGGCCGCAAGGCACTCCCGCAACACGCCCTGGCCGATCATCCCCGTCGCTCCGGTGACCAGCAGGCGCGTGGCCGACCCATACCCCACCGCTGGGCCAACCCTCCGTAAAGCCGTGTGAAGAAGCCCGCGGAACCATGGCGGTCCGTCTCAGCCGTCGTCACGAAAAGTGAGCAATTCTTTGCTCGCAAGTGACCGCGCAGCTTGCGCATCAGCCTGCGCACAGACAGGTCTCGTTTTCGTCAAAGCCATGTTCTTCCTGCGTCATTCGTGCGTCATGGGACGTGTCCATCGTCACGTCGGGCGTCACGAACAGGTGTCCGAGAGGGGGTGCTGGCTTGACCCTCTGGGAGTGGCTCCGTAGACAGCGCGCGTTGTCACCACGCCCCTCGGGAGGACCCATGTCGCAGTGGAACGCACCCAACCTGATCGCCGCCATCGACGAGTCGAAGGGCATGACCGACAAGGGCTTCACCTTCCTCGACCGCGACCAGAAAGAGCTCTTCCTGTCGTGGGACGACCTGCGCACCGAGTCGATGAAGCGCGCGGCGCACCTGCGGAAGTACGGCCTCAAGAAGGGCGACCGCGTGGCGATGGTGCTCCCGGACGGTGAGGACTTCGTGCCCACGTTCCTGGGCGCCATCTGGGCGGGCCTGGTGCCGGTGCCGCTCTACCCACCGCTCTCGCTCGGCAAGCTCGACTCCTACAAGGACACGCTCGTCGCCATCCTCAACAAGGCCGAGCCGATGTACCTCATCACCCTGTCGAAGATGCAGCAGGTGCTGTGGGCCGGCCTCACGCACGTGAAGTCGCTCAAGGGCGTCATCACCGCCGAGGAGCTCAAGGGCCCCGCACCCGAAGGCGTCTCCCAGGACCCCGCGCAGGTGTCGGAGGACGACCTCGCGTTCCTCCAGTTCACCTCGGGCTCGACCTCGACGCCCAAGGGCGTGTCGGTGACGCACGGGAACCTGAGGGCCAACGCGCACGCCATCATGGTGGACGGGCTGAAGACGGACTCCGCGGTCGACCACGGCGTCTCGTGGCTGCCGCTCTACCACGACATGGGGCTCATCGGCTTCGTCATCGCCCCGATGTTCCACAAGGTGGCCGTCACCTTCATCCCGACGATGGCGTTCGTGCGGCAGGCGACGCTGTGGCTCGAGACCATTCACCGCGTGCGCGGCACCATCACCTTCGCGCCGAACTTCGCCTACGCGCTGGCCACCAAGCGCACCAAGCCCGAGCAGCTCGCGCGGTGGGACCTCTCGTGCGTGAAGGCGTTCGGCTGCGGCGCCGAGCCCATCAACTCCGGCACCATGCGCACCTTCGTCGACACCATGTCGAAGGCGAAGCTCAAGCCCGAGTCCCTGCTGCCCTGCTACGGCATGGCCGAGGCGACGCTCGCCATCAGCTTCATCGCGCTCGACGAGTCGCTCTCGACCGACGTCGTCGACACCGAGGCGTACCAGAAGCAGCGCGCCGCCGAGCCGGTGCACGTCGGGAAGCTCTCCGAGGGCAAGGCCCAGGAGTTCGTCAACTGCGGCAAGACGTTCCCCGGCCATGAGGTGGGCGTCTTCGACGAGCAGGGCAACCGGCTGGGCGAGCGGAAGATTGGCGAGCTTCAGGTGCGCGGGCCCAGCGTGGCGAAGGGCTACTTCCGCGACCCGGATGCGACGGAGCGCACGTTCGGCGGCGGGTGGCTCAAGACGGGCGACCTCGGCTACCTCGCGAACGGCAACGTCTACATCGTGGGTCGCAAGAAGGACATCATCATCATCAACGGGCGTAACTACGACCCGCAGCGCATCGAGTGGCTCGTCGACGACGTCTCGGGCGTGCGCAAGGGCTCGTCGGTCGCCTTCTCGAAGCCCGGCCCCTCGAGCGAAGAGCTCATCGTGGTGCTCGAGGCGCGCACCGCCAGCGACACCGAGCGCGAGGCGCTCAAGGAGTCCGTCAAGCAGCGCATCGTCGAGCAGATGCAGCTGACGCCCACCGACGTGGTGGTGTGCCCGATGGGCTCGTTGCCCAAGACGTCGAGCGGCAAGCTGCAGCGCTCCAAGACGCGTCAGCAGTACCTCGACGGCACGGTGGGCCAGGAAGGCAACCGCTCGCTGGGCTCCAACGCCGAGAAGGTGGTGCTCGCCCGCCACGTCGCGTTGTCGCTGCTCGGCCGCAGCCGTCACCGCGCCCGCCGCATCGCCGAGCACGCGCTCGAGGTGCGCTCGGTCACCGATGCGCTGGGCAAGCTGCGGCTGGCCGGCGACTACGTGTCGACCCGGCTCACCCGGCTCTTCTGATCAACGCAGCACCCTCTGGCAACCCGCAGTCACTCCTCCACGCAGCACGTCTTTTCCAGGAACACACCATGGCGACCGTACACATCCCCACCCTCTTCCAGCAGGCGGCCCTCGAGGTGAGCGGCAAGAAGATCGACACCATCACCGGCCAGACGGTCATCTCGAAGCTCGGCCTCGACTCGGTGGCGGTGATGGAGCTCGTCGCGCACTTCGAAGAGAAGCTGAACATCCGCATGCCGGATGAAGACCTCGCGAAGGTGCAGACGGTGGCCGACCTGGGGACGCTGGTGAAGCGCCTCATGCCGGCCGGCTCCGAAGTCACCTGGTAACCGCCAGGTCCCCCGCGTCGCCTCAGCCTCACACGTCTCTTTCCCAAGGCCCTCATGCCCACCACGCCCAGGCCCGCTCCCATCGCCGTCGTCGGAATGGCGTGTCGTTTTCCGCACGCGAACGACCTGCCGGGCCTGTGGAAGGTGGTGTCGACGGGTGAGGTGACATTCGAGGCCATCGACGACTCGCGGTGGAAGCACGGCGCGTTCGTCGACACGAAGGACGTGCGGGCGCCGGACAAGACGTATGTCCTCAAGGGCGCCTTCGTGGAGGGCGTCGACGAGTTCGCGGCGCTCCACTACGGCATGGCGCCACGGCGCGTGCAGGTGATGGACCCACAGCAGCGCCTCGCCATCGAGGCCACGCGGCAGGCGCTCCAGGACGCGGGCTACGACATTTGGCCCTTCGACAAGCTGCACACCGGCGTCTTCCTCGGCGCCTCGGTGAGCGAGTACCGCGACCTGATGACGGCGCGCCACCGCGCGCTTCAGCTGACGAACGGAGACTACGGCGATGCGCTGTCGTCGGCCGAGCACGAGGCCGTGCGCTCCGCGGTCGCCGACGTGGTCCCGGCGCGGGCCTTCAGCATCGCGGGCGGGCTCTTGAACATGATTGCCTGCTCGGTCTCGCAGACGTTCGACCTCTCGGGGCCGGCGATGCAGATTGACGCGGCGTGCTCCTCGGCGCTGGTGGCGATTCACGAAGCGGTGGTGAACCTGCGCGCCGGCGTGGTGAACATGGCGGTCGCCGGCGGGGTGTACCTGAACCTCGGGCCCGACAACCTCATCGGCTTCTCGCGCATCGGCGCCATCTCGCCCTCGGGGGCGTGCCGGCCGTTCGACGCCAGGGCCGACGGCTTCGTGATGGGCGAGGGCGTGGGCGTCGTCATCTTGAAGCGCCTCGAAGACGCCGAGCGTGACGGCGACCGTATCTACGCCGTGATTCGCGGCTCCGGCTGCAACAACGACGGGCGCGGTGAGGGCCCGATGACGCCGCGGCCCGAAGGCCAGAAGGACGCGATGCGGCGCGCGCACGAGGGCCTCGACTTCGGCGTCGACGGCATCTCGTACGTCGAGACGCACGGCACGGCCACCACGGTGGGTGACGTCGTCGAAGTCGGCGCGCTGCGGCAGTTCTTCGGCGAGCGGCTGGGAGCGCCGGTCGACGCGCCGTACTGCTGGCTCGGGAGCATCAAGGCGAACGTCGGCCACACGATGTCGGCGGCCGGCGTGGCGGGCTTCATCAAGACGTGTCTGATGATGCACCACGGCGTGATTCCGCCGCAGCCGGCCGTCGAGGAGCTGAACCCGAAGCTCGACTTGCCGAGCTCGCCCTTCAAGCTGACGAGCCAGGCCGTTCCGTGGACCACGAAGCCCGGGGTCCTCCGTCGCGCGGCGGTCTCCAGCTTTGGCTTTGGCGGCACCAACGCGCACCTCGTGCTCGAGGAGCCCACGCGGCGCTCGATGATGGTGACGGCGCGCGCGCAGGAGCCGCACCTGGTGCTCCTCTCGGCGCCCACGCCGGCGTTGCTCGCGCAGTCGGCCTCGGTGCTGGCGCTCCACGTGGAGCAGCACCGGCTCGACGTGTCGGCGGTGGCGGCGGCGCTGGCGAACCGGCAGGCCTTCGACGCGCGCGTGGCGTTCCTGGCGAGCTCGCGGGAGCAGCTGGTCCGCACGCTCAACGACCTCTCCACGGCGCTCGCGGCGCATCAGCCGTTGCCGGCGGGCGTGTCGTACGCCGAGGCGCCGTTGCCCGCGGAGTCGCGCAAGGTGGCGCTGCTCTTCCCGGGGCAGGGCGCGCAGAAGGTGGGGCTCCTCGAGGAGCTGGTGACGCGCTTCCCGTTCCTCTCGCAGCGCCTGTCCGAGCTGGACGTGGCGGCGAAGGACGCGGCGGGGTGCTCCATCGTCGAGGCGCTGTACCCGAAGGACCGCTCGAACCTCGCCGCGGCGCAGGCGCACCTGACCCGCACCGAGGTGTGTCAGCCGGCGATGGCCGCGCTGGGCCTCGCGTTGGCGGAGTTCCTCGGCACGCTCGGTCTCTCAGGAGACGTCGCGCTCGGCCACTCGCTCGGTGAGTTCGCCGCCGCGGGCGCCGCGGGGATGATCAGCCCCGAAGACGCGGTGAAGCTGGTGGCGCAGCGCGGGCAGTTGATGAACGCGCTGAAGCTCGAAGACCCCGGCGCGATGCTGGCGGTGATGGCCGACCCGAAGGCCGTCGAGGCGCATCTCCCGTCGCTGGCGGGCGTCTCACTCGCGAACCACAACCACCCGACGCAGGTCGTCCTCTCGGGCACCACGCCTGGCATCGACGCGGCGCAGCGCCGCCTCACCGACGCCGGCCTCAAGTGCACGCGGCTCGACGTCTCACACGCCTTCCACTCGCCCCTCATGGCGGGCATCGACTCCGGCATGCAGCAGCTCGTCGGCGCGTTGCCGGTGCACGCCTCGCATCGCGCGGTCGTTTCCTGCATCTCGGGGCGGGCCTACTCGTCGCCGGCCGAGGCGAAGTCCATCTGGGTGACGCACGCCACCGCGCCGGTGAAGTTCGTCGAGGCGCTCGAGTCGTGCGTGACGCACGGCGCGTCGGTCTTCGTGCAGGTGGGCGCCGGCAACGCGCTGACGTCGTTCGCGCGCGGCGTGGCGAAGCAGGCGCAGGGCTTCTTCACGCTGGGTTCGGCCGATGGCGCGGATGGCGTGACACCGTTCTTCCAGACGATTGGCGCGCTGTGGGTGAAGGGCGCTCCGGTGAACGCGGCGCCGCTGTTCGACCGCCCGTCCATGGCGCTGCTGCCGCCCTCGCTGCTCGAGAAGCAGAAGTACTGGGCCATCGAGCGGGTCCAGCGCGCGCCCCGTCAGCCCCTCATCGCGCCCACGGCCCAGCCGGCCGCCGGTGCCTTCGTTGGTTCGAGCGTCCTCCCCTCCCCTGCCCTTCCCGTTTCCCGTGGAGTCCCCATGAACGACCTCATCGCCCTCTTCCAGCAGCAGATGCAGCTGCTCCAGAGCCAGGCCGACATTCTGAAGGCGCAGTCGAACGCCATCGCGGCGATGGCGGGAGGCCAGGCGCTGCAGCTCGTGCCGGCGATGACGCAGGTGACGTCGATGCAGGCCTCGGCGTCGGGCGCGGTTGGCGCGACGGTGATGCAGCAGCCGGTGGTGATGCCTGCGGTGGTGATGCCTGCGGTGGTGAACGCCCCGATGCCGGTCGCCCACGTCAACGGCAACGGCCATGTCAACGGCAACGGCCACACGAACGGCCACGCACACGCGAAGCCGGCCAACTTCTCGAACCTCGTCGCCTCGAAAGAGGTGGAGAAGGTCGAGCCGACGCCCGCGCCGGTGGTGGACGTGCGGCCGCAGGTGACGGCGAAGGTGTTCGAGGCCGTCGCGCGCATCTCGGCGTTCCCGCAGGCGAGCCTGAAGGCTGAGCAGACGCTGGTGGGTGAGCTGGGCTTCGACTCCCTCATGCTGGTGGAGCTCGACCAGTCCATCGGCAAGGCCTACCCGCAGCTCGGCGGCCTGCCTCGCGAGCTCTTCGGCCGCGGCACCACGGTGGCGAACATCGTCGACTACGTGGCCGACACGCTGACGAAGGGCGTCTCGAAGGCCGAGGACGCGAACGCGCCGGTGGCTGTGGTGGAGCGCCGGCTGCCCACCGTCACCCCTGCGCCGCTGTCGACGTTGACCGAGTCGGTGGTGCGCTTCGACAAGCCGGTGCTGGTGACGAAGGACAGCGCGGGCCTCGCCGACGCCATCGCGAAGGCGCTCTCGCAGCGCGGCGTCGCCACCACCGTCGGCACGCTGGACGCGCCGGGTGAGTTCGGCGGCATCATTCACCTCGCGACGGAGGCTCGCGGTGACTACCGCGCCGCCACGCGCACGCTGCTCCAGCTCGCGCAGCGCCTCACGGCCGAGAAGGCGGAGCTGTTCGTCACCGTCACCGGCCTCGGCGGCGGCTTCGGGCTCTCGGGAAGCGCGCCTGAGCTGCTCGGTCAGAGCGGCGCCATCGGCTTCACCCAGGCGCTCTCGCAGGAGTGGACCGACGCGCTCGTGAAGGCCGTCGATGTGGACCCGTCGCTCCCCGCCTCGGACCTCGCGCAGCACCTCGTCGAGGAGCTCTTCTCCGGCGACCGCACCACCGAGGTGGGCTTCACGAAGCAGGGCCGCGTGGCGGTGTCGTTGCTGCCGATGGCCGCGCCGGCGAAGGCACAGGGCCTCGGAGCCTCCTCCGTCATTCTCATCACCGGTGGCGCGAAGGGCCTCGGCCTCAAGCTGGCGAAGGCGCTCGCGAAGACCACGGGCGCCACCCTCGCGCTGACGGGACGTTCGGCCCCGAACGAAGAAGTGGCGAAGGCCTGCGCGCAGGTGAAGGGCGCGGGCGCGAAGGCCTGCACGTACCACCCGATGGATGTGCGGGACGCGGCGAGCGTGAAGGGGGCGGTCGACGGCATTCGCGCCGCGCACGGACGCATCGACGGCATCGTCCACGCGGCCGGTGTGCTGGCCGACGCGCTCGTGGAGAAGAAGACGCTGGCGGGCGTCGAGAGCGTGCTGGAGACGAAGGTGGGCGGCGCGCTGGCGCTCCTCGAGGCGACGAAGACGGACGCGCTCTCGCTCTTCGCCGGCGTCGGCTCCTGGGCGGGCCGGTTCGGCAACGCGGCGCAGACGGACTACTCCGCCGCCAACCGCATGCTGGCGCGCGTGGCCCGGCCTGGCACCCGCTGCGTCACCATCGACTCGCCGCCGTGGGAAGACTCCGAGATGGCGCGGAAGATTCCGGGCTTCAAGAAGGCCGAGCTCAAGGCGAACGGCGTGACGTTCCTCGCCGACGACGAGGGCGTGGCGGCGTTCATGGTGGAGCTGCTCGGTGGCGCAGGCGAAGTGCTGCTCGGCCGGAACCTGCCGCAGCGCACGGTGACGCACGCGACGTCGTTCCCCGTCTCGCGCCTCAACCACCTCTACCTGAACGACCACACCATGGCCGGGCAGCGCGTGGTGCCGCTCGCCGCTGCGATGGACCACGTCGTCGCCGCCGCGCTCGATACCTCGCCCTCGACCGCGCCGGGCTTCGTGCCCTTCACGGTGACGGACTTCGCCCTCGAGCGCGCGATTCTGGTGCCGGACACCACGTGGCTCGACGTCGCGGTGACGCAGCAGGTTCGTGAAGGGACGCCGCTCCTCCGCGTGACGCTGTCGCAGGGCGCCGCGCGCTCGTACGCCGGCACGGTGACGCTGGGCGCGCACGGAGAGGCGCCGGCGGTGCGCACGCTGACGTCCGGGGGCCCGCTGCCGATGTCGCTCGAGGACTTCTACAAGGGCTTCACCTTCCACGGCCCGCGCCTGCAGGGCATCACGCGCATCGACGCGCTCGCCGAGGACGGGGTGGTGGGCTGGGTGAAGGGCTCGACGCCGGCCGACTGGGTGAAGGAGCCGTTGCGCAATACGTGGGCGGCCGACCCGCTCATCATCGACGCGTCGTTCCAGCTCGCCGGCTACTGGGCGTGGACGAAGCAGCAGCGCGCGGGCTTCCCCGTCGGCGTCGGGCGCTTCGTGCAGCTGGCACCGTTCGGCGCGGGCCCCGTGAAGTGCACGGTGACGTTCGAGGCGTCGAGTGACGACGTCTTCTCCGGCACGCTCGTGTGGCAGGACGCGCAGGGGAAGGTGCTGGCGTTCATGACGGGCGCGAAGGCCGAGTTCAAGCGACGCGACCCGACGTTCACCACGCAGGCGCCGAAGGCCTCGGCGCCACGCACGGCGCCGACGTTGGTGACGACGCCGCCCGCGCCCGTGGTCGAGGCCATCGAGGCCGAGGTGGCCGCCGCGCCGACGGTGACGGTGGACGAGTCGACGTGGAACCCGGCGAAGTTCCCCGAGTACGAGGCGCTCCAGGAGCGGCTGCAGATGGCCGAGGCCTTCGGCCTGCGCAACCCCTACTTCTCGGTGCACGAGGCCATCTGCGGCGACACCACCGTCGTCGGCGGCAAGGAGATGATCAACTTCTCGTCGTACAACTACATCGGCAACTCCGGCGACCCGGTCGTCACGAAGGCCGCGCAGGACGCCATCAGCCAGTACGGCACCTCGGTGTCTGCGAGCCGCGTGGCGTCGGGTGAGAAGCCGCTCACGCGGGAGCTCGAGCGCGCCCTGGCCGACTTCTTCGGCGCCGAGGACTGCGTCGCGCTGGTGTCGGGCCACGCCACCAACGTCACCGTCATCGGCCACATCGTCGGCGCGGGAGACCTCATCCTCCACGACGCGCTGGCGCACGACTCCATCATCCAGGGCGCGAAGCTGTCGGGCGCGAAGCGGCGCCCATTCCCGCACAACGACTTCGCGGCGCTCGACCGCATGCTGACGAGCCTGCGGCCGCACTACCGGCGCGTGCTCGTCTGCATCGAGGGCACCTACTCGATGGACGGCGACATCCCGGAGCTGCCGAAGTTCATCGAGGTGAAGAAGAAGCACCAGGCGCTGCTGCTGGTGGACGAGGCACACTCCGCCGGCGTCATCGGCAAGACGGGTCGCGGCATCGGCGAGTACTACGACGTCAACCGCGCCGACGTGGACATGTGGATGGGCACCCTGTCGAAGTCGTTCGCCTCATGCGGCGGCTACGTCGCGGGCAGCCACGCGCTCGTCGAGTACCTCAAGTACACCACGCCCGGCTTCGTCTACTCGGTGGGCCTGGCGCCGCCGAACTGCGCCGCCGCGCTCGCCTCGACGAAGAACATCCTCGCCCACCCCGAGCGCGTGCAGCGCCTGCAGGAGAACGCGAAGTACTTCCTGGGCCTGCTCAAGGCGCGCGGCATCAACACCGGCGTCTCGAAGGACACCGCGGTGGTGCCGGCCATCATCGGCAACTCGGTGCTGTGCCTGCAGCTGTCCGACGCGCTGAAGAACCGCGGCATCAACGTGCAGCCGATTCTCTACCCCGCCGTCGAGGAGGACATGGCGCGCCTGCGCTTCTTCATCTCCTCGCTCCACCACCCGGACCAGCTCCTCAAGGCCGCCGACATCCTCAAGGAGGAGCTCGAGCGGCTCACCCGCGAGATGAACGGCGAGGCCGTGGCCTGAGACCCGACTTGACCTGTTGAACGAACACGAAGTTCACCAACGAAGAGAGCGCACATGACTTCGACGAAGGCTGAAGTGGAAATCGGTTACGACATCTCGAACGAGTTCTTCCGGCTCTGGCTGGACGAGCGCATGCACTACACCTCGGCGGTGTACGACGCCGAGCACACCACGCTCGAGCAGGCGCAGCGGAACAAGAGCCGCTGGCTCGCCGACTTCGCCGAGGTGACGCCCGACTCGCTCGTGCTCGACATCGGCTGCGGCTGGGGCGCCAACGTCGAGTACCTCGCCCTCGAGCGCAAGGTGAAGAACGTGCACGGCATCACCCTGTCGAGCGCGCAGTTCGAGGAGATCAACGCCCGCAAGCTGCCCGGCGTGACGGTGTGGTGCGTCGACTACAAGGACTTCAAGCCGCCGCAGCCGTACGACGCGCTCGTCAGCATCGAGATGATCGATCACCTCGTCTCGCCCGCGCAGCAGAAGGAAGGCCTCGCGGTGCAGATCTACCGTGAGTACTTCAACAAGACGGCGCAGTGGGTGAAGCCGGGCGCGTGCTTCGGGTTCCAGGCGATTCTGCGCGACCGCGTGCCGCGCACCCGCAAGGACCTCGAGGATCTCAAGTTCACCGCCGACGTCATCTTCCCCGGCGGCCTCAACCCCCGCCTCGAGGAGCTCGTCGAGGCCTGCGGCCAGTCGTGGGAGATCGTGCAGCTCAACACCCGCCGCGTCGACTACGGCAAGACGACCGCCGAGTGGCTGCGCCGGTTCCGCGCCAACAAGGAGAAGATCATGGCGTCGGGCTGGGGCACCAAGGTGATGTCGAACGGTGAGACGGTGTGGACGAACTACGACCGCTACCTGTCGACCTGCGTGAAGGCGTTCGCGAACCACTGGTCGAGCGACGTGCAGATGAAGCTGCGCAAGAAGGACTGAGCATCCCAGCGGAGTGACTGCGAGGTGCGGCCGGCGGAGCGAAGGGAGCTCCGACGACGCACCTCGTGGTGTGTCGAGGCTCAGCGCCGAACGGTCACGGTGCCCAGCTCGTCCATCATCCCCGTGGCGTCGCACCGGACGACCCCCTCACAGCGCTCCTGCGGGACGCCCAGGTGCCGACCCTCAGCGCAGGAGGAAGAGGCGTTCCGAAATCCGAGTGGACGCGTCCAGGCCTCCGTGGTTTTCGTCAGGCTTCACCCGCCGTCGGAGAACTACCGCATGCCCGCTCGAACCACCGCCGCCCAGGCCGTCACCACGCCTCGTGCCGGGGCCACCATGACGGCCGAGCGCAAGGCGTTCTGGCACTCGCCCTACACCAACGATGACGCGAAGGTGGTGAAGGCGAAGAAGAACCTCCCGACGCTCGACGCGGCGAAGACGTTCATCGGCCAGGCCATTCTCACGAAGAAGGAAGGCGAGCTGCAGCGGCTGGGCGTCACCCGCCACCTCTTCGACGACCAGGACTGCCTCTCGCGCTTCGACCGCTCGGGCTTCACCGACTCCGACGTGAAGCAGGCACGCAAGTCGTTTGGCTTCCTCAAGGGCGCCAGCGACGCGCAGGTGAAGGGGTACCTCGGCCTGAAGCTGCGCAACGTCGAGGCTGGCTATCGCGGCGGCCTCGAGATGCTCGACGCGCACGGCATCACCGAGAGCAAGTACGACGCCCACGAGCAGATGGACGCGTTCAAGGCGAGCGGCCTGGGTGACCGGCAGGTGCGTGACGCGAAGGCGAAGTTCGACTTCCTCGCTGGCTCGAGCACCACCGAGGTGAAGCAGTACCTGGGCCTCAAGGTGATGAACGCGAAGGACGGCTCGGCATTTGCGAAGGACTTCCTCCAGCAGGTCGGCGCGAACCGGGGCTGGAGCCGCTGAAGGCCTCGGCGTTTCGACGCGTGGGGCTCGAGCTCGAGCTCCTCGCGCCCCCTGGCGCCACCCGCACGACGCTGGCCCGGGCCCTCGCCCGCCGCCTGAAGGGCTACGTCGAGTTCGGGTTCAAGTACGTCAGTGAAGGCACGCTCCCTGATGGGCGCGCGCTGTGTCAGCTCACCGACGCGGTGCGAGTGGTGTCGGGGCACCGGGTCGAGGTGACACTGGTCGATGACGTCACGCTCCGAGGGGGCCTCCCGACGACGCCTCGCCGACGAACCCTCCATGCCACCGATGACGTGCGGCTTGCCTTGCTGGCCGAGCGGCTCGGCTGGAGCCAGACGCCTCACGCGCGCCTCGAGGCCCTCCAGGCGGTCTTCGCGGGCCACCGACGCGCGGACGGGTCCCTCACCGACGCCGTGGGACATCCGCTGGTGGTGCGGCTCGAGGCGCCGACATCGTTCGCGCGCGTG
>JBILEB010000295.1:0-4772 GCA_044352295.1 Myxococcaceae bacterium
CCCCACCTCGGAAGGGGCCCGACACTCCCAGCCGTCGGGCGACGGCCCGCTGCCACCTCCACACCGCCCTCACCAGTCGCAGCTCGAGGCGTTTGAGGAGTTCGGGCCGCTTCACCACCAGGCCGTGCTTCAGTGGTTTCAAGGCCTTGGCGTACAGCGCGTGGCTGGAAACGAGGCGCGTCGCGGGGCGCGGAACGAGAGAGTGGTCAACACATCGCGATCGGCTGAGCCCTCGTTGACGAGCTTCTGCATCTCCGTTCGCTCGATGCAGCCCAGGTCGAAGTTCGGGACCGAGTCGATCGTGAGCCCGCACGCGCCGTCGGGTCGGCAGCAGCCGTCGAGGTCGAGGAACTCGATGGACTCGTCCGGGCACTCGGTTGGAGCTGGGGTGCCCGCGGGACCGCCGCGCTCGACACAGGCGGCTCCAAAGAGGAACTTGCTCTTCGAGCCACAGGCGCCCGACGTCGTGCAGCAGCCCTTGGCGCCCACCTCGGAGTCTTCCTCGGTGAACGCGCCGCACGTCGTGCTGCCGCACACCTGAGGCGCCGGCGGTTCGGGACGGACGGCCACCGTCGAGCCGCCAGCCGTCGAGCACCCACAGGCCGTCCACAGTCCTTCGGGCGTGACGCAGGTCCTCGTTCCCGTCGACCCTGCGCCACAGGTGCACGAGTCGGTCGCTCCGACGCTGCAACCGGCCGTCCTCGTGACGCCACCCCCGTCCATCGATGACTTCGTGCAGCCGACCATCAGCAGCGACGCGAGCAGCCACCTCATGACGCCACCCTCGAAGCTCCCGGGAGTGGCCCGCGGCTCGTGTCGTCGGTGAGATCGCCGAGCGACGTCGTGGAGTTGAGCCCGAACGCGTGCATCGCCGAGACGAGGACCCGCGTGGTGCGGTGCCCGTCGGCCTCGAGGAGCCGGCCCTGGTGGAAGTAACCCTCGTTTGGCTTGCTGCCGCCCGCGATGATGAAGGGCACCGGGTTGCGCAGGTGGTTGCCGATGGCCATCTCGGAGCCCCACACCACGAGCGTCTCGTCGAGCAGCGAGCTCCCATCGGCCCGCTTCACCGCGTCGAGCTTCGTGAGCACCGCCGCAGCGAGGCTGACGAAGTACTTGTTGATGGCGATCTTCTCCGCGCGGGTTCCGGTGTGCATCGTGGTGTGAATGCCGACCGCCGCGTTGACGCCGGGGATTCGTCGGTCCGTCAAGCTGTTCGCGTGCTGGAGGCTCACCACGCGCGTCACACCGCACTTCAATGCGAGCACGGACAGGTCGGCCTGGAGCTCCGCCAGCGCCGGGAAGCGCTCGTTCGCGGTCAGCTGGGCGTTCGCGAACGTGTGCTGGGTGAAGGCCCGATCGCACTGAAGGGAAGACAGCTCGGTCATTCGCGCCTCGAGGCGCCTGAGCCCTTCGGCGTGGGCGTCGAGCTTCGTCGCGGCCTCGGCCCCGGCGAGCCCTCTGACCTTCGCGAGATCGCCGCGCACCAGGTCGAGCACGCTTCGACGTTCGGCTTGCAGGCGTTGTTGCTCCTCGGGCGTGGTCGCCGAGCCGAAGAGTCGTCGAAAGGCTGCGTTCGGGTCGTCCTCCGGCTGGAGCTTGCCGCTGCGCGAGTAGATCATCACCGAGCTGTTGCCGCCGGCGCCGAACCCCACCTGGCTCTGAACGCCCAGCTCGAGGGACGAGAGCGGCGAGGTGCCCGCGAGCTTCTCGGCGATCAACTGGTCGAACGACGGGTGCGCGCTGAAGTCGTCGTTCTTCGCGATCTGCGCCCCGGTGAACATCGACGTCATGCCTTCGCTGTGCGCCAACACTTCGTTCCGAATGCCGGCGTGCAGGCCCGAGGCGATCAGCAACCGCGACTTGAAGGGCTCGAGCGCCGAGAACGTCGGGCTGAGCGCGAGGGCGCCGTTCTGCATCGTCGGCTTCCAGCCTGGCTCGAAGCCGTTCGGGTGGAAGAGCACCAGCAGGTTGCGAGGCGGCATGAAGGGCGTGTTGGGCGGCGCCGCCGAGGCGCGCAGCAGCGGCGCGAACGCCGAGATCGCGCCGAGGCGGCCGAGCGACGAGAGCAGGGTGCGGCGAGAGAACGAGCTCATGGTTTCCTCAGACGGAAGGCGTCGCTGGTGACGAGGGCGATCAACAGGTCCGGCACGTTGCCGGTCGACGCCTTGAAGCGGGTCGAGAGGCGCTCCAGCTCGAGCTCGTCGTCGCTCGTCTCCTTGCGGCCAAGCGCGAAGCGGTACCACTGGCGAACTGCGCACTCGTGCACTCGCGAGCTCTTCGCGAGCTTCTTCACCAGCGCCATCGGCTCGTCGACCGGACCGTCGATGTCACTGCCAGTCGTGATGACCACCCGGGTGTCGATGGGCAGGGCGTCGTCGAGGTCTTTGTCCCGCCACGCGCCGACCGCGTCATAGCGCTCGAAGACGAGGCCGATGGGATCCATCAAGCGGTGACAGCCGGCGCACTGCGGGTCGTTGGTGTGCTGCTCGACCAGCTGGCGTCGCGACCTCTGGCCGGTCGGGTCGACGCCGATGGGAGTGATGTCGACGCCAGGCGGTGGACTCCCGAGCTGCACGCAGAGGAGGTTGGTCACCACGAAGAGCCCGCGGTGGACCGGCGACGTCGTCTTCACGTTCGCCTGCGTCGCCAGCCACGCAGGTTGGGTCAGCAGCCCACCACGTTGGGCTGGGTCGAGGCCCGTCGGCAGGCCCGGCACGAAGGTCGCGGGAGGATCGATGCCGTAGACCCGAAGGCTCGGCTCCTGTGCAAGCGTGAACGGCGCCGACAGCAGGGTCTCGAGCCGGCCGTCACCGCGACGGATGACGGTGTCGACGAAGGCGATCGTCTCGGCCTTCAGGGCCGCGCGGGTGTCGGGCTTGAAGAAGGGGTACCGCCGCGAGTCCTTCTCGAGCCCGTCGAGGCCACCGAGTCCCAGCCATTCGAGATGAAAGCGCCCGAGCTGGGCCGTCGCCCGTTCGTCACGCAGCATGCGCCACGCTTGAGCAGCGACCCCCTCGGCGCTCGCCAGCTCTCCACGCTCGGCGGCGTCGAGCAGCGCGTCATCAGGCCCCTGGTTCCACAGGAAGAAAGCCAGCCGCGTCGCCATCGCAGGGCCGGTCAGCGCGAGGCGACCATCAGGAAGCGGAGTGCCCGGTTCCACGAGGTAGAGAAAGGACGGCGACGAAAGAATCACTTCGAGCCCCAGCGACAGGCCTCGCTTGAGCCCGCCGCCGTTCGCAGCCCCCTGCCGGTACAGTGTCGTGAGGGCTGTCTTCTCTGCCTCGTCGAGCGGCCGCCGCCACGCGCGCCGGGCCAGCGTCTGCAGGGTCGTCGTGCCGCAGAACTCATCGCCCTTGAGCCGGTTGCAGTCGGCGACGAGCTTGTTCGGGTCTGCCGTCACCAGGGCGGCGAGGTCCTGTGCGGCGGTACTGAAGAGGTCGACCTGGAGTGGCGCGGCGGGCTGGCTCACGTTGGTGAGGAAGGGGCCCGCCGTCTCGTCTGCAGGGAAGCGCTGGGCAGGGGTCTCTTTCAAGCCGAGCGTCGGAAACAGCGCGAGCACGGTCCGGTGGTATTGCTCTCGCGTCAATCGCCTCAGCGGGGCTGGCGTCGAAGCGCCCGATGGGGTCATGACACCGGGCATCGCTCCCAATCGCACCGGGGGGAGCTCGTTCGAAGGCGCACACCCACACACCACCAACGCCAGAAGGCTCGTGCTGCGTCGCATACGTCGAGTCATCGCAAGACTCGTACCCGGCACGTCCCCACCTATTCATGGGCGCCTGCGAATCGGTACCCTGCCGCTCGAGCAGCGCTGACAGACGACGCGGACGCGCGGCACGGTGAGCGGCCTTCCCTCGACCCTGCGAGCACGGGGTGCGCTCGTTCGAAAGCGCGACCACCCGGCGCCTCGGGTGGGTTCGCCGTGAGCTGCCGGGGCATCATGCTGCATGCCTGACGTCACCCAGTCGGTGAAAGCCTTCGTCGAAGGGCTCGCGAACGACGGTTCGATTTCATGGCACCACGACCCGCGGGCCTCTGAAGAAAGCTATCGCTACAGCCTCGTGGGACGAGGCAGAGCGCTCTTCCTCTCGTGTCGCGTCGAGTGCCACGACGTGATGAGCCCCGTCGACACCTCGCGCGACTTCGTCGACCAACCAGTGACGATCGATCAGGCGGTCTCGATGCTGAAGGACCAGCGCGTCGACCTCACCTGACGAAGGCCGCAGCCTCGAGGAGTGCCGACACCATCGGCGTGTCGTCAGCCGTGCCCAACTTCGCCAGCGAGTACGCGGTGCCGTGGTCTGGCGACGTACGGGGCACGGGCAGGCCCAGCGTCACGTTCACCGTGCGCACGAAATCGAGCGTCTTGGTCGCGACGAGGCCCTGGTCGTGGAACATGGCCAGCGCGACGTCGAAGCCTGTGCGGTGCGCGAACAACCCGTCGGCGCCGTGTGGCCCGGTGAGCTTCATTCCGCGCCGCGTCGCCTGCTTCATCGCAGGGACGATCACGTCGAGCTCCTCGCGCCCCAGCAGCCCGCCTTCACCAGCGTGCGGGTTGAGTCCGCAGACCGCGATGACGGGGCGATGGCCGAGCATCGGGGTCAGGCCGGCGTCGATGATCGTGAGGGTCAAGGACAAGTCGAACAAAGCTGAAAACGGGAAGGGCATCGAGGGGGCGTTGGGGCCCGGCGGGCTGCGGGGAAGGGTTTTCGGGGCTGCGCACGGGGAGACCGAAGGCTTTAACTAACTCCCGGTCCTGGGGGCCCCCTGGA
>JBILEB010000037.1:0-46030 GCA_044352295.1 Myxococcaceae bacterium
CCGTTCACCGGAGCGCAGGCCCGCGCCGTCGTCGGAACCGTCGGCCTCCACCTCAAGCGGCAGATGTTGGCGCTGGAGCGTGACGCCCTCGTCAAGGAGGTGTCCGAGCGCCTCGCGCCCGACCGGCCCGACGAGGTCGAACGCCAGCTCCTCACCGAGTTCGTCCGCATCGCCGAGCTCGCCCGTCAGCACGAGCGCGGGGGCGACTGAAACGCGGGTGCCTTCGGACGCTCGCGTGCGAGAGTCCGCCGCCATGTCTCTTCGAGGAGCTGCCGCCTTCTGTCTCGGCTTCACGCTCGCCTGCGCCCCGACGTTTCCCACCACCTACCGCGTCGAGAACCTGCGACGCGACTCGCTCGACTGGCCCGGCGAGGCGCTGGCGCACTACGCGTCCCGCCCCGATTCGGACTTCAGCGCCTGCATCGCCAGCAACCTCCAGCGCACCGACGAGCGCCTCGTCGACCCGTTCGTGGCAGCGCTCGGACAACCCACCACCCAGCCCGAGCGCTGGGCCGCGTGCACCATCACGCTCGTGCCGACGCTCCCGCCCGAGTCCCGCGCGCGCTTCCTCGAGCGCCTCGCCGCTCGCAGCCTCGAGCTCGTCGAAGCGCGTGACGTCCCGGCCCTCGACGCCGTGCAGGCCGTGCTGGTGAAGCGCCCACGGGAACGCAGCCCCGCCCTGGCGACGCTGCGCACGAAGCTTCTGGCTCTTTCGAACGACGCGACGACCGCGAAGAGCGTCGCCGCCATGGCCGAAGTCCTCGAGCTCGACACCGACTCCCTGGGTGGAGCGCCGCTGACCCTCGAGCGCCTGGGCACGCTCACCGATGAGGCCCTGCTGCGCCGCATCGACGCGCGCAGTCCCACCGAGTCACTCCGGGAGGGTGCCCGCCGGCGCATCATCCGCCTCCACATCGCCGCCTCGACGGTGCGTGAGGTGACGGCCCGCGCCGGCGAGGTCGAGGCGGCCGTCTTCACCACCGGGCGCTGGGTGCAGAGCCTCGCCTCCCTCGGCCTGCCCATCGTGCGCACGCCCATCACGCTCAACCCCGCCATTCGCGCCTCGCAGAACATCGCCGCGCAGCGGGTCGACCTCGCCTTCAACGACGCCACCCGGTCGCAACGCGTGAACCTGCGTCCCTTCATCTCGCTGTCCGTCGGCTGGAGTCAGCCCCTCACCGTCTGCCGGCCTCCCGAGGCCCTCGACGTCACGCCGTGCGTCGACGCCACCGAGCTGCGCCTCGCCAACCCGCTCGTCGGCTTCGAGCCCGACGGCACGCTCACCCTGCCTCCGAGCCTCCCCATCGCGCAGCTCGTCACCTGGACGCGCGCCGGCTTCGGCCTGGTGGTGCCGCTCGAAGCGAGAGGGCGCGTGGTGCAGGTCTTCCAGTTCCCCATTCTCGTGCTGCAGCCCAGCTCGTTCTTCTTCGAAGGCTCGCCCGCGTCACCCGGGCCGGCCGTCAACGTGGCGGTCGAGTCCGTCACCCAGGGCCTGCTCGTCGAGGCCGTCGATGCCAATGCCCTCCGCAAGCAGTTCGTCCTCCCGCGCGGGCCCACGGCGTTCGAGTTCGGCAGCAAGGGCGGCGTGGGCGTGACCGGCACCCCGGGCAGCCCCGGGTCCAACGGCTCCACGGGCTCCAACGGCTCCATGGCGATGTGTCCCAGCAGCCCGGGCGGAAGCGGTGGCCGTGGTGGAGACGGCGGGCGAGGTGGCGACGGCGGACGCGGAGGCCCCGGCGGTAACGGTGGCGCGGTCGTCGTCGAGCTGCGGTGCGCGGAGCCCTGTGACGACGAAGCGTTCGTCCAGACCGTCTTCCGCTCGGTGGGCGGCACCGGGGGCGAGGGCGGAGCCGGCGGCCTGGGAGGCCGCGGCGGCTCGGGAGGCTCTGGCGGTTCTGGCACGAGCTGCTACTCGAACGGTCGCACGACGTACGCGTCGGGAGGCAGCTCCGGGCCCTCGGGGTCGAATGGTCAACCCGGCTCGAAAGGGCCTCGCGGCGCGCCCGGCCTCGATGGACCGGTGCAGGTGCTTCGACGCTGAAGCATGATGCGCCGATGCGTCGCACCGTCGTCTTCGTCTGTCTCGTCGCCACCGTCGCGTTCGCACAGAGCCCCAAGGCGCTCTTCGAGGAGGGCACGGCCTTGTACGACGCCGCCCAGTTCGAGCAGGCCGCGCTCAAGTTCGAGGCCTCGTACGAGCTGCGGCCCGTGCCCGTGACGAAGTTCAACGCCGCGAAGTCGTGGGAGCTCGCCGGCAAGACGCTCAACGCCATCGCGGCCTGGCAGGCCTACCTCCCGATGAGCCCGTCGGAAGGCCAGCGCCTCGAGGCCCGCGCCGCCCTCAAGGGCCAGGGAGACAAGCTGGCGAAGATGGGGCTCCAGGCGCTCACCGTCACGTCGTTACCGCTCAAGGCGACCGTCACCATCGACGGAGTGCCCCGCGGCCTGGCGCCCGTGACGGTCGAACTGCCGGCCTCGAAGCACGTCGTCCGGGTCGAGCTCGCTGGCCGAGAGCCCATCGAGCGGTACCTCGACTTCACCCTCGAGCAGCCGCGGCTCGAAGCCTTCGACCTGCTGCCGCTGGGCTCGGTGCCAGCCCCTGTTCCGCTCGCCATCGCGCCCGCGCCGCTTCCCCCGCCCTCGATTCCCAGCGTCACCGACCCGGCGTTCGCGCAGCGCCTCGGGAACGACGTGGTGCAGGTGCACATCGACACCGAGGCGCCCGAGGTGCGGTTGTACCGCGCGAACGGGAACCCGAACGGCGAGTGTCGGACGCCGTGTGACGTCCCCATCGCGCGCGCGACCGATGACTTCTACGTCGGCGGAAAGGGCATCTCGCCGTCGGCCTCGTTCGTGCTGGTGGACCATCAGAAGAACGGTCGCGCCAACCTCATCGTCAAGCCGGGGAATGCGCTCGCCGCCGTCGGGCTCGGCACCGTGCTGACGAGCCTTGGCATCGGCCTCACCATCCTCGGAGCGGTCTTCACGTTCTCGTCGCTCAGCGGCGACAAGCTCCTGCCGACGATTGGCCTCGTGGGAGGTATCGGGCTCCTCGTCGGTGGAATCGTGACCTTCACCGCGAACCAGACCTCCGTGACCTTCGCCGACTGAAGGTCAGCCCGGGTACTCGCGCTGAATGCCATCCGCTGGAGGGGGTGGTGGCTTCTGCAAGGTGGGCTTCGGTTTGGGTTTCGCGGGGACTGGCGGCTTGACGAGCACCGGGGGGCCGGCGTCGAGCGGCTCCGTGGCGGGCGCAGGTGGCGCGTCGAGGACGTGCGCAGGCGGAGGTGGTTGCATGACGAGGGGCGCCGGCACCACCACAGGCGGCGACGACGGGGGCGGCTCGCGCAAGGCGACCGACACTCCGCCGGCGAGCGCCACCGCGGCGAAGGCGGCTCCAGCGGCCAGGACGAGGCGTCGTGACGATGGCTTCGCCTCGACCGACGCCGGAATCGCGCGCAGCTCGTTCAACACCTCAGCCATCGACGCGGGCCGCACGTCCGGGTGCTTGGCCAGCATGCGCACGACGAGGTCTCGCAGCGCCGACGGAAACCGGTCTGGCAGCCGCGGCGCCGGCGTCGAGATGTGCGCCGCCATCACGAGGGACGCCGTCTCTCCGGTCAGCGGCGGCTCGCCCATGAGCAGCTCGTAGAGCACCAGGCCCAGCGCATAGAGGTCGGCGCGCGAGTCGACGGGAAGCCCGGCGGCCTGCTCCGGCGCCATGTACTGAGGCGTGCCCATGATGATGCCGACGGTGGTCTGCTTCTGATCCGCCGAGGGCGACACCGCCTTCGCCAGCCCAAAGTCCACCAGCTTCACGAAGGGCCGGCCGCCCCGCTGGAGCACGATGACGTTGTCGGGCTTGAGGTCGCGGTGAATCACGCCAGCCTTGTGCGCGCTGTCGAGCGCCTCGGCCATCTGCGAGACGAGGGTGAGCGCGAGCCTCGGCTCGACGGGGCCTCGCGCGATGACGTCGGCGAGCGACTCGCCCTCGAGGAACTCCATCACGAAGTAGAACTGCCCTTCGGCGGTGCGCCCCGAGTCGATGATGTCGACGATGTGCGGGTGGCCCAGCCGGCTGGCCGTCATCGCCTCACGGCGGAACCGGTCGACGAAGGACGAATCGCCGCTGAGCTCGGGCTTCATCATCTTCAGCGCGAGCGGGCGGCCGAGTTCGACGTGCGTGGCGCGGAAGACCTCACCCATGCCGCCCGCCGCGAGCCGTCCGTCGATGCGGTAGCGGCCGTCGATGACCACTCCCATCCATTGGCCTCGCTGAGGTGCCGTCGCCCCGACCGCGTCGTCGTCAGCGTCGGCTGGGGTGGTGCGCGGGTGCGTCGGGTCGAGGGGCATGACGGCGGGGCTGCAGCCTAGGGCGCTCGTCGCCTCCGTTGCAGCAATCGCTTGAGAACTGGTTACCGCGACCGCAGCCACGCGACGAACGCCAACACCACGAGGGCGCCCACGTCAGCGAAGGCGACGCGACGCAGCGGCGCACCGTGGGGGCCCGTCACCGCGAACAACACCAGGAATGACAGCTTGCTCGCCAGCGCCACCAGCAGCGCGGGCCGCCACCACGCCTCGTCGAACGCCGCGAGCGCGAGCAGCACGCCCACCATCGCCAGCAGCACCGCCCGGTGACGCATCGTCAACGACAGCGCAGCGCCATCGAGCGACAGGCCGTACAGGGCTTCGGCGCGCGACGGCAGCACCGCCACCACCCCGGGGATGAGGTTGAGCACGGCCACCAACAGCAGCAGGCTGCGAATCACCATGGCCCTCACCCTCCCACGTCCGGCGACGGATGACTTGAACACAGCGGCTGTTCACGTCGAAGTCGGCGTGCGAGGCGCGAAGGCGTCGGGCCCGCTGCTGGGCCTGGGGCTCCGCGCACCTGGGGTCGGCGCGACGCACCGTGCCACAGCGAGGCCTTCTCCCCTCCCACGCCGCCCGCTATCCGCGATTCGTGCTGCGTGTGTCCGCCCTGGGGCTCCTGGTGTTCGCCGTGTCCTGCGGCACCCGTACGGCGCCGACGCCCGAGCCCACCTGCGCGACGCCCCTCTTCGGCCGCCCCGTCACCCAGACCGGCCTCACCGGCGCCGAGTGTGGGCCCTCGTGCGGCTGCAGCGACGGCGCCTTCGTGCCCACCGAGTGGACCGAGGAGCGACTGGCCCGCCTGCTCACCTGGCAGCTCCTCGACGCGCCGCCGGACGTCTCCGTCGACCCGTACACCCAGCCGGTGCCTCTGCCGACAGGGGGCGTCTGCGGCGTCGTCATCGTCGATGCCCAGGCGCGCACCTACCGGTTGCAGCCCTTCGCGTCCGAGGCCGAGGCGGTGTCCGCTGGCGCGAAGGTGACGCACGCCGACGGCTGTGGCGCGTGCTCGACGCTCGCCGACCTCGCCGTCTACGGCCGCGAAGTCGACCTCGGCCGCAAGGTGCAGGACTGCGGCGTCAAGGCCTTCAGCGGCACCATCGACACCAACGTCACCTGCCTCGAGCAGCTCGGCTTCACGAAGGCCTGCGCGCGCGTGTGGGCCTTCAACACGCGCTTCACCCGCGGGAAATGCCTCGCCACGTGCCTGACGCAGCTCGAAGCGCCGTACCACCAGCCCGACGGCGGCCTCAACGCGTGCCTCGAGTGTGATGAGCGCGAGAGCGGTGCCGTCTTCAAGGCCGCTGCGGGTCGCACCCGCCGCAACACCGGCATTCCCTCGGCCATCTGCCGGCCCTGCGCCGAGGTGCGCGCCATCAGTCATGACTGGTAAGCGCCAAGCGCCTGAAGTTACTGCGTCATTCTCCGTGAAACACCACCAGCGAAGGCCCGTAAGGCACCATGGCCCGGCATGCTGAGTCCGAGCGACGAGGAGCTCATGGAACGCTTTCAGGACGGAGATTCGCGCGCCCTCGACGCGCTCTTCGACCGACATGCGTCCGGGGTGCACGCCTTCCTCGCGCGCATGGTGCAGGACCGCGCGCTCGCCGATGACCTGCTCCAGACGACGTTCCTGTCGGTGGTGCGCTCGGCCGACCGCTACCAGCGGGGCCTGAAAGTCATTCCCTGGCTCCTCACCATCGCTGGCAACGCCGCGCGCGACACGCTTCGCCGCAAGCGCCTGCAGGTCGAGGTGATGTCGGACGAGGAAGACGGTTCGCTCCCCGAGGCGGGCGTGGAGCCGGTGATGTCGGACCCGGGCCAGCGACGCCGCATCGAGCAGGCCTTCGCGAAGCTGCCCGCCCAGCAGCGGGAGTGCGTCATCCTCCACAAGCTGGAAGGCCTCTCGTTCGAGCAGATTGCGCAGATGCTCGACATCTCCGAGACGGCGGCGCGCATTCGGGCGCACCGTGGCTACGAGCGGCTGCGCGAGCTGCTGGGCGAGGAGGCCTCGTGAGGGCGCCCGAGGAGCTTCCGTTCCCGTCTCCGCGCCCACCTTCGGGTGACGCGCTGGCAAAGGCCCGCGCCGCGATGCTGGCCGAGGCGAAGACGCCGCGCCGGGCGAGCTGGAAGGCCGGGGTGGTGAAGGTGTCGGGCGCCATCATCGGCGTGGTGTTGGCGATGGCCGGCGTGTTGCTCACCATCGGCGCCTGCACGCTCGACTTTCTCTCTTCGCGCGCCGTCACGCTGGCCTCGTTGATGACGGTGGGTGTGGTGACGACGTGGGCCTCGCTGCGCCCGGGTGGACGGACCGGTCGCCTCGTCTCCTTCGGCCTGGTGGTGGTGGCGGCGGTGCTGCTGGTGCTGGTGCGCGGCGCCGGGACGCCGTCGACGCAGCCCGCCTGGGCGTGCACGGCGAGTCACTTCGCGGTGGGCCTCGCGCCCGCGGCCGTGGTCATTCTCCTCCTGCGCGGCATGGCGCCGAACCGGCTGCGCTCCGTGGTGGCGGGCCTCGCTGCAGGGACGACGGGCGCCCTCGTCGGAGAGCTCGCCTGCGCGTCCTCTGCTGGCCACGTCGCCGTCTTCCACCTCTCGGCCTGGGCCCTGGTCGCCCTCGTCGTCACCTTCATCTCTGCCCGCCTCACCCCCAGGAGCTACGCACCATGACGACCTCCACCCCGACGACGCGGCTCTCGGCCCTCTTTCTCCGACGCGACGTCGAAGGTGCGCCTTTGCGCATCGGGCAGCGCGTGTCGATCTTGTGCGTCGACGACGACGACTCCGCCGACGAGCGCTTTCACGGCTGCCGCGGCGAGGTGGTGGGCTTTCTCTACGACGACCCCGTCAAGCAGCTGCCGTCGAACCCCCTCGTCCTCGTCGCCGTCGACGGCCTCGGCGAGGAGTGGTTCTTCTTGAACGAGCTGTACGGCGAGCCGATGACGCGGGTCGTTCGACGCGCGCAGCCGGTGAGCGCCGAAGCGCCTGCCAGCGCCTGAGCCGTCGCGCGTCTGACGGGCAGAAGCGCGGCGTGAAGGCGCATCGGGCAGTCGAAGCAAACGTCGCGAGGTGCCTCCCGAAGCCGGGTACTGCCTTCCAGTCCGTGCGGGCCTCGAGAACGTCACCGACGGAGCCGACGCCCGACATCACCCCGGGCTGAATCACCAGCCCGTCTTTGGACGATCAGCAACCCGTCTTTGGACGATCACCAACCGACCTCTGGACGGCCCCCATCCGTCGTGAGGCCGACGGAACGCGCCTGGGGACGGTCACCAACCGCGCCCAGCGTGTCAGCGCCCCGAAGGCGTCGCGCCGCTGATGGGAACGGGCGAGTTCCTGGCCGTTGGTGTCCCCGTGGTGGCTGGCTCCGGCGCGGCACCTCAGCGCACCGACGAGGCCCCCATGCACCGGCCGCTCTCACA
The DNA here is from genome assembly GCA_044352295.1 of Myxococcaceae bacterium. GTDB lineage: Bacteria > Myxococcota > Myxococcia > Myxococcales > Myxococcaceae > Xiheimicrobium. Next base: position 7,794 of record JBILEB010000037.1, read on the forward strand.
ACGAGGCGTGACCGGACTCACGGCGGGGCACGGCGCGCAGGCGGGGCTGGCCGAGCTGCCCTGCGTGAGCCCAAACGGCGTCGAGCCCTTCGGCGTCCGTCGGGTCGGCGGAGGCCGCACCTGAGAGACCGGCACCGCCCGCGCCACCGGACAACAGCCACAGGCCGACTCCCAGCAGGCCGCGCCCAGGGGCGGTGATTGATCGACCCCACAGTCTGCATCGACGCGGCACTCCGACGCCGGCGGCGGCACCGGCACCAGCTCGGGCCGCTCGGCCACGCACCGATTGGAGCGGCACACCGGCCGAATGGGTGACGGCACCATCTGCGCGCAGGCGATGCGGGAACAGTCGCGTTGGCCACAGTCCACCGCGCCACACTCGAGGCCCTCCAGGCCCGCGCTCTGCCGCGTCACGGCCCGCGGCGCCACCGGACAACACGAGCCGCAGCAGCCCGCGAAGGTCGAGGACACGCACTCGGCGTCGCTCGAGCAGAAGTCCGGGTCGCCGCGACCCGCGTTCCGCCGCGCCTGGCACTGCCCTCCTTCACAGACCGCCAGAAGGCCGCTCCCATCGCGTGGCGCGCAGGGCGTGGGCTCACACGCCTGACGGGCGGCGCACTCCCGCCTGCCGCACGACGCCTGCGCCTGCTCGAGCTGCACCTTCCCCCAGGCGCGCGGCCCCGAGGGACAACACTCGCTGAAGCAACAGCCCTTGAAGTCCGACAGCACACAGTCCGAGTCCAACTGACACACCGCGCGGGGGCGGGGTTTGGGCACGGGCACGTCCGCGCTCGCGCCCGCCGCCACCAGCGCCATCAGGCCGCGCGTCATGTCGTCACTCCTTGGGAGCCAGGAAGAACACCTTCGGTGATTGGACGAAGCGTCGCACCACCGCGGTTCCCAGGGCCACCTGCGCCGAGAGACCCAGCCCGCGAGAGCGCAGCGCCACCACCAGCGCGAGTGAAAAGCTCACCGCGAAGTTGAGGCTCGCCACCAGCGGCACGGCCGCCAACGCCCAGAAGAAGCCCGGCACGTGCATCACCTCGGCGCCATGGAACATGCCGGCGTAGGTGAGCTGCCCCATCACGAAGGTGACGTGCCGCACGTCCATCGGGATGCCGACGAGCTTGAAGACCAGCGGCATGAAGCCGAGCAGCAGCCCGAAGCCGATGTTGCCGCCGAAGCCGGCCACCTGCGCCGTCGCCTTCGCCGCGAACGCCCGCGCCTTCTCCCGGCCCACGAGGCGGCGCAGCCAGCGGTTCGAGCCCAGCGCCCCGGACAGCTCGTTGACGAGGAACCAGTTCTCCACCGCGCCCGACACCAGGCTCGCCAGCCACAGGCACACGCCCGTCGCCGCCGCGAAGATGAGGGTGCCGCTCGCCAGCGGGTGGTGCACCGTCACCACCCTGTGCGCCGTCTCGACGTCCAGCAGATGCCGGCCCGCCACGAGCTGCGCGAACACGTCGACGAGCACCGCCACCGGAATCACCGCGCCGACGTTTCCGACGAGCGCCGACAGCTGCGTGCGCGACGCCCGGGCCACCAGGTCCACGAGCGGCTCCAGGTCTGACACCTGGCCCTTTCGCTCCTCGATGGCCCCGGCGAGCGTCGCGGCCGTCATCGAGGGCTGCTTGGTGGCGAGCGAGAAGTGGGCGAACTGCATCGCCACGAAGCCCCACGCGTAGTTGAGGCCCACCGCCACCGCGTCGATGAGGAGCGGCAGCTTCGCCCAGAAGACGAAGAACTTGAGCAGCACCATCACGGCGGTGAGGGCGCCGCCGCCCGCCGCCGAGTCGAACATCGCGTGCTGGTCGGCCCGGCTGACGCCCAGGTAGTGCTCACCGCTGGAGCTCACGCGCTCGGTGATGCGGCGGGCGAGCAAGGTGGTGGTGCTGCGCCACAGCGCCACGAAGCTCTTCTGTTCGACCAGCCCGGTGACGAGCTCCTGCTCGAGGCGGGTCCACGCCACGTCACGCCGCGCTTCATCCGGCCCCAGCACGGAGACGAGGCGCTCGAGCCTCCCCAGCAACGCCTTCGCGCGCTCGAGGTCGAACACGAGGTCGAGGCTGATGCCCGTCTCGTCGAGCCCGTCGCGCACCAGCCGCAGCACCTCGTGACAATCGGCGATGCAGGCGTCGAGGGCGTCGACGTCGCCCTGGCCCGCGACGAGGCGGTGCATCAAGTCGGTCAACCGAACGAAGGGCGACTCGGACGGCGCCACCCCCGAGGCGTGCTGCAGCACCGGTTGCAGGCCGAGCGCGGACACCTGGCTGGCGATGGCGAGGGAGGCCTCCTTCGCGCCCTTGCGCATCATCTCGTCGACGGGCCGCGCGTCGAAGCCCAGCGCGCGCTCGAGGCGGGTGCGGACCGGCTGCGGCAGCCCGAGGAACCAGTCCACGGCGGCCCGACGGGTGAAGAGCCGCTCCAGGAGGCGACTCAAGTCGTTCTCCACCGGCGGGGCGGGGAGCAGGTTGGCCGTCAGCCGCGTGACCGCCTCGCGGACGAGGCCTGGCTGACGCGGCAAGCCGACGCTGCCGAGGAGCGGAGCGGCGGAGAACCGGCCCAGCAACTGCGCGACGGTGCGCTGGGCGGCCTCGCGCGTGCGCGGTACCTCGTCGAACACCTCGAGCAGCACGCGGAGGCGGACGTCGCGCTCCGACTCGCCCTCACGCCGGCTGGGCGCCCGCCCGCGCTCGAAGACCCACCCCACCACGTCCTCGAGCCACTCGATGACCGCCGCGTCGTCGCCCTCGGGCTGCGTCGACAACAACGAATGGAGCCGCCCCAACACCGGCTCGCGCACGTCGACGGCCCCGAAGCGGGTGACGAACGTACTGCGGTCGAGCAGGTCGACGTCGGCCATGGCGGACTCAGGGCGCTGCGAGGGCTCCGAGGAGGAACTCCACGCGCCGGTTGTTCTCCCGGCCCTCTGGGGTGTCGTTGGTGTCGTCGGGGCGCTCGCCGCCAAAGCCCAGCGCCGTCACCTGGCTCGCCGGCACGCCGCGCGAGACGAGGGCCTCCTTCACCGCTTCGGCGCGCGCCTGGGTGAGGGCGAGGTTCACCTCGGGCTTGCCAGCGGAGTCGGTGTGCACCTCGACGCGTACGTGGAGCTCCGGGTGTTCGACGAGGAGGGCGGCCAGGTTGTCGAGGAGCGGCGTCGAGCGCTTCTGGACCGTCGCCTTGCCGGCCTCGAAGGCCACCTTCTCACGCACGAGGAGCCGCTCGGGGGTGATGACGACGAGCTGCTTCTGGCCGACGGGGCAGCCCTGGTTGAGGCGGGTGCCAGAGGCCTTCGGGCAGTTGTCTTCGCGGTCGACGACGCCGTCGCCATCGCCGTCACCCCACGGACAGCCCTGGTTCTCGGAGGCGCCGGTGACGCCGGGGCAGCCGTCGAGCCGGTCGATGACGCCGTCGACGTCGGTGTCGGTGTCGGGGCAGCCGACGTTCTCGCCGGGCCCGGCCTGCTCGGGGCAGCGGTCGAGCCGGTCGATGAGGCCGTCGTCGTCGCGGTCGGTGTCGGGGCAGCCGCCATTTTCGAGCGGCCCGCGCTCGGTGGGACAGCGGTCGGTGGTGTCGGGCAGCTCATCGGCGTCGTTGTCGGGGTCGGGCACGCCATCGCCGTCCTGGAAGCCGTCGACGTCTTCGGGCTCCAGCGGCGCGGCGTCGCGCACGTTCGAGACGCCATCGCCGTCGCGGTCGAGCTCTGGACAGTCCGTCAATTCGTACGGCAGGCCCTCGAGGCAGGCGGGCCGGGTGAGCGGCACGTTGGCGAAGGCGACGCCGAGCATGGCGCGCAGCTGTGGCGTGGTGGGCTCTCCGAAGAGCGACGGGCCGGCGGCGGCGAAGAGCTCGACGTCACCGACGGGCCAGCGCACGCCGAAGAGCGACTCGACGCCGGGGCGCCCTCCAGAGAGCGGGAGGAAGACACGCAGCGAGGCTTCTCCGCGAGGGCCGCTGGTGGCCACCGACGTCACCATCGCGGCGAGCGCCACCTGGGAGCCGACGACGTCGAGGGCCTGGCCGGTGAGGGGCCCATAGTCCACCGCCGCGCGCAGCACGCCGGAGAGCTCGACGCCGAACTGGAGCTGACGAAAGACATGGCCCGCGGTGATGCGAGGGAACACCGCCACGCCGCCGTTTCCGAGCGCGGCCCCCGTCCCGACAGGCACCCCGACGCCGATGCCGGCCGAGAGCAACAACGGCTTGTTCGGGTCGGTCCAGACGGGCACGCGCACGTGGAGCCACGGCGTGCCGAGCCCGGCCGGAGAGACCGGCACCTGCGCGCTCCCCCGCTGCGCGAAGATGGCCGGCACCACCGCGGACAGCTCGAGCCAGTCGAAGACGCCGAGCGCGCCGATGACCTGGAGGCCGAAGCGGTCCGAGACGAGCGTCTGCGGCAGGTCGAGGGACGCCGAGCGCATCGCGCCGAAGCCATAGGTGAGGCCGGCGCCCGCGCGAAACTGCCCGGCCTTGAGGGTCTGCCCGTTGCCGACCCACAGCGAGCCCTTGCCAGCCGGGTCGAGCCACACCTGCTCGAGGTCGGAGGCGGGGACCTGCGCGACGGCGACGCTGGCAACGACGATGAACAAGCCGACCACGCGCGACATGCGTCGGGGAAAGCACAACGACGCGCCACACTCCAGCGCGCAGGTCAGCGTTCGGGCACGCCGAAGAATTCGAGTCAGCCGAGCCGACGCTTGATGGCGGCGATGTCCTCCTCGCACTGGGTCACACGGGGCCTCAAGTCCTGCGTCTGGCGGAGGACTGCGGTGAGCTCACGAACATCGCCCGAGAGCGCGGTCAGTGCAGTGGCGGTTCGAATCTCGGATTCTACGATTCGTTGGGACAGCTCCGCGCGCATCGCGTCGAGCCGGTCGTTGGTCGCGTGGAGCCCCTCGTTGGTGGCACGAAGCCCTTCGTCGAGCCGCCGATTGGTCTCGTCGAGACGCAGGTTGGTCTGCCGGCCTTCTTCTCGAATGCCCTGGAGGATTTCGATGGTGAGGTTGGTTGGTTTCATGGTGCCAGCCATATCCCTTGGGTCTGATATCGAATCCGAGCACGCCGGCCGGCTCCGCGCAAACCAGCCTGGCCTACTGAACCCCGCCGTCGAGCAGCGCGCCCAGTCGCTGCGAAAGGTCGTCGCCGGGCGGCTCCATCGAGTCGTGGTGCACCTTGTCCAGCTTCTCCACGCGCCGGCGGCAGTCATCGAGCGCCTTGATGACGTTGGGGCTGGCGCCACCATCTCGGCCGAGCAGGACGGCCAGCGCCGCGCACGCCCGCGTCTGCGCGCGGACGTCCTCCGGCAGGTCTCCATCATTCGCATGCACCTTCGCCAGCGGCGCTCGCACGCGCACCCGGCCCGCTTCGATGGCGGCCTTGAGCTTCTTCGCGTCAGCGGCGCGCTTGCTCGAGGCCGGCACCTGGTCGAGCGACGCGAGCACCTCGTCGAAGGCCTTCGAGTCGGGCCGCTCACCCTTCTCGACCAACGCGACGTGACGGGCCTTCGCCTTCTCGTACACCAGCACCCCTTCGTCGCTGCACGCGAGCAGCGCGACGACGAGCAGGCTCAGCACACCCTTGCGCATGGTCGCGCGTGTACGGCACTCACCGCGCCACGGCAAACGGGGGCTTCAGGCGTTGCGAACGAGCCACGGCAAGGCCCGCGCGCTGGCCACGTCGGGGAACCCACCCGCCACGCTGTCGGGAATCTCGAGCGCCTTCGCCATCGAGCGCCACAGCGGCGCGGCCGGCACCCGTCGGTCGTTCCCCATGGAGCCGTCGGCGATGGGCTGCCCCGTGGCGAGGTCGGGCATGTGGTACCGGTAGCGCTGGCCGTCACCGTCGGGCCCGGCGTTGCGAATGTCGCCGTAGTACCCGCCGCGCACCATGCCGCCCGCGAGGATGAAGCCGTTCTTCCCTTCGTCGCCGGACGAGCCCGAGGCCGGCCCACCATCGGCGGTGGAGATGACGATGAGCGTGCGCTCGTACAGGCCGGCCGCCTTCAGCTTCTCGATGAGGCGCACCAGCGGCACCACCATGAGCAACGTCTGGTCGCGCATCTGGGGGTCGGTGCGCTCACCGTGCACGTCGCCGATGTCGACCTCGAGCGCGACGGACCGCGTGACGTCGTTCGAGACGAGCTTGAAGGCGTAGGCGGCCTGCTCCCACACGTCGATGGTGGTGCGGCCGTAGCGCGCAGGCACGCCGGCGCTCCACTCGGCGCGCTCCTGGGCCGTGAGGGCGAGGCTGAACACGCGCGGGGCGCCCCGGTACAGCAGCGCCTTCGCCTCGCGCACCTGCGTCTCATGGTTGGTGACGTCGATGCCGCGACGCTCGAGCACGCGGCCGTCTCGCTGGAGCATCCGCGCCGCCAGCATGTCGGCCTCGGCCTGGCTCCTGATGAGGTTCGAGTCCTGCGTCATCGATGGGAAGGCGCGCAGCAGCGCGTCGACCGATTGGAAGCGGTCGGGCTCCGCGCCAGGGACGTTGCCGCCGAAGTGGTAGATGGTGTGCGCGCGGTTGGTGCCCTTCAGGACGACGCCGTTGCGCGTGCCCGGGTGCTGCTGCTTCTGCCAGGCGTTGTGGAGCGCCACGATGGTGGGCGTCGACGAGTAGGTGGCGCCTTCGCCGTTCGACTGGCCGGGCTCTCCGTTCCACATGGGCATGCGGCCGGCGCCCGACTGCCGCGTTCGTCCCGGCGAGCGGAGGGGGTTGCCGGCTTCGTGGCCGTGCACCGGGCCGGAGGTGAGCTCGCCGAGCTCGACCATCGCCACCGTGTCGAGGTGGGGCCGCAGCCCGATGGACTGGGGCGTGAGGAAGCAGTTGGGGCGCGCCTCGGTGAGCTGCGCCTGAGAGAAGAAGAGCGCCGCGCGTCGGCCGTTCTCGCCGCGCCGCAGGTTCGTGTCGCGCGCGAGCCCGGGCGCGACCATCACGTGGCCGAAGTCGACCTGGTCGCGCATGCACAGCTCGATGACGATGGTCTTCGCGGCGCTGGCCTGCGCGTGCGCGCCCTTCGGTGAGAGGGCGGCCCACGCGGCGGCGGCGGCGCTGGACTGGAGCAGGCTTCGACGGCTGAGGCTCATGGTGCGGGGCCCGGTGACGTGGCGGCGCCGCGGACGGCGCGCACCACCGATGGATGGGAGAACGCCTCGACGACGAGCTGCGCGAGCGTGGGCTGAGCGGCCTGCCGGGTGGCCTCCGAGACGATCTCCTTCACCACCGACGCGGGCAGCGACTTCGCCTCGCTCTCACTGAGGCCGAGCGCGTAGCCGAGCCAGGAGCGCACGCTGCACTCGAGGAACAAAGGCGACTCGGCGATGACGCGCGCGCCCTCGGCGAGGTTCTGCACGGGACGACCGAAGACCTGCGAGTGCTCCCGGCCCGCCGCGTCGCCGAGAAGGTGCGAGGTGAAGAGCCCGTTGGTGCTGCGGCCCTGCTCGGCCATCGGGTCCTGCAGGCCGGTGGCGGCGGCGCGGTAGAGCCCCTGGTCGTCGAACTTCACGAAGAGCTGCGCGTGGGCGCTGAACTGGCTGTGGCAGGTGTAGCAGGCGAAGCCGTTGCCGAACGCGCCCGCCGCGGTGTCGGAGAGCTGATCGACCTGGAAGAGCGGAATCAACTGCTCGCGCGCCAGCGGCGGTTGGAGCACCGGGTCGAGCGGGTACTCGGCGCACCCGAACGTCGCCAGCACCGTGCGCGCCCGCTTCAAGTTGAACCGGGACGCGGTGGTCTTGAGGAAGGCGCGCGTGGTGAGCACGCCCGCGGTGAACGGCGCGCCAGAGTCGCACGCCGTCGGCTGGCCCGCGCGGTCGTAACAGCGGTCTGCGGTGAGCAGCTCACCATGCGGCCGGCCCGTGCGAACCAGGTGCGCGGCGAGGTTGCCGGGGAGGTCACCGTTGACGCCGTCCTTCGTGCCGCTCGCCTTGAGCTTCACGGAGATCCAATCGCGGGCCGCATCGGCGAAGCCGGCCTCGGCGACCCAGGTGGACAGGACTTCGCGCCACGCCGCTCCACCCGAGGCCAGGCGCGCGAGCTCGGCTTCGGTCGGCACGCGGCCGACGAGCATCGGCGCGACCCGCCGGGCAAACCGAATCGCCTCGGGGCCGGTCACCTGCGCGCGCGCTTCGGCAATCGGTTGCTGTGGTGTCTGAATCGGAGTCGGCGTGGGCGTGGGCGCGGTGACCGCGGGGGGCGCTTCGACGACGAGCGGCGCGCTGATCAACCGACCTTCACAGGCGCACAGGACGACGAGCCACGGAACGAGCAGGGGCCTCATGGAGAGAGCAGCTCCGCGCTCGACAGCAACGACACGCAGTGGATGCGCCAGGCCTGGGCCGCGGTCAGCCCCATCGGCGGCGCGAGGTCGGCGAGGTCGTCATTCGTGGACGCCCGGCCCCACGCGCGCAGCGAGAAGGCAGGGAGCGCCGTCGTCCAGTCGGCATAGCGGGCCTGCACGCGCATGTCGGCGCACACCGGGAGAATCCCTTCCACCCACGTCGCCATGCGCTGCGCGGTCCACGAGAGGTCGGGCGCGACGCCGTTGACGAAGTCGTGCGCGCCGAGGTCACCCGCGCGCGCCCGCAGGCCGTGGAAGACGGCGTCGGACACCGGCAGCTCGACCGCCGTGGCGAGCCGCTTGAGGCGCACCTCGAAGGGCAACAGCGTCAGTCGCTCCGGCGGGAGCACCACGCGCTCGCGCTCCTCGGCGGGCAGGACGGTGGGCGTCGGCGCGGGCGGAGCCTCCTCCACCGAGCGCGGCGCGGCCGTCAGCACCCCGTCTTCGAGCACGCCCTCGCACCCGGCCAGCGTCACCATGCAGATCAGGAGCCGCGTCGTCACGAGGCGCGACAACGCAACGGCCGCGCCAAAGCGTTCCGCCAGTCATTCCGGGTACCTTGGACCCCGCGCCTGTGCACTGCGATGGGCAGGTGTGGCGTACCGTTGGAGCCTCCAGGTCCCATGGCGGTCCGTGGTCCGGCCGATCAGGCGATCGAACGCGCGAGCCGCTTCACCTCGCGCCGCGCTTTGTCTCGCTTGTACCCAGCGTACGTCCACGCCCAGAGCACCGGAGTGACTGGAGTCAGAATCAGAAGCAGGAGCAGCAACGACAGGACGAGCCCTCCGACCGCGGCGGCGACGAGCTGGAGGACCTGGCTGAAGGTCGGCGAGCTCGAGGTTTCGGGAGTCGGAATCGTGAGGCGTCGGGCGACTTCGGTCACCGGCAGGTCGAGGACCTCGTCGGGCGTCGACGTGGTGTAGAGCGACGAGGACCGGGCGCCGCGCCAGAAGGCCCGCATCGTACGCCGTGGCGCGACGAGGACTCCCGCGGTGAGGCCCATGAGGTTCAAATACCAGGGGACGACGAAGCGGCCGCAGCCAGCGGCGATCTCCCAGGCTGAAATCTCGAACTCGCCGAGGATGTCGGTGCGGTAGCCCGTCAACACGTGGTGCAGGTCGTGCAACTTCACCGCCCGTCGCCGCGCGTCGCTGTTCGGGAACGGCATGGGCACCGGGCCCAGCTTGAAGTCGACCCACGCCTCCGAGTCCCCACCGTCTGCCGGAATGCCCGCCTGCTGGAACATCGCCTGCTTCGCTTCGCGCATCGTCAGCTCCATGGACCGCCTCCTTGTTTATGACCAAGGTCATTATTCGAACCCCCGCGACGAGGTGCAAGACGGTCGCTCCGCGGCTAAGAAGGGCGACTCATGGAGGGCAGCGGTGCGACCGACGAGACGCCGGAACCCATCGAAATCAATGACTCCGGTCACGCCGGAACCCAGTCGGCGTGAGGCCAACAAGGAGGACAAGCGCGCCCGCATCATCGAGGCGGCCTGGGCGCTCTCTGCGGAGCGGGGCATCGAGGGCACCACCACGGCCGACATCGCGGCGCGCGCCGGCATCGCGAAGGGCACGCTGTTTCTCTACGCGACCGACAAGGACGACCTCGTCTTCCTCATGATGCACGACCGGCTCTCGGCGGTGAGCGACGAGTGCCTGTCGACGGTGCCAAAGCGCGGGGGCCTCGTGCAGCAGCTCACCCATGTCTTCGGCGGCCTGTACGCCCTGTACGACGAAAGCGGCGACGTGGGCCGGCGCTTCGTCCGGGTCCTGCCGGGAGCAGCGGGCGACAACGCGAAGAAGGTGAACGCGCTCACCTTCGCCTTCATCCACCGGGTGGCGGCGCTCGTCATCGAGGCCCAGGCGCGCGGAGAGGTGCGCGGCGACGTCGACGCGATGGTGGCCGCGAACACCCTCTTCGCCCTCTACTTCTCGGGGCTGATGGCGTGGCTGCAGGGCTTCGTGTCGCTGAACGAGGCGCGCGACGGGTTGTTGCCGGCGTCGCTCGACCTGCTGGTGCGTGGCCTCCACGCGTGAGTGCTGGGGAGTACTTCGAACGGCCTCGATAAGGCCCGTTCTGGCCCACTCGACACCGTTCACTCTTTGAGAGTGAGGCGGGCCCCCTTCGCTGCGAAGAGCACCCCATGTCGAATCAGAAACACCACGCCACGCTGCGGGGTCTGTTGAGTTCAGGCACCGACCTCTTTGCGCAGATGCCCTTCACGTCCGAGGCCCTCAAGCGCCTCATTCCGGCGTTCAGCCTCTCGATGATTCGGGTCGACGAGACCTGCGCGCCAACCACCCACTACAGCGAGCACTTCGACGAGGCGAGCCACCACCTCTTTGCGTCGGCCGGTCATGTCTTCTCGGCGCGCAGCGACGACCCCGCGGCCTTCGGCAACCTGCTGCGCGGGCGACGACCGTTCGGCACCCTCATCGACGGCGGCTCGGCCTTTGTCGGTGGCGCGACCTACCAACACCTCTTCAAGCGCAACGGCATTCACCACGTCCTCGACCTGGCGCTGCGAGATGACGCCGGGCCCATCGGCATTCTGGGACTCTTTCGAGAAGCGGAGGCCCCGGCCTTCACGCGCACCGACCTCGTTCACGTCGCCGCGTTCTACCCCTGGTTCGTCCATGCGCTGCGGGCCCACGAGGACTCGCAGCGGACCTTCGACGAGGTCGACTCGGCCATGCTGGTGGCCACGCCGAGTGGTCGCATCGAGTTCGCCTCGCTCGTCGCGCGCGACTGGCTGCAAGACGCGTTCAGCGGTCCCCAGCGGGGCAGGCTGCTCGAGGGTGGCGTGTTGCCCGACGCAATTCGACGGCTCTGCGAGCAGGCGAGCCAGGTGCGCCGCAGCGACGTTGGTCGCACACGCTCGGTGCGGCCCCCGACACTGACCTTGCCGGTGACGGGTGGCCGGCTCCGCCTTCGGGCGTACCCCCTGCAAGATGGCCCCGGCGTCGAACGGTTCGGTGTGCAGTTGTCGCTCGAGGTCGACCGGACCGTGCGGCTGCTCAAGGCCTTCGAGACCACCACGTTGCCTCCGCAACTGCGCCGACTCGCCCTCGCGCTCTGGAAGGGGCTCGAGCCAAAGGCCATTTGTGCGTCCTTCAACATCACACCGGCGACGTTCAAGTCGTACCGGAAGGACCTCTACGCGCGCCTGTCCGTGGGGAGTCAGGAAGCGTTGCGGGCCCGACTCACAGAATGGGCCACCAGCGCCACGCTCAACCTGTCGCGACATCTGCCTCGCCGAGTGACCCCGGAAAAGTGAAGGGCCCTCCCCTCGAGGGGGTGTCTGCGACGCGAGGCTGCCCTCTACGAAGGCCACATGCGACGACTCCTGGCAGGCGTAGTGGTGCTGATGAGCGGGTGTGTGTGCGGACCGACGGACCCAACCCCCGACGGCGGGACCGCGGGTGGCAGCGCGGCAGCAGGTGGGGGGACCGGCGGAGGGACGGCAGGTGGCGGCGCCGCCATCGCGGGCGGCGCAGGCGGTGGTTCGGCTGGTGGCGCAGCAGGTGGAACGGCGGGTGGCTCCGCCGGAGGGACGGGCGCCCAAACGCTGCCAGATGGCGGCGTTCAGTCGGCGAACCTGCTCGAGAACGGTGACGCCGAGGCGGCGGCGGGCACCATGATGCCTGGAATGCTCGTTCCGATTCCGCGGTGGACGCGCCCTGATGGAGGCCTGGCCAACGTCCTGCCCTATGCCTACGGGAACGGCTTTCCCATCACCTCGACCCCGGGCTCCTCTACGCGCGGCGCGAACTTCTTCTACGGCGGCGAAGGGTCTGCCGACGACCGACTCACCCAACGCCTCACCGTACCTGCCGAGTGGCTGGGGCGCGTCGACGCCGCGACAACTCAGGTCGTCGTGAGCGGGTGGTTCGGCGGCTTCGAGGCGCAGAACGACACCGTGCGCCTCAGGCTCACCCTGCTCTCGGGGACCGGAGCCGCACTCGGCACCGTCCAGGCGGGCACCGTGACGGACACCGACCGCAACTCGATGACCGCCTTCCTTCCGCGCTCCGCAGCGCTTTCGCTGCCAGCGACGACCCGCAGCATCGAAGCGACGCTCGAGTTCACCCATGACGAGGGAGTGTCGGTCGATGGGTACGCCGACGACCTCGTCGTCGTCCTGCAGGGCCCTCCGCCGCCGCCGATGATGGGGAACCTCCTCGTCAACGGGGGCGCCGAGGCCGGTGATGGAAGTCTCGACGGCCTTTCCCCGGTGGGGACGATTCCGGGGTGGACGCGTGCGCCGGGTGGTCCCTTCTCGGTATTGCGCTACGCCACGACGGCCCCGGGCTTTCCGATGGCCTCGACGCCTGGCTCTCCCACACGGGGCGCCAACTATTTCTTCGGTGGGAACATGGCGATGACGGCCTCCATCAGCCAGGTCGTCACCCTCGACGCGACCCTGCACGCCCGCATCGACTCGTCCCAGGCGCGCTTCACGACGTCGGGCTGGTTTGGTGGCTTCGAGGCGCAGAACGACCGCGCCACCTTGAAGCTCGAGTTTCTGTCGGCGACCGACGTCGTGCTCGGCCTCGCAGAGGTCGGCGGTGTCACCAAGACGGACCGTGCCGACCTCACCTCGCTGCTGTTCAGGACCTCGTCCGGGGCGCTGCCGGCCACCACCCGGAGGATCCGCGCGACCCTCGAGTCGACCCACGACGAAGGCATGTCGGTCGATGGGTACGCCGACGACCTGTTCCTCACGGTGCAGTGACCGGAGGCGTCGCCCGGCTCTCCTTCACGGCGGCCGTCGCCACTCGAGCCAGAACATGAAGGCGAGGGTACCCAGACGCTCCCGTGGAGCCCCAGCTGCGGGCTGCCGCTCGCGAGCGCAATGATGACCGCGACGGCGATTCCGAACGCACACCCGACCTGGACGAGCTTCGCTCGTCGACCGTGACGCCACACGCAGCCTCGAGCTTCGCTCGAACCAGACTCAGCCGTCGATGAAGCAACGCACACGCCCAGCCTGTGTGAGCGTCACCGCCTGGCCTCGCGCTGCTTCGCCAGAGACACATCGCTGTGCAGGTCTGCGTCGTAGCCCTCACCGCCTTCCGCGCCGTCTTCACCGAGGCTGGTGACGACGGGCGTGCCGTTGGCGAGGCGCCAGCGAAATGGTGTGCCCCAGGGGTCGACGGGCAGCTCCTTCACCAGGCGGCGCTCGACGAGCGGCGCGAAGCCCTGGGCCGGGTCCGGGTATCGGCCGACGACGGCCACGTAGGCGTCGAGCTGGCCTTCGAGCGTCTCGAGCTCGGTGCGCGCCACGTCGACGCGGGAGTCGCGATAGCGCGCGATGGCGTAGACGCCCACGGCGCTCGACAGCATGGTGATGATGGCGATGGCGACGACGACCTCGAGCAGGTTGAAGCCACGACGACGGCGGTGAATGCGACGCATGGGAACGGCTCCTTTCCCCAGGAGCCCGAAGCAAGCCGCTCGCCACGACCACCGCCTCGTCGTTCTCGGCACCTGAAGTCACGCCTCGAGCGAGACCGATGACGCGTTGTCTCCGGACGTCGGCCGTCGCTGACAGCCTGACTCAGCGCGCGACGCGGCGACGAGCCAGGACGAGCGGCACCAGGAACAGCACCCACCAGCCCGGCACGGTCTGACACTGGCACCCCACGGGCTCGGTGGGCTCGGGAAGGCCAGCGTCGAAGGGCATCAAGAGGGAGCCTCCGCCAAACCCATCACCGCCCGCGCTTCCACCGCCGGCGCTTCCACCACCTGGCCCCGCGTCCACACCGGCATCGACCGTGGGACCCGCATCGGGCGGAGGGGGCGGCAGCGGCGTCCACCCCGTGGGAGGCGCGTAGCCTCGCAGCACCGCGGGCATCATCGGCTGCGCGCGCGAACACCCGGCGGAGAAGCCCGGCAGGTCGGGCGCGCCGGCTTCGGCCCAGGCCATCCACAGCAACGACGACATCACCGTCACCGCGTCGGCCCACCGACGGGCTGTTAGCTCCCGCGACTGGGTGAAGAGCACCTGGCGCTGGAAGTTGAGGCCTCCATCGAGCCCGCCCGCCGCGATGTCGGCCGCGATGAGCTGCCCCACCAGCCCGTTGCCGACGAGCACGATGTCGAAGGTGGCGTAGCGCGGGTCGAGCCGCCCCGGCGTGCCGAACAGCCCGCGCGCCTGCATCGTGAGGGCGTCGAGGTTGGCGTTGGGCTGCAGCATGTCGGACTCCCAGCGCGAGTGGAGCCCGTCATTGGGGTCGAAGTTCTTCGTGTCGTGAAGCACCGAGAAGGCGTCGGTCACGTAGTGCGACATGAAGAACGAGCGGTCGAGCACCTGGTTCACGTCGCGCGCCCGAAACGCCGCGACGAGGCCGGCGTATTGCTCCTCGACGCGCCAGGGCACGGTGCCGTTGCGGGTGGCGAAGTTTCGGAGCTGCTCGACGGCCTGCTGCCAGTCCCGCGGGTACGCTGACGGCGGGTTGACCCAATCGACCTCGAGGTAGTGCCGCACGGCCTCGTTGGGGTCGCTGCCGCGCAGGCGGTCTGGGTCGCACGCGCGGTCCTGCAGTTGGGGCGTCTGGCGCGCCGCGTACCAGGCCCGCAGGCAGTGCGTGGCGGGCAAGGGCTCGTGCATGATGGCCGCGAGGCGGCGGTGCCCATCGAAGCCCCACGCGAAGCAGAGGTTCGGGACGAGGGCGAGGAGCAGCAGACGGCGCACGAGAAACACCCTTCTCGCGTGAATCGTCACGTCAGTGCAACAACGAGCCATGGGAGGCCCCGTGAATCTCGTCCACGGCCCCCCGTCCGCCCCGCAGTCCCGGCCTCGACGACGAGGGCCCGCGACGGTACAGCACGCCCATGCGCACGACGCTCCTTGCCTTGAGTCTCGCCCTCCCCGCCCTGGCCCAGCCGGCCGCGGAGCCCACCGTCTCTTTCGCCGAGCTCGAGAAGGCCTGCGCGAAGGGCGACCCGTCGGCCTGTGTGGACCTCGGCTTCAACCTCGAAGCGAAGGACGCGGCGAAGGCGGTCACGGTGTACCGCGACGCCTGCAAGAAGAACGTGCTCGCGGCCTGCAGCAACCTCTCCCTCATGCTGCGGGACGCGCGGGGGGCGCCGAAGGACCTCGTGGAAGCGGCGGCGATGGCGAAGAAGGCGTGTGATGGCAAGAACGCGCCGGGCTGTTTTCACCTGGGCCTGGTCAAGGACGCCGCCAATGACTTCACCGGTGCGACGAAGGCCTACGAAGCCGCGTGTGGCCTGGGCGTGTTTCAGGGCTGTACCAACTACGCCATCAACCTCATCAAGGGCGTCGGCGGGACGACGGACGTCAAGCGCGGGCTCGAGCTGCTCGAGACGTCGTGCTCCGAGTCGGTGAAGAAGGGCGTGCAGTACCCCTCGCTGCGCAGCTGCATGGTGCTGGGGCAGCTGTACGAGCAGGGCGCGAAGGGCGTGACGGCCAACAAGGACGCGGCGAAGCGCCTGTTCAAGGTGGCGTGCTACGGCGGGCTCGAAGACGCCTGCAAACGGCTTGGCGGCGGCGAGCGCTCCGACGACGGCCACGGGCACTGACCGGCCAGGTCACGACAGGTCCCGCGCGCGGGACACGACGAGGTCGATGAAGCGGCGAATGCGCAGGGGCATCGCTTGAGGTGGGGCGAGAGACCTGCACCACGCCGGAGCGCACCGTCCGCCCCGACAGCAGCGGCACCCGCTCGCCGGTCGCCACGAAGGGCCGGGTGAGAAAGACCGGCAGCGCCGCGATGCCCAGACCCGGAGCGCGGGCGTGTCGAGGTGCCTGTGGCGCGGAGCGGGGTCAGCGCTCGACGTGCGTCAGCCTGGGCGCCAGTGGCAGTGACGTCGGCAGCGTCGCGAGCCCGGTGAACCGCAGCTTCCGCAACGCCGGCAAGCGCGCGCTGCGAAGCCGAGCGAGGACGCCCTCAGGCGCTTCATGCATCGAGTCGATGGTCAGTTCGAGGAGGTGAGAGGCGAGGCGACTGCCGAGCACGTGCGCCGCTCCGGCGAAGTCCGAGACGACGGCCGTGCGAACGAGCCCCGCGTCCCACCCCAGGGTGACGCCGTGGGCCAGCGCCGGCAGGGTCTGCGGGGGTGCGGCGAGCCAGTCGCCGAGCGGGTCGCCGTGCTCGATGAGCGCGTCGACCCAGACCTGTCGACGCGAGCGGGCCGTTGGCGCCTCGGCCACGGCGTCTTCCATCGCGCGCAGCACGTCGGTGTCGAGCGGCGTGTCGCGGACTTGCGCGTCGACGGCCTGAGTGCCCAGGTAATAGCAGTCGCCGTGCTCGACGCGGTGGCGGCCGCGCAGCTTCTGCTTCTGGAGAAAGATGCCGCTCGCCGAGCCCAGGTCCGACAGGAAGAAGCCGTCGGCCTCTGGCACCACCTCGGCGTGCTCACGCGCGACCCGGCTCGAGGGCAAGCACAGCTCGCACTGCAGCCCCCGGCCTATGCGCACCCGAGACGTCACGTGCACGAAGGTGGTGTCGTCCCGAAACAGGTAGAGCCTGGAGCGCATCAGCGAGCCTCGTCGACACATTGGGGCCTGAGGCCGAGCAAGACGACCATGGGTGAACTGTGTGAGCCCCGTCAATCGAAGAAGACGTCGACCAAAGCTGGAAACGGCAAGGGCGTCGAGGGCGGTGGGAGCCGCCGGGCTGCGGGGAAGGCTTTCGGGACGGCGCAGGGGGAGATCGCGGGCGAGCGCGGCTGGGCGGTGGTGGGCGGGAGGATGATTCGCGACGCGAACGGGTAAGCGCTCCTCGGCCGTCTTGCGGGTGGCGTGAATTCGGCGGCGGCCAGACCAAGGGCAGCGCAACGCCTCGACGCCGAAGGTGTGCTGATGAAGGGAGGCAGAAGTCCAGTCTTCGTGTCGTGCGGGGGGCGCAGCTGGGCCACCTGCGAGGTCACGACAGGTCCGGCGCGCGGGACACGACGAGGTCGATGAAGCGGCGAACACGCAGGGGCATCGCCTTGCGGTGGGGCGAGAGGACCTGCACCACCCCGGAGCGCACCGTCCGCCCCGACAGCAGCGGCACCAGCTTGCCGGTCGCCACGAAGGGCCGGGTCAGAAAGACCGGGAGCGCCGCGATGCCCAGCCCCACGAGCGCCGCCTCGAGCTGCGTCTCGAGGTGCGCGACGACGAGCGCCGCCGAGGGGCGAACGGTGACGTCGTCGAAGTGCCACCGCTCCGTGGGGCGCGAGAGCACCGCCGGCGCGCCGTCGAGCTGCGCCGGCCGACGGGGTGTGGAGAGCCGGGTGACGACCTCCGGCGAGGCCACCAGGTGCACGTGCGCCACGCCGAGCCGTCGCGACAACAGCGTCGAGTCCGGGCTGCGGCCCACCCGAATCGCCACGTCCACCGCCTCCTCGACGAGGTTCACCTGACGGTCGCTCAACTGGAGCTCCACCAGCACGCGCGGGTTCGACACGCGGTACTCGGCGACGATGGGCACCAGGAACCGTCGGCCGAACAGGAGCGGCGCCGTCACCCGCAACGTCCCCACCGCCTCGGTCTGATTCGTCTCGGCCTCGGTGAGCGCGTCGACGATGGAGGCCAGCGCCGGCCCCGCGCGCTCGAGCACCCGCACGCCAGCCTGGGTCGGCTTCACCGAGCGCGTCGTTCGTTCGAGCAGCGGCACCCCGAGCGTCCGCTCCGCGTCGGCGACGCGTCGGCTCACCCACTGCTTCGTCGTCTCGAGCTCCTTCGCGGCGGCCGTGAAGCTCCCGGCGCGCACCACCCGAAGGACGACCGCCAGGGCGTTGAAGTCGATTGTCATCGTACGCGAGACAAAACGTCCGATGCTGGCGCATTGTCAACCAAGCTGTGGGGACGCATCTTCCGGCCATGCAGCCACTCACCCGTCGGCAGGTGCTGGTGTCCGTCAGCCTCGCGCCGACCGTCACTCCCGGAGCCCGCATGTCCACCACGCTCAAGCAGGTCGTCGCCGTCGAACCGTTGCCCCGTCACCAGATGACGGAGGACTTCTTCTCCTGGAGCCTGCGCGGGCAACTCGGCGGCCGCAGCCTTGACCCGTTCCTCAACCTCGACGACTTCCACATGGCGCAGCCGACGTTCCCGCCGCACCCGCACGCCGGGTTCTCGGCCGTCACGTACCTTTTCGAGGACTCACCCGGCTCCTTCCAGAACCGGGACAGCCGCGGCAACGCCCAGCGCATCGGCCCGGGCGCCCTGCACTGGACTGAAGCCGCCTCGGGCGTCATTCACGAAGAGGTGCCCACCGTGCGCGGCGTCGACTGCCACGGGCTGCAGATGTTCGTGAACCTGCCGGTGAGCCGTCATTCGTCCGAGCCGCGCGCGCTCCACCTCGACACCCACCAGGTGCCCGAGTGGAAGTCCGCGCCGGGCGTGCGGGTTCGGGTCCTTGCGGGAGCGGTCTCCACGGCCTCGTCGCCGCTTCAGGTCGTTCCCGCCGTGACGTTCCTCGACGTGCACCTCGCGCCGAACAGCACGGTCGAACTCCCTGCCGCCGCAGGACAGACCGCCTTCGCCATGGCCATCGGTGGCGCAGGATTTGCGTCGGGGAGTCCTCTGTCGACCCACGAGGCCGTCCTCTTCGACCAACAGGCCGGTGTGATGCGGTTGTCGACCCACGGCGAGTCGCTCCACGCGCTCGTGGGTGTTGGCACGCCGCTCGAGCAGCCGGTGTTGTTTCGCGGTCCGTTCGCTCTCACCTCTGCCGAAGCGCTGGAGGACGCCCGCCGCCGCTACGCGAAGGGCGCGATGGGGCACCTGGCCCCGTCATTCTGAACGTCATCCATCGAGCAAGCTGTCTCGAAGAAGTTCTGATGAAAGTGATGGGACGGTTGATCCATCTCGACGAGCGTGGTTTCGCTGACGGGTTCGTCGTTGACGTTTGGAGGCGCGATGTGACGGAGCGATTGCCTTCTGCGTCCGGACGCCATCTGTTCCATCGGTCCTCATCGGCCGGCAGCTGAAGCGGCGGTGCGCCACTCATTCACGTCTCGAACAACGACGCCGGTCGCGGAGCCCCATGTCAAAACGTCTCGTCCTCGCAGCGTGTTGGCTGGCCGGCTGTCTCGAGGTCACCGTCCCCGCCAAGCCGCCCGCTCCCGGCGACGGCGCCCTCGAAGGAACGCTGGTCTACACGCCGCCTGGCCAGAGCGCACTGCGACCCGCGGCCGGCGCGACCGTCGAGTTGGTGGGCAGCGGCGTCAACGCGACGGCGGCCGCCGAGACCGGGTTCTTCTCGCTCTCCCCGGTGAACACCAACGTCGGCGCGGTCCGCCTTCAGGTCGACGTCGACGGAGACGGTCGACCGGACCGACAACGATGGCTCGACCTGACGCCGTTGGGAACCGGCCGCGGGAAGCGGGTGAACGTCGGCCAGCTCGTGGTGGGCAGCAACGCCTCCATTCGCGGCACGGTGCTGCGACGTGACGTCCTCCCAGCCCGTGGCGGCCATGGGGGAACGACCCTCTTCATCCCCGAGAGCCCCTTCTTCACCTACACGGCGGACGATGGCTCGTTCGTGTTCGAGAACCTGCCCAGCGGACCGTTCACACTCGCGGCCTTTCGCGACGGGTACGAAGCCGCGACGGAGCGAGTCGACCTGCGCCCCTCGGAGGTCTTCACCACCGACCCCGTGGTGCTCGAGCGCGTGCCGGCGCTGCGGCTCGCGGAGCTTCGGGGCCGGGTGCTCCTGCCCGACGAGACGCCTGCGCGTGACGTGACGGTCTCGCTCAGCACGGGGCGCACCACGAGCACCTCGGAGCAGGGGACGTATTCGTTCACCGATGTGCGCCCCGACGTCGTGTCCCTCGGGTACTCGAGGTCGGGCTTCTTCACGGCCGAGCTGCTCAACATCGTGGTGGCGGCGCCCGTCACCACGCTGCGCGACATCACCCTCGCGCCGGGGCAGTCGCGGCCCCCCCCATGCTGATGGCTGGGTTCCCGCCCTACGACGCGGGTCCCGTCACCGACGCGGGCACAGGGGCCGATGGCGGGTCCGACGGAGGAAGTGACGCGGGGTCCGACGGCGGAAGTGACGCGGGGTCCGACGGCGGAAGTGACGCGGGGTCCGACGGCGGAAGTGACGCGGGGTCCGACGGCGGCGTCCTGCCCGTGGCCGTCATCGACGCACCGCCGTTCGTGACCCGAAACGCCAGCTTTCAGCTCAACGCGCAGCGGTCGACCGGTGCCCGACCACTCAGCTTCTTCTGGACTCAGGACGCCGGCCCCCCGGTGATGATTCCGAACAACGGCACCCCGAACGCTGCCACGCCCACGCTCACGGCTCCGAACTCGCTCACGCTGCTGCGCTTCAACCTCGTGGTGCAGGAGCCCTCCGGACGCCAGAGCGCTCCAGTGTCGGTCCAGGTTCCCGTCGCGAACGGAAACCCCATCGCAGTCATCACCGGGACCCCAGTCACCGCGCTCGGTGGCGAGCGTGTCGTTCTCAGCGCGGCCACCAGCACCGACCCGAACTCGAGCGGACTCATCTCCTGGGAGTGGACGGTCAACCCGCCCAGCATCACCGGCGTCCCCATCAATGGTGGGCAGCAGCTCCAGCTCGACATGCCGCCGAACGTCGCGCCGCCCATCATCATCTCCGTGCAGCTGGTCGTGACCAACGGCCTGACGATGCGGAGCGCTCCAGCCACCGCCTCCTTCCAGCTGGCACCTGGAAGTCTGCCGCAGTGGTTCGTCGACGCAGGCGCGCACCAGGCGGTTGGAACTGGTGACACCGTGACGCTGCGCGGAGGCGCGTTCGCACCAGCGACTGGAGCGACCTTCGCCTACCGATGGTCGCCCGATCGCGAGCCCGACTCCGGTGTTGCCGACTGGGCGCTGACCGATCCCACGTCACCGAGCACGACGTTCGTCGCGCCCCGAGTCGATGGACCCGTTCCGCGGTTGATTGCCTTCACCCTCACCGCGACCGACACGAGCGGAACGCTGACGCCTGCCGTGCGCACGGGCCGGACGTTCGTGAACGTGGTCGACGACCGGCCGCCACGGTTCCTCACTGCGAGTGTGACTGGAGGTTTCGGTACTCAGGCGACTCTGTGGCTCGACTTCGATGAAGACCTCAACCCGTTGCTCAACAACATCACGGTGAACGCGTTTGGCCTTGGGACACCTCCGTCAAGTGCTCGGGCTCGATTCCTCCTCGGCGGTCGCCGAGTCCTGCTCGCGCTGCGGCCTCCGCTCACTCCAGGCTTCATGTACAGTCTGAGTGGAAGCGTCGACGACCTCGCTGGGAACCGCAGCTTCACGATACCGCCCTTCATCTTCCTCGCTCGCAACTCCTGGACCCCGGCCTTCGAATCGACGGCGACCTTCGTGGGCGAACCCTGGCCGGGCCTCGTCGTCCGTCGCAACGCCGACCTCTCGGTGTCAGCGTTCGTCTTCGCTCGAAGGGACGGGAGCACCTGGTTCGGAGTTCCCTTCAACCCCTTCGCGTGCGTCGCGCCGCCCTGCCCCATCGCGACCGACTCCGCCGCGCCGGCGGTGGCGCTCGGAGGCCCGCCACCTCGCGGCCACAAAGGCTGGGTCGACGCCGAGGGCCTCGTGGCGACGTTGCAGGTCCCCACCTTCCAGGGCGCGCGCCCTCGGTGCTCTTCCGCCGAGGAGCGACTGGGTGGGCCACCGTGCCACCGCCGCCGAGTGCCATCTTCAGCGACGACGCGACGCTCAGCAGCGTGCGCTTCGACAACGGCAACGTCACCCTCGTCAGGCTCGACGGAGGCGTCTGGGTCGACTCCGGCCTCATCACCTCGAGCGCGACCGACTACCCGACCGATGCCCTCGCCGAGCCGTTCGTCTTCGGCAACGCGTCGCTGGGAGGCCGCCCGGTGGTGGCCCTCAAGTCCAGCCGGAGCGACACCCTTCGCGCGAGCCTGAACGCGCCTCCGTGGGGCTCGATGGTGGCCGCAGCGAACGGCGCTGAGGCGCGGCCGGTCATCATCTCCTCGGACCCGACGCGGCCGCGCGTGTATGTCCTGAGGCCGAACGGCGCCGCCGACACGCTCTTCTTCCTCGGGCTGACGACGGGGCTGGCCCCCAACGAGTTCACCAACATCTCGAGCTTCGATGCCATCTCGAACTGGGGGATCCTCGTGCTGGCGCTCAGCTCGAACGGGATTCTGCAGCTCAAGTACCTTCAGTCCGGTGGGTCTGCCTACGAAGACATGCCCGGCCCGCTCCGCAACGGAATGCCTTCCCTGGCCCTCAACCATGACCTCGCCTGCGAGGCCGCCCGGCCAGAGCTCGCGATGGTCGACGGGCTCCTGTTCGTCGCGTGGCAGGAGCGCTGCGCGGCAGGTCCCTGGCGGGTCTACGTTCGGGCGCTGGAATAGCGCGGGGTCGACGCGCCTCACGAAAGAAGTGAGAGCGAGGCGAACAGCGTGGTGCGAGACTTCCACCTCTCGACACAAGGGGTGCCTCGATGCCGTCACCGTCGCAGGTCGTCATCTTCGGAGCCTCGGGCGACCTCGCCCTGCGCAAGTTGCTCCCAGCGCTCGCGAGCCTGTCCTCCAAAGCCCAGCCCGCCGAGGGCTTCTCGGTCGTCGGCGTCTCTCGCCGCGAGAAGAGCGACGAGGCGTTTCGCGCCGAGGTCGGCGAGGCCATGCCGCCGGAGCTCAAGGCCGCCTGGGCCGAGCTCTCACCGCGGGTGCACTACGTGGCTGGCGACGTGGGCAGCGTGCAGGACCTCGACCGGCTCTCGGTGAAGCTCGACTCGCTGCCGGGCGGCCGCGCGACGGGACGCCTCTTCTACCTGTCGCTCAAGCCCGACCTCTTCGCCAACGCCATCTCGAACCTGGCGTCCAAGGGGCTGGTGACCGTCGCCGAAGGTGAGCGGACGGCCTGGCGCCGCGTCGTCGTCGAGAAGCCGTTCGGCCACGACCTCGCGTCGGCGCTGGCGCTCAACCGCCACGTGCACACGCACCTCAAGGAGTATCAGGTCTACCGAATCGACCATTACCTCGGGAAGGAGACGGTCCAGAACATCCTCGGGTTCCGCTTCCACAACGCCATCTTCGAGCCGCTGTGGAACCGCAACCACGTCGAGCTGGTGCAGATCACCGTCGCCGAAGAGCTCGGCATGGAGCGCGGCCGGGCCGCCTACTACGACGGCACCGGCGCCCTGCGGGACATGCTGCAGAACCACATGCTCCAGGTGCTCTCGCTCGTGGCCATGGAGCCTCCCGCCTCCCTCGACGCGAAGGCGGTTCGTGCGCAGAAGGTGGCGGTGCTCGAGGCGCTGCGGCCGCCGACGCCCGCCGACATGAAGCGCGATTGCGTGCGGGCGCGGTACTCGGCGGGCACCGTGCGCGACCAACCCGTGTCGGGGTACCTCCAGGAAGAGGGCGTTCCGCCAGACTCGCAGACCGAGACGTACGTGGCGGTGCGCTGCGAAATCGACACCTGGCGCTGGAGCGGCGTGCCGATTCTGTTGCGTCATGGAAAGCGGCTGAAGAAGCGCTTCACCGAGGTGCAGGTGCAGTTCAAGACACCGCCGCTGCAGTTGTTCAACAAGCCCGACGGCATCAGCGACGAGGAGTTCCGACGGAAGCTGCGCGCGGGCGACCTCTGCCAGATTCGGCCGAACGTGCTCACCTTGAGCATCCAGCCGCGCGAGGCGGTGCGCCTGTCGTTCGGCGTCAAGCGCCCGGGCGCATCGATGGTGATGCATGGCGCCGAGATGACCTTCGACTACCAGAACGTCTTCGGCGCCTCGACCGCGCCGGCCTACGAGCGGCTGCTCCTCGACGCGTTGCTGGGTGACGCGACGTTGTTCCTCCGCGGTGACGAGATCGAAGCGAGCTGGCGCTTCGCCGACGCGATGCAGGCCGCCTGGCAGGGCACCGAGGCGCCGCCGCTGCTCGAGTATCCGGCGGGAGGCTGGGGCCCCGAGGAGGCGGCCGACCTGTTCCACGGCTGCGAGGGCGGCTGGACCCGTGGCTGAGAAGACCATCGAGCTGGTCGTCAACACGTCGGCCCGCTACGCCCTCGCGAAGCGGATCAGCGATGAGCTGGTGGCGCGGGCCTCGGGCTCACCGCAGGTGCGGCTGGCCATCGCGGGGGGCTCCGTCATCCAGGTCATGGACACCGTGGTGGACATCACCCATCCGGACGTCTGGCGGCGCGTCGCGCTCACCTGGGTCGACGAGCGCGTCGTCCCGCATGACAGCCCTGACTCCAACTACGGCGCCTCCCGCTGCACCGCGGGCGCGGATGAAGCCGGCGCGGTCCTGCCGATGGTGCTCGACGGCGACGACGCACCGACCGCGTGCGCTCGCTTCCTGGATGGTTTCCGCCAGCACTTCGGCAACGGGCTCGACCTGATCGTGCTGGGCATGGGCGACGACGGCCACGTCGCCTCGCTGTTCCCGAATCATCCGCTGCTCGACCGGCGCGGCGTCGCGGCCTTCCTGCTCGACTCGCCCAAGCCGCCGCCGCAGCGCGTGACGATGCTCTTCGACACGCTCAATCAGCCGCACGCGAAGCGTTTCCTCTACGCCGTGGGCGACCAGAAGCGGCCGGCGTTGGAGCGGCTCCTCCGGCGCGACCCCGCTCTGCCGGCCTCGCACCTCACCGACTTCACCCTCGTGACCGACCAGCCCCTCGAAAGGCCCTTCCCATGACGACGCGACTCAACGACGTGGCAGTGATTGGACTTGGTGTGATGGGCGGCAACCTCGCGCGCAACTTCGCGTCGCGGGGCCTCGCCGTCGGTGGGTACACGCTGCACTTCGACCACGCCAAAGCCCTCGCCGCGGCGCACCCGGAAGCGAAGCTCGACGTGGTCGCGACGCTTGGGGAGCTCGTCGCGCGCCTCGAGCGCCCGCGCCGCATCGTCGTGCTCGTCAACGCGGGCAAGCCGGTGGACTCGGTCATCGAACAGCTCGACCCGCTCCTCGAGGCCGGAGACCTCGTCATCGACGCGGGCAACAGCCTGTATTCGGACACCGACCGCCGCGCGGAGAAGGCGAAGGCCCGCGCGTGGCGCTTCGTCGGCATGGGCGTCTCGGGTGGCGCGAAGGGAGCCCTCGAAGGGCCCTCGCTCATGCCGGGCGGCGACGTCGAAGCGTGGGAGCGGCTCAAGCCCGTGCTCGAGCCCATCGCCGCGCGCTCGAAGGCCGGGCTCTGCGTCACGCACTGCGGGCTCGGCTCGGCCGGGCACTTCGTGAAGATGGTGCACAACGGCATCGAGTACGGCGACATGCAGCTCATCGCCGAGACGGCGTCGCTGCTGCGCGACGGGCTCGGGCTCGACGGCGGCGCGGTGGCCGACACGTTTCAGCGCTGGAACGAAGGCGACCTCGCGTCCTTCCTCATCGAGCTCACCGGCACCGTGTTCCGCGTGAAGGACGAGAAGACGAACGGGCTCCTCGTCGACCAGGTGCTCGACCAGGCGGGCCAGAAGGGCACCGGGAAGTGGACGGTGGTGGCGGCCGCCGAGCTGGGCATCGCGATTCCCACCATCACCGCCGCCGTCGACGCGCGCATTCTCTCGGCGCAGAAGGCGACTCGCGTGAAGGCCGAGGCGGCGCACCGCCCCGCGCGGAGCAGACTCGCCGGCGTGTCCGTCGACGACCTCGCGCACGCGCTCTACGCCTCGAAGGTGGCCAGCTACACGCAGGGCTTCCAGCTGCTGCGCGCGGCGAGCACGGCGTTCGGGTACGGCACGAAGCTCTCCGAAGTGGCGCGCATCTGGACCGCGGGCTGCATCATTCGCGCGGAGCTGCTGGGCCGCATTCAGTCCGCCTTCGCATCGAGCCCCGAGCCGGACCTGCTGGCCCTGGCGCCCGAGTTCGTCAGTGACCTCGCGCGACGGTTGCCGGCGTGGCGGCGCGTGGTGTCGGCGGCGTCGCAGGCGGGGCTCGCGGTGCCCGGGCTCTCCACCTCGCTCGGCTGGTACGACACGCTCACCACCGCGCGCGGCTCGGCGAACGTCATTCAGGCGCAGCGCGACGCGTTCGGCAGCCACACCTACGAACGCGTCGACGCGCCCGGCGTGGCGGTGCACACGGACTGGCTGGGCGGTGGCCGATGAAGAGCCCCTCGGTCGAGCGCCTCATCTGGGTTCGCGACGAGCTGCGGCCGTGGGCCAGGCGGTTCTTCGAGCAGGCGCCGCAGCGACAGTCGGTGTTGCTCGCGGCCGCGCAGTACTGGGCCGACGAGGCGGACGACGCGGTGCACCTGTCGGCGTGGACCTCGACCGAGCGCGTGCCCGACTTCTTCTCGAGTGATTGGGAAGAGGAGCCGACCGGGACCACGAGCGGCATCGACTGGAAGCAGAAGCCACGCTGGGACGACAACGGCAGCGCGATTCGTCGCTTTCAGGCCTACTGCGGTGAAGGGGGCAGCCAGGAGCTCCCGACCTCCTCGCAGGCCGAGCCGTTTGCGTTGCTGCAGCGCGATGGCAACGGGGTTCGGCTGACCTGGCTGGGCCGCTGTCTTCGTCCGTGGCTCGACCTGCCGCACACCGCGCCGGGCGGCTTCGACGACGCGGAGGACGAGCCTCCACCCGAGGACGACCTCAGCGCGTTTCGGGAGGGCCTCGTGCTGGCGGGGGCTCCGCGGGACGGTGTGGCGTTGGCTCCGAGCGGGACCGGGCTCGTCCTGCCCGCACAGGTCCTGACCCCAGATGACGTGCGCTGCCTCGAGGCCATCGCAAAGGACCCGTTCGCCGAAGGCCCGCGCCGCGTTTGGGCCGACGTGGTGTTGGCGCGACATGACGCGCGTGGCGCCTTCATGCAGACGCGAGACGTCGACCTCGACGGCTTCCTCGACCACGCGGAGTTCTGGCTCGGCGAGCTGAACCAGGTGGTGCCGCTGGGGAGCGCGCGCTTCGAGTATGGCTCCCTCGCCGCGGCGGACGTGTTCTTCGATGGCCCGCGCAGCGCCCTGGCTGATTCCCCGTGGTGGTTGTCGGTGCACACCCTGCGCTTCTCGGGCGACGAGCAGCCCTTCGGCGCCACGATGCGGGCGCTGCGCCACGTCTCGGGGCTCTCGTCGACGGGCCTCCTCGCGCTTGGCGACTTCGAGGGCGCAGGGCAGTTGGTGTCGCTGCAGGCGGAGGTGACGGCCGCCGACCTCGAGCTGTTCTTCGCGTTGCCGCTGCGGTCGCTGCAGTCCTTGTCCCTCACGTTGACCGGCGGAACGCGGCTCGAGCAAGTGCGACCGCCAGCGAGCTGGTCAGCCTTGCGCGAGCTGCGGGTGAGCGTTCCGTGGACGCCGACGTACGAGTGGGACGAGGACGCCGAGGCCGAGCCACCGGTGGCGATGCCGGCCGTGGCGAAGCTCAAGGAGCTGAACCCGCACCTGGCCCGCGTGGCCGTCTCGTCCGCCGACTCGGTGCACCTCCCGGCAGGCTACGAGGTGGCGCTGGAGGGCGACTCGCCGGCGGTGTCGTTGCTGCGGTTGGGACCCTCGGCACGACGGGAGCTGCTCGACGCGATGCTCGAGGGTCTGCCTTCGAGCGCGTCGACGGTGCGGCTGGAGCGAAGCGCATGGTTCAACCCGACGGCCGACCCGTTCGCGGGACGTGGCGGAGGCCGACCGTCTCGGGTCTTCACGTTTCGGTGACCGCGTGGTGTGAGCGGGAGCCCGTGCTTTCAGGCGTCGACAGTGGCGCCGGACCCGGCCATGCCGAAACCGCCGCGACGCGAAGGCCGCCACGCCGCCCGCGCGCTTGTCGCTGGTGGTGGCCGGGTTCGCCGAGAAGTTGCGCGGCAGCTACTGGGCCCGCAACCGAACCTGGGACTCGCTCCTCACCGAGCTGGGGAAGCTCCCTGAAGCCTCGCGGGGCGGCCAGACGTCGTCGAGCTCGCGAGCCTCATCCGCACCGCGAAGTCCCTCGACCGCCGACCCGACCGCTTCGAGGCGAAGGCGCCGCTCGCCACGATGGACTTCGACCGCCTCCCCGTCATCGAGTGAGCGGGCCGCGCGCCACCTCGGTGCGAATGGCCGCCGTCGGGGCGGGCCTCCTCGCGCTGGCGACGTTCCTGGTGGCGCTCGTGTTCGTCTTCCTGGGCTCGGACGAGCGCCTCGAGCTGTCGAGCCTCGAGGGGCCCGTCGAGGCGCTGCGGGTGACGGTGGCCTCTCCACGGTGGGAGGCGGCTGCGAGCCAGCGGCAGCGCGCGCTGGGGCTCAAGCTCGGGCTCCTCGCGCTGGCCCTGGGGCTCGGGCTCGGGTTGGTGCTCCTCATCATCGCGGTGCAGCGCCGTGAGCAGGCGCTCATCGACGCCAAGGCCGCGCTCGTCTCGACGGTGAGCCATGAGCTGCGCACGCCCCTCGCCTCGCTGCGGGTGATGGCCGAGACGCTCGAGCGCAAGCTCGAGGGCGTGCCGCAGGCGAAGGACTGGCCGGGCCGCATCGTGGGCGAGGTCGACGGCCTGACGACGCTGGTGGAGAACATCCCCGCGTTCAACCGGCTCGAGCAGCGCCAGGACGTGCTCTCGCTCCAGCGGCTCTCGCTCTCGAGGCTCACCGATTGGCTCGAAGCCGACGCCGGGCCCGACGTGCAGCTCTCGGTGCGCGGCCTCGATGACCTCGAGGTGAACGCCGACCCGACCTGGCTTCGCATCGCGGTGCTGAACCTGTTGCGCAACGCGCGGAAGTACAACGAGCGGACCCCGGTGACGTTCGACGTCGTTGGACGCCGAGAAGGCCAGCTGGCGGTGCTGGAGGTGACGGACAACGGCATCGGAATACCCCGCGAGTCGTGGGAGTCGGTCTTCGAGGCCTTTCACCGGCTCCGTGCCACGAGGGGCCGCGGCGGCGGCGGGAGTGGACTGGGGCTGGCGCTGGTCCGGCGCGTCGTCGAGGGGCACGGCGGCTCGGTTCGGGTGGAGCGCTCGTCGTCCGAGGGCACCACGTTCCGCGTCGAGCTGCCCGGTCGCTTTTCATGAAGCTGGGCCCCGGTTCAGGGCACGCTGTCGTCGTGCGGCGTCTTCTGCCTGCCTTCGGGCTCCTGTGCCTCCTTGCGTGCGACCCGCGCTCGACGGCCGTCGGCTCGGTGGCGCTGACGGGCGACGACGGGGGCTTCGACGCGGGCACCCTCGGTCGGGCGGACCCCGTGGGGCCTCTGGCCATGGCCCGGTGCGTGTCGAAGGTCTTCCCGCGCCTGCCGCTCTTCACCTGCCAGGGCGCGTCGAGCCCCCCGGAGTTCCAGTGCGTGGTGGCGGTACAACCCGATGGCGGCCTGGCGGTATTGAGGCAGTTGCCGTTGTCGGGGACGCGTTTCATCACACGCCTTCATGGCGTCGGTGCGGGCCTCGTGGTGAGTGAGGTGGCCGACTCGGCGCCCCGCCCACGCGCGCTCGAGGCGTTTCCTCTCTCGACCGTCGGGAGCGTCACCGCGCTGGACTCGTTGCCAGCCCCCACCCGGCTGTCGGGCGTGTCGGTGTCGTCCGCGAGCCTCGACGTGGTGACCTGCGAAGGTGGCGTCTGTCGCTTGCGCGAAGTGCGGCTCGACGGTGGCGGTGGGGTGGACCTGGCGGGAAGCATTCCGCGGGCGGCGACGGGGACGATTCTCCGGCTGCCGAACGGCGGGCGGTCGTGGCCGGACGACGGCGGCGTCGCGACGTGGCGAGCGGGGGAAGGCCTCTCCCGCCTCGACGCGCAGGGCGTGACCCAGCTCGCGGTGTCGTCGGACTCGTCGCTGCTCTTCCTCCGCGACGGGACGCTCGAGCGCTTGACGGCTGGGGCCCGCACCGTGCTCGCCGAGCAGCTCGACGCGCCTTCTGCCCTCTTTGCCCTCGGTGGCTTCGCCGTGGTGGTGGAGGCCCGCGCCATTCGGGCCTTCCCGCGCGCCGGTGGAGCCCCGCTCATTCTCTACGAGCTGTCGCCGTCGGCTCCGGGCACGCTCGGCAATGCGCGCCTCGTCGAGGAACGCCTCGTGTTCGACCAGGTGTGTGCGACAGGCCCTCGGCCGACGACGGGGCGCGTGGAGCTCGACCCGACCCTCGCCCGCGCGCGCTGGCTCAACGAGGACCCGGGCTGGCCGTTCGTGCCTGGCGCCGCGGGTGGCGCCTCACCGGTCGTCGAGAGCCTGCGTGACGTGCTGACGGCCCAGGGGCTGCTCGTCGGCGTGGTGGAGTAGACGGGTCAACTACTCCAGGAGCAAGAGGCCCAGGCCCATCACCCGATTGAAGTGGTGATCGAAGGTCACCAGCGTGGCCCCGTTCTCGATCGCGTGGGCCGCGATCCACACGTCATTGATGGGAATCGGCGTTCCCTTCTTCTTCAGCGAATCCTTCACGTCGCCGAACACCTCGGCCGTCTGCCCGGTCACGAAGAGGACCTTCACGGTCGCGCGAGAGATGAACTCCGACAGCAATCGACGGTTGTCGTACTCGCGCTGCCCACGCTTGAACCCCGCGTACAACTCACCCATCACCACGACGCTCAGAAAGACGACGTCTGCTGCGCCAAGGAGCTCGAGCACGCGCTCGTCACCACGCATCAGACGGGTGTATGCGTTCGTGTCGACCAGAAGACGCCTTACCGCCACTCCTCCTCCTCGACCTTGTTGAAGTCCTCCGTCGTGCGCTCAAAGCGCCGGAGTTCGTCCTTCGACCAGACTCCGAGAAACGCCTCGAACGACTTCCGGTGAGGTTGCTGCGACTGCCGGAGCCCAAGGCTCTGCTCGAGGAGGCGCTTGACGAGCTGGTTCAAGCTCGCCCCTTCCGCGCGGGCGCGCGCCTTGAGTTGCCTCTCGAGCTCAGGCTCGAGATTGTGAATCGTAATTGACGCCATCTGTGGCACTCCCTGGTTCAGAGACTGGTTCAAGTCTGCATCAGATCGAACCGCGCCATCAAGTCTCCTTCCGGACGACCGTGCTCGCGTCGACGCTCATCGCGCCCGCATCCTGCAGGCCGATGTCACCGAGGTGGGCGGCGCCTCCGAGGAAGACGGAGTCGAGCACCTCCTCGAAGAGGCGCCGCTTCGTCTCGTCGAAGAGCACGAAGTCGAGGCGGCTCAAGCGGGAACCCCCAAGCCGCAGATGCAGCTCGAGCGCGGCCGCGAGGCTCGTGGCCGACGACTCCAGGCTGACGCGGGCGGCGCCGGTGCCGATGGCGGGCACGACGAGGGTGCGCAGGCCCTCCTGTTCGGCCATGAGCAACGCCCGTTGGGCCGAGCGCGCGACACACGACACCTCGTTCCACGCCGCCACTGCTTGCAGCACGCGCTTGAAGTCCAACGTGCCGGCGCCAGTCGAGATGCACGCGCCGAGGGGCCGCGACCCGCCCGCCTTGGCTTCCACCTCGATGGCCTGTCCGCCCTGCTTCACCAGCGCCGCGCCCACGCCCACGTCCATGGTGAACTCGGAGTTCGCCGAGCACACCACCGCGTCGGCCGAGCGCGTCGAGATGTCACCCACCGAGGTGGTGACCTTCACGCCGCCGACGTGAATGCCGTCACCTTCCCGCACCGCGTGGAGCGGCCGGCGCACGAGGTCGGCGAGCTGGCGAAACACCGAGGCCACGCGCGCCATGTCCGTCCATCGGCGCGCGGCCTCGGGCTCGAGCATGTGGTTGATGGCCTGTTGGAAGTAGGCCTCCTCGGGCGTCTCGGGGCGGGGGAACGCGGGTGGCGCCGTCGCGTCCAGGACGTCGCGCATCGTAGTGTACGGCGGCCGCCCATAGCGGAGCTGGAACGCCGTCGCGCCCAGGCCGTAGACGTCGGTGCCGCGCTGAAACACGCCTGCGCGCAGCGTCTCGGGCGCCATGTATTCGAGGGTGCCGGCCAACTCGATGGGCCCGCCTTCCTTCGCGCTGCGCGCCACGGCGACCCCGAAGTCTCCCAACTTCACGCCCTCTTCCGGAGAGACGAAGAGGTTGGAGGGCTTGAGGTCCCGGTGCAGCACGCCGGTGCGGTGAGCGGCCGCGAGGCCCGTCGCAATCTCGGCCGTCACCTCGCAGACGTACCAGAGCGGCAGCCCCACCCCGAGGGCCTTGCGGCGCGAGGCGTCGAGCTCGGCAAGGTCGAGCCCGTCGACGTAGTCCTGCACCAGGTACGGCGTGCCGTCCTCGGTGACGCCGACGTCGAGCGGCCGGACGATGCGCGGGCTGCGGATGCGCGCGGTGATGATGGCCTCGGTGCGCAGGCGCTGGATGCGCTCCCTCGCGTCGGAGTCCACCGACAGCTTGAGCGTCTTGACGATGACGGGCGCGCTCAAGTCCACGTGGCGCGCCAGGTAGACGTCGCTCATGCCGCCGCCGCCGATGCGACCCCACACCTCGTACTCGCGCAGCCTCGTCGACGGCGTCAGCATGGTGCGCAGTGTCTCAGAAGGGCCGCGCCGCCAAAGCGGCTTTCGGCGCGTCCCTCCTCGGCGCAGGCTCAATAGAAGCTGTTGTTGTTCTCGCCGAACGTCTTGAGCGTCTTGCGCATCATGTTCTTCGATTCGTTGCGCGCGTCGTAGCCGGCGCTGTTCCACGTCTTGCGCGTCAGCTCGAGCGTCGATTCTTCACCCGCCAGCGCGTCGGCCGAGCTGCCGAACAGCGAGCGCGCCTTGTCCAGCAGGGCGAACGCGTTGGTGCGGTCACCGCGCTCCATCGCTTCGGCGGCCATCATGAGCTGCTCGTTGCCGAACCCGCGCGCGACATCGGCGTAGAGCACCTCATCGCGTGTCGACTCGACTTGCGAGACGTCACTGGTGAGGGGCACGGAGAGCCGGGCCTCGACCGACTCGCGGCTGCCGTCGGCGTTGGTCCAGGAGAGCTTCGGCGCGATGAGGTCGACCGCCCCAAGGCCGCCCCCCTGGCGCAGCCGCACCAGCACCCGCGCGGTGGCGCCAGACGAGAAGTCAGGCAGCTTCACCTCGGGCCCATCGAAGCCGGGCTGCACCACGCGCCCCGCCGCCGACAGCACCGTCACCGACGCCCCCGGCCGGAACGAGACCGTGACGTTGCGCGCGAGCGGCTGACGGGCCTGGCGAAGCTCATCGGCGAGCACCACCTCGAGCGCCTCGGGCCGGCGCAGGTCGCCGTACACGCCACCACCCGACTGGGCCATGCCCCGCATGAGGACCGCTTCGAAGTCCTCGCCGACGCCGATGGCGGTGACGGTGACGCCGCGGTCGTGGGCTTCGGCGGCGTACGCGATGAGGGTGCCGCGGTCGGTGATGCCCGCGGTGGGCTGCCCGTCACTCACCAGCACGAGGCGGCGGATGCCGGAGACGGAGGCCAGCTCCGCCTCGCCCAGGGTGAGGCCGGCGCTGATGTTGGTGGCGCCTTCGGGGCCGAGTTGATCGATCCACGCCAGCGCCTCGCGGCGACCGAACGCCGACATCTGTCGCAACGACAACTGCCGGGCGTGGTCGCTGAAGGCCACCAGGGCGAGCGCATCATCGTCACCGAGCTGCTGCACGAGCGACTTCGCCGCCCGGCGGGCCTGCTCCATCTTCGCGCCGGCCATCGAGCCTGAGACGTCGATGACGACCGCGAGGTTCACCTGTTGGTGCGGCACCTCGCGCACGGCGGCCGTCACGTCCACCACGGCCCACGCATCACCGCCCTGGCTCGCCAACACGCGATGGGGAGACGCCGCGGTGAAGGACAACGTGCCGCTCGCCTGCGCGACGGTGGGCGCGAGCGAGGGTGCGGGCCGGGCGGGTGACGACGCGACGGCCCCTGGCGAGGGGAGACTCCGGTTGGACTGCGTCAGGAGCGCGACGAGGGCGAGGACGGCGGCGGCGCTCAACAGCAACGTGGTTCGGTTCATGGTGCGCTCCGGGACAGCGGGACGAACGGCACCGTTCCACCTCGCGCCCGGTGTCCCCATCGGCCGGTCGACGGAGGTCAGCCTGATGACCGTCGGTCACTCGACCGATGCGCGCACGGTTCGAGGGTGCCTCGCATCCACTCCGGCAGTTCCCCAGCTCCAAAGGAGACGACATGGGTCTGCCCGTCCTTCCCGTCGCCGCCACCGACGTCGCCACCGTGGACGACGTGGACGACGTGGACGACATCGACGTGTCCGCTTCGAGGTGAGCCGACCCGCCACCGCGGTCGACCGACGCGCGAATTCGGACGAGCAGGGCAGACGATCGCATCCACATCGCCGTGCACGACATCGAGCCGTGCGCCTCGCGCTGAAGCGACTCGCCACCGCGCTCGATGCGAGACCGAGTCTCGACCGGGCGACGTCGAGCTTTACAGGCGCTCGCCGGTGAAGGTGAGCCGATAGCTCCCGGGAATGAGCATGCCGCCCGGCGCCATCTGCGACGTGGTGACCGCCAGATCGAGCGTGAGCTGGTTCCCATTCAGCGTGCCGGAGCCCATCGTCAGCGTCGTCGAGCTCGAGCCCCGCGCGTCGGAGAACGTCGCCGCCTGGTTCGGCGAGAACGTGAGCGCGGGCCCCTGCTGCGTCGCGGTGAAGCCCAGGCCCGTCACCTCGAAGACGAGCTGGCCGGGCTGCACGCTCGGCGTGAGGAAGACGAGGTCTCCCGTGCTGGTGCTGGGCGCTCCCGACGCGGGGGTCTGCGTGGTGGAGCCGCGAAAGACACCTTCGGGGCTGCCACACGCCGAGAGCACCGCACCGAGGAGCCACTTCCACATCAGTCGTCGCATGCCCCGGCGTCTCATGACGTGCCCGCCCGCCGGCAACCCAAACCGGAAACGACGCGCGTCACCGCTTTGCGACACGACGCCGCCGCAGCGCCAGGAAGCACCCGGCCACCGCCACCGCTGAGCCCTCGAACGACGCGCACCCACAGCCAACGGGCCGAATCATCTGGTTCTCGAGTCGCTCCGGCGGCGTTTCGTTTCCAGGCGGCGCGCCCGCATCCATCGACCCCGGCATCAGCCCCGCGTCGACCTCAGTCCCGGCGTCGACCGGCATCGGCTGGCCCGCGTCCTCCATCATCATCGGCACGCCCGCGTCCACCGCAGGCCCGACGCAGCCCGGGCCCATCGCGCGCGTGTCGACGGCGCCATTCCCATCCGTCGCCCAGCCGAACCAGTCGAGCCACCGGCGGCGATACATCTCGACCTTCAGCAGCGCGTCGGACGTCGGAGCGTTGCGCGCGACGTAGACGAAGCCGGTGCGGAAGCAGCGCTGGGTGTTGGGAAACGCCGGCGCGCGCGCGCCCATCTGCCGAACGACGGCGTCGACGCTCACCCGACGCTCGGTGCCCATGATGGTGACGGGCGCTGCGCCAGGCGCGAGCGGGTACGGCGGGTCGAACGCACCAGAGCCCCACGCCATCATCAGCGGCGGCACCTGCGAGGCCGGGAGGAGCCCCATGAAGTACTGGTCGAGCCCGTTGTACTTGCGCGGGCACGAGGTGACGCGAAAGACGCCGCTCCCCAGCGAGTCGATGCAGCCCCCGAACATGACGGAGCGCGAATCGACGCGCTGGTTGTAGTGCCGGTCGCCGGAGCGCAAGTCTTCCTGCTTCTCGACGCCGTTCGTGTAGTCCGCCCCGACGAGCCAGTAGTGCCCCACCTCGTGGCCCAGCACCTCGATGGCGGTGAGGCCCACGTTGCCCGAGCCCAGGTCGGCCCGCTGGTCCGGGTCGTTCGGCAACCGCACCGTCGAGCCCATGAAGATGCAGCCTTTCAGCTTCGCGCGGCTACCGAAGGCCGAGGCGTCGTTGAACAACGGGTTCTGGCCGATGTTCTGCACGGTGACGCGCGCCTGCTGGAAGAGGGGCGTGTTCGAGGGGCCGGGCACGTTCTCCGAGAGGAACACGAGGAGGAAGTCGTACTCGTCGGCGAGCGCCCCCAGCGCCGCGCGCGAGGCGTCCTGGCAGGCGAGGCCCTGTGCCGGCACCAGCCCGGGAATCGTGAAGCCCATCACGCGCTGGTGGATGCTCCCGGTCGGGTCGGGCACCACGATGAGGTCGCCCACCGTCGTCACCTGCGCGTGGGCACAGGTCGCTCCCACCAGAAGGCCCAGCCACACCGCTCGCGTCGTCATGCTTCCTCCGCGGCGGCTCAAAACAAAACGAAGGGAATGGAACAACCCCCGAGGTGCCGACGGGTGTCACCCGCGGGATTCAGTGTGGCCTGGCAGTCTTCACGTCAGGCGGGCCGTCGAGGCGTCGTCAGCCCCGGCGCACCCGGCCGAAGAGGCCCCACACGCATTGTCCCGACAGGGACTTGCTGGTTCGAATCCAGCCGACCCCACTTCAGCGGGGTCGTGGCGGAATGGCAGACGCACTCATCCTGGAATGAGCTCGAAGTTCGCGGCTTCCTCACTCGGGTGCATCTCTTCTCGACGCGTCAGCTCGGCGTCGACACCGCACGCAGCATGTCGAGCGACTCGAGCGCCTTGCCCGCGCCCATCACGACGCTCGACAGCGGGTCTTCGGCGAGGAACACGGGCAGGCCCGTCTCTTCCCGCAGCAGCGTGTCGAGGTTCTTCAGCAGCGCGCCACCACCGGCCAGCACGATGCCGCGGTCGGCGATGTCTCCGGCGAGCTCGGGCGGCGTGCGCTCCAGCGTCAACTTCACCGCTTCGACGATGCCGTTCACGGGCTCGGCCAACGCGTCGCGGATCTCGTCGCTCGTCACCGACAGCGTGCGCGGCACGCCGGCCACCAGGTCGCGGCCCTTGATCTCCATCGTCATCGCTTCGTCCGTCGGGTACGCGGTGCCGATGCCCATCTTGATGAGCTCGGACGTGCGCTCGCCGATGAGCAGGTTGTACTTGCGCTTGACGTACTGAATGATCGCCTCGTCGAGTTTGTCGCCTCCGACGCGCACCGACTTCGAATACACGATGCCCGACAGCGAGATGACGGCCACGTCGGTGGTGCCGCCGCCGATGTCGACGATCATATTCCCCGACGGCTCGGTCACGGGCAGCCCCGCGCCGATGGCCGCCGCCATAGGCTGCTCGATGAGGTGCACCTCGCGCGCGCCCGCGTTCTCGGCCGCCTCACGCACCGCGCGCCGCTCGACCTCGGTGATGCCGGACGGGATGCCGATGACGATGCGCGGCTTCACGTTGAACTTGCGCTGGTGCGCGCGCTGGATGAAGTACTTCAGCATCGCCGCCGTAATCTCGAAGTCGGCGATGACGCCGTCCTTCATCGGGCGAATCGCGACGATGTTGCCCGGCGTGCGGCCGAGCATCTCTTTGGCTTCCTTGCCGACGGCGAGCACCTTCTTGCCGCCGCGCGCGTCCTGCTGCACGGCGACCACCGACGGTTCGTTCGAGACGATGCCGATGCCTCGCACGTAGATGAGCGTGTTGGCGGTGCCGAGGTCGATCGCGAGATCGCGAGAGAAGAGCGTGTGCAGCCAGTCGAACATGGGGCCTTTTTCGCAACGCCGGGCGGGAGACGTTGCAGTACCAACAGAATACCCGGTTTGCGAACTCCGCGCCAACTGAAGACGGAACGATTCCGGGCATTTCGGGTTTTCGACGCGGCAGATCGGCCTCGGCGCGTGGTGGAGGCCGCTGCGATCACGCGTGCGCGGGGCCACGGGAGTGTGCGAGGGAGCGCCTTCTATGACGCCGTGGAAGGTGATTGACCGCGCTCCGATTCCCAAAGGGGGCGAGCTGCAGCTCGCGCAGCGCGGCGACGAGTGGGTGGTGCGACTGGGCGGGCACACGCTCATGTCGTCGCGGGCGCACGCCTCGGAAGAGACGCTGGCGGCGTGGGCGCTCGAGCGCGTGTCCGACCCGCGCGACCTCCTCATCGGCGGGCTGGGCCTGGGCTTCACCGTGCGCGCGGTGCTCGACCGCGTGCCGCCGGAGTGCCGCGTCATCGTGGTGGAGCTCTCCAAACAGCTCGTCGCGTGGAACCGCACGCACGTCGCCGACCTCGCTGGCCGGCCGCTCGATGACGCGCGCGTGCGCGTGGTGGAAGACGACGTGCTGGCCCGCATCAAGGCCGCCAGTCGGGCGTACGACGCGATCCTCCTCGACGTGGACAACGGGCCGACCGCGATGACCCGCGCC
>JBILEB010000169.1:0-15948 GCA_044352295.1 Myxococcaceae bacterium
GAGATCGACTCGAGATCGAGGTGGTTGGTGGGCTCGTCGAGCACCAGCACGTTGTCGCGCTTCATCATCAGCTGGGCGAGCAGGGTGCGCACCGTCTCGCCGCCCGAGAGCGTGTCGGTGGGCTTCATGCGCTCCTCGCCGGAGAAGAGCATCCGGCCGAGCAGGCCGCCGATCTCCTCGTTGCCCATCTTCACGTCTTGATCGCGCAGCCACTGGTAGACGGTGGTGCCCTTCTTGATCAGGCCGTGGTGATCCTGCGGCATGTAGCCGACGAGCGCGTTGTGGCCCCAGGTGATGGTGCCGCTGTCGGGCGTTTCGGCCCCGGTGATCATCTTCACCAGCGTCGACTTGCCGACGCCGTTCTTGCCGATGACCGCGATCTTCTCGCCCTTGGTGAGCAGCGCCGAGAACGGAGGAATCACCACGTGGCCGTCGTAGGCCTTCGAGATGCCCTCGATGGTGAGCGTCTGCTTGCCGCTGGGGGCCTTCTGCTCGAACTTGATGAACGGCCGCGCGATGTTGGAGCGCTTGACGTCTTCGACCTTGAGCTTCTCGAGCTGGTTCTTGCGGCTCTGCACCTGGCTGGCGCGCGTGCCGGCCGAGAAGCGCGCGACGAAGTCCTGCAGCTGCGCGATCTTCTTCTTCTTCTCGTCGTTCTCGGCCTCGACGCGAGAGCGCACCTGGGCCTTCTGGCGCACCATGTCGTCGTACCCGCCGGGGTAGGTGATGATCGTCTCGTAGTCGATGTCGGCGATGTGGGTGCAGATCGCGTTGAGGAAGTGCCGGTCGTGCGAGATGGTGATCAGCACGCCCTCGTACTCGTGGAGGAAGTTCTCCAGCCACCGGATCGAGTCGAGGTCGAGGTTGTTGGTGGGCTCGTCGAGCAACAGGCCCTCGGGCTTGCCGAACAGCGCCTGCGCCAGCAGCACGCGCAGCTTGTAGCCGCCGGTGAGGTTCTTGAGCGCGCCCTCGTGGAAGGCCTCTTCGATGCCCAGGCCGATGAGGAGCGCGCCGGCGTCGGCCTCGGCGACGTAGCCGTCTTCCTCCGCGATCACGCCCTCGAGCTCGCCCAGCCGCACGCCGTCGTCGTCGGTGAGGTCGGCCTTCTCGAGCAGCTTGTTCTTCTCGAGCATCGCCGCCCACAGCGGCTTGTTGCCCATCATCACCACGTCGAGCACCCGCAGCTCTTCGTACTGGAAGTGATCCTGCCTCAGGATCCCGAGCTTCTTGGGACGGAAGACGTCGCCGGTGTCCTGCTCCTCGTCACCCGCGAGGATCTTCATGAACGTCGTCTTGCCCGCGCCGTTGGGGCCGGTGAGGCCGTAGCGCTTGCCGGCCGAGAACGAGACGTTGACCTCGTCGAA
Source organism: Myxococcaceae bacterium (assembly GCA_044352295.1). GTDB lineage: Bacteria > Myxococcota > Myxococcia > Myxococcales > Myxococcaceae > Xiheimicrobium. The sequence continues at coordinate 1,365 of JBILEB010000169.1, forward strand.
GAGCTTCTTGGGCCCAAAGCCCTTGGAGACGTTGACGATGGAGAAGTTCGCCATGATGGGGCGCCCTCTCGCACGTCTGGGGCCGCCGTGTCACTCGTCGCGGCGCAAGATGAACTCCCACTCCTCACCGTTCCGGCCGGAGAACGAGTCCTTCGCCCTGACGAAGCGCTCGAAGGTGAAGCCCGAAAAGCGCGCGCGCACGTCGGCTTCGGTGGTGTCGAACGGGGGGCCGCCTGGACGGCCGTGGTTGTAGAAGGGCCCGAAGAGCAGGCCGCGTGGCTTGAGCGCGCCGCGCATCGACGTCACATACGCGTCACGTTGCGAGGGGTCGATCGCGCAGTAGCACGTGTGCTCGACGACGGCGTCGAACGCAGCCGGGTGGGTTCGATGAAGGGCGAGCGCGTCGGCCAGCAGCGGCTCGAATGACAGGCCCAGGCGCGTCTTCGTCTCGGTCATCGCCTTGATGGCCTCGGGCGCGAAGTCGATGGCCGTGACGCGCTCGAAGCAGCGGCTCGCCTCGATGGCCTCGAACCCCCGGCCCGCGCCCACCACGGCTACGTGCGCCGTCTTCGGGAGCAGGCCCTCGCCGAGCATGCGGGCGATGGGCGGTGCACACTGGCCCTTGTCCCAGCCCATGTTTCCGGTGAGGTACCGGCTGTTCCACGTGTCGGCATCGAGCGGCATCGACTCGTCGTATACCGGTGGTCCTCGAGAATGGGAGACGCACGATGAAACGATTCCTGGTGGCGGTCGATGGCTCGGACGCGTCGGTGAAGGCGGTACGCACGGTGCTGTCGCTGGCCGAGCCGCTCAACGTGCAGGTGACGCTGCTCTACGTCGTCCCGCCCGTCGTCGGGGCCGGCGGGGGCGGGTGGGCGCCGATGGACGAGATCCACGCGGCCGAAGTGACGCACGGCCAGAAGGTGCTCGCCGAGGTGCTGGCGACGGTGGGGAAGTCGGCCCTGAACATCGAGACGCGCGCGGTGGTGGGGCCTCCCGTGGAGACGATCGCGAGCGTGGCCGAGGACGAGGCGTACGACCTGGTGGCGGTCGGCAGCACGGGGAAGGGCGCGGTGAAGCGGTTGTTGCTCGGCAGCACCGCCGATCGTCTCGTGCAGTTGTCGACCAGGCCCGTGCTCGTCGTACGATGAAGGGCCGCGTCGAGGGGCTGGCGCTGTGTCTGCCGGGGCGGCTCGTCGAGAGCACGCCGGCGCCGTCCCTCGTCGTCACCCGTGAGGGGCTCTTCGGCGATCGCCACTTCGGACCGACGCTGGTCGCGGGCCCTCGCCAGCGAGGCATTCCAGGAGGCACGGTGCTGCCCAACACCCGGCAGGTGTCGCTCGTCTCGCGCGAAGAGAACGCCGCCATCGCGCAGGCCCTGAAGCTCGACGGCCTCGAGTTCACCTGGCTCGCGGCGAACGTCGAGGTCTCTGGGCTGGACGGATGGACGGGCATTCCCGCTGGGAGCCGGCTCCTCTTCGAGGACGGCGTCGTCTTGCGGGTCGACGGAGAGAATGAACCGTGTCGCAAGGTGGGGCGGGTCCTCGCGGCGCGAACTGGCGCGGCGGTGGAGAGCGCTTTCGTGAAGGCCGCACACCGGCGGCGCGGTCTGGTGGCGTGGGTCGAGACCCCCGGAGCGCTCCGCGTCGGCGAGTCGGTGCGCGTGATCGCCGGCTGACGAAAAGGATGCGCGTGGCTCTCCGGCGCGCTCCTGCGTAGGGTGTCAGGCGTTCCCCTTGCAGGAGCCACTGCCATGAAGACCCTCCTCGTTGCTGTCGATGGCTCCGAGCCGTCCCTGAAGGGCGTCCGCACCGGCGTGGAGCTGGCGAAGGCCCTCTCGGCGCGGCTCGAGCTCGTCTACGTCATCCCGCCGATCCTGCTTCCGCCCGCCACCTACGCGGAGACGATCAAGAAGCTGGAGGAGGCCAACGCCGCGATGGCGAAGGACGCGCTCGATCGCGCGAAGGCCGTCGTGCAGTCGCTGGGCGCCGAGGCCGATCTCATTCAGCTCCACGGCGCGCCGGCAGAGTCGCTCGCCGACTTGAGCCAGGCCGAGCGCGTGTGGGGCGTCGTCATCGGGGCGAAGGGCCACAACGCGCTCTCTCGTGTGATGCTCGGCAGCACGGCCGACCGGCTCATGCACCTGTGTACGAAGCCGGTGCTGATCGTCCGGTAGCGGCTCACCACTCCGGCTCGGGCGGCGCGCCGTCCGGCGAGCAGCCTGCGAGGTTCAGCAGGAAGCGCGGGTGGTACACCGTCCACAACGTCGACTCGCTGACGGGCCCCAGCGCCTCGAGCACGCGCTCGGCCCACTCGGGTGGAATGGCCTTCTCGCCGAACACCGCTCCCAGCAACACGCCCGTCACCGCCGCGTTCGTGTCCGCATCTCCGCCACGGTTCGCCGCGTCGCGCACCCCCACCTCGAACGACGGCGCGTGAAAGAGCTCCCAGAAGGCGAGGCGGAACGTGAGGCGCACCCACGTCGGGTTGCGGAACAGCGACAGCTCCGGACCGTACAGTTGGGGATCGGCGTCGCGCGCGGCCTTGAGATCCTCGCGCAGCTCGTCCGCTGCGTCCTTCACCTTCACCACCCAGTCCGGCAGCTCGCGGCCGAGCGTCGAAGCGGCCAGCGACAGCTCGGCTTCGGCCACCTTCAGGATCTCGTCGGGCTCGATGCGCTCCTTCGGAGACATGATCGCCGCGGCGATGACGCCGTTGAGCGTGGCCGAGGCGATCTGGCAGATCGGTGCGAAGTTCGTCAGCGCGGTGTCCTCGAGCGTCACCTCGAGCCGGTCAGCGCGGTGCCCGGGGTGCTGGAAGAACACGCCCAGCACGCCCGTACGCGCCAGCGCGAAGTTGTCCTTCGCGAGCTGCCCGCCTTCGAGCCACACCCGCAGCCCGATGGAGTCCGGGAAGCGCCCGTCTTCGAGCATCACCGCCGTGGGCTTGAAGCACTCGGGCACGTCGAAGGCCGAGGGCACCCACTGCTGATACGCCTTCGCCGCCTGCTTGAGTTCGTACCGCCGGCGCGTGCGCAGCACCGTCGAGAGCGCGACCGCGAGCTGCGTGCCCCAGGTCGTCTGTCCACGCTTGAGCTCGAAGCGGCCACCGCCCATCGGCTCCATCACCGGGTACTCGGCGAAGGCGGGAAAGTCGGGGGCCGCCAGGTTCTTGAACTCGTTCGAGATGCCGAGCGCCTCACCCACCGCCAGCCCCAGGAGCGCGCCGCGGCTGCGTTCCACCCGAACGCCCTCGTCGGCTTCGGTCGGCAGCTTCGACTTCTTCAGCGGCTTCCTCGGCGGGGGCATGGCGGGCGCTCACCCGTCTACCCAGCCGGCGGCGCGCTGCCGAGATGGTTCGAGAAAACAGAAGCTACACATTGATGGCAATGGGGTGACTTGAACGCTTCCAGCTGTTTGCGTGAGAATCACTCCGCTGGACGAAACAACTTCGGCAGTCGTCCGACAATGTAGGTGTTCCTGCTTCATTTCCCCCCTGCCCCCGCCTTGAGGCCCACGCCATGAGCATCGACGCCATCCGCCGCGCCGCGACCACTGCCCTGTCCAACAACCGCATCACCCGAGACGAGGTCCGCTCGCTGTTCACCGCAGCGCGCACGACGGGCAACAGCATCGACGCCGGCGAGCGCGCGGAGCTGCAGAAGCTGCTGTCGACGCACGCCTCGAAGTTCACCTCGGCCGCCCGCACCGAGTTCGCGCGCCTGATCGGCAGCCCCACGCCCCAGCCGCCTCCGCCGCCCCCGGGTCCGACGCCGACGCCCGCCCAGCCGGAGCGCACCACCATCGAGGCCCGCAAGCCCTGGTCCACCACCTACTGGCCCATGGCCGGCAGCGGGAACAGCGACGGCTCGGCCTCCTCGAACCTCTGGGCGAAGGAAGGCCCGATGGCGAAGTTCGACGCGCTCCTCAAGGCGCGTGGCCAGACCGAGGGCGCGCGCACCTTCGAGCTCAAGCCCGCGCTCAACTGGCTCGTGGGCAAGGAGACCGGTCACTACGTCCCCAACTCGATGCTCAACGAGAAGGACGCCGAGCGCACCACGGGCGTCGACTTCAACAACAACGGGAAGATCGACGCCGACGTCGCCCATGACTTCATCGACGGCCGCGGCCAGTTCGGCAAGGACGGCAAGACCGACTCCACCATGAGCGTCGGCTGGTGGGGCAGCTGCGACAAGGTGGCCCTCGCCGGCGTGCTCTTCGAGGAGCCCAAGAAGGACGTCACCCTCAACGGCGTGACCTTCACCAAGCAGGACATCAAGGGCCTGCTCACCGTCATCGCCGACAGCCAGGCCGGCGGCTACGACTTCAAGGGCGATCGTTTCGACAACAACCCCGACACCATTCGCCTGCGCAACGGCCAGGAGCTCAAGGGCACCATCACCTCGGACGTCAACTTCAAGGCCGCCGGCAACCGCCGCCAGCAGGACTGGCAGATCAACTCGAGCCAGCTGCCCGACGAGGTGAAGGTCAAGCTGATGGACGGCACCGAGCGCACGCTCAAGAAGAACGAGATCAGCTTCGTGGCCCGCGAGGACAAGCGCGACGACCCCGTCCTCATGCACGAGACCATCGGCGAGTGGCTCAAGTCGGGCCGCCCCGCCGTGATGGACAAGGACTCCGGCGACCACGTGTGGAACTACAACTTCTACAAGGCCGACGACACGACGTACCGCAACGGCCTCAAGCCCGCGTGGGCCAACGACGAGCTCCTCAAGGACGGCTTCAAGGGCCCCGCTGGTGACGGAAAGATCGTCTGGGTCGAGCGCCAGGTGGCGTTCATGGGCTCGGGCAACGAGACGTACATGTACTGGCTCGAGGAGAAGGACGGGAAGTTCGTCAACGGCGGCTGGGCGAGCGGCAGCAACAACCCCGACTTCCTCTGGCGCCCCTCGAGCACGCCGACCTTCGCCGGTCGCAACGATCGCAACCCGTTCGTCGACCCGAAGATGGTGAAGGAGATCTACGAGCTGTCGATCGCTCCGTAACCCGTCGATGCAGTTGAAGAGAGCGGCTCTGGGCCTGGTGCCTGGAGCCGCTTTTTCTTTTTGGTGTGCCCAAACCCATCAGATTCACGAAGGAATCGGGTCGCTTTTTCAAACTGGGACAAAACCGAAGCATTCATGAGAAACTCTCGACGGGTGTCGGCGACAATGTAGGCAAAGTCGCACCTCGACCTTCACGGGAGACCCACGATGAGCATCGACAGCATTCGCAACTCGCTGACCTCGGCCCTGCGGAACAACCGCATCACGCGCGACGAAGTGCGCGCGATGTTCACTGCGGCGCGTGACGGCAACACCATCGACGCGGGCGAGAAGGCAGAGCTGGCGAAGATCCTCACCACGCACGGCTCGAAGTTCTCCGTCGCGGCGAAGACCGAGTTCTCCCGACTGTTGGGCACCTCGCCCCAGCCGCCGCCCCCGCCTCCGCCTCCGGGCCCGACGCCGACGCCAGGCCAGCCCGAGAAGGTGACGCTCGAAGCCAACCGCCAGCCCTGGACGACGACCTACTGGCCCATGGCCGGCCACGGTGACGACGTCGGCTCGGCGTCCTCGAACCTCTGGGCGAAGGAAGGCCCGATGGCGAAGTTCGACGCGCTCCTCAAGGCGCGCGGCAGCGCTGAGGGGGCCCGCAACTTCGAGCTCAAGCCCGCCCTCAACTGGCTCGTGGGCAAGGAGACGGGCCACTACATCCCCAACTCGAACCTCTCCGAGGTGGACGCCGAGCGCACCACGGGCGTCGACTTCAACAACAACGGGAAGATCGATGCTGACGTGAAGTGGGACTTCATCCAGTCCAACGGCCAGTTCGGCAAGGACGGGAAGATGGACTCGACGATGAGCGTCGGCTGGTGGGGCAGCTGCGACAAGGTGGCCCGCGCCGGCATTCTCTTCGAGGAGCCCAGGAAGGACGTCACCCTCAACGGCGTCACCTTCACCGCGCAAGACATCAAGGGCCTGCTCACCGTCATCGCCGACAGCCAGGGCGGCGGCTCGGACTTCGTCGGCAACCGCTACGACGCGAACCTCGACGTGCTCGGCCTTCGCAACGGCCAGCAGGTCAAGGGCACCATCCTCACCGAGGGCATCGACTTCGGCACCAAGCGTCAAGGCGACGTGGCCGTGAACAGCGCGAACCTGCCCGACGAAGTGAAGGTGAAGCTCCTCGACGGCACCGAGAAGACCTTCAAGAAGTCGGAGCTGACCTTCGTCGCCCGCGAGGACAAGCGCGATGATCCGGTCCTCATCCACGAGACCATCTCGGCGTGGCTCAAGTCGGGCCGCCCCGCCGTGATGGACAAGGACTCCGGCGACCACGTGTGGAACTACAACTTCTACAAGGCCGAGGACACGCTCTACAAAGACGGCCTCAAGCCCTCGTGGGGCAGCGATGAGCTGCTGAAGAAGGGCTACAACGGCCCGGCCGGCGACGGGAAGATCGTCTGGGTCGAGCGCACCGTGTCGCTCGGTGGTGGCGGCGGCTCCGATCGGTACCGCTACTGGCTCGAGGAGAAGAACGGCAAGTTCGTCAACGGCGGTTGGGATCCGTCGAGCCCGAACCCCGACTTCCTCTGGCGCCCGCAGACCGACCCGGCCTTCACGGGCCGCAACGAGCGCAACCCCTTCGTCGATCCGAAGCTGGTGAAGGAGCTGTACGAGGCGTCGATTCGCTGACGGTCGGTTGAAGGATGGCTGCGGGAGCGCCGGGTCCATTCGGGGGACCGGCGCTCTCGTCGTTTCAGGCGATCACTTCTTCGCTCTCGGCGCGTTTGCCGTGCCAGCGCCGCAGCGACACCCTCGGCGGGCCATCGCCCCACTCGATGAAGGCGTAGTGCAGCTCCAGCCGCTGGCCGAGGCGACCCAGGCCGAGGTCGACCATCGGAATCCACGTGCCGGTGTTGACGAACACGCGGTTGCCGGCAAACGCGCGCAGCATCGGCACGTGCGTGTGGCCCATCACCACCGCGTGGATCGAGGGGTCGGCCTTCATGATCTTCTCGGCGTAGCGATCGAGGTGCTCGAAGAAGCCCACGTCCTTGCGGAGGAACTTCGTCAGCTTCTCGAACGGCCGCTTCTGCCACCACGCCGGGTTGAAGCGCGCCTGCACCAGCGCCGAGAGGCTCGTGCCGATCATCTTCGCGGTGAAGGCCGTGTCGAACAGCATGCCCCCGACGAAGAGCGGCCAGAACGGGTGCACCTTGTCGAGGTACGGGCGCTCGCGCACCAGCTCGTTGACCACGTGGAGGATGAAGAGGCTCCCCCACGGCAGGTTGAGGATCGGATCGCGGCCGGCGCGGGGGAGGGTGAGGCGCTTCCAGTCCATCGCGTGAATCGCCTCGAACTGGTGCCCGTGGTGAAACTGCACGCCGTCGAGCGTGAAGAACGGCTTTTCGGTCGAGAACGTCACCCGCGGGTGCTCGTCCTCTCCGGTGATGGCGCGGCAGAAGAGGCGCTGCACGCCCGGGAAGTGGAGCTCCATGTCGTGGTTGCCCGGCTGGTAGGTGATGGCGTTCTTCCCGTTCTCGAGGAAGCGGGTCAGCGCGGCGAACACCTGCGGGTGGCCCTTGATGCAGCGGTACAGCTTGATCTTCGCGAGCCGCTCCGAGATCGCGTCCGGGAAGGTGCCCATCACCGGCACCTTGAGCAGATCGAAGATGTCGCCGTTGAGCACCAGGTGCACCGACTCGTCGCCGAACTCGCCGGAGGCGTGCTTGAGCAGCAGCTGGGACAGCCGGTCGTCTTCCTTGAAGTCGTCGTAGATGTTGATGCGGCCGCGCTGATGCCCGCTGCCGAGGTGCAGGTCGGAGAGCACGAGCCCGAAGCGCCGCATGCCGGAGAGCGTAGCCTCCAAGGCGGTGGAGAACGAGATTCCTTCCCGCTACAAGCCGCGGTCATGACCGAAATCGTTCACGTCAAGGCGCGGGAGATTCTCGATTCACGCGGTAACCCCACCGTCGAGGCCGAGGTGGTGCTCGACACCGGCGTCTTCGGGCGCGCGGCCGTCCCCTCGGGAGCCTCCACCGGCGAGCACGAGGCCAACGAGCTGCGCGACGGCGAGAAGGGCCGCTACCTCGGCAAAGGCGTGCGCAAGGCCGTGCAGCACGTCAATGACGTGATCGCCCCCGCAGTGACGGGCATGGACGGCGCCGATCAGTTCGCGGTCGACCACCGCATGCTCGAGCTCGACGGCACGCCGAACAAGGCGAAGCTCGGCGCCAACGCGATCCTCGCGGTCTCGATGGCGACGGCCCGCGCGGCGGCGACCCAGGTGGGCCTGCCGTTGTATCGGTACGTCGGTGGCGTGCAGGCGCGCACCCTGCCGGTGCCGATGCTCAACATCTTGAATGGCGGCGCGCACGCCGACACCCGCGTCGACGTGCAGGAGTTCATGGTGCTCCCCTGGGGCGCGGGCTCCTTCGCCGAAGGGCTGCGCTGGGGCGCCGAGATCTTCCACGCGCTGAAGAAGATCCTCAAAGGCAAGAAGCTCGCGACCGGCGTCGGCGACGAGGGCGGCTACGCGCCGGACCTGCCGGCCAACGAAGAGGCGCTCAAGCTGATCATGGAGGCCATCACCGCCGCGGGCTTCAAGGCCGGCGAGCAGATCGGGCTCTGCCTCGACGTGGCGGCCAGCGAGTTCTTCGACAAGGCGTCCAAGACCTACAAGCTCAAGGGCGAGGGCAAGGCGTACGATCCCGCGGCGCTGGTGGGTTGGTACGCGGACCTGGTCGCGAAGTACCCGATCGTGTCGATCGAAGACGGCTGCGCCGAGGACGACTGGGACGGCTGGAAGAAGCTCACCGACGCGCTGGGCAAGAAGGTGCAGCTCGTCGGCGACGATCTCTTCGTGACCAACGTCACGCGGCTGTCGAAGGGCATCACGGAAGGCGTCGCCAACTCGATCCTGGTGAAGGTGAACCAGATCGGCACGTTGACCGAGACGTTCGACGCCGTGCGCATGGCCCACCGCGCGGGCTTCACCTCGGTGATGAGCCACCGCTCTGGCGAGACGGAAGACACCACCATCGCCGACCTGTCGGTGGGGCTCGACTGCGGCCTCATCAAGACGGGCTCGGCGAGCCGGTCGGATCGTGTGGCCAAGTACAACCAGCTGTTGCGCATCGAAGAAGAGCTCGGCGCCGGCGCGCGGTACGCCGGGAAGGGCTCCATCAAGGTCGCGTCGTGACCACGCCGCGGATCCTCGTCAGCAACGACGACGGCATTCACGCGAAGGGGCTCGACGCGCTGGTGATGGCGATGGAGCCGCTCGCCGAGACGTGGGTGGTGGCGCCGCTCCACGAGCAGAGCGCCACCTCGCACTCGCTGTCGCTGCACGATCCCTTGCGGATCCGGCAGGTGGCCGAGCGGCAGTTCGCCATCGACGGCACGCCAGCCGACTGCGTGTACGTGGCGGTGAACCACCTGATGAAGGCGGCTCGGCCGACGCTCGTGGTGTCGGGCATCAACCACGGCCCCAACCTCGCCGATGACGTCATCTATTCAGGCACGGTGGCCGCGGCGATGGAGGGCGCGATCCTCGGCATCCCCGCGGTGGCCTTCAGCCTCGTGAGCCGCCGCACGTTCGTCTTCGAGCACGCCGCGCAGTTCGCCCAGGCGCTGGTGAAGTCGTTGCTGACCCGTCCCTTGCCGCCGCGCATGCTGCTGAACGTGAACATGCCGGCCTACGGGGCCATCAAGGGCTACCGGGTCACGCGGGCCGGACGGCACAGCTACGGCGCCGACGTCATCGAGAAGGAAGATCCCCGCGGCCGCAAGTACTACTGGATTGGCGGCACGGGGTACGAGCACGAGAAGGAAGTCGGCACCGACGTGACGGCGGTGCACGACGAGCACCTGGCCTCGGTGACGCCGCTGATGATCGACCTGACGCACCACGCGCAGCTCGACCTCGTGCGCGGCTGGCCGGTCGAAGGCTTCGAGCAGACGAAGGGCTGAATCCCTCAGCGCGCTCTCGCCTGCTCGAGGAAGCGCGCGAGGCCGGGCCACGCGGCGAGCAGCTCGTCGCCGCTGCCCTCACGAAAGAGCGAAACCACGTCGACCGGTACCACCTCGCGACGAAGCTCGAAGTGGCACCACGCCTCGAGCACGCGCACCAGCTCGCCCAGGGTGCCGCTGCTCTGGCGGGCCTCGGGCGACCGCAGCACCGCGAGCGCTGCGTCGAAGGCGCCTTCGCGCAGCCGCGCCAACGCCTCGATCAGGGCCCCGTGGCCGACGTCGAGCCGCGCCGCGAGGGCCGCTTCGTTTCGCCGGTCGCGACCCAGGAGGGCGTCGGCGAGCACCAACTCGGCGTCGATGCCGGCCAACCACTCTCGTCGGAAGATCCGGGCCAACCGGCGTGCGGAGCGCAAGTCGTCGATGGCTGGACGAAGCTGCCAGAGTCGCAGCCTCGCCATGCCCCGGAAGAGCCAGGCGCCGGGGCCCAGGCCGGTCGGGAACCGCTCGAGTGCCTTTGACCACGTCTCGATGGCTTCGCCGAATCGACCACGGCGGTAGGCCTCGGTCGCACGCCGAAAGGTCGCTGGCCCGGGCAGACGGCTCCACGCGGCGGGCAGCCCCCAGTTGCCAGCGGCAAGCACCGCCATCGACAGGAGGCCTGGCGACGACACCACGCCCCGGAGCAGGGCGGAGCACTGCCCCCTCTCCAGCGGCGTTACTGGCCTTCGACGAAGCTCTTGAGCCGCTTCGAGCGCGACGGGTGCCGCAGCTTCCGCAGCGCCTTGGCCTCGATCTGCCGAATGCGCTCGCGCGTCACCTCGAAGTCCTGACCGACCTCCTCCAGCGTGTGGTCGCTCTTCTCGCCGATGCCAAAGCGCATGCGGAGCACCTTCTCTTCACGCGGCGTCAGCGTGGCGAGCACCTTGCGGGTCTGCTCGGCCAGGTTCATGTTGATGACGGCGTCGTCGGGCTTCACCAGCGCCTTGTCCTCGATGAAGTCGCCGAGGTGGCTGTCTTCTTCCTCGCCGATGGGCGTCTCGAGCGAGATGGGCTCCTTGGCGATCTTCAGGACCTTGCGGACCTTGTCGAGCGGCAGCTCCATCTTCTCGGCGATCTCTTCCGGCGTCGGCTCGCGGCCGATCTCCTGGACGAGGTACCGGCTGGTGCGGATGAGCTTGTTGATCGTCTCGATCATGTGCACCGGGATGCGGATGGTGCGGGCCTGATCGGCGATGGCGCGGGTGATGGCCTGACGGATCCACCAGGTGGCGTAGGTCGAGAACTTGTAGCCGCGCTTGTACTCGAACTTGTCGACGGCCTTCATGAGGCCGATGTTGCCTTCCTGAATCAGGTCGAGGAACTGCAGGCCGCGATTCGTGTACTTCTTGGCGATCGACACCACGAGGCGCAGGTTGGCCTCGACGAGCTCGCTCTTGGCGCGCTCGGCCCGGCGCTCACCGAGCTTGATGGCCTCGTGCTTCTTGCGGAGCAGGTCGATCTCCATGCCCGCGTCTTCTTCGACCTTCTTGATGCGGCGCAGCGCGGTGCGGACGTCTCGGTCGAGCGCCTCGACGAGCTCGTCGGTGGTGTTGAGCTTGCGCGCGAGCCGCTTGAGGGCCTGCGGGTTGCCGGTGGACTCCTTGAGCCACAGCTTGAGCTCGTTGAGCGGCACGCCGTACTGGCGCTCGATCTGCCGCAGCTCGTCCTCGGCGTTGTCGACGGCGTCGATCATGTCCGAGACGTGCTTGACGACCCGGTCGATCATCTTCTTCGACAGGCGCATCTCCTCGAGCGCCTCCATCAGCTTCTCGCGCAGCTCGACGGCCTCGGCCTTGAGCTCCTTGCGCTTGACCTCGGAGAGCTTCTTGCGCCCGCCCAGGTCCTCCTCGACGTCCTCGAGGTCCTTGTAGATCTTCCGGAACTTCTCGATCTGCTTGTTGATGGTCTCGATGCGGTTCAGCTCGGCCTGGTTGAGCTGAATCTCTTTCGGAGCGCCCGGCACGGCCTCGACGCCCTCTGCGCCTTCGACGACGGCCTCGGCCTCGTACTCGGCCTCTTCCTCTTCCTCGCGGGCCGGCTCCTCGGGGGCGTCCTTCAGCACTTCACGAATGCGCAGCTTGCCGGCCTTGAGGCGGGGGCCGATCTCCATCACCTCGGTGACCGCGACCTTGCAGTCGAGCAGGGCGCGCATCACTTCCTTCTCGCCGTCCTCGATGCGCTTGGCGATCTCGACCTCGCCCTCGCGGGTGAGCAGCGAGACCGAGCCCATCTTGCGCAGGTACAGGCGCACCGGGTCGTTCGACTTGGCGCCCGGCTCGTCGGCGATCTTGGGGGCCTCTTCCTCCTCCTCCTCGGCCTCCTCTTCCTTCTTCTTCTCCTGCTCCTCTTCGGCGGCGACGGTCGGCTTGACCTCGGTGTTGTCGACGGACTTCTGCGCGTCGACGACCTCGATCTCGTTGTCGCCGAACATCGACATCACGTCGTCGATCTGGTCGGACGAGACGACGTCGGCGGGGAGCGCGTCGTTCACCTCGTCATAGGTGAGGAAGCCCTTCTGCTTGCCGGACTCGACGAGGTCCTTGACCTCCTTGCGCTCGGTGACGGGCTCCTCTTCGACCTCGTCCTTCTGCGCATCGGGATCGACCTCGGCCTCGAGCATCGCCTCCTCGGCCTGCTCCTCGACCTCGTCACCGTCGACCTCGGAAACGCCCTTGCCCTTGGTCTTGAGCAGCTTCGCGCGGGCGAGCGAGGTCGCGTCCTGCTGCGGGCCCGTCGCCGTCGCGCCGGCCGGCTTGCCCGCGGGCCTGACGAACACGCGCTTCTTCTCGGGCTCCGCCGCCTTTGCCGGCACCACCTTCTTCTTCGGATCCTTCTCGGTCTTCTTCTTGTCGTCGGCGCGGGCGTTCTTGTTCGGCATGGTCAGGAGCACCTTGCAAGGTATGAAAAAACTGCGGAAAGCCCGGGCCCTTACCCTAAAGACCGGACGGAATTCAAATAACTGCATGCTCATGGGCCCAACGCGGGCGGCCCCTACTTTTGTGACAACAGACGCTGTTTGAGGCCCAACAACTGCCCCCGCTGTTCGAGGAGGGCCCTGGCGTCGTCGGTGAGCTCGGAAGCCCCTGGAGTTTGAGCCGTTTCCCGGGCGATCCGGGCCAGCTGCTCCTCGATGGAGCGCAGCTTGAGCCTTCGACCGATGGCGAGGAACGCCGGTTCCAGGGCCTGGTCGTCCAGGGGGAGTTGATCGCGACCCCCAGCGAGCGCCTGCTTCACCACGTCGCTGGCCTCGTACAGGGCCTCTTCGGGCGCCGTGCCGGACTGGATGGCGGCGATGAGCGTGCGCACGCCCAGGTGTTTGAGCTCGTCGAAGCAGCGGTACTCGTCCCTCGCGAGGAGCCGGCGATCGCGCAGCACACAGGCCGCGTAGAGGGTCTCCATCGGCTGGGGAGGCGGCTCGGCAGGCCCCGCTTTCGGCGCCGCGCGAACTGTCTGGGGCAGCTTGCTCTTGAGGGCCGCCTCGAGCTCGGAGGCGGGGATCGCGAAGTGCTTCGCCATGGCGCCGAAGAAGGCGCTGCGCACCAGGCCCACCGGGAGCTGCGCGGTGATCACCTTGAGGCGATCGAGCGCGCTCATCTTCTCTTCGAAGCTCGCGCCGGGCCCGCCGGGGAGCAGGGTGGTGAACAGGTGCTCCGTGAGCGGCCGGGCCTGCTTGACGAGCTGCTGCACGGCCTCGGCGCCCACCTTCTTCGCGAAGGTGTCGGGATCTTCGCCCTCGGGCAGCACGGCCACGCGTGACGACTGGCCTGCCGCGAGGATGGCGCCGGCGAGCCGCTCGACCGCCTTGCGACCGGCCTCGTCACCGTCGAGGAGCAGCACCAGCTCCTTCGCCTCGAGCCGGGAGAGCAGGCTCATGTGCCCGGGCGTCAGCGCGGTCGAGCACAGCGCCACCGCGTGCTTCACGCCCGCCTGATGGAGCCCGATGGCGTCGAAGTAGCCCTCGCACAACACCGCCGACTTCTTCTTGCGGATCTCGTCGCGCGCCAGGTCGGTCGCGTAGAGCACCTCGCTCTTGTTGTAGAGCCGCGACTCCTTCGAGTTGAGGTACTTCGGGCCATCGTCACCCTCGAGGAGCCGGCCGCCGAACGCGATGGTGCGGCCCTCGGGCGAGCGGATGGGGATCATCACGCGCCCGCGGAACATGTCGTAGAAGCCCTCGCCCCTGGTGCGCGCGGACACCAGGCCCGCCTTCTCTCCGAACGCGAGCAGGCCCTGTTCCCGGAGGCGATCGGCCAGATCCGTCCATGCCATCGGCGCCCAGCCCAGCCCGAAGGCGCGCATCAGATCATCGGTGAGCCCGCGGCTGCGCAGGTACTCGCGCGCGTGGTGGCCGACGGAGGGGTCCCACAGGCGCTGCTGGAAGTGCTGAGCCGCGAAGTCGGTGGCGTCCTTGATCTGCTGCTTCTCGCGCATCGCCGGATCGACGCCGGCCTCGAGATCGATGCCCAGCTCCTTGGCGAGATCCTGCACGGTGTCGACGAAGGGCTTGCCGAGCAGCCGCTGCACGAAGCTGATCGCGTCACCGCCGGCCTGACAGCCGAAGCACTTGAAGCG
>JBILEB010000296.1:0-4734 GCA_044352295.1 Myxococcaceae bacterium
AGGCGCGCGCGCAGCGGCGGCAGCTCGATGAGCACGGTCGCGAGGCGCTCGTAGAAGTCGGCGCCGAACTCACCTTCGTGGATGAGCGGGCGCAGGTCGCGGTTGGTGGCGGCGATGATGCGGAAGTCGACCGCGCGCCACTTCGACTCTCCCAGCCGGGACACCACGCGGTCCTCCAGCACGCGCAGCAGCTTCACCTGCAGGGAGAAGGGCGTGTCGTCGACCTCGTCGAGGAAGACCGTTCCACCCTCGGCGGCGACGAGCAGGCCGTCGTAGTCCTTCACCGCGCCCGAGAACGCGCCCTTCGTGTAGCCGAAGAGCTCGCCTTCCATCAGCTCGTTGGGAATCGCCGCGCAGGTGATGGGCACGAAGGTGCGCGCGCGGCGCGGCGACCAGTCGTGAATGAGGCGCGCAGCGAGCTCCTTGCCGGTGCCGGTCTCTCCGGTGAGCAGCACGGGCATGGAGGTCTGCGCGGCCTGGTGGAGCCGTCGAAGGAGCTGCTGCATCGCCTTCGACTCCGCGACCACGTGGCGGGGTGGGGTGAGCGGTGTCTCGGGCTGCACCACGTCTTCGAGGCGCGCGAGGAGGCGGCGCTCCCAGTCCTTGGTCGATGGAAAGACGTCGAGGGCGCCGCGCTCGAGCGCCTGCCGGAGCGTTGCCGCCGTGGGCGGAGCCGGTGGGATCCAGATCCACGCGCCGGCCGGTGGACGAGGCGGCACCACCTTCGACACGTGCACGACCACCTCGGGAGTCGCCTCGTCGAGTTTCCACCCAGCCCGCACCAGCAGCTCGGTCACGGCAGCGCTCGGAGCGTCTCCAACGAATCGCAATCGGGGCATGGGGCGCAGCTCAGCACGAGAGCCGATTGGAGTCGTGGTCGGCGTGATTTGATTCATGTTCCCAGGGTCGTGTTCATCGGCGCGGCGGACGGTTGGCCCGTGGCGCAGGGGGTGCACTTCCCGGCTCCAACCCGTTCACAAGGAGTGCGTCATGGTGATGTGGCTGGCAGGCGTGGGTGTGATCGCATTGGTGATGGGAGGCCTCGGCGTCGTGCTGCTCGGGCTGCACGTCATCGGCGCGAACGAATCAGGGCTGGTGGTGCGGCGCTTTGGCAAGCCGTTGCCGCCGGGCCGGCTCATCGCGCTCGAGGGCGAGGCGGGCTACCAAGCGGATCTGCTCCCGCCGGGCTGGCACTTCGGGCTCTGGCGCTGGCGCTACCTCATCCGTCGGGTGCCCCTCGTGGTGATTCCCCCGGGACAGATTGGGCTCGTGGTGGCGGCCGATGGTGACGCCACGCCCGCGGAGAACATCCTCGGGCACGAGGTGGAGTGCGACGACTTCCAGAACGCGCGCGCCTTCTTGATGAACGGGGGTGAGCGTGGCCGTCAGCTCGGGTTCCTGCGCGCGGGCACGTACCGAATCAACCCGTCGCTGTTTCAGGTCGTCACCGCCGCGACGGCCGGCCGCTTCGGCATGCACCCCTCTGAGCTCGAGGTCTTCAATGTCCCCGCCGACAAGGTGGGCATCGTGTCGACGCTCGACGGGCGGCCCATCGCGACGGGAGACCTCGCGGCGGCCGTCGTCGAGGGCCACGATAACTTCCAGCGCGCTCAGGCCTTCATCGACGCCGGCGGTGGGCGCGGGCTGCAGGAGCAGGTGCTGCTCGCCGGCTCGTGGAACCTGAACCCCTGGTTCGTGCGCGTCGACCTCGTTCCGATGACCGAGATCCCCATCGGCTTCGTGGGCGTGGTGGTGAGCTACGTCGGCCGCGAGCACCTGGACCTCTCGGGCGAGGACTTCACGCACGGCGATCTCGTCGAGCGCGGCCGAAAGGGCGTGTGGATCGACGCGCTCCTGCCGGGCCGGCACCCCATCAACAGCCGGGTGATGAAGGTCGAGCTCGTGCCCACCACGAACATCGTCCTCAACTGGTCCCAGCGCATCGAGCAGCACCAGTACGACGCAAAGCTGGGCGCGGTGACGGTGCGCTCGAAGGACGGCTTCAGCTTCACGCTCGACGTCTCGCAGATCATCCACATCGGCATGCGTCAGGCCCCACGGGTCATCTCGCGGGTGGGCTCGATGCAGAACCTGGTCGACCACGTGCTCCAGCCGACGGTGGCGAACTACTTCCGCAACTCGGCGCAGGAGGTCACCGTGCTCGAGTTCCTCTCGGCGCGCAGCCAGCGGCAGGCCGAGGCCTACGCCGCGATTCGGCAGGCGCTCGCGGCGTACGACATCGAGTGCATCGACACGCTCATCGGCGACATCCAGCCGCCGGCCGAGCTGATGAAGACGCAGACCGACCGGAAGATCGCCGAGGAGCTGCAGCGCACCTACGAGGTCCAGCGGGAGGCGCAGACGCGCCGGCAGCAGCTCGAGCGCGAGACGTCGATCGCCAACATGCAGGCCGAGGTGGTGCGCAGCGAGCAGATGGTGGCCATCAGCCAGAAGAACGCGCTCGCGATGGAGGAGACGGCGCGAGGTGACGCGGCGCGGGTGAAGCTCGCGGCCGAGGCCGAGGCGACGTCGATGCGGCTCAAGGCCCAGGCGCAGGCGGAAGGCACGCGGGTCTCCGGTGAAGCAGAGGCGCACGCGACGAAAGCGACGGGGCTCGCGCGGGCCGAGGCGTACCGCGAGGGCGTGCAGGCGATGGGGCGAGAGGCGTTCGTCGCGCTCCAGGTGGCCGGCACGCTGGGCGAGCACGGCGTGAAGGTGGTGCCCGACATTGCCGTGGGCGGAGATGGGGCCGGCCTGGCGCAGGCGCTCGTCAGCACGATGCTCCGCGGGCAGCTCGCGCCGAAGCCCGAGAAGACGCTCAACGGCCACGTCCGCGAGTGACGGTCAGGCCTTGCCCAGCACCATGGCCAACAGCGCCATGCGCACGAAGAGGCCGTATTCCATCTGTCGGAAGTAGGCAGCCCGCGGGTCGGCGTCCACTTCGGTGGCGATCTCTCCGACCCGCGGGAGCGGATGCATGAGGGCCATCTTCGGCTTCGCGGCCTTCATCGTCTCGGGCGTGATGACGAAGGCGTGCTTGAGCGATTCGTAGAGCGCGAGGTCGTCGAAGCGCTCCTTCTGCACGCGCGTGACGTACAGCACGTCGCTCTGGGCGAGGACGGCGTCGAGGCGGGAGTGCTCCGAGAACTTCACCGCGCGACGGGTCAGCTCGGCCGTCACCTTCTCGGGCATCTTGAGCTGCTCGGGCGAGACGAAGTTCAGCGTCACGTCGAAGAGCGAGAGCAGCCGGGACAACGAGTGCACGGTGCGGCCGAACTTGAGGTCGCCCAGCATCGTGACGGTCAGCCCGTCGACGTGGCCCAGCTCCTCCACGATGGTGAAGAGGTCGAGCAGCGCCTGAGTGGGGTGTTCGCCGGGGCCGTCGCCCGCGTTGATGATGGGCTTGCGGGCCGCGGCGGCCGCCTGCGCTGCCGCTCCGAGCTCGGGATGCCGAAGCACGATGATGTCGGCGTAGCACTCGAGCGTGCGCACGGTGTCGGGGAGCGACTCGCCCTTCGAGACCGACGAGTACCGCACCTCGCTGATGGGAATGACGCTGCCGCCGAGGCGCTGCATCGCGGCCATGAAGGACGACTGCGTGCGCGTCGAGGGCTCGTAGAAGAGGTTGGCGAGGATCTTCCCCTTGAGCAGGTCGATGGTGCCGACGTGCTGCACCATCGTTCGCATCGCCTCGGCGACCCCGAAGATGTACTCGAGGTCGTCGCGGGAAAACTGCGCCACCGAGAGGATGTCGTGGCCGTAGAAGCGGCCGGTGCGCTGGTCGCCGAGCGGCAGGTGCGCGGAGGAAGAGGGCGTCATGGCGGTCTGGCTTCCTCGCCCCTCGCGCGGGGGGAAGGCAAGCAACGACTGCAACCGCTTCAGAAGTCGTCGAGGTCGCGAATGCGCTGGTCGAGGTCGGCCTGCAGGCTCAGGTCGCGGCGCGCATGGGGTGTTTCGAGCGCGCGCTGCCAGGTCGCCTTCGCGTCGTCGCGTTGGCCCTGGCCAACCTGCGCGTCACCCAGCGCCACCCACGCGGCGGAATAGTTCGGGTCCAGACGCACGGCCTCGGCGAGGGCCTTCACGCTCTCGGCCCACCGCTTCTCGTCGAGGTAGAGCCGGCCGAGCGAGAAGAAGCCCATCGGGGAATCGGGGAACTCGCGCGTCATCTCGAGGAACATCTGCTCACGGTCGCTGGCCATCGCGGCGCTTGTAGCGGACGACGCCGGCTGCGTCATGCGTCCGTCAGAGGAGGAGCGACGCTCGACTTGTGCGCGTGCCGGGTTACACATCGAGGCGTGATGCGTTTCGTGCTCGCCGTCGTCCTCACGCTGTGCGCCTGTCGAAAAGAGGCGCCCGCTTCGCCACCGCCGGCGCCGACTGCTTCGGCGAAGAAGGGGCCCAGCCCCACCGAAGTGACCCGGGCCGGCGCGTACCACGCGGTGCAGTGCGGTGACGTCACCGCGGTCTTTCGGGGCAGCGCGGAGGACCTCGAGGAACTCGCCGTCGAAGGCCGTCCCGTGCCGAAGACCTATGGCGTCCGGTCGCTCGCCTTCGTCTTCGCCGACGGCCACGAGGTGCCGTTCACTCCGCGTGGCGAGCTCGCCTTCTCGGACTGGAGCTTCGACGTGTTCTCTCCCGATTGTTCGCGCGCGGTGCTGCTCCAGGATCGCTTCGGCCCGTACACCGTCTTCACCGTCAAGGACCTGCCGACCTTCGCGAACCCGAAGGTGGTGA
>JBILEB010000297.1:0-4719 GCA_044352295.1 Myxococcaceae bacterium
CAGGCCAGTGGCACCACGGCCGCCTCGGACACCGCCTTCGTCGCGAGGGACCCCTCCAGGGTGGAAGCCCTCGCCGAGAGCCCCATCGCCGAGCTCGCCGTGAAGGGGAAGAAGGCCCGCGCGGGCGAGGCGCTGCGGCCGGTGGCGCCCGCGCCTGCTCCGAAGAAGTGAGTCTCAGCGCGTGAAGGCGTCGAGCGCACCGTCCTCGAGGCGTGACGGGCCGGTCATGAGCGTGAACCTCACCGGGCCACAGCGTCGAGCGTGCCGTCATCGAGGCGCGGCGCGCCGGTGACGAGCACCTGCGTTCGGGACCGAAACGGGAGCCGGGTGGCCTCCGGCGCACCCCACGGCATCACCTCGCCGCGCACCCCGACGTCGAGGAACTGCGCGCCGTCTCGCCAGCCGAGGTGCTTCCACGCGAGCGGCGCTTCGATGCGCAGCCGACGTACGCCCGAGCCATCCGTCATCGTCGGCGGCGCCATCAGCACCCCCTCGGCGAACCGACGGCCTGAAAGCCACAGCTCCCACTTCGCCGAGGCCGCGCGGATGACGTTGGGCGGGAGCTCCACCTCGAAGAAGAGGTCGCCCTGCTCCTCCGCGGGGAAGGCGAGCGTGACGTTCCTCACCTGGAGCCACGCGTCCGCCGCAGGTCCCGGCACCCGCCGACACCCGAGGACGGCCAGGAGCACCACCAGCACCGCCCCGCGCATCGCCTAGCCGCCCAACAGCGGCGTCAACGCGTCCACGGTGATGGGCCAGCCATTGCGTCGCGCAAGCACCTCGAGGGCCTTCGCCATCTCGGAGGCCGTCTGAAACCGGAGGCTGCGGTCGGCGAGCGTCGCCTTGCGGATGATGGCGACGGCCATGTCCGGCGCCTCGTTGTTGTGCACCTGCACCGGTGGCACGCGACAGTCGCGCACCTTGTGCATCATCTCCATCTCGCTGTTGCCTGCGAACAGCCGCTGGCCGGTGAAGAGCTCCCAGAGAATGGTGCCCGCCGCGAAGATGTCGGCCCGGTGGTCGACCGCCTGCCCCAGCACCGCCTCGGGGCTCATGTACGAGATGGTCCCCCGCAGCGCGCCCTGGTCGCCGCGCATGACGCCCTCGACCTCGGCCACGCCGAAGTCGGTCAGCTTCACGTCACCTGCGACCGACAGGAGGATGTTCGCCGGGTTGACGTCGCGGTGCACGATGGTCGCGCCGCCCTCGCCCACCTTCGCCCGGTGGATGTAGTCGAGCGCCTTCATCAGGCAGATGCCGATGTACGTCGACGCCGACATCGGCATCAGCTGCCCGGCCTGCTTGAACGCGTCCATCATGTATTGGAGCGTCCGGCCCGATACGAGTTCCTGCACCATGAGGTAGTCGCTGCCCGCCTTGAAGCAGCGGAAGGTGCGCACGATGTTCGGGTGGCGCAGCCGCACGGTGAGCTTCGCCTCGTCGACGAACTGCTTCACCCAGGCCGCGTCGTTCCGGTAGCTCGGCAGCAGCCGCTTGATGACGATGTCGTCGGGCTCGCCAGGGCTGCGCTGGGTGCTGGGACGTGGGCGCGCCTGGTAGACCTCGGCCATCCCGCCAACGGCGAGACGACCCACGAGTTGGTATCCGCCGAGCTCGGTTTCCTGCGCCACGTCGTCGTTCACAGTAGTCGACGGCCGTCCCCAGGCAAGCAGTGGTTGGAGCGCTTCAGCGGCCTTTCGCGAGGTGCGCGAGGAACGCCCGGGCCAGCGCCGGCGCCGGCAGCTTGCGCACCACCGACGCCACCACCGAGGGGCGGGCGTAGTGGCGAACAGTCAGCTGCGCCGCCCGCCGGCTGATGACGTTCGTCGAAAGGGCCTTCGGCTCGAGGGTGTGCTCCGCCTGGGCGAAGCGCTGGGACGGCACGTAGCCCTCGGCCTGCACCTGCTCGAAGTACCCCGTGCCCGGGTAGGCGGTGGCCCACAACAGCGTCAACAGGTCGGGCCGCACCCGCTGCACGAAGGCTTCGGTCTCCTCGAGCGTGGCCGGCGTCTCCCAGATGAACCCGAGCATCACGTACATGAGCGAGACGATGCCGGCGGCGTCACACGCGCGGAAGGCGGCGGCCGTGGCCTCGGCGTCGGGCACCTTCTTCACCTTGCGCCCCAGCTCGACGCTGCCGGTCTCGACGCCAAAGCTCAGGCCGTAACACCCGGCCTGTGCCAGCGCGCGCAGCACCTTCTCGTCGACGCAGTCCACCCGGGTCGTGCTGACCCACTTCGCGCCCGGCACCCGACGGCGAATCGCCTCGGCCAGCCCGTGCGCCCAGTCGCGGTCGAGGGTGAGCGTGTCGGCCCGGAGGTAGAAGAAGCGCGTCCCGTCCCGCCACACCGACGCCATCTCATCGGCGATGTCGTCCGCAGACCGATGTCGCGCGCGCCGGCCCGAGACCGACGCCACCAGACAGTACGTGCAAGGAAACGGACACCCGCGCTGAACGCGAACCGTCGCCTGCGGAAAGGGCGTTCCCCGCACCCGGTACAACGAGGGCGTGAGGACGGAGCGGTCACTCCGGGGCAACTCGTCCAGGCGCTCGGCGAGTGGCGCTGGGCTCGTCCGGTCCCGCGTGATGAGGCCGACGCCCTCGAGTCCATCACGCACCAGGGCGGCGAAGGAGAGCTCCGGCTCCCCGCGGATGAGGAAGTCGAGCGAAGGCGCCTCGGCGAGCAGCGGCTGGCCGAACACCGTCGCCGGAGCCCCCCGCAACCCGACGGGGATGCCCGGGAGCCGCGCACGCACGCCGGCAAGGAACGCGAGGTCGTCCTGCAGCGAGCCGAAGGTGGCGGTCGCGACGACGACGTCGGGCCGAAACGCCACGATGCGCGTGGAGGCCTCGGACGCCGAGAGCTGCATCGCGGGCGCGTCCAGGAGCCAGGGCGTCCCTCCTGCAGAACGGACCCCAGCCGCCGCTTCCACTTCCTCCAGCGGCGGCCGCATCGACGGCACGAGGTCGAAGGCGAAGTACGACTGGCACCGGTCCTCTCGGCAGTAGGGGCCGGTCGGTGGAAAGACGAGGGCGACTCGGGGCAGGCGCATCGGCAGGTCGCGGCGATATCGCAGGTCCGCCACGGGCCCAACCTGCCATCACGTCGAGCGAACGAAGGCCCGCACCGACGCGCTCCCTGCGACGCACCTCCCGCGCCGGACTCCGCCTCGTGGGCGTCGAGGCCACATGGGCAGGCGCAGCGAAGCAGAGACGAGCCCAGGCAAGCTCGAGCTCGTCGCTGGAGGCCGTCCCAGTCCAATCGACGACGGGACGGACGTCGTGGACGACACCCAGTCCAGCACCCAACCCTCGGCGCCGCGCTCTGAGCCACCGCTCCGTCCACGACCCCGAACCCGGCGCCGTCACACCGTGCTCAGTGGCGAAGGGACCGGGAGCGTGGTGTGAGGCACGTGGATGGACGGCCGGGACCCCACCCGCGACACCTTGACGTCCGCGGCGCTCGTGGCGCTGGCGCTGCTCGTCTTCGCGCCCGTGACGCAGTTCGAGTTCCTCAACTTCGACGACGACCTCTACGTCACGGCCAACGCCCACGTTCGCGCGGGCCTCACCTGGGACACCGTGCGCTGGGCCTTCTCGAGCGCCGAGACAGGCCACTTCCACCCGCTGACGTGGCTGTCGCACGCGCTCGACGTGACGTGGTTCGGCCTGGACGCCGGAGCCCACCACCGCACCAGCCTGCTCCTCCACGCGGTGGCCACCGCGCTGTGCTTCCTCGCCTGGCGCCGACTGCGCCTGCGCTTCGAGGTGGCGGCGCTGGCGGGTGCCCTCTTCGCCGTCCACCCGTTGCGCCTCGAGTCCGTGGCCTGGGTGTCGACGCGCAAAGATGTCCTGAGCGCCGTCTTCTTCTTCCTCGCGCTGTTGGCGTGGGCGTGGTGGCTCGAACGGCCCGGCCGCGGGCGGCTCACGCTCACCGCTGGCGTCTTCCTCATCGCGCTGCTGTGCAAGCCGACGGTGTTGCCGCTCCCCCTGTTGCTCCTCGCGCTCGACCGCTGGCCGCTCGACCGACAAGAGCCCTTCGTCGCGCGGGTGCTCGAGAAGTGGCCGCTCTTCGCGCTCTCAGCGGCGTTCGCCCTCGTCGCCGTGGTGGGCCAGCGCTCGGCCGGTACCATGCCCACCGTCGAGGCCATCGGGCTCCTCGACCGGCTCGCCAACGCCTCGGTGGCCCTCGTCACCAACGTCGGGAGGCTCCTCTGGCCCGTGGAGGTCTCCCTCTTCCACCCGTTGCGACCGCTCCCGCCTGGCCTCGGGCTCGCGTGCGGCGTCGTCCTCGCTGGAGTCTCGGCCTGGGCCGCGCGGAGCCGCTCGAGCGCCGCGTTCGCCTGGTGGTGGTTCCTCGCGCTGCTGCTGCCGGTGTCCGGACTGGTGCAGATTGGCGGTCAGCTCATCGCCGACCGGTGGCTCTACCTGCCGCTGTCGGGCGTCGTGGTGGGCCTCGCGTCGCTGTGGCGCTGGCCGTCGCGGTCCCTGGCCATCGTCGGAGCGCTCCTCGTCATCGCCTGCGCGGGCCTGACTCGCCGAAGCCTGCCGTTCTACGCCTCGAGCGAGGTCGCCTTCCGACACGCGCTCGACGTGGAGCCCGACAACTTCCTCGCGCACACCAACCTGGGCTTCGCGCTCGAGGCGCGCGGGGCGCTGGACGAGGCCCACCAGCACTTCGAGGCGGCGGCGCGGCTCAACCCCACCTGGCCGACGGC
>JBILEB010000298.1:0-4707 GCA_044352295.1 Myxococcaceae bacterium
CGCGGGCTCTGAGGGAGAGGGACCGGTGACCATGTGTCTTGTTCGCTGACTCCGCAGTCGCGATCGCGTTCCTCGCCTGGTCCGGTTCTACAGAGCAGAGGTGGGTCGTTTCTGGAGAGCGCTGAAGATGTTCCCCACGGCGCCGGTACCTCGCGAGCTTTCAGGCGCTGACGACATCGGGTCTCCGTGCACGTATGTCACAGGCCATGTCTGTCGGTCGGAACGAGCAATGCCCCTGCGGCAGCGGCCTCAAGTACAAGAAGTGCTGCGCCAACAAAGCCCCCATCGGTTACTCGCGTGCAGAGCGGATATCTGCGCGGACCAAGCTGCTCGACTCCGTGGCCGACCACCTCGGCCGTGAAGACGACGCCGCGCTTGACCAGTTCTGGGGCCCCCTCGGCGACATCGAGGACGATGATCTCAACGCCAACCCTCACTTCACCGCGGTGAGCGAACAGATCTTCGACGACTGGGCGGTCTTCGACCATGAACTCGAGGCCGGCGACCTGATGGTGGACCGCTTCCTCGCAACGAAGGCGAGCCTCACGACCGGAGAGCGAAACTACCTGGGCATCATGAAGGCCTCTTCGCTGCGCCTCTACGAAGTCGAGGACCTCACGCCCGGCGATTCGCTGACGCTGCGAGACCTCATCGAGGGTGACCGCGTCACGGTGCAGGAGAAGGCGGCTTCGCGCAGCCTCCATCGCTTCGACTGGATTGCGACCCGCGTCGTCGGCTCTGGAGCCTCAGGCCGGCCCGAACTCGAGGGTCTTATGCACGTCGCCCCTATGCGCGGCCAGGTGTTCCGAGACCTGCTGCGCGAGAGCCGTGAAGACTTCCTCGAGGAACACCCTGGGAGCGACCTCTCCCGCTTCTACAAGTCCATCGTGCCCGACGTTCATGAGCTGTGGGCGCGCTCGATCGTCGAGCCGGCCATTCCGCAACTCGCCAACACGGACGGCGAGGAGATGGTGATGACGCGAGTGAAATTCGACGTCGTCGACCGCTCGGCGCTCATCTCCGCGCTCGACGCGTCATCGCTGACCCGAGCCCAGGGCGACTCGTGGAGCTGGTCCGGCAAGAACGCGAAGAACGAGGAGGTGTCGTTCGGTCTCATCACGTTGACGTCGGGAGTGCTGCAGCTCGAAGCAAACTCGGTCGGACGGGGCACGCGCGGGCGCGAGCTGATTGAGCAGCTCGTGGGCGCGGCTGTGAAGCACCGCGGGACGACCCACGAGGACATGCAGGTGCTCCTTCGCGACGCGATGAAGGCCGGGCGCCAGGTTCCGGGGCCGGACACCGGCGTACCGCCCGAGGTGCAAGACGCGCTCGTCCTCGACTTCAGCTCGAAGCACTACCGCGAGTGGCTCGACCTGCCCGTGCCGGCCCTGGACGACCTGACTCCGCGGGCTGCTTCGACGAAGCCGTCGATGCGCCCACGTCTCATCGAGTTGCTGAAGGACCTCGATGGCATGTACCAACGCGCGTTGCAGGTGGGTGCACCTGCCTTCGACCCGTCGTGGATGTGGGACGAGCTGGGGCTGACCGACGACGCGCCGCACCACCCGCCGCCGCTGGCCTTCGAGCGCCTGCTGAAGGACGTCCCGGGGCTTCGCGCCGGCATTGAGGCGACAGCGGAGCCCGCGCGAGCAGCTGCCACCCCCGAGGCCGTGCTCTCGGACGAAGCGGTACGTGTGAATCTCGAACTGCAACGTGCGCTTCGGGCCGAGCCAGCGGCATCAGCGCTCGCCCCCTGGATGCCGCGCCTGGTGAACTTCGAGCTCCACCGGCGCAAGGCGTTCTGGGTCGACGAGGCGCTCGCCTTCATGCTGGCGAGCACCGACCTCGACGTGCGCGCCGAAGAGCTGCGCGCGCCCTTCGCGTCTTTCGCGCTCGCCTTCACCGACAGGCACGTCCTCTCGATGGGCGAGCGACTGCTGTCGCGGCGAGAAGCCTGCCCGTTGAAGGGCCGGTACCTGCGGGCGGTGACTGTGTTCGTCACGGAGTTCGGTCGGGGTGACGAACGACGACTCGACGTGTGCTTCGCCTTCGATGCGCTGGGCGCCGACCTGCCCGTAATGGAGGAGCACTCCGTTCCGCTGAACGGTGACGAGGCGCTCGAGGACTGGCTGAACGCAGAAGCGCCACTCGCGGTCGACGACGCCGTGGCCCAGACGAACCCACTCCGTGGCCTGCTGCAGGTCGTCTTGAACTCGGTGCTCTATGCCTCCAGCGCCGGCGTCGAGAGCGAGCTTCGGGCACCACCATCGAAGACGACCGAGAAGCCGCGACTCCGAGGTGGGGCGCCCGTCGTATTCAGCTCCGACCAGGTCTTCTTTCTGCCCGGCGCCATCGAGATTTCGCAGGTGCGGAACCTTCAGCAACTCGACAGGCACTCGGAGGGGCGCCAGGTGCTTCGGCGCTTCATGGTGCGCGGGCACTGGCGGCGCCCGCGTTCAGGCGCGAAGGAGCAGAAGCTCAGCTGGGTTCGTCCTCACTGGAAGGGGCCCGACATGGCCACCATCATCGAGCGCACCTACAAGCTGAAGCCCTGAGGCGCCCGAATCAGGCACATCGAGGTCGTCGACGCTGGGCGGGAATCGGCCTCTTGCGTGGGCTCCTGCATCAGTCGTAGGTGCCGTCCCTTCTCATCGGACGGCCGCTGCGAGCGACGACGAGCACGCACAGGTGAGCGGAAGTAGCCCGAGAATCCGCCGGCCTCGTGTCCCATTCGGCCCTTCGAGGTCGCGTTTCATACACATGAACGCGAGTCGATCTCCCTCGAACCCCATTGGAGTTGCTTCGGCTGGCGCGGGCGCCGCTCAGGCGTCCCCTGCCTGGCTCGAACCGGGCTTTGCCTCGGACATGGACCAGACCCCCTTCCGTCGGAAGCGTAAGCGCGAACTCTCACTCTCGGTTACGGGCCTCGTGCCGCTGCCCGACGTAGTCCCTGCCTGGGAGCGAATGATGATCGAGCAGGCTGTGGCCGAAGCCCTCGACGGCCCCGCGCCGAAGGAGGCTCTCGATGCGCACCCACGCTGAGCGAAGCACCTGGGTGGCGTACGCGAGGGTCTCGACGGCGGAACAGGCCGAGAAGGACCTCTCTCTGCCTGCGCAGTGCAAGGCGATCGCCGAGTTCGCCGCGCGGCACGGCGCGCTCATCGCGCAGGAGTACGTCGAGGCGGGCGCGTCCGGTACCGACGCGAACCGGCCCGTGTTCAATCGGCTGCTCGGCGATGCGCTCAAGCCCACCAGCACCATCAGCACGATCGTCGTCCACCACACGTCCCGATTCACCCGCGACGCGACCCATGCGCGCGTCGTCAAGACCAAGCTCCGAAAGTCAGGTGTCCGCGTGCTGTTCGTTCTGCAGGATTTCGCCGACGACCCGATGGGGACGCTGATGGAAGGACTTTTCGAGTGCATCGACCAGTACGAGTCAGAGCTCAACGGCCTGAGGACCTCCGCCGCGATGCGCGAGGCGGTCAAGCAGGGCTTCTGGCCGGGAGCGCGCGCGCCGTTCGGCTACCGAAGCGTTCCCGTCGAGGTCAGGCCCGGCCTCGTGCGTCACCGGCTCGAGGTGGCGTCGGCCGAGGCCGAGCTCGTTCGGGAGGCGTTCACCCTCTACATCGCCGGCAGCGGCGCGAAGTCGGTCGCGCGGGCGCTCAACCAACGAGGGCTTCGAACGCGGGCGGGCGAGCTGTGGTCCAAGAGCAGGGTGACGTTGCTCCTCGGAGAAGAGGCGCTGACCGGAACGGTGTATTGGGGGCCGCGGAAGGGAGGGGTGCCGCGGCCACGATCTGAGTGGATTTCGTTGGAGGTGCCGAAGATCGTCGGTACCGAGACGTGGGCGTTGGTGCAGCAGCTCCGACGGGAGCGCGAGCCCGCTCGTTGCCCAGGCCGAGCTCCCTCGCAGCCGAAGTTGCTCAAGGGGCTCGCGTGGTGCGGCGCCTGCGGCGCGAGCTACCAGTACGAGACGAGCGGCAAGCGGGTGGTCGACGGGCAGTACACCTACGGCTACTACTGCTGAAACCTACGTCCTCTCGCCTGAGCAGGCCGCAGGTCGACCCACCATCAGCTCGGGCGATTGGCGCGCGCGCCAGGGAGCGAAGTCATGAAGATCATCATGCGGGACGACCGGGTGTTCCAGGCCACGCCGGTTCAGATTGTGCGGGCGATGAAGCACATCGCCTTCGGCGTCGAGCACTTGAACCTCGCGCAGTACATCGAGTGGGTGGTGGCCAACGCAAAGAAGTTCGAGCTGGTCGAGCTCAAGGTCACGGGGCAGACCGACGACGAACTCTCCGCAGCGCTGGTCGACGAGATGATCCGCGCAGGGCTCACCCGTCGATCTTGACAGGTACGTCTACTTCTTCTTGCCGTCCGGCTTAGCCAAAGCGGCCGACGCCAGTTCTCCCAGACTTTGAGCCGGCAGCTTTTCGACTGCTGCTCGCAGCAGTTCAATAAATGCGTCGTGAGAACTCGTCGGAGCTGGGTCGTTCGAGGCGACCTCTGTCAGCATCGTTGAGCCGACACCGAAGTGCTTGTCGATCAACTGCTAGCGAAGCGTGGCGCGCGTCTCTCTAGCCCGGAAGATTCACGGAGCGGGGAGTTGAGCGACAAGGTGTAGGGCCGAGAAGAGAAGGGAACGCGGGAGATCCGATCGGTGTTGGGACTGCGACCAAGCAAGTACCTCCGCCAAAGGAA
>JBILEB010000170.1:0-15828 GCA_044352295.1 Myxococcaceae bacterium
GCCGCTGCGCTGGGACGCCTCTGAGCCCGGCCGCGGTGGCCGCGGGACGGTCAAGCGCACCATCCCTGCGTGGCGAGTGCTCCAGAACGCGGAGGACGACCTGTCCGACCGTGGGGTTCGCCACTTCGACAACGATCTCGCGGGGCGCGTGGTGGTGTTCAGCGACGAGCGCGCGATGGGCGGGGCGCTGGTGTCGACGCCGATCGGCGCGGTGGGCCACTCGGCCGTGCTCGCGCAGGCGATCGTCGATCTGCTCCACTCCAACGGCATCGTCCGCGCGCCGCCGCTGCAGGACTTCTGGCTGACGGTCGCGTTCGCCTTCATGGGCGCGGTGCTCGCGGTGGTGTGGTCGACGCTGGCGCGCAATCCGGGCTGGCTCGCGTGGGTCGTCACCATCGGCGGCGTCGCGGCGCTCCATGGCCTGGCGGCGCGCCAGCTCTTCATCGCCGAGCAGCGGTGGGTGGCGATGGCGAGCCCGCTGTTGGCCTGTGCGCTCACCTTCCTCGCCGCGCAGGGCTACGCGCGCACCCTGGAGCGCGGCTTCCGTGACTTCGTGGGCCGCGCGCTCGGTGGCGCGGTGAAGGCCGACGTCTTCGCGCGGGTCGAGCGCGATCTCGCCTTGATGCGGCCGGAGCGCCGGCTCCTCACCGTGTACTTCTCGGACATCGAGGGCTTCACCGCCGTCGCGCAGGAGCGCGAGCCCGCCGAGGTGGTGAAGGTGCTTCAGTCGTACCTGAACGAGATGACGGGCGTGGTGATCGAGTCCGGGGGGCACGTCGACAAGTACCTGGGCGATGGCCTCATGGCGTTCTGGGGCGCGCCGGTGGATCTGGACGACCAGGTCGTGAAGGCCTGTGGCGCGGCGCTCGAGATGCAGGCCCGCTTCGAGGCGAAGCGGCCGGAGCTCGAGAAGAAGGTCGGTCGCTCGCTGGTCCTGCGCGCGGGCATCGAGACGGGGCCCACCGTCGTCGGCGAGATGGGGACGATGCACCGGGTGAACTACACGGTGATGGGCGAGCCGGTGGCGACCGCGTTCCGGCTGGAAGCGATCGCCAAGCGGTATGGCTCCCGGGTGCTGGTGGCAAAGCCGGTGGTCGACGCGGCCGCGGGCGCCTTTCTGTTCCGAACGGTGGATCGACTCCGTGTGGGCCGCCTCGCCGAGCCGCTCGAGGTGTTCGAGCTCGTCGGGCGCGTCGAGGAGAAGGCGAACCTGGGCCCGCGGCTCGAGCGGCACGAAGCGGCGATGAAGGCCTGGCGGGAACGCCGCTTCGGCGAGGCGCTCGAAGCATTCCAGACGCTGGCGAAAGAGTCCGAGGACGCGCTCGTGGACCGCTACGTGGCCCGCTGCGAGCGCTGCGTGAAGGCAGCGCCGCCCGAGGCGTGGGACGGCGTGTACGACGGCGACGAGGGGTAGTCGTCAGCGTGCACGTTCCGCGTCGGCGATCGCGCGCAGGGCGCGGGCGACCTCGAGGTCCTTCGGTCGCCGGACGAACTCCTTCACGGTGATGAGGTCGGCTCGCGAGATGACGCGGAGGGAGAGCTCTTCCACCTGAACGATCGATGCGTTCCGAAGCAGCGCCTCGAAGCCGCCGAGTGGCTCGACGCTCCCGAGGACGTCAAGGCGCCCCAGATCGGTGAGGCAGGAGAGGTTCTTGAAGTCGCGGAGCGCTTCGACGGTGGCCTCGATCGAGCGCTTGTCGACGGTGAGCGCGAACCGAGGGTGAAGGGGCCCGATCACCTCGGCCACTTTTCGCCAGGTGTCGTCTTCGAGGCGCACACACACGTCGAGGTCCCGGGTCGGCTCTGCGACTCCATGAAGGGTCGCCGCGACGCCGCCAACGACGACGAAGTCGAGCTTCGCGTTGGACAGGGCCCGGAGCAGCGCTCGGAACCGAAAACTCCCGTCGGAGTCCGCTGGATACAGCGCCTTCGAGGCAGCGAGGAGGCCGAGGCCCGATGGCACCGCGAGGCCACGAAGCGCCGCCGCCTCCGTGACGAGCCCCTCCAGTGCCCTCAATCGCTCCGTCGACGACAGGTCG
This sequence comes from Myxococcaceae bacterium, assembly GCA_044352295.1. GTDB lineage: Bacteria > Myxococcota > Myxococcia > Myxococcales > Myxococcaceae > Xiheimicrobium. The sequence continues at coordinate 2,040 of JBILEB010000170.1, forward strand.
AGGTTCTCGAGCAGCAAAGACACGTCGATGCCGGCGTCGATCGCCGCGTCCCAGTCGCGCCCGAAGCTGGGAAAGGCCGCCTGGAGTTCGTCTCGACGCGCCATGTTCGTCCGAGATTACGGCACGGTCGGCTGGGTCGTCACGCCGGTTTCCCGTGAGCGCGAACGTCCCATCACCCACCAGATCCCCGCCGTCACGAGCAGCACGCCGCTCAGACCCGCCATCAACGTACGCGGCGGCACGTGCCAGCTGTCCAGCACCCGGCCCGCGGCCCAGCTCGAGAGTCCCAGCATCAACATGTACGACATGAAGTCGATGCCGAAGATGCGGCCGCGCATGCCGTCCTCGACCTGCAGGTTGAGCAGCGAGCTCGAGAAGACCCACTGCGTCGAGATGCCGGTGTGCGCCAGCGACAACATGAGCGCGGCCACCAGCAGTGTCGGCGAGAAGGCGAAGGCCACCCAGAAGAACGCGGTGACGAGGTACGCGACGCCGATGGCGCGATCGAGAAAGGCCGGCGTGTCACCGCCGAGGCGCCGCGCCACGAGCGGACCGAAGAAGGCCCCCACGCCTCGCATGCCGAGCAGCACCCCGATGCCGAGCTCTCCATGGCCGCCCGGGGCGAACTCGCGCTCGCCGAGCATCGCGTAGAGCACCAGCGCTCCACCGCCGGGGATCGCCCAGGCCGTCTTCACCCAGATCGTCCGTCGCACGGCGGCGTCCGCGCGCAAGCGTGCGAGCCCCTCCCGGAGATCGTCGAGCCCCACCAGCGCCGTCCACGTCGCGGGGCGCGGCTTCGGCGTGAACGGCACCTCGGCCCCGCGGATGAACAGCGCCGACGCCACGTAGGTGAGGGCGTTGACGACGAAGCTGACGTCACGGCCCACCAGCGCTGCCGTCGCGCCGCCGGCCAACGCGCCGAAGCCCAGCATGGCCGACCAGGTGATGCCCTGCAGCGTGTTGGCGGTGACGACCTCGGTCGGATCGACGGTGCTCGCGATGGAGGCCTGCTCCGATGGATCGAAGAACGCCGCCGCCGTCATCTGCGCGAAGGTGAGGACGTAGAGCAACCACACGTCGGCGGGTCCACGGACGAGGAGGAAGCCCAGCACCACGAAGGCGCGCGTCACGTCGCAGATCATCATGACGCGTCGGCGCGGGAACCGATCCGCCACCACGCCCGCCAGCGGGCCGAGCAACGCCGCCGGCAGGAAGCGCACGAAGAGCATCAGCCCGACGGCCTCGCCACGCCCGGTGTACTCGTTGAGCAGGGAGTACAGCGCGATGAGGGTGAACCAGTCGCCCGCGAGGCTCACCACCGAGCCCAGCCAGATGCGCCGGTACGCCGGGCGACGCCGCAACACTTCGAGGTAGCCCGACACGACACTCACGGTGCGGCGTCTGTAGCGGACTCGACCGCGCCGCGCCCGAACGTTCGCCCGACCGGTCCGCCAGCCTCAGCGTGCCCTGCAGGCCATCCCGCGCGGTGCCGGTGCTTCACGGCCCTGGCACCGCGGAAAGCTCCGTCACGTACGCAGTCTTCGGGACCTCGTGAGCGGCGGAATCGCTGCGTGATGGTGAGGTGCCGCCGGAAGGACCCTCGTCGCCAGAGTCGAACTCGCGCCTTCTGAGACCACTCAGCGCGCGACGCGGGGCGAGGGCTTTCCGCTGGGCTTCTTCGGTGGCAGTCGCTTGAGCGCCGCGGCCTGCGGCGTCGTCCGGCTGCCCGACTTGGCGGCCACCCGCGGCGGGCTCGGCTTCGTCTTCGGTGGCGCCGCCTCGCGCATCGGGAGCACCTGGGCGACGGCCTCCATCACGGCGGGCTCGACGACCGGCGTCACCACGGGCGGTGCGTCATGGGCGGCGTAGAAGGCCTCGAGCTGCGGCCAGAGCGTCTTCGCGGCGTGCTTCGACACCACCGCGCCGACGTGGCCTCCGGGCAGGTGCAGGTGTTGCTTCACCGGCGAGCCGATCGCCTCGATCAGCACGCCCGCGCTCGGCCCCGGCACGATGTTGTCGTGCTCGAAGCTCACCGCGAGGGTGGGGAAGGTGATCCGCTTGAGATCGACGCGTTGGCCGGCCAGCGAGAACCGGCCCGCGAGGAGCCCGTCCTCCTGGTACAGCGCCTTGATGTACCGCCGGTAGAACTCGCCCGGCAGCGAGACGTTGTCGTTACCCCAGGTCTCGAGCGCGAGGAACCCGTCGAGGAACTCGTCGTTCCAGGCGCGATCGAGCAGTGAGACCGCCTTCGACAACGACAGCGTCGGCCGCAGCATGAGGAAGGCCGACTGGAGCAATTGCCACGGCACGGTGCCGAGGGTGTTGACGAGCACGTCGACGTCGAAGCCCTTCACGTTCGTCCAGCGCGACAACAGCGAGCCGTCGTTGAAGCGAATGGGCGCCGCCAGCGTGATCATCGAGGCGATGCGCTCGGGGTGCACCGCGCCGTGAATCGCCGTCAACGTGCCGCCCATGCAGTAGCCGAGCAGGTGCACCTTTTCGTGCGGCACCATCTTCGAGGCCACACGAATCGCGCGGCCCAGGGCGCGGTCCACGACGTCGTCGAAGCTGACGAAGCGATCTTCGTCCCCGGGCGTGCCCCAGTCGATGCAGAACACGTCGAACCCGCGCTGCACCATCGACTCGGCGAACGACTTGCCGGGCATCAGATCGAGCACGTAGTGCCGGTTGATGAGCGAGGGCACCAGCAGCAGCGGCGTCTGGTACTTGAGGCCCTCGGCGCGCGGCCGGTACCGCAGCAACTTCCACTTGTTCTCTTCCCACACCACGTCGGCCGGCGTGCTGCCCACGTGGGGCTTCGGCCGGGTGGCCAGCGACAACAGGTTCGTCAGGCTCTTCAGCTCCATGTCAGCCCTCGTAGAGCGCGTCGATCGTCGCGCCGAACTTCTGGGTCACCTGCTTGCGCCGCACCTTGAGCGTCGAGGTGAGCAGCCCTGCTTCGACGGTGAGCGGCTCGGCGAGGATCGCGAACTTCTTGATCGTCTCGTAGCTCGCCAGCTCGCTGTTCACGTGGTCGACGCGCTTCTGCACCAGGGCCCGGCGCGCTTCGTCACGGGAGCCGGGCGCGACTCCGCTGCGATCGAGGTGCTCCTTCACCGCGCCCTCGTTGAGCCACACGCCTGCGACCAGGTAGCGCTGCGCGTCGCCGAAGACGACGACGTGCGCGATGAACGGGTCGTCCTTGAAGCGGATCTCGATGTTCGCCGGCGCGACGTTCTTTCCGCCCGCGGTGACGAGGATGTCCTTCTTGCGATCGACGATCTGGAGGAAGCCGTCTTCGGTCCACCGGCCGACGTCGCCCGTCTTGAGCCAGCCGTCGTCGGTGAAGGCCTCCTTCGAGGCCGCGGGATCCTTGTGGTAGCCGGAGAACACGTTCGGGCCCTTCGCGAGGATCTCGCCGTCTTCGGCGAGCTTGAGCTGCACCGACGGGAGCGGCTTGCCGACCGAGTCGAAGCGGAAGGCATCGGGCCGGTTGAGCGTGAGCGTCGGGGACGTCTCGGTGAGGCCGTACCCTTCGGTGATGAGCAGGCCGTTCGAGAAGAACAGCTCCTTCACCTCGCGCTTGAGGCCCGCGCCGCCCGAGAGACAGAAGCGCAGGTTGCCTCCCGAGACCTTCGCGAGCGCCGCCTTGCGCTTGTCGGGGTCGGTCTCGGGCATCGCCGCCATGGCGAGCTTCTCCCACACAGCCGGCACGCTCATGAAGACGGTCGGCTTCACCTCGGGCAGGTGGTGCATCACCTTCGTCGGGTCGGACATGTAGGTGACCCACCCGAAGGTGTTCCCGAGACAGGCCTCACCGAAGCCGAAGATGTGGCTCATCGGCAGCCAGAGCACGTCGACGTCGCCCTGATCCTGCAGGAGCGGGCCGTTGCAGCGCAGCCAGTCCTGGCCGTTGACGCCGACGTTGCGGTGGGTGAGGGGAACGCCCTTGGGGTTGCCCGAGGTGCCGCTCGTGTAGAGCATCTGCCCGACCTGATCGAGCGACACCGAGTGGAGCAGCCGCTCGAACTCCTGCGGCGCCTCCTGATCGCGCGCCTGACCCATCGTCTGGACGCGCGCCCACGAGACGAGCTTGCGCTCCACCTCGGCGATGGGCGGCGCGTTCTTCCCTTCCTGCCGGAGCTTCTCGACGATCGGCCCCGGATCCATCGGCTGGGCCGACAACGTCACGATGCGGCTGACGTGCTCATACTCGCCCCACGCCTCGAAGATGCGGCCCAGCAGCGCCGGCGTGTCGACGAAGACGATCTTCGTGTCCGAGTGCTTGATGACGAAGGCGGCCTGGGGCGCCGTATTGGCCGGGTACACCGGCACCATCACGCCACCCGCGGCCTGAATCGCCATCGCCGCCGAGATCCACTCCACCGAGTTCGGCGCGTAGATGGCCGCGCGATCACCCGGTGAGATGCCGTTGGACGCGAGGAAGAGCGTCGCGTGCCGAATGCCCCGCGCGTACGCGCCCCACGTCACCGCCCGCCAGTCGCCCTCGGGCGTGGGCAGCATGAACCGCACGCGGCTCTTGCGCTGCTCGAGAGAATCGAAGACGGCCCGGGGGGCGGGCCGCAGCTCCAGGTAGGGGGTGATGTCCATGGCGGCGTCCTTCGCGGTGGCGGGAGGGGCGGTTCAGTTCTTCTTCCTGGCCTCGAGGTCCGACAGCTTCTCCTCGAGATCGATCAGGCGGCTCTGGAGCTGGTTGAGCGCGTGCAGGGTGCGCTCCTGATCGCGGCGCGTCGGCAGGCCCATCATCTCCCACCAGTTCGCCATCGCCTTGTCGGTCGCCGACTTCATCTTCATCGTCGCCGTCAGCATCGAGCCCATCGGCTGCAGCACGGCCGGGCTCTTGAGCACCGACTCCATCATCTCGGCGGTCTTCTGCTCCCAGGTGTCGAAGCCCTTCTTCCAGGTTTCCCAGATCATCGTCTTGCTCCTCGTCGGTTGGTGCGGCGTGGTCAGAACCCGAGCCTCCGCAGCTCGGTGGTGGTGGTGAAGTCGTCGGTCATCTCGTTGTCCTGGCTCACGGCGCGGGCGACCTCGCCGAAGCACTCGAAGACGAAGCCCACCTGGCGGCGGATGACGGGCACGCCGACGGCCGGCTCGATGGACAGGGTGGTGCGCACGCGCAGGGCCTGGGTGAAGGCGACGTCGGGCAGCTCGAGGGCCCCGGAGCCGTCGATGCGGATCTGGTAGGTATCGCGGCCCGCGTAGGGGAGCCCTCGCACGGTGGCGTTGCGCACCTCGCTCGCGGTGACCCACTGCTTTCCTGGCTCGAGCGGGAAGCGGAACGTGGCGATCGGCGTCGAGTAGGTGACGAGGGTCCTGCCTTCGGGCGGCATCTCGCGCGTCGACGCGTAGCCGAGCAGCGTCAGGGTCTGCCCATCGTTCGCATAGACGCCCTCGAGGCTGCCGGCGAGGTCGAGCGCCGCGACGAACTGCCCGGTGGGGAAGCTGGCGCGGTACCATTTCCCATCGAGTCGAGACGCCTGAAGCGTCGCGATCTGATCGTCGGCGTAGTCGGTCGAGAGCTGCCAGACGCGCCGGCCGGCGGGATCGGTGACGCCCGCGAGATCGACCGGTCGCCGGGATCCCACGGGGTTGACGAGGTAGCGCACCGGCACCCCGAAGGCCGTACGGATCTCGCTGGCCTCGATTCGCCCGTCGAGGTTGGGCACACACTCGAGCGGCTGGACGGCCTGCGGCACGAAGGCATCGCGCTCCGGCACGGTGCGGTTCGGCTCGCAGGCGGCGAGGGCGAGGGCGACGAGGGCGAAGGAGCGGGTCATCACGGTCGTCCTCATCAGAACTTCCAGGCCAGGCGAACGCGGGCCAACTGCGCCGGCCTGGCGTTCAGGTTCTGCGCGGGGTTGTTGAAGGCGCCAAAGGGGAAGAGCACGGCGTACTCCGCGAGCACGTCGAAGCCGTCTTTGGACTCCCACGTCAAGGCCCCGTGGAGCTCGGCGCCCAGCGCGGCGTCGGTGTTCGGGGTCGACTGCGCGAAGATCGATCGCGACACCGTGGCCGAGCCCTTGAGGTTGAGCTGGGTGCTCGTGAAGTCGAGCAGCCGCAGCCGCGCCCAGGGCCGCACGTAGAGTGCATCGGTGACGGTGCCGATGATCTCCGCGAACAGGATGCGGTCGACGCGGTAGTCCGGGTGAAAGCGAAGGTTGTCCACGCGGTTGTCTCGCGGCACGTTGACCTGCGCGCCGTCGAGCTCGCCTGGGGTCCCGATGGCTCCGGCGGGTGGATACGCGCCAAAGCCCGGCGCGGGATCGCCGCTCGCGTAGCCCGCGTTGAGCCCTCCGACGAAGCGCGACTCGTTGGCGCCGAACTGGGTCTCCAGGGCCGCGCCGAACTGCGCCGACTGCACGCGGTCGCGGAGCAACACGCCGGGCAACAACGACGCCTGCTCGGCCTCGGCGAACACCATCGCGCCCTCGAGCTCGACGCGGAACGCCGGCGCGGTGAGCCGCATCCACCCGTCGGCAGCGAGCGCGCGATAACCCCGGCGCATCACCGAGGCCGGCGTCAGCGGGCGCGACAGGGTGGTGGGCAGATAGGACTCGGGGGCGTCGAAGTCCTGCCAGCGGTGCGAGACGAAGGCGCCGTACTCGAAGGTGAACTTGCCGGCCTTCGTGCGGCGACGGCGCGAGAGATCGTCGCGCACGTTCATGAAAGCGAAGGTGATCGAACGGACGTCGGTGGCGTTGTCGAGCACCAGGCGGCGCTGGGCGTCCTTGCGAAACGGCGTCTGATCGACCGCGCTGAAGTCGTACGCGAACGCCCACAGGTGCCCGAAGAGCGCGGTGACGAAGGCGAGGCGATCGGCGGCGTCTCCGAGGTTGCAGTCGATGCAATCACCGCCGTTCGCCACCATTCCCAGGCCCCACTGGTTCCCCATGCGGCCCGCCGCGAAGTACCCGACGGGCGTCAGCACCTCGCCGTACGCCCGCTTGATACGAATGACCTGATTCGGGAGCTGCCCCGGCGTGGCGGCGGGCGTGGGCGCGTTGCCGGTGCCCGGCGAGAGCACGGGCGTCGATCCGAAGACGAGATCGTCGATGAGATCCGCGCGCACCTTGACGGCCGCGGCCGCGAACGGCGCATAGATCGCGAGATCCGTGCGCAGGCGCATGTCGGCGACGAAGAGATCCTGCGCGAGGGGATCGGACAGCGGCACCGCGAAGAGCGGCCGGCCCAGCGGCGTGGTGCCACGGTCGAGATCGAGGTTGTGGAGGAGATCGCCGCGAACCCGCAGGAAGCCCGAGATCTTCACCTCGGCCTTCTCGCGCACGAGCAGGTCCTCGCCGTGGGCCCCGAGGCCCGAGGGAGACGTCGCCAGCGTGAGCGCGAGCCAAAGCCCCGTCACGGCTTGGCTCCGAGAAAGGCGAGGAGCTCCCGGTTCGAAGCGGCAATCGCCTCGATCATCGGGAAGTGGCCGCAGCGTGGGTAGACGATCAACCGCGCGCCCGGCAGCTCACGCGACAGCCGCTCGCCGATGGACAGCGGGGTCACCACGTCCTCGCGACCCCACAGCAACAGCGTGGGCGCCTTGATCGTCGGGTAGCGGCTCTCGACCTCGGAGAAGCGCATGCCCCGAACGGCTTCGAGCGCCGCGGCGCGTGTACCAGGACGCTCCATGGCGCGCTCGACGTCCTCGATGAGTTTCTCCGGAATGATTTCGGGATCGTAGAAGGCGTGGGCCAGACGCTCGTCTCCGCGCTCCGAATAGAAGGCCGCGAAGAGGAACTCCCCGACGCCCTGCGCGCGCGCGAGCTGGAACATCGAGGGCAACTGCGACTCGTAGACCCACGCGTCGTACAGCGCGAGGCGATCGGTGGCCTCCGGGTAGGCGAGGGCGAAGGCGAGCGCGACGGACGAGCCCCACGAGTGCGCGACGATGGCCGCCTTGTCGATGCCGCGCTCCTTCATCACCGCGCGCACCAGGGCCGCCTGCGCCGAAGGCGAGTAGTCGCCGATGGGCCGGTCGGTCCACCCGAAGCCCTTGAGGTCGAGCGCCAGCACGCGGTGCTTCGCCTTGAGCGCGGGGATGACGGCGACCCAGTTCTCGATGCTGCTCGCGAAGCCGTGCAACAGGACGACCGCCGGGCCTTCACCGACGTCGAGGTAGCGCACACGCACGCCTTCGACGGTGACGAAGGTGCCCTCGGGTGGCTCTCCGCGCATGGCGCCCGAGTGATGGGTGAGGCACCCGGAGGCGCACGTCGCCAGCAGCGCGAGGAGCGCCAGGCCGGTCGTGCGCGTGGGGCGCCGCGACGTCACGGGGAGAGCCTCCGCACCTCTCTGGCGGTGGTGAATTCGGTGCTCGTCTCGAGATCGCGCGAGCGCACCGTGGCCACCGTGCCAAAGCACTCGGTCACGAACTGGTACTGGCGGAACGAGGTGGCCCCGAGCGGGTTGAACGCGACGGTCTGCTCCATCGACGTTCGCACCCGCAGCACAGGGAAGGGCGCGTAGGGCGTCAGCGCCGTGCCTGCCCGGTCGACGCTCGAGGCGTAGGTCTGCGTGGTGTACCCGAGCACCCCGGGGATGGTGGTGAGCGGCGTACCATTGAGGACACCCGAGACCACTGCCGTCGTCGACCAGGTGTCGCCCGCCCGGAGCGGGAACTGGAGCACCTTGACGGGCGGCGTGTAGGTGAGCCGGGTGGGCAGCGCGCTGTTCATCGGTGCAGCCGCTCCGAGAAGGAACAGGCCGTCGGGCGTCGACGCGAAGACACCGAGGAGCTCGCTTCCCTGGCCCAGCGGCACCACGTAGCCGGCGTCGGGGTAGTTGGCCTCGAACCAGCGGCCGCGGATCGACTCGGTCTCGACGAGGGTGTTGACGTCGCCGGCCAGCATCGTCGTCAGGTCCCAGACGCGGCCGCCGTCGGGCGTGCCGAGGCCGGCCGTGTCGAAGGGCACCTGACCGGAGATGCGGAAGGTGGCGCGCAGCCCGGGCCCGGTGACGACCTCGTCGCGGGTGATCGTCCCGTCCTGGTTTGGGAGACAGCTGGGCATTCCGCCAGCCGCGCCTCCCGCCGTCAGTCCACCTGCGACGCCGCCCGCAATTCCTCCGGCGCTGCCACCTGCGATGCCGCCCGCGCCGCCACCCGGCCCAGCGTCGCCGCCGCCCGGCATCGTGGGCGCGCCGCCGCCAGTGGCCGACACCGGCTCGCACCGCCCTTCGCGGGTACACACTCCGCTCGCGCAGTCCGCGCCCACCCGACAGTCCGGCCCGGGCGGGTTGCTCCCGCACGCCACCATCACCAGCATCACCACCGCGCTCGAGAGCCGTCTCATCGTGTCCTCCGACGCGCGCGGCCTTACGCGGTCAACCCCTTGAAATCCACCCGGGGGACCCACCACGGCCCTGTCTCTGACACGTGACGCCCGGCCTGGGAGGATGGAGAAGGTGGAGCGCATGAGAAGATTGTGCAGATGCGAATTGGGTCGCTCAAATGACGCTTCGTGGCGTTCCTGTCAAGGGCTGGGTGTTGCGCTGCACAACGCGCTTGCTAAGGCGGACCCATGCTCGTCAAAAAGTACGGAAACCGTCGGCTCTATGACACCGAGTCCAGCCGCTACGTCACGCTCGAGGAGCTGACGCAGAAGATCCGCCAGGGCGCCGAGTGCCGGGTGATCGACGCGAAGACGAATCGCGACCTCACCCAGGAGACGTTGACGCAGATCATCATCGAGGGCCGGGGCGCCGACACGCTGCTGCCTGCACCGCTGCTCCACCAACTCATCCGCCTTGGAGATGACGCCCTCGCCGAGTTCCTCGGTCGCTACGTGCAAGGGGCCCTCGAGCTCTACCTGCAGGCCCGCAAGTCGTCCCAATCGGTCATGCCCTTCAACCCGCTGCTCGCGCTCAATCCGTTCAACAACGGCTTCGGCACCTGGCTCCAGGGTGGCGCACCGGCTGCGAACCCCCCGCCTCCTGCCGCCCAGCCTCCAACGCCGACCGACGTCGAGGTGCTCCGCCGCGAGCTCGACGAACTCAAGGCCTCGCTGCAAAAGCGAAGGAAACGCTGAGGAATGTTGCGCTGCACAAATTCCTGCTTGACGCGCCGCGTTCGCTGCGTATCCTGTGCGCGTTCCGGTCGAGGGCGGCCGGAGATGTCGAGCGCAGCGAACCCCCTACTCAGGAGACCATCATGGCCGAGACCAAGAACGCAGCTTCGCAGGTGCAGCAGCTCCCCGGCGTCGAGCAGTGGAAGAAGACCATGGACGACCAGAACGTCCGCATGCAGACGATGTTCGACGAGATGGGCAAGGCCCACGCGAAGTGGATCGAGTACGGCAACACGCAGATCGACGAGATGTCCGAGCTCATGAAGACGCAGTTCAACTACCTCAACGAGCTCGCCACCGGCATGCGCAAGCTGGGCATCGAGACGACCCGCAAGGCGATGGAGTTCTCCGTCCGCTGAAGTTGTTCGCAGTCGTCGCACCGTCGCCGTGGTCGGACTCTCCAGGCCGACCGCGGCGACTCCATTCGTTTTTGACGTCTTTCCCCAGGTGACCCTCGATGCTCGACCTTCCGAACAGCCTGATGCCCACGCCGCGGAGCACCGTCCTCGAGGACGGCCCCGCAAAGCTCTACCGCTTCCACCCGGCCACCGACGTGGCCCTCGTCGACGCCGCGCCCGTGCTGCTGGTGCCGTCGATGATCAACCGCTGGTACGTGCTCGACCTGCGCAAGGGCTGTTCGGTCGCCGAGGCGCTGGTGAACGCCGGCCTCGACGTCTGGTGCCTCGACTGGGGCACGCCTGAGGACCACGACCGCTACTTCACCTGGGCCGACGCGCTGGCCCGGCTGGATCGCATGATGCGCCGGGTGATCCGTGAGACGGGCAAGCCGAAGGTCACCGTCCTCGGCTACTGCATGGGCGCCACGCTCTCGTCGGTGCACGCCGCGATGCACCCGGAGCGCTACGCCGGCTTCATCAACCTGCTCGGCCCCATCGACTTCACCAGGGCCGGCATGCTCGCGCACATGACCGATCCGCGCTGGTTCGACGCAGAGGCCATCGCCGAGGCCGGGAATGTTGCACCGCACCAGATGCAGGCCGGCTTCAAGCTCCTGCGCCCGACGCAGGATCTCTCGAAGATGGTCACCGTGATGGAGAAGGGCTTCGACCCGGCCTTCCGGGAGGCCTACGACGCGCTCGAGGCATGGGCCAATGACAACGTCGCCTTCCCCGCGGCCGCCTACACGACCTACATCGAGGAGCTGTACCAGAAGAACAACCTCGTCCACGGCAAGCACTTCGTCGGCGGCAAGCGCGTCGATCTGAAGCACATCGTCTGCCCGCTGCTGACGGTGGCGGCCGACAAGGACACCATCTGCCCCCCCGACGCCGCCAGGGCGATCAACACGGCCGTGGGCTCGAACGACACGAAGGTTCTCGCGGTCCCCGGTGGCCACGTCGGCGCAGTCGTGGGAAGCAAGGCGGCGGAGAAGCTGTACCCCGCTTTGGTCACCTGGATGAAGGAGCGAAACGCATGAACCTGAAGGACCTGAAGATCATCGTCACCGGCGGCGCGCAGGGCATGGGCGCCCACTTCGCCACCCGGCTCCTCGAGGCCGGCGCGAAGGTGGCCGTCGGCGATCTCAACGAAGTGGGCCTCGAGGCCCTGCCAGCCGGCATTCACCGCCGTCGCCTCGACGTCTCGAAGGAAGACGATGTCATCGGCTTCGTCGCCTGGGCCCACGAGCAGATGGGTGGCCTCAACGGCCTCATCAACAACGCCGGCATCCTCAAGGACGGCCTGCTGGTGAAGAAGGACAAGACCACCGGCGCAGTCACCAGGATGTCGCTCGATCAGTTCAACGCCGTGCTCAACGTGAACCTCATCGGCGCGACGCTGATGGTGCGTGAGGTGGTCGCGCGCATGGTCGAGAACGAGCAGGGCCCCGGCGTCATCGTCAACATGTCGTCGATCGCCCGCCACGGAAACCGCGGCCAGTCGAACTACGTCTCGGCGAAGGCGGCGCTCGCGGCCAACACCGTCACCTGGATGAAGGAGTTCGCCCCCTTCCGCATCCGGGTCGGCGCCGTTGCTCCGGGCATGGTCGAGACGCCGATGACCAGGGGTATGAACCAGAAGGCGCTCGACGCCTTCACGGCGAGCATCCCGGTTGGCCGCATCGGTCTGCCCGAGGATCAGTGGCTCGCGGTGAAGTTCATCCTCGAGTGCGATTACTTCAACGGCCGCACCATCGACGTCGACGGCGGGCTCGGCTTCTAAACTCGCGTCAAGCGCGGCATGCCCGGCGCTCTCCTTTTCGGAGGGGAGCCGGGTGTCGTCGTTTCGGGCGTCTGCTCGTCAGGTGGGCGCCGGGTCTGCGACCATGGCGTCATGATCGTGCTCGACGGAAGCGCAGGAGAGGGCGGCGGGCAGGTGCTGCGGTCGGCGTTGTCCTTGTCGCTCATCACGGGGCAGGCGTTCCGGCTCGAGCACGTGCGCGCCCGTCGGAAGCCGCCGGGGCTCAAGGCCCAGCACCTGACGTGTGTGGTGGGGGCCGCGGCGCTCGGTGACGCCGAGCTCGAAGGCGCGACGCTGGGCAGTGAGACGCTCGCTTTCCACCCACGTCGCTTGAAGGCCGGTGACTTCTCGTTCGACGTCGGCACCGCCGGGTCGATGAGCTTGCTGCTCCACTGTCTGTCGTATCCCCTCGCGTTCGCCGGTGGCGGGACGCTGACGTTGCGCGGTGGATCCCACGTCATCGCGAGCCCAACCGTCGACTACGTCACCCGCGTCTGGGCCCCGCTGGTCGCGCGCTGGGGACTGCCCGTGCAGGCGAACCTCGAGCTGGCGGGCTTCTTTCCGGAAGGCGGCGGTTCGCTTCGCGCCACCGTCGTTGCCCCCAGCACCGGGCCTGCCTTCGAGACGCTGGAGCGGCCGTCGATCGATCGACTCCTCGTTCGAGCGGTCGTGGGTGGGCTGCCGGCCGAGATCGCGGCTCGCCAGGCCGACACCGCCCGCCGCGCGCTGCTCGAGGAGGGCGTTCCCGTCGAGGTCGAGACGGAGTCCTTGCCGACACGCAGCTCGAAGGGCTCTGCGGTGCTGATCGTGGCGCAGGCCCGGGGGACTCCCATGGCGGGGTTCAGCGCCCTCGGCGCCCGGGGCGTTCCCGCCGAGGAGGTGGGACGAACGGCGGCTCGAGAGGCGCGGGCGTGGCTCCGAGGGGAAGGGGCGCTCGATGAGCACGCCGGCGATCAGGTGTTGCTGCCGATGGGGCTGGCCGCGGCGGGTCGACTCGGTCCAGCCCGAGCCCACACCTTCCGCGCTCACGTGGTCAGCGATCACCTCACCACGCACGCGGCCGTCCTCGAGGCCTTCCTCCCGGTGCGGGTCTCGGTTGCTGGCGATGAGGTGCGGGTCGCGCCGCGTTGAACTCAGGTGTCGGCGCTGGGGCGATCGCTCGTCAGCTTGCGTCGCACGCGCACGGGCTGGCCCTGGTTGTCCCTGGCCGCGGCGATCTCGCCCGTGACGTTCTGGTACAGCTTCCACCCGAACGGCGCCGCGAGCGCGAAGCACAGCAGGGCCCCGAGCATCTGCTTCCACGGAATCTCGATCGTCTCGGCCGGCTGCTCATCGACCTCGGCGAACTGCTTCACCTTGCTCGGGCGCTTGTTGACGTCGCGCACCTCGGTGGTGTCTTCCGAGTAGGCCGGCAGTCGACCCCCACGCAGCTTGTCGGCGCTCGCCACCGGAGCCGTGAAGACGACGACGAGGCCTGCGAGCGCGATCCACCTGATCAT
>JBILEB010000299.1:0-4694 GCA_044352295.1 Myxococcaceae bacterium
AGTAACTCAGCGAGCGCAGGAGACGGAGGCGAATTTTCATCACAATGACACGAGTCCGCTGCGGCCTTCAGCCGCACGACCACAGCGCGGGGCCGGGTGCTTGACTCGGAGCGGCCTTCTCATGGAAACGTCCACTGCCGGTGCCGCACCCAGGGCAGAAGCGCCGCCAGTCGCACTCCCGTCTCCACCGCGCGACGGTTGGTACACGACGGGCACCACCCCCTGCCTTTGCAACAAAATGCGACGAGCCAAGTGCGATCCGCCCCGTAGGCCTCGACGCACCTTCGTGCGAGACGTCGTACACCTGCGTCGGGGGCCTCTTCGATGAGAGATCCCTCGCCTCCGACTTCGAGGGGATCAACTGAAGCGGGCAGGCGCCCTCGCAGGTCGGGATCCGGACACCGTTGGCGTTCATGCGGGAGGGTCTCGAGTGACGCCGGTGAGGCGCCAGTGACCGCCCACCAGATTTCTGCGCTCTGCGAAGCCTGCCGCTACGATTGGCCTTCCATGAAGCGCCTGTTGGCATGGTACCTGGCTCCGTGCGAGTCGCGCCCCCGCGAGGAGCAGTCGCTCGTTCGTTTCTCGATCGAGAGCTGGGCCGCGGCGGTGGCGTTGATGCCGTTGGCCGTGTGGCTCTACGCGGCTGACGGGCTGTGGGGGGCCATCGTCGGCCTCGGGCTGCTCGTAGGGTTGGGGCTGCCGCTCAACTTGCTTCTTCGACAGGGCATGGCGCTGTCGACGCACTCGAACTGGTCCGCCGCAGTGGCGACCTTCGTCATCGTGCTCACCGCCCTCACCGAGCGGCCAGTGGACCCTGCGGCAGCGGCCTTCCTCGTGGTGGTGCCCGTGCTGCTCATGCTCGTGCAGGGGCGGCGAGCAGCGCTGGTGTGGGCGGGCGTCGAGAGCGCGATGCTGCTGGTGCTGGCGTCGGCGTGGCGCTTTGACTGGCAACCCGACTGGCTGCCCACGGCCGGAGCCCCGGTCCACCTGCTTAGGCTGGTGACGTTGCTGCTGACGTTGGTGGGCTACGCGGGGCTCTTCGAAGACGCGCGGCGGCGAGCGCTGGCTGCCGAGCGCGCCAGCACGGAGGCCAAGTCTCGATTTCTCGCCACCATGAGCCATGAGCTGCGGACGCCGATGAACGGGCTGTTGGGGTTAACTGAGGTGCTGCTGAACTCACCCCTCGACCCCGCGCAACGAGAGCACCTGGGCCTCTTGCAGAAGTCGGGGTTGAGCATGCTGTCGCTGCTGAACGATTTGCTCGATGTGTCGAAAATCGACGCCGGCAAGTTGGTGCTCGAGAAGGTCGACTTCGACCTGCGCGAGCTGCTGCAGGAGCTTCAAGCGTTGCACGGCGTCGTCGGCCGGGAACGCGGCACTACCCTGACGCTCGACATGGAAGACGCCGTGCCCCGCGTGGTGCGCGGAGACCCGCTGCGCCTTCGTCAGGTGCTCGGCAACTTGCTCTCGAACGCCCTCAAGTTCACCGATAAGGGCCAGGTGCAGCTCCGTTGCCTCGTCGACGACGTCACCATCGAGACGATACGCCTGCGCTTCGAGGTCAAGGACACCGGCGTGGGTATCTCGAGCGACGTCTTGCCGAGGTTGTTCGCGCCCTTTCAGCAGGCCGATGCCAGCACCACCCGAAGGTTCGGCGGCACTGGCCTGGGCCTGTCGCTGTCCCAACAACTGGCGCTCGCCATGGGCGGTCGCCTCAGCGCCACCTCGACCGAAGGAGCAGGCAGCGTCTTCACCTTCCTGGTGCCCTTCATCAGGGCGCGCGAGTCGGCGGTGGTGCGCGTCACGCAACACCAGGTGGAACAGGCCGACCCATTGGCCACGGCGCCGGTGCTCATCGTCGACGACAACCCCATCAACTTGCGGGTGGCCCAGGCGCTCGTCGAGCGGGCCGGCTACAGGGTCTCGACCGCGACCAGCGCTCGCGACGCCCTGACGGTGCTGCAGTCGACGCCGCATCTCGCCATCTTGATGGACTGTCACATGCCCGACGTCGACGGCCTCGAGGCCACCCGCCGCATTCGCCGGCTCATCGGCCCGGCCAGCCGCACGCCCGTCATCGCGCTCACCGCGTCGTCGCTGCCCGACGAGATTCGGGCCTGTCGCGACGCGGGAATGGACGGGTTTCTGTCGAAGCCCACCTCGTTCGCTTCCCTCGCCTACACCCTCGAGCGCGTTCGCCGGGGCCAACCCGTCGGCGGCTTCGACGCCGTCTGAGTAGACTGCTGACGGAGAGAGCCGAAGAACAACCAGACGGAGAAAAGAACAACCCACGAGACCGTGCCCTCGCGAGGCCCTTCGCCCCTGACGTCAGAAAACGGCGACGGAGACCAGCACCTGGGCCTGCCAGTGAGAGAGGTCTGCCGGAACGCCGATCTCGAAGCCCCGGCCGCTGACCGCCCGCTCGACGGTGTGGCCCGATCGTTCCGCTGAACAGCGGTCAACCAACGTCCAACTTTGGCAACTGGGTTTCCGTTGCAGGAGGCCGAGTGGTCTATCCCGTCTCCGTGCGGGTACGACGTCAGGGGCGATAGAACGCTCTCCGGAAACACCCTGTTCACTGCCTGCCAGGTCGGAGGACGCTTCGTCGTGCATGCGGCGCGCGTTGAGTAGTCGGCCGCCCCCGGCCGTGTCGCACGCTCCTCTGGCCGCTACACCTTCACGTTCGCGCGGTAGCCGACAGCCTGGTGCTCCTCGCCCCTGACACCGCGTGTCCCGGGTGCACGAGGCGCCACGAGGCGCCGGCTAGCGGTGGCACCTGACGATGCGCTCGATGAGGGCCGTCGCGCAGGCCGCGTTGGGGAAGATGGTGGCCCAGTCGGAAGAGCAGGTCGGCGTTGCGGGCGTCGTACGAGAGGTAGCCGACCTCACCGGCAGCACCGACGACGAACTCTCCGCCGCGCTCGTCGACGAGACGATTCGAGGCGGCATCACCTGAACGGCGTGACGCTGACTCGCTTCCAAGGCACGAGCCACGTGCTACGTGAGCTCGATGCCTCTTTATCTCGTTCGGTGGCCAGACCTGACGGCGGCATTGGTGAAGGCGCAGTCGGAGGACGAGCTCGTCGACCGCCTCGATGAGGTCGCCAACCCCGAGGGCTGCACGTGGAGCGTCTACAGCGGTCCGCTGTTCCTCGAGTTCGCTCTTGCAGCCAAGGCGAGCCTCGCGGAGAGCCGTGGTCCGAAGGGCGACTCGGATGTGAAGGTCGAAGATGTTGAGGGGCTCCTTGAGGGCCCTTCCCTGACGGTCTTGATTCCTGAGGGCGACACGGCGTTCGAGATGTCAGAGGCCATCGAAAAGAAGGTCTTCCCCCGCGTCTACAAAGCCCGGCATGGGAAGTCCGACGCAACCGTCGCTTCTCTGAAAAGGGCCGTCGCAGCCGAGATGCAGGTAGCGGTGCAGGCCTCGTGGCGCAGCGAGCATGTTGGCCGGCGCGACGACCCGGAGAGTCGCCTCGCAGCGATGATGGATGCGCCCGAGCGGATTGTGCGCAAGTGGAAGGAGTTGACCGGCGTCCCACCAACACCTGGCCCGAAGAAGAAGCGGTAGCCGCCCGCTCACCAGCGCTTCCACTTGTCCCGGTAGCTCGGCGGGAAGGGAATGGGCTCCTTCGGTTCAACGCTGCGTTCTGCGACGAACGTGCTCTGGTCGCCGTCCTTGATTCTGAAGGTGCCCTTGAGACGACCGTCCCGCCGAAGGGTGACGCGCCCCGAGCCTGACATCTGGTCGAACTCCCAGGCGCCGTCTCAGTTGAACGAGACGCCCCTCTTCGTCGCCTTGCAGGTCACGTAGGCGAGCAGGTAGTGCATTCGAAGCCGGTCGCCCTCCCCAATGATGGAGAGCATCGCGGGCCCGAGTTCGTCGAGGAACTCGCTCGACCACGCGAGGTCTCGGTGATTCGCCACCACCCTTGGTACGCAGGCGGAATCGGTTCTCTCCCGGTCATCGCTGCCGGCCGTGAGGAACCTGGTTCTGCACGTAGACGTAGAGCGCGCGGGCAGGGTTGCCCGGAAAGGTCATCGCGAGTCGCAACAGACTTCTGAAGTTCGGCGGCGTTCTTCGCGCCCTCGAAACGCGCCCAAGTCGACGACACGGCCGGACTTCACCTTGCGGAGTTCCTTCACGAGGCGCGTGGCGATGGGGCCGGGCTTCGCGAGTGTCACCATGGGCCGCTCCACCTCAGCTGTCTGCCCGCCGTCATCGAATGGCCTTCAGAGCAGCGAGGAGCTCCTCGGCTGTCTCATCGCCAGGCCAGGTTCCAAAGAAAGCATTCACGCCGGAGTTCGCGTCCTGAGGGACCGACGGCGGCACGAAGTCCCATGGGTGCGAGCGGGGCACTTCCTCGAAGACCTCGTCTCCAGCCACAGCCGCGCCGACGTATTCTGCCTCGACGAGGAAGCACGTCCCCGAGGGGCCGAAGTGGCCGAAGCCCGACACAACCGTCTGTTGCCCGATGCGAGAAGGCCCCGTGAGGCAAACTCGAACGGTGTCGCCGTTCGGTACGACGAGCGTCGCCATTCCCGTGACGCCGTCCACTTTCAGATCTCCAAGGACAAGTCGAACAAAGCTGAAAACGGGAAGGGCATCGAGGGGGCGTTGGGGCCCGGCGGGCTGCGGGGAAGGGTTTTCGGGGCTGCGCACGGGGAGACCGAAGGCTTTAACTCCCGGTCCTGGG
>JBILEB010000038.1:0-45598 GCA_044352295.1 Myxococcaceae bacterium
GCGGTGCTCGAGCGCTACCTCGCGGGGGAGCTCTCCGCCGAGCTGCGCGCGAGCGTCGAGGCGTGGGTCGCCGAGTCTCCCGAGGTGCGGACGAGGCTGGCGTCGCTGCGCGCCGACAGCGCGGCGTTCCTCATCAGACATCCACCCGGGCCCGTCGCGGCGAAGCTCGAGCCTGCGCGGCGACGGTGGGTGCTGTGGCTCCCGCTCGCGTTGGCGTCGACGGCGGCCGCTCTCCTGGTGGTGCTGCGTTCTCCGGAGGACGAGTCGACGACGAAGGGGACCATCGCGCTCGGGGCGTTCCGTCAGGTGGCCGACGGTGGCGCCGAACCGGTTCGTCCCGGAGCGACGCTGCGTGAAGGCGACGTGGTGCGCTTCTCGGTCACCGCCCCAAGTGGGTTCGTCGCGGTGCTCTCGCGAGACGGCGCGGGCCAGGTCTCCATCTACGTCCCCGCGGGCGGCACCGACGCCGTCCCGTTCGAGGCGACGCAGCCCGCGCTCCCGGGTGCCACCCGCCTCGACGCGGTGAAGGGCCGAGAGCTCGTCTGGGCAGTGCATGGGACCACGCCGTTCTCGCTTGCGCCGCTGGTGAAGCAGGTCGAAGGCGGGAAAGACCCGGGTGGGCCGGGGCTCTCCGTCGGCGTGCTGGGCTGGGAAAAGGAGTGAGTCCGCCAGCCCTCAGGTGGATGGGCGGTGGCTTCCGCGGCACGCAGCGCTGGTGGTACGGGGTCGTCGTGCGGCGCTTCCTGTCGGTTGGATCCGTCCTGCTGGCGCTCGCCGCTGTCACCGCCCACGCCGAAGCGCGCTTCGCCCTCGTCATCGGAGCGAACACCGGCTGGGACCTCGACAAGACGTTGCGCCACGCCCAGTCCGACGCCGAGCGCGTCGCGACGGTGCTGGTCGAGCTCGGCCGCTTCCGGAAGGAGCGGGTGACGCTGCTGCGCGAGCCCGACACGAAGACGGTGCGTGAGGCGCTCGACGCGATGTCTCGCGCCGCCAGCCAGACGACCGACTCGCTCGTCTTCGTCTACTACTCGGGCCACGCCGACAGCCGCACGTTGCACCTGCGCGGGCCTCCGCTGTCGTTCGAAGAGCTCTACCAGCGGCTGCGCGACGTGCAGGCCACCACACGTGTCGGCGTCATCGATGCCTGTCAGGCCGGCGCCATCCTCGCGACGAAGGGTGGCACGCCTGCGCCCGCGTTCGA
Organism: Myxococcaceae bacterium; assembly: GCA_044352295.1. Classification (GTDB taxonomy): domain Bacteria; phylum Myxococcota; class Myxococcia; order Myxococcales; family Myxococcaceae; genus Xiheimicrobium. The sequence goes on from JBILEB010000038.1 coordinate 1,205, forward strand.
CCTCACCGTGGTCGAAGAGTCCTCGGTGCGTGGCCTCGCGGTGCTCACCTCGAGCGGCGCTGATGAGCTCTCGCAAGAGACGCGCGCCTTGCAAGGCTCGGTGTTCACCCATCACTTCGTCTCGGGCCTTCGCGGCGCGGCGGACGCGGATCAGAACGGAGTCGTCAGCCTCGCCGAGTCCTATGTCTATGCGCACGCGCGCACCGAGGCCGACACCGCCGCGACGCTGGTGCCGCAGAAGCCGGCGTTCCGGTACGAATTGAAGGGGCAGGGTGAGCTGGTGTTGAGCTGGCCGTCGGAGGCGACCGCGAAGCTGGTGGTGCCGAAGGGGCCACAGCGGCGCGTGGTGGTGGTCGACGAGGGCGAGACGCTCGTGGTGGCCGAGGGACGCGCGGACGAGGCGCGCGACGTGACGATGGCCTTGCTCCCCGGGAAGTACGTCGTGAAGCGCGTGTCGAACGAGGCGCTCGAGGTGGCGCCGGTCACGCTCGGAGTCAACGCCCGGGTGAGCCTCGCGGCCCTGGCGTTCACCAGCACGCCGAGGAAGGGCGGCTTCGTGAAGGGCAGCGAGCTGGTCAGCACGCTCGTGGAGCACCCCCGGCGGGCCTTCTGGTTCGTCGCGGGCGCGGCGGTGGCGGCGGGCGTCGCGTGGGCCATCTCCGGTGGCGTGACGCTGTCGACGCGGAGTCAGTATTCCCAGCTGCAACGTCCCCTCACGCCGGATGAGTCGCGCACGCTCACCGGCTGGGCGCTCGCGTCGGACATTTCGATGGGGCTCACCGCCGCGCTCGCGCTGGGAGCGGTGTTCACGTGGTGAGGCTCCTGCCGCTGCTCGCGCTCGTCGGGTGCACGCTCTCGAACCCGTTCGGCGTGGAGTGTGTGTCTGACCAGAACTGTGGCTGCGCGAATTGTTGTATTGGGTATCGCTGCGTCGCGGTGGGTCCTTTGGTGATGATGGACGCGGGTTCGGTGGGCCCCGACGCCGGGAGTCTCACCTGGGTCGTCTCCACGCTGGCGGGCGGCACGCGAGGCACGCGGGATGGAACGGGCCTCGACGCGCAGTTCAATGCGCCCTCCGCCCTCGCGCTCGACTCGGCGGGCTCGCTGTACGTGGTGGACTCGAACAACAACTGCATCCGCAAAGTCGATGCCCAGGGCGTCGTGACGACGGTCGCTGCGGCGGCGTTTCCCTGTGGCGGCACCGGTCTCGATGGTCCAGGCGGGCTCACGGTGGATGCGCAGGGCACGCTCTACGTCACCGACACCGGCCGCAACTGCGTGCTGGCGATTCCGCCATCAGGCACGCCGCGCGTGGTGGCCGGCAGTTGTTCCCGCAACGCCAATGACTGCTTGTCCTCACCGCCGCGCTTCTCACAACCCTCGGGGCTCGCGCTCTCGGAGCCGTATCTCTTCGTCACCGAGACGATCGCGAACCGGGTGCGGTGGATCCACCTGAAAGACCAGACGGTGGGCACGCTGGCTGGGCAGGGCTTTGGCACCTCGTCGCTCGCTGACGGGGTGTGCAGTTTCCGGGCGTCGTGCACTGGCTCGGCGGCGGGAGCCACCTTCAACGGCGCAGCGGGCATCGCCCTCGCGTCACCCGGAGTCCTCTTCGTCACCGACGTGTACAACTGTGCGCTGCGAAAGCTCACCTTCGAGCCGGGTTGCTCGGTGACCACGGTGGGCCGTGCCGGCTGCCCGATGTTCGTGTCCGACGATACCAGCGGCATCGTGCGCAACCCGTTCGGGGTGACGGCGGGCGTGGGGCTCCTGTCAGGGCGCGCGGTCGTCGCGGACACGGGGAATCACCGCATCGCGACGGTGAGCGAGGCCGGGCTTCTCACCTCGCTCGCGGGGACGCGCATGCGCGGGTTTGCCGATGGCGCAGCGACCGAGGCGCAGTTCAACGCCCCATCTGGCGTGGTGATGGACCCCGCGGGCCGCATCATCGTGGCCGATACGGGAAACAACCGCCTTCGGGTCCTGACACCGGTGGTTCGATGAGAGCGATGGGCGTGGTGGTCGTGCTGTCGGCGTGTGTTCCTCAGGGCGGGTTCGACGCGGGCGTGCCGGTGGTGGTGGACGCGGGAGCCCCCGACGCTGGTGCTCTGGTCGACGCAGGAGCCACCCCGGGGTGGACGCTCCGCACCTTCGCCGGCACGGGCGTGGCGGGTGCGGTGAACGGGCCCGCAGCGATGGCGCAATTCAACGAACCCGCAGGCCTCGCGCTCGACGCCGACGGCGCCCTGTACGTGGCTGACAAGGGGAATCGGTCGATTCGGCGCATCGACGCGTCGGGCGCGGTGAGCACCGTGGCGTCATCGGGGCTGGTCGACCCGAGCGGCGTGGCGGTGGGACGCAATGGCACGCTCTACGTTTCGGACACGAGTGAGCAGTGCGTTCGCTCAGTCTCCGCGATCGGCCGGGTGGAGGTGTTCGCCGGGACCTGCGTGCTGGGCCAGATGGGCTTCACGCGCTGCTACGACTCCGGGCCTGGCACGGTGGGTCCCGGCGTCTTCGGCGGCCCCAGCGGCGTGGCGGCCGACCTCGACGCGGGCGTGTTGTACGTGGCTGACACCATCTACGAGACGGTGCGCGTGGCGCCGATTGGTCGTCGGGAGCTCGCGACCCTCGCGGGGACGAACGGCGTGATGGGCGCGCGAGACGGCGCGTGCGGGCGGAACTTCTGTTGCGGCACCAGCGCGAACTTCATGGGCTGCACGGCGATGCAGGGCACCTCCTTTCGCAGGCCGGTCGACGTCGCGCTGGCGAGCGATGGGGCGCTCCTGGTGGTCGACCGCGACAACTGCGCGGTGCGACGAATCGCCGGGCCCGGTGACGCGGCCACGTGTCGCAGCACCACGGTGTTCGGAGGCGTCTGCGCGGCCGGTTCGCCGCCAGAGTCGTCGCTGCGCAGCCCCCTCGCCATCGCCGCGGGGCACGATGGCGTCTTCTTCGTGAGCGACACCGGGCGCCAGCGCGTGGTGCGAATCGACCCGTCCAGGCCCGCGTTCGACCGGCTCGAGGCGCTCCCCGGCGCGGGCACCTTCACACCGTGGGGCCTCGCGGTGGACGTTCAGGGCCGGGTCTTCGTCGCCGACTCGGCCAACCACCGGATTCTGGTGTTCGAACCGCCGCTTTGAAGTCTCACCGGCTCGGCCGTGCGATTGTGTGCACCCTCGCGGGCCGTGCGCGGTAGGCGCGCCTCATGGCTTCCCCGGCGCCGAAAGGCCATCAGGTTTCGCTCGTCGACTCCTTGCGGCGCCTCGCCGCCTGGCTGAAGGACCATGACGCTGCGCCGTTGATGCAGACGCTGTCGCCCGCCGCCAGGCCGCTCCACCTCATGAAGCTCGAGCAGAAGCTGGGCTTCGTGCTCCCGGTGGGCCAGCGCACGTTCTGGCTCCTCCACGACGGGCAACGAAAGCCCACCGACTGTCTCGTGAGCGATCTCCACCTGCTGCCCGTCGCGTGGGTGATGAACCAACAGCCCGCCACGCTCGCGCTGGTCGCAAAAGTGCGCAGCGCAGGGGTTGGGCCCGAAGCAGGACTCACGCTCGAGGAGGTCGAGTCGAACCAGTGGCTCTCCATCGCCAGCAACCGCGAGCGTCGCGTGCTGGTGAACGCCAGGTCCGGGCGTGTCTTCGAGAGCCTGCCGGAGGCGCCCTTCCTCACGCTCGTCGGCGCCAGCGTGCCGCAGTGGCTCGCGGCGTGGGTCGACGCCGTCGAGCGGGGCGACCAGCAGCTCGTGCAGAGCCACGCGGGCGCGTTCTTCACGCCAGCCATCACGACCGACCCCACCGCCGAAGAGGACGACGACGAAGCCGACGGGTGACGCTCACCGACGGCCCGCGAGCGCCTGGGCCTGCTGCCGCTGCAGTGCGTGGCGTGGTCCCTCGAGCGCCAGCACATCCTTCAGCAGAAGGCTGACTCGCACGGGGTCCCGGCGCAGGGCCGACAGGGAGCCCGCCAGTCCGAGCTTCGCCTGCGCGAGGTTCCACGCGGGGAGCTTCCGCGTCACCATCTGAGGCAGCACCGCCTCGAGCAGGTCCACCGCTTCGGCGTGACGGCCGAGCAGCCCGAGCGCGAGCCCTTCTCCCATCTTCGAGTCCCACCCGTCGTCTTCATCGGGCCCGCGCGCCTTCTCGATGATGGCGCGGGAGCGGCCGTAGGCCTCGAGCGCGGTCTTCCCGTCACCTCGGCGGAACGCGAGTTCCCCCAGGTTGTAGTGCGGCGTCGCCAGCGCCAACGCCTCGGGCCCGTAGAGCGCCTCGCGCAACGCGATGGACCGTCGAATGGGGGGCTCGGCCTCGTCGAGGCGCCCCAGGTCGGCGAGCGCGCTCCCGAGGTTGTTCGCCGCCGCCGCCACGTCCGGGTGGTTGGGCGAGAGCACCTCTTCGAGCAGGGCAAGGGCCCGGGTGCCCGCCTCGACGCCTTCGGCCGGCCGGCCGCTCTCCCGCAGCGCCCCGCTGAGGTTGACGATGAGGCGCGCGCCATTGACGGTGTGAAGCTGCCCGATGGCGGTCAGCTCGCGCTCGAGCTCGGTGAGGCGCGCGACGCCCTCGTCGGCCTTGTCGGCCCGCAGCGCCATGACGGCCTCGACGTTGCCCAGCCGAATCGCCTCGGACGAGCCCCGCACCTTCGCCGGCTCGAGGAGCGCCCGGCCCAGCGTCACCCACGTGGCGCCGCTCTCGGCCTTCTGCCGGTCCACCCCGTCGACGTACGCGAGCGCCACCGCGGCCGCGAACGCCTGCCGCGCGTCATTCGCCGAGAGGGCCAGCTCGAGGCCCTCCACCATGCGCGCGCGCGCGTCGTCGTACCTCGACAAGCGCTCGAGGCCCGCCCCCCACTCGAGGAGCGCATCGCTGAGGAGCGGCCGCCAGCCAGCCCGTCGCGCCTCGTCCGTCACCGTCTCGGCGAGCGCCACGCTGTCCTTCGTCTGGCCCAGCAGGCGCGCCGCGCGCACCGCCGACACCCGCTTCACCACCGCGTCCACCGCCGCGCGTGCAGGACCGCCTGGCATCGGCTCGACAGCCGTCAGCGTCGAGGGGTCGAAGCACTCGCTGGGCGGCGCGAGGGACTCGATGGCGAGGACGGCGCGCTCCACGGCTTTTCCGTCCGCCGCCTCGAGGCCCTTCACCAGCGAGTCGAGGTCGCTCAGCCGCCGGCTGGTACACGCGTGCCGGAGCGTCAAGACCGCGTCGGACTCGCCCTCGAAGGCCGTCGCCCGGCATGCCTTCGTCCGTATCGCGGAGAGGTCGTCGGCGTAGGCCGCCAGTCCGCGCAGCACGCTCCCCGACAGCGCCTCGGCGGCCGGGTGTTTCGTAGCGAGGAAGGCGGCGCTCACGCCGTCGGCGCGGGCCTTCGTCCACACGGTCTTCACGGGCGCGTCGGCCGCGTCACAGCGCGCCCGTGACTGCGCCAGGCCCACCACCGCCAGGCCCGACACGACGGCCAGCGCCACGCCCGCGCCTGCCGCGGCCTGCCAGCGCCGGGGTGCCGCGAGCGCGGCCTCGAGCTCGTCGCGCAGCGCCGCCATCGATGGCCACCGCGCCGCCGGCTCGAACGAGAGGCCGCGTCGGACGGCCTGCTCCACCCGGCGATTCACCGCCGTCGCGGCGAGCGAGGGAGGCCCGGCGCGCACCTCGGAGAGGCGCTCGTCGAGGACTCGGGCCTCGAAGGGCTGACGGCCGGCCAGACACTCGTAGAGCGAGACGCAGAAGCTGAACTGGTCACTCGCGGCGTCCGCGGCCTGCCCCCGCCACCGCTCCGGCGCGAGGTACGCCGGCGTGCCCGACAGCGCGCTGCGCTTCGACCCGGTGCTCGCGGGGGCCAGCGCCACTTCCGAGTGGCGCGCCAGCCCGAAGTCGACGACGACGACGCGGCCGTGGCCGTCGAGCAACACGTTGTCGGGCTTGAAGTCCCGATGAATGACCTGCGCGTCGTGCGCCGCAGCCAGCCCGCTGGCCGCCTGGAGGAAGTGCTCCACGGTGTGTTGCCAGGGCCTTTGCGTCGACGGGGTCTGCCGCAGGCTCTTCGCGTGCTGCACCAGCTCCATCACGATGACGTCGTTGCCCTCGTGTGCGAGCACGTCGTACACGACGACGACGTTGGGGTGCTGGACCTTCGCCAGCGCGCGGGCCTCGGCGACGAGGCGGGCCCGTAACGACTCGCGGTCGCGGCCCGCCATCGAGGGGTACAACCACTTCAGCGCCACCGTGCGCTCGAGCGTCGAGTCCCAGGCCGAGAACACCTCGCCCAGGGCGCCCGCGCCCACCGCGTCGAGCACGACGTAGCGGCCGACGACGAGGCCCTTTTGCGGCCCGTGCGAGACGTCAGGCTCCAGCACCTTGATGAGCTGCGCGACGAGGCCCCGGCAGTCGGTGCACTGGCCGAGGTGGCCTTCGAGCTCGAGCAGCGACGGGCCCGAGAGGTCGCCCTGCGCGTACTCCGCGAGGACCGAGTCATCCGGGTGCGTCATTCGTCACCGGACGTGTCACCGGGCGCGGCCTCTTCGACGAAGCGGCGCAGGCTGACGTCGAAGCCGCTTTCGAGGCTCGCCATGAGGCCATCGAGCTCGACGCCCTCGAGGCGGGTGCCCCTGGAGAGCCGGTCGAGGGTGGCCTGCCGAAGGGCCTGCCGCGCCGAGGCGAGCCACCGGGCCACCGTCGCGCGGCTCACCCGGTACAGCGGCGCCAGTTCGTCGATGGAGGCGCCGTCGACGAGGTTCAGCTTGAGCAGCGCCCGCTCGCGGGGCGCCAGGGCGGTGAGGGCCTCGCGAAACGCCTCGGAGAAGAGGTGTCGTTGGCCGGTGCGCGCGAGCTGGCGCTCGAGGTCGACGGCCGCGGGGAGGCGCTCGAGCGGGTCATCGTCTCCGTTCCGCATCGGGCCCCGGTGCGCCGTGGCGAGCCCGCGGACGGCGATGGTGATGACGAAGGCCTCGAACGAGCCGACGCCCCGGTAGTGCTTGAGCCGCGCGCCGTCCTCGTCCACCAGCAGTCGCGTGCGCATCGCTTGCACGTGCTCGTCGATGGCTGGCGCCGCCGCTCCGAGCTTGGCGAGCGCAGCCTTCACGCGGGGAACGACGCGGTCTTCGAAGCAGGTGAGCGCCGCGGGCGCGCGATGGAACAATTCACAGGCGAGCACGAGGCCGGGCTCGAGCTTCGTCGCGGTGGCCGGCGTCACGTCGCGCACCCAGCCGTCGAGCCGGTCGAGGTCACAGGAGAGGCCGAAGGTCGACTGCGCCCTCGCGACGAGGGCCTCGAGCTCGGGTCGCGAGACAGGCACCCTCGGAATTGAGCGGGTTCACTTCCTCGGTGCAAGGGCCTCATGTGGTGGTGACGGCCGAGGCGGCCCGAAGTCTCACGGTCCCTCGAAGTGAGACCTCGCTGGCCGAGCGGCGTCTGCGGCACAACCCGGGGTCGACGGCGCACGGAGGCCGTTCGGAAAGAAAATGTCCCCATCGTCGGAGCCCATCCGACAAACGCGCCATGAAACTCTGGCTCATGGTGGTGCTGGCAGTGGGTGGACTCGTCGGGTGCGGCTTCGACCTCGGCGGTCCGGTGTGTTCCTGTTCCGCGTCGACGTCGCAGGGGGTTCGGCCCGTCGCGTGTGGAACGACGACGTGCGTGGGCGCGGACTCGTTTTCCTGTGGGCCGACGGGCCAGCTCGCCATCTCGCTCAATGCGTGCGGGCCGGGCATGACGGGACCACGCGCCACCTGCACGCCGCGCGCCTGTCAGGGGGCGTGCGGCACGGTGCCTGATGGGTGTGGAGGCTCCAGCTCGTGCGGCGGCTGCAGGACCGGGGCTCGCTGCAACGCGACCAATCAGTGTGAGCCCCTCTGCACGGGCGTCACCTGCGCGGCGGGCCAACGCTGCGAGCCGACGAACGGCCAGTGTGTCGCCGATGCGTGCTCGCAGGCGGGCGCGGTGTGTGGCGTCGTCTCAGGCCAGAGCTGCGGCGTCTGTCCGGGCGCCTCGGTGTGCTCGAGCTCGAAGACGGCATGCGTCGAGTCGGTGGCCACGATTCCGGTGCGCTTCATCGACTCGACCGCGCTGGTCGGCTCCACACTGTACGTCACGGGCTTCGACTCGACCTCGGCCACCGCGCGCGACCTCTACGCGGTGAACCTCACCACGAAGCAGGTCGACCGCCTCGCCACCGGCACGGTGCTGTCCCCGGTTCGCGCGAGCGGGAACTCGGTGCTCTGGGCCGAGCTCAACGGCTTGCGCCGGCTCTCGGTGGGCGCCACCACGCCGACGACGATCTCCGGCACCACCGGTCAGTGCACCGACCTGGTCGAGGCGGGCGGCTTCATCTACTGCTCCATCGGCGGCGACCCGCGGCACGGCGTCAGCAGCTTCGGCATCCGCCGCATCCCCTCGGGCGGAGGCGCGTTCACCTGGACGAAGCAGTTCCTCAACCGGGCCCGTCTCGCCTTCGTCGCGCCGTACCTCTTCTACGTGGGCACCACGGACAATTTCTCCTCGTTCGCCACGCTCGGCGCGGTCGACACCACCGACGGCATGGACATCAACCTCGTCAGCGGCGGCGTGCTGCAGCGCGACTTCGTGATGGGTGACACGCAGGCCCTGTACTTCGTCGAGACGGGCGCCACCTCGAAGCTGACGCGCAGCCCGTACGACTCGCCGACGACGAGCGTGCTGGTGACGGGCGACTGGTTCTCGCGCGACACCACCGTGCTGCAGCAGGGGCAACTCTTCACCGTGTCGAAGGTGGGCCCGACGCTGGGGCTCTGGCGCGTCCCGCTGTCCGACCCGAACGGTCGCACACTGGTGCTGAGCGCGGAGGACCTGCGCGCCACCGACACCGACCGGCCCGAGGCCGTGTACCAGACTCAAGCCACCTGGCTCTTCGTCAAAGGCTCGATGGTGTACCGAACCGTTGGAGCCGCGCAGTGACCCGCAGGCCTGGAGACCTCATGAAGCGCATCGTGGAAGTGATGATGGTGGTGGCGTTGGCGGCGTGTGGAGCGCCCATCAACCAGGCGCCGTGTGACATCCGCACCTGCGCGGGGTGTTGCGACGCGACGGGGACCTGCCGCGCGGGGAGTGAATCGTCGGCGTGCGGCTCCAACGGGCTGTCGTGCACCAGCTGCGGCTCGGGGCAGACGTGCGAGCTCCAGGCGTGTCGGATGTCGACGATGTTCGCCGGTGGCTCAGCGGGAGGCTCCGCGGGCGGCGTCGCCATGGCGGGCGGGAGCGCGGGTGGCTCCATGGCGGGAGGAAGCGCGGGTGGCATGACGGCGGGCGGGAGCGCTGGAGGCTCCACCGCGGGAGGTTCGACGGCAGGCGGCGCCGCGGCCGGTGGAAGCGCGGGTGGCGCGATGGCCGGTGGCTCTGCAGGGGGCTCGAGCTGCGCGTGCGACACCTCGTCCACGTGTACCGGGAGTTGCGCATGTGACGTCGATTGCACACGCACCGTCATGTGTACGGCCCCGCGGGTGGAGACGTCGCTTTCGACGGTGCGGAACACCCTCAACGCCGTCTCGGCGGTCAACGGCGTGGCCATCGCGGTCGGTGACGGCCCGACGATTCTCAAGTTCGAGAACAGCGCGTGGAGCTCCGTCTCTGCGCCCTCCGGAACGCACCCCTACCGATTGCGAGACGTGCAGCTCATCGACGCGCAGAACGGCTGGGCGGTGGGCGCGTGGGACGTGTCGGTGCAGGGCACGACGTACACCTACGGCATGGGCCTCAAGCTCACCAACGGCACGTGGACGCTCTCGCAGAACTCGCTCGCGTGGGGCCTCAACGGGCTCGACCTCGTCGACGCGCAGAACGGCTGGGCGGTGGGGCGCTCGGGACAGTTCGCGCGGCTCCTCAACGGCTCGTACACACCAGGGAATCCGGGCAGCGGCACCACGCTCAACGCCGTCGATGTCATCGACATGAACACGGGCTGGGCGGTGGGTGAGTCGGGGACGATTCGCCGGTTGCAGAACGGCACGTGGACGACGGTGACGAGCCCGGTGTCGGTGTCGCTCACCGCGCTCGTGTTGTCCGACGCCACCACGGGGTGGGCCGTGGGTGCGAGCGGAACGATTCTGCGCCTCATGGGCGGCTCGTGGACGGCCGTGACGCCGGCGGTGACGAACGCGCGGCTGTTCGCGGTGGGCCTCGCGTCGGACGGGAGCGCGTGGGCCGTCGGCGAAGGCGGCGTCACGCTGCGCAACACTGGCACGGGCTGGCAGCAGTGCGAGGCGCTGACGGCCGGAGCTCCGACGCTGCGGGGCCTCTCGGTGAGCGCGACGGAGCGTTGGGCCGTAGGTGACCTCGGGCATCGGCGACAGCTGGCGCCCTGACGTCACCTCGGCCCAGCACGGGAGGCGTTACGGAACGCCCTGCGTGGGCGCGGCGCCAGCGGCCGGGGCCTGAGCGCCTCCGCCCATGTTCCCGAGGCTGCCGAGGAACATCGAGAGGAACTGCTTGATGAAGCCCGTGAAGACCTCGAGCAGCTTCGAGAGCGGGTTGTTGTCTTTTCCCGCGCCCTCGGCCGGTTGCTGCGCGAGCGCGGCGTCCGCTGGCTGCGCGCCTGGCGCCGCCGTCTGGCCCGTCGCGGCGGCGCTCCTCACGGCCGGCATCGCGTCGTCGAACCCGTCCAACACGCGCAGCCCCGTCGGCTTCTGGGCCGCCTGGGTCGGTGCGGGGGCCTGCGCCTGCCGTGGCGCCGCTTCCGTCAGCTTGCCGAGCGCAGCGTTGAGGAGGGGGCTGGCGACACTGCGAAGAACGTCGATGGACATGGGCGTCTCCAATGCGACCCGAAAGAGCTCGGGCTGGTCGGTGTGAGCAACGCCCATGCCCCGAAGGAGCTCGTGCGAATCCATGGGCCTGCGCGTTCACCTGTGGCGCCAGAGGCCTCAGTGGCGGTGCGCGACTCCAGTCCATCGTTCCCCAGGAGCCGAGCTTCGATGTGAAGCGCCCGGCGCTCGAGCGCCCCTGACGTCGGTTCATCGCCGTGGTTCGGTCTCAGACGATGTCGCGTCACGCTGCCGCAACAGAATCCACGCGAGCTCTTCGCGGGACACCTCCGCCATGGCAGCTCCCTGTCGAGCGGCGCCGTCCTCGGTGTTCTGTCATTCGAGTGGTTTGGACTTCCTCGCCGTGACGACCTTTCGGGGCGGCAACCCTGACGCCACCCGGACGACGCGCTCCAGCACCGCACGCTCGTCCTCGTGCTCCCGGCGCCAGCGAACGACTGACGACATCGAGCAGTTACAAGGAGGGCGGCGGGGTTCGACTCTGATGCCACACGCGGAGAATCCGCACCTCGTCGTCGAGCAGCAGGAAGTAGACGAGGTAGCGCGTCTTCGGCATCACCGCTCGGCGCAGCTCTCCGAGCGCCGTGTGTCTGGCCACCGCAAACGCTCGCGGACTCTCGGTGGCAGAGGCGAAGGCCGTCAGGAGTTCGCGCTCGAAGAGCCCGGGCGCCTTCGGTCGATTGGCGTCCCACCAGCGAGCAGCGGCTTCGATGTCGTCTGCGGCTGCCGGCGAGATGACCAGCTTCACGCGGCTCGAATTCCCCGCAGACGGTCCATCAACTGCTCGAGCGTGACGCCGCCACCACGTTCAATCGTCGCATTCGCTTCTGTGAGCTCATCAAGGGTTGCAGGGTCGAGCTCGAAACCATCGTCATCGACGCAGATGGTGACGGTGCTGCCCTCAGGGAGTGGCTCGCCATCGACGACCACCTGGGACCCAACCACCCTGCCTCGCGCGATCCGCATGAGAGAATCGTAGACCCGACTGAGCAGCGACGACTAGCCCGCCAACCAACTCGGGGCAGCGAACCGCTGGCGCCTGCACGAGCGGCCACTCACGACGCTCCTGTCTCCAAAGATGATGTGGCGGGCGCTGGAGCGCTGAGCAGTGCTGGCGAGCCGCTGATGACTGCGCGTCCAGTGAACGTCGGCTGCGCGGCGATGGCCTTCTTCACGGAGCACTGCTCGATGACGCGCAGCAGCGGCTCCCGGTACTTCTCGGGGAACGCGGCGGGCAGCTCCACGTCGAGCGACACGTCTTTCAGCGTGCCCTGTTCGTCGTAGACCGGCCGCTCCACGATGCGCACGCCGCTCGAGTCGATGTGGGCCGTAAGGCGGCGTGGGGTGCGAAGACGCCGTGGAAGCTGGTGAGGTGGTTGAAGAGCGAGGCGATGGCCGTCCCCCCGACGAGGGTGAAGCCCTTCAGCGCCGACGTGCGCTTCAGGCGACCCAGAAGCTCGACGTGTTTCGCCGAAAGTCCGGGGGCTGTCGCCACGTCTCGTGCTCCGCCTTGAAGGAGCTGCGCCAGAACGCAATCGTCCTGCGCGAGAGTTCCGGGTGCCCGGACTCGCGCAGGAACCGATGAATGCGTGGCTTCCCGTAGAAATCAATGAGCCAGTGGACGTCGCGCAGCGTGCCGAACTCCAGGACGCGGGCCAGGAGGAACTCGGCGTCGCGCACCGGGTCGATCCGCGCTGGAGCGGTGTCCCACAAGAGCGGCCGGAGGTGTCGAGGCAGCGTCACCGGTGGGAACCTGGACCGCTGACGGCGGTGACGTCGCGCGCCACCGGCTTCAACGCTCGCTGGGCGACTTCACGTTCTTGCTCACCACCGCGGCCCCGAAGCGCTCGGCGTTCGCCAGCCACGCCGCGGCGTTCTTCACGTACCGGGCCGTCCCGGCCGTGTCCCACTTGTTGTAGAGCCGCGTGAAGCCGCCATCGAAGATGACGCGCTTGCCCTCGCGGTCATAGAAGCCAGACACGAGGTTCCCCGCGGAGCCGTAGAGCAACGGCTCGAGCACCGGGTTCGGCTGCACGGTGGCGATGGTGATGCCCTCGTAGAGGAACTCGAGGCCCGTCGAGAGCAGATGGCTGCGGCGCACGCCGACGTGCTGCGCGCCGTTGGACTTCTCGAGCCCCACCACCTGGTCGCCCATCAGGTTGCCCAGCATCGTCACGCCCAGCAGCGCCTGCCCCACGGCGTTCGCGTCGGCGTAGAACGGGTCGTTGTCGCCCCAGATGTACACACCGCGGCCCGACTCGAAGAAGCGCTTGATGATGGCGAGGTGCTCGGCGGTGAGGAGCTGACGCTCTCCTGAGATGACCCACAGCTGGCAGGCCTTGGCGAGCTTCTCTTCGAGTTCCTTCGGCGACGGCGGCGCGTGGTTCCACCGGTACACCGAGAAGCCCTTTTGCTTGAGCGCGTCGCGTGCGGCCTCGAAGGGGAAGTCGTGGAACTGCAGCACCGCCACCGTCTGGCCATCGAAGGCGCCGTCCACCGCGAGGTCGTTCTGCGTACCGCTCGAGTTGCCGTACGAGTCGCGCTGCACGGGGACGAAGCGCTCGCGCCGCTCCATCTTTCCGGTCGACTCGTTCTTCACGTCCTCCATCACCTTCGCGGGGGCCGGCGCGTTCTGGCCGGCGAGCGGGGTGTACTGGGCGAAGGCAGGGACGGACGCGAGGGCCAGCAGGCATGACAGCAGGCGAAGACGCATGGGAGCTCCGAAAGGGGTGGAGCGCCCTTCAACGCAGCAGCCGCGAAAACGATCTGTCAGTTCGCGTCGAGCAGCGGCAGCTCGAGCACCGACGCACCCTCACCCACATGGAGCGTCTGGGTGGCGACGTCCGTGCCGGTCTGCAGCGCCCACGGCCCCGCGCGGTTCGAGTGCGTGTGCACCACCGGGAAGGATGACGAGGTGAGGTCGAGGCGAAGCCGGGCGCCCTTCGGCAAGGTCCACTCCATCGGCCAGAAGTCGAGCGAGACCGTCGTGGTGGTCCCCGGTGTGTAGGTCGCGCGCTCGAGCGTGCTGGCGGTGGGGAACGCGAGCGTGGCCGCGGCCTCCCGAACCAGGAGCGCCTTCCCGTCCTGCTCCGCGATGAGGCGGCCGACGAACGCGGTGTCCGGCGCCGTGGAGGCGACGATGAGGCTCGCGCGCGCGCTCCCAGAGAGGCGCGTCTCGCGACTCAACGGCTCCCCTTTGAACGTCAACACATCGGAGCGTGTACAGGAATCACCCTGATCGACGGGGCCGGGTGTGATGCCAAGACTGCGGAAGAACGCAAACGACAACATGGCCGCGCCGCCTCGCGCGGGAACCGGATTGGCCGGGTCGAACACGTACGTCGTGGACGAGGGCGAGGCGGGCTCAGCCGTGAGCGTTCCACCGTCGCAGCCCTGGGAGGCCGTCGCGTTCCCGAGGTGCAGCACGGTCTTCTCGATGGAGGAATCCGGCCAGGTCTCGTGGGTCCTCCACGCGTGGTCGCCCGGGCCCAGCGTTCGCACCGTGCCGGGCTTGAGCGTGACGAGCGGCTTGCCCTTGAGGTGATGGTCGAACCACTCGAGCAGCAACGACCACTGGTCGAAGCGCCCGGTCTCGACCTCGTACGTCATGTCACCGCTCGTCATGTTGAGGTGATTCCACGGGCCGACGACGAGCACGCTCTGCGACTTCGTGGCCAGGCGCGTCCACGCGTCGACCTGCGCGGCCAGGAACGGGTCGAAGAAGGCGGCGAGGAAGAGCATCGGCACCTTCGCCTTTTCGGGAATGCCGCGGAACGTCGTCTGCTGGGTCGTCTGCCAGTACGGCGCGCCTGGCGCCTCTGCCGTGAGCAGGTCGCGGTACCAGGGCAGCACCTTGGTCATGTACCTCTCGTCGGCCTCCATCGCGGGGCGGTGGGCGGAGGCCGCGAGGAAGTCGCTCCCGGCCGTGAAGCGCATGCCGCGCTCGGGCATCAGCGTCGCCCAGGCCGTGAGCAGGTCGTGCCGGAGCAACCCGCGCTCGTATGCCGCCAAACGGAAGTCCACGCCGAAGACCCCCGGCACCAGCGTCTTCACCTCGGGCGGGAGCACATCGGCCATCACCAACTGCACGCAGCCCAGGTAGCTCGGGCCGCGCATGCCGATGTTCCCGTCGACGAAGGGCTGCTTCACCAGCCACGCGACGGTGTCGAGGCCGTCATCGCGCTCGTTGATGATGGGCTGCCACTCGCCCTCGCTCTCCATCTGGCCGCGCACGTCCTGCAGCACGCAGGCGTAGCCGTAGCGCGTGACGATGCGGCACTGGAAACGCTCGAGGGTGCGCAGCGGCGTGTAGGGGTTGCGGATGAGAATGGTCGGCGCGCGCTCGACGCCGGCGGGGCGGAACACCTCGGCGTGCAGCTTCACCCCGTCGCGCATGGGCACGAAGACGTCGTCGCTGCCGCCGAACTCGTGCGTGAAGGCCGGGAGCTTCGCCTGACGGCGGAAGAGCTCCTCGCGGACGACGACGAGGCCGACGCCCACGACCGACGCGAGGAGACCGATGCCCACCAACCACCGAAGCGCACGACGCACGGCAGGACTCGTAGCGTCGGGGCCGGGCCGGAACAACGGAACGGTGCAGGCCCTCGCCAGTCGGCGGTGTGCAGCACCGCGTCGAGGACCTGATGCGCGGCGGTGGTCGCCGGGCCCCATCCCAGCTACGGAGAGAAGCACCCATGAAAGTCCAGCGACCTGGTGCCCCTGCCGTGCCTGCTCCCACGACGCCGACCGCCGCCCCCACGCCGGCCGCCGTGACGCCCCCACCGACGACGGCTTCGTTCTCGACGAAGGCCGCCCCGCCGCCCACCGACCTCGAGGCCGCTCCGCCGAGGCACACGTCGCCCACGCAGGTCGACAGCCCCTTCACCCCCGAGGAGAAGGCCGCCCTCTCGAAGAAGATTCCCTGCCCGGCGCTCTCCGGCATGTTCAACGCGGGCATGCTCAAGACCGCGAAGGACGGCACGGTGCAGATCCCCGACCTCGAGCGCGCCCTCAGCCAGCTCGGCCCCGACGCCACCACCCGCACCATCCTCACCCGCGGCGCGGATGCGACCGACGCGGTGAAAGGCTCGTTCAACCTGTTCACGCTCAACGGCTCGAACCTCGACCACACCGGCAGCAGCGGCATCCGGCAGAACGGCGTGCACCCGGAGCGCTTCGACGTCCTGATGTCCTTCAGCAAAGACGGCGAGAAGCTGACGGCGAGCGACCTGTCGAACGCGGCCGAGCACTTCGCGAAGGAGGACCCGGGCCTGCGCGGGCGCGTCCTCCAGCAGGCCGAGATGACGCTGGTGATGCAGGTCTTCGGCCGCCGCGCGAGTGACGGCACCCGGTTTTTCACGAAGGATGATGCCCATCAGCTCTTCGTCGAAGGCCGCATTCCAACGAGCTGGGAGCCTCCTGCCGTGCCGAGCACGGTGCGCCTGCACGAGGTGCTCGGTGGCACGGCGTTGGGGCTGTTCCGGCAGTTGATCAACGGGCGCTGACAGCACAGAAGTCGAGGGTCCGCGTGGCCATGGCGGCCAGACTGGTTTTGCCTTTTCCCGCTGCACGGTGTTCTCCCTCTTCGTGCGTGCCGCCCTTCCGCTCTGTCTCCTCGCCGGTGCCGCGCTGGCCCGGCCGTCGGCGCCTGTGTTGTTTTGTCAGACCTATCCCACCGCACCCGCCTGTGTCGGACGTCAACCGACCTGTCTCACCTGTCACACTGCGCCCCCGGCGTTGAACGGGTACGGAGCGGCGTTGGCGGAGCGCGGCCTGGGCCCGAGCTTCGATGCGGCCTTGCCCGGCGCGCTGCGGGGCGTGGAGTCGCTGGACTCCGACGGTGACGGGCAGCCGAATGGCGACGAGGTGCGCGCGGGGACGCTTCCCGGAGACCCGGGCAGCGTCCTCACCTCGGTGTCCGGCCAGGGCGGCGCCAACCCATCGTTCACCCCCGGCCAGTGGGACGCCCGCTTCGCCTTCACCCGCGTCAAAGCCGCGTTCTGCGGCGTCTCGCCCACGTACGAGGAGCGCAAGGCCCTCGCGGCGGCGAGCGACCCGAAGGCCTTCGTCCACCAGGCCCTCGACGCGTGTCTGCGCTCGACCCACTGGCGCGACGAAGCGCTCCCTCGCCTGGCGGACGCGAAGATTCGGCCGCTCGCCAGCGCCGGCACGTGCCTCAACTTCTACGGAAACTTCGAGCCCGACTACGCGCTCTTCGTCTGGGCGCTCACTGACGGCCGCGACGCGAGGCAGCTGCTCCGCGCGCAGCACCACGTGCAGCGCAACCCCGATGGCACGCTGTCGGCCATCGAGGTCTCGCGCGTCATCCTCCCGCCGGTGACTCGGGCCGGCGTCACCTGCCGCGACCGCTATGGCAACACGCCGTCCAAGGTGGGCGGGCAGCCGCTCCAGGTGAACAAGCGCGCGGGAATGCTCACCACGCAGTGGTTCCTCTGGCGAAACACCATGGGCGCGTTGATGCCCCGAGGCACCGCCGCGCTCGCCGCCTCCTCGTGGCTCGGCACCGAGTACTCGCTCTACGAGGGGCTGCACCCGGTGCCGAACGAGCCGCGAGACCTCGACGCGAAGAACGTCGCCGTCGCGCCGTGCAACCAGTGCCACTCCACGCTCGACCCCCTGGCCTACGCCTTCTCTTCGTACTGGGGCGGCACGGGCGCGCAGCGTCCGGAGTTCACCGGGGTCTTCCAGGCCGACCGACACCTCTTCCTGACGGACCTCTCCGCGACCGCGAAGCAGGAATGGAGCCGCACCCCGCCACGCGCGCACCTCTTCGGCCAGCCGCTCCCGCTCGACGCCGAGGTGCCTCAGTCGTCGGCGCTGGTGGAGCTGGGGCGCCGCATGTCCGACTCCGAGCCCTTCGCGCGCACCCTGGTCGAGATGGTGTGGGTGCACGCGGTGGGTGAACCGCCCTCGGCGTCGGAGCTGGCCGCCTTCGACATGCTGTGGAAGTCGCTGCCGTCGATGAGCTTCTCGCTCGACCGGGTGCTCCACGCCCTCGTCGACACCGCGGCGATGGGGGCTCCATGAGACGCGCAGGGCTCCTCCTCGTCGTCGTGTTCGCCGCCTGTCCCCCGGTCGTGCCCCCCGGTGACGGGGACGCGGGCCCGATGGAGCTGGACGCGGGCGCCGGGGACGCCGGGTTCTCGACGTCGACGCGCCAGGCGCTGCGCTGGAAGCGACACCGCACGCTGCAGAACGACCTCTCGCGCGCGCTGGCGTTGACGAGCGACGAGGTGTGTCAGGAGGCTGGCGGCCGCCCCTGCGCGACGACGGGCCCGGTGATGCTGGTCGAGTCGCTCGAAGTGGCTGGAATTGCGAATCCGACGGCGGTGTGTGCTGCCATTCAGGGGCGGCCGACGTGTACCAATGCGCCGTTGTTGGAATTGCAGACCCCCAAGGGGGTGCATGTGTATGCGCTGGGCGGCAACGAGCCCTTCCTCGGAGAGACGTTCACGCCGCTGGCGAAGCCGCTCCTCACCACGCCCATCGCGACGGACCGGCTCGTGTTGTCTGCCTGTGGGGCCCGAGCCGCGAAGGACGCCGCAGGCCCCGCCGCCGTCTTCACCGAGGTCGACCTCGCCGCCACCCTGACGCCCGCTTCACCTGGCGTGCGCCGTCAGGTCGAGCTCCTCGTCCAGCGCCTTTTGGCCCGCGACGCGAGCGCGGCCGAGGTCGACGCCGTCGTCAGCATGCTGGACGGGCCCGGCATGACGGGGCGTGAGTTCTCGCAGTTGGCCTGTTTCGCCATCGCCACCTCGACGGAGTTCCTCTTCCAATGACGACGCTCTCCCGACGGCGGTTGTTGCTCTCTGGCGCGGCGGCGGGTGCGTCGTCGGTGCTCTCGACCCGCGCGAAGGCCGACTTACCTCCGCCGAAGTACCTCTTCGTGGTGGGCGCCATGGGTGGCGCGAGCATCATCGACAGCTTCCTCCCCGTGCGGGAGTCCGCCTCGAGCGCCGGTGCGACGCTGGCCACGTTCGCCGACTCGCTGGTGACGCGGCCGGCGGGCTCGAACCTCGACTGTGTCGTGCCGCTCTCCATGGAGCTCGCGGGGCCTCCAGCCTTCAAAGGGGACTTCTCGCAGGCGACGTTCCTGGCCAACCACGCGGCCGACACGGCGGTGATGACGGTCGAGGTGTCGAGCGTCAATCACCTCATCGCGCAGAGCCGTGCCCTCACCGGCGCGGGGCTCAACCGGGGCCGCACGGTGCTCGAGGCCGCGGCGTTGACGCACGGGAAGGGCCTGCCGCTGCCGGTGGTGAACATGATGTCGGGTGGCTATGCGGCGCCCGGCCGGGACTCGGGCCTCGCGATGGAGGGCCGGCAGGTGGTGGTGACGGACCCGCGCACGTTCGCTTTCTCGGTGCACGGGCAGAAGGGCCTCGCGCACCAGGTGCCGCAGGCGTCGCTCGACCGCGCCCGCGCGGCCCGCGAGCGGCTCGAGGCGGTGTCGGACTTCGGGCGCACCTTCGCGTCGACGCCCAATCGCCTCGAGTACCTCGCGCTCCGCCAGCGGGGCCTGTCGGTGGAGTCGGCGGACCTCATCTCGAAGCTGATGCTGTTGTCGGGGCCGGGGCTGGCGGCCGTGGGGCTCACGCCGTCAGCGGAGCTGCAGCGCCTGCGCGGCATCTTCCCCGCCCTCGACACCGACCCGTTCGAGGCGCAGGCCGCGCTGGCGTTCCTGCTGGTGAGCGCGCGCGTCTCGACGGCGGTGGGCCTGGGCGTCAGCAACTCGATTCGCACGGTGAACGAGTCAGGCCAGCAGCTCGTCACCAACGCGCAGCTCGGCTTCGACTACTCCCACACCAACCATCGCGTGACGCAGAGCTCGATGTGGTCGCGCGTGCTGAAGGTGACGGATGGGTTGATTCGGCTGTTGAAGCAGACGGATGACGCGAGCCGGCCGGGCACCTCGTTGTGGGCGAACAGCCTCGTGTACATCGCGACGGACTTTGGGCGCGAAAAGCACCGGCCGGCCGCGGGCACGCTGACGTGGGGCAGCGGGCATCACCTCAACAATGGCGCGGTGCTGGTGTCTCCGCTGCTCAGAGGCAACCGCGTCTACGGCGGCGTCGATGCGAACACCTGTCTCACCTATGGCTTCGACCGCGCGACGGGCGCACCGCAGCCGGGCACGGTGATGGGCGAGGTCGACGTGTACCACGCGGTGTGTGGCGCCCTCGGGGTCGACTATGCCGGGCGGGTGCCGATGCCGGCGCTGGTGAAGTAGCCGGTGTCCTGGTTGGACCAACCGCCGGGCCCGAGACACCGCAGGACGTCGCTTCTGGCGGGCTTCGGGGCGTGACGGGAGCGAGACGCTGATCCTCCTGGCCTTGCGGAAAAGGTGAGCCGGTCACTGGCCCCCGACGCGGCAACACGGCTATGGGCCCGCCCGTGTTTCGTTTCCTCGCCTCCGTGCTCCTCGTCCTCATGAGCTTCTCGGCCCGGGCCGAGGCGTTGGCTGGTGGTGACGCAGGGATTGATCCGCTCCCGGTGGATGCGGGCGTCGAGGACGCTGGCGCAGAGCTCGCCGAAGCGCCGCTCATCGACGAATCACCGGACGACGAACTTCCGCTCGACGAGCTCGTGGTGGAGTCCCTGCGCGACGCCGGCTACCGGTACACGCTCGACCTGTCCGACGAGGACCTCGCGCGGAAGTGGCGCGACGACCCCATGTCCCTGGGCAGCATCTCGGTGGGCCGCCCCGAGGAGGGCCGGTTGATCAACGCCATGCCGTTTCCTGAAGCGGGCGACGGCGGCGCGTGGACGGTGGTGGTGCCCGAGTCCTGCTGGACGACGAAGGAGACCGCCGACTTCGTGACCGGCGCGGCCACGCAACTGCGCGAGTGGTTCCCCGAGGGAGCGCCGGTGCGCGTGGGGCAGGTGAGCGGGCCCGAGGGTGGGTTCCTTCCGCCGCACGTCACGCACCAGAGCGGCCGCGACGTCGACATCGGGCTGTTCTACCCGGGCGAAGAGCCGTTTCGCGTGAAGGAGCGCGAGAAGGTGATGGACGTCGCGATGAACTGGGCCTTCGTGAAGGCGCTCATGTTGCACGGCGACGTGCAGTACGTGTTGCTCGACTGGCGGGTGCAGAACGTCCTGTACGCGTACGCGCTCAAGCACGGCGAGGACCGCGCGTGGCTCGACTCGTTGTTCAAGGCCGGCCGCGCCTCGGTGTTCCACCACGCGCGCCGACACCGCGACCACTTTCACGTCCGGTACTGGAACGCTCGCGCGCAGGAGCTCGCCTGGCGGTTGGCGCCCCTGTTCCCCGTGCGCCCCGATGAGAACATCGCCTTCCATCGTGTGAAGCGCGGCGACACCTTGAGTGACATCGCGATTCGGTACGGCAGCTCGGTGTCGCGGCTCAAGGCGAAGAACGGACTGACGAGTCATCTGCTGCGCGTGGGCCAGGTGCTGCGGGTGCCGCTCAAAGGGCCGTGCACCGACTGTCCCGTTGCGCCGATTCCAGTCGTGCCGCCCCGCCGCGGGCCGCCCAACCAGCCGCGCGGCTGACTACGCACGCCGCTGGGAGAACAGCCACGCAGAGAGGTCATCGCGCGCGAACGTCGGCTGCCACGCGTCGTGTCCGACCCCGGGAAACTCGGTGTATCGGGCGAGCCCGCCGAGCTGCTGGGACAGCGCCGCGAACGCGCGGATGTTCGTGTTCGAGACGAGCTCGTCGCGCTCGCCGTGAAAGGCCCAGAGCGGGAATCGCACGAGGTCGCGGGCGCGCTCCACGTCGAGGTCGCCAGAGATGGGTACCGCCGCTGCGAAGAGCCCCGGCGCGCGCTCGAGCATCGCCCACGAGCCGATGGCGCCCATGGAGAACCCCATCAGGTACACCCGTCGCCCATCGACCGAGCGGCGCGCAGTGAGCTCCCGGACGAGCGCGATGACGGCGCTCTGCGTGCGGCTCGTTCCGCCGTACCAACTGCCGCCAAAGGTGTCGTCGACGGGGCACTGCGGCGCCACCACGATGCAGGGGAACCGGTGTCGACGCTCGGGTGCTTCGAAGGCGCGAATGCCGTTCTTGAGCTGTCGCACGTTGTCGGTGCCGCGCTCGCCGCTGCCATGGAGGAACACCACCAGCGGGTACTGCATGCGCTGCGGCTCGTACGGCTCCGGGAGCAGCACCCGGCAGGGCAGGCCCGCCATCGAGTCCGACAGCCAGCCGCCGATTCGTTCGTCGCCCATGCCCGGGCTCATAGCGCGGACCGAAGGAAGCGCTGAAAGGTCGTGGGCGTTCGCGGCTCATGCTCCAGCATGACTCTGCGGTCGTGGGCTGCGGGCGCGGCGTTGGTGTCGTCTGTGCTGGTGGCGTGCGGAGGGCCAGCCTCGAGCAACGCCGGGACTCCCGTCCTGGGCGGGCTCGCGGGCGCCGACGCGATGTGTCAGGCGCGCGCGCAGGCCCGGAACAGCTCAGGCACCTTCAAGGCCTGGCTGAGCACCGACACGGACGTCGCGGCCCGTGTCGGCGCTGAGCGCTTGCGAGCGTGAAGCCGGTGAGGGACGACGCGCGCATGCGAGCGCTTCGGTTTCATCGGTTCGGTCCGCCGGAGGTGCTTTTCGTCGACGAGGTGTCCTCACCTGTCGCAGGTCCGACGGAGGCGCTCATCGAAGTCCACGCCGCCGGGCTCAACTTCGCTGACACCGAGCGCCGACGGGGCCTCTACCTGGCGGACGTTCCCCTGCCCGCGACGAGTGGCTTCGAGGGCGCAGGGGTGGTGCTCGAATGTGCGTCGAGCCCGGGGCTCGTCGGCCGCCGTGTCGCCTTCCTGGGCGCCGGCGCCGCGGCCGAGTGGGGCGTGGCGTCGGTCGAACGCGTGCTGCCGATTCCCGACTCGATGGACTTCGTGACCGCCGCGGCGTTTCCGCTCCAGGGCCTGACGGCGTGGCACGTGCTTCACACGGTCGGGCGACTGAGCGCGGGAGAGACGGTGTGCATCACCGCGGCGGCTGGCGGCGTCGGCCTGCTCGCGACGCAGCTCGCACGCATCGCCAGAGCCCACGTCATCGGCGTCGTCTCGTCGTCAGCGAAAGCCCGGCACGTGCTGGAGCGTGGCGCGCATGAAGTGGTCGTCGGGTACGACGCCGAGGCGTTGCCCGAGCGCGTTGACTTGTTCCTCGATTCGGTCGGGCGCGACGCGGCGGCACTGGGCTGGCGAGCGCTGCGACCGTTCGGACGTTGGGTGCACTTCGGAGCGTCGAGCGGCGAGTCGCCGGGCGTGACACCGGGGCAGTTGCTCGAGAAGTCGCTCACCTTGAGTGGGTGGTGGCTGAGAACGCCGCATCCGCCCGGCGCGTGGGCCGCGGGGGTCGAGGCGGTCGTTGAGGCCGTCAGCTCCGGGGCGCTTCGGCTCGATGTCTCGACCACGCCGCTCGAGAACGCTGCGCAGGCCCATGCCGCCCTCGAGGCCCGGACGGTCATCGGGAAGCAGGTGCTCGTGGTGCGCGACGAAGGGCCGCCAATCGAAGGGCGCCTCCGGTGAGCGGTCAGCGACGGCGAGATGAAGTCTTTCGCAGAATCAAGGCACCGGGCCGCGGTCGACCCAGCCGCGGAGCCCCCTCGACCACAGCCGGCCTGCCGCTCGTGCTTGCGATGCGTCAGTCGGCGAAGGAGCCCCGCAACGAGCCGAGGGGCAGGAAGTTCCCCGTCGCGGAGGTGCTGCCGCCAGGGCCGCCGGGCCGTGAGGAGGACGGCCCGGCTCCGGGTCCACCTCGCTGACACCGTGGCGCTTGCTGGCGTCCCCTCAATCCTCTTTGGTGCGAGCCGTGACGTCGTTCGCTCGCCCGCCCTTCCTGCTCCTCTCGGTGCTCCTGTCCCTCGCCTGTGGGCGCACCGAGGTCGTTCGCGGTGAGGAGCCCCTCCCACCGCCGGTCATCGATGCCGGGGTGGACGCGGGCGTTCGGCGGGACGCGGGCGTGGACGCGGGCGTGCGCGATGCCGGAGCGGTGGACGCGGGCTTCGTGCCCAAGCCCTGCATCGTCGGCACGTTCACGCTCAGCGCCGCGGAGCCGGTGGTGATGCTCGTGCTCGACCGCTCCGGCTCGATGGACCTGGTGTTCTCGGGCACCACCCGGTGGGAGGCCCTCGTCGACTCGCTGCGCGCCACGCTGCCAGCGGTGAACCAGACGATGCAGGTGGGCGGCCTCGCGTTCCCCACCAACACGAGCGACGACTGCGTGGTGCCCGACCAGTCCGGCGTGTGGCCCGCGCGCGGGAACGTGCCGCTGTTGCTCGCGACGCTCGACAGCATTCGTCCTTCGGGTGCGACGCCCACCGCCGACGCGATTCGGGTGGCCAGTCAGGTACTTCGCGGACGACGCACCGGCAACGCAGCGCGCGCGATGGTGCTCGCCACCGACGGCGCGCCGACGTGTACGCCCGACCCGCTCCAGGACACCTTGCGGGGCCTGCGTCAGGCCGCGAGCGAGGGCATTCCCACGTACGTCGTGGGCATCGCCGACCAGCCCTTCTTCCGCGATGCGCTCCAGCAGATGGCCGTCGCGGGCTCTCGTCCAAGGCCTGGCGCGCAGGGCTTCTATTCGGCCCAGTCCTCGATGGAGCTGCAGCTCGCGTTCGCGACCATTCGCGACCAGGTGGGCCGCTGCTCGTTCCTCACCAACTCGGTGCCGAACGCGGGCGGGAGCATCGTGGTGACGCTCGATGGCGTGACGCTCCCGCTCGACCCGACGGGGCAACGCGGCTGGCGATGGACTGACCGTGACAACGGAGAGCTCGCCCTCGTCGGAGACGCCTGCACCACCGCCATCGCCCGCCCTGCCAGCGTGGTGGTGACGGTGGCCTGCGCGCCGTAGTCATGACGGCCGGCCCGGAGGCCGCACCAGACGCGAAGCCTCGCGTCGAGGCACGCTTGCACCGTCGACGCCCGTTGTTCGGTAGGAGTGCCTGCATGCGTGTCCTTCCCGTCTGTGTGAGTTTCGTCCTGCTGGCGTGCCCGTCGTCGTCGACGCCGCCCAGGCCCGACGCCGGCCCGCCGCCGCCGAAGGTGGTGAACGTGGTGGTGCTGGGGAACGAGCGAGGCGCGCTGGTCGACCGGGCGCCGGCGCTCGCGGCGCAGCTGACGACGGAGGCAGGCTGGCCCGAGGCGTTGGTCCTGTCCCTCGGGTCGACCTTCAGCGGCACGGCCCTGGCGGACACCTTCGACGGCGCGCCCGTGGCCGAGGCGATGAAAGGGCTCGGCGTGGCGGCGTTCACCGTGAGCCGCACGGACCTCGATTTCGGCGGCCCTGCCTTGAAGCAAGCGAAGGACGCGAGCGGCGCGATGCTGCTGCTGTCGTCGGTGCGCGACCGGGAGTCCGTGCTCGGCCCGTCGTCCACGTTCGCCCTCTTCGAGCGCAGCCGCGTGAAGGTGGGCGTCATCGGCGTGGCCGACCTGGGCCCGCAGGACGGACCGTTCGACGCGTTGCCGCTCGAGGGCGCGCTCGACAGCACCGTGGCGATGGCCGACGCCCAGGCCGCGCAGGTGGTGGTGGTGCTCGTCGCGGGGTGCTCGACGCCGGTGTCCAACGCGCTGTCGCGTCACCCGGACTGGAAGGTCGACCTCGTGGTGGCGAGAGCGTGCGCGGGCGTGAGCGATGGGCGGGTGGGCGCGACGAGCGTGCTGCACCTGGACGCCACGACGCCGCAGGTGGCGGTGCTGCGGGCCGAGTTCGGGGCCGTTCGTTCTCTCTCGGCACGGCGGCTCGAGGGCGTGACGAACCCCGAGGCGCCGCCGCTCGCGAAGGTTCGCAGCGAGGCGGGCGCGAAGCTCGAGACGAAGCGGGCCGAGGTGCTCGGTTTCACCCGCGCCGAGGTTCCTGCGCCCGAGCTCGCCCGCGTCGTCGCGCGCGCGCTGAAGGAGACGGCCAAAGCAGACGCCGGGCTGTTCCTGCGCAAGAGCGTGAAGGCCGGGCTCCCCGCGGGTGCGGTGCTGCGGGGCCAGCTCCTCGACGCGGTGCCGGGGACCGAGCGCGTGGTGCTGGTGGACGTGCCCGGCGAGGTGCTCACGAAGCTCGTCTCGCACCCCGACGCAGTGCTCGAGCTGCCGAAGAAGGTCGACCCGAACGGCAGCTACGTGCTGGCGACGACGGCGTTCTTGTACCGGGAAGGCATCGGGCTCGAGGCCGTCGATGCGAACCCGATGGACACGAAGACGCTCCTGAGCCGTGCGCTCGAGAGCTGGCTCGCGGGCCAGCAGACGTCGGCCGAGCGCCCCCTCGTCACCCCGCGCAAGTGACCTGACCCATTCGGTGCATGGGTTCACCCGACGCATTGCCGACGTAGTGCAAAAGGGGCTACCATTTCCATCCATGCGTGCTGCCCGCAAGGAGTCCCCGCTGTCGATGCGTCTCCCCGAGCGCGACGTCGATCTGATCGACCGCGCCGCCGTGCTTTCGGGTCGCTCCCGGACTGAGTTCGTCCGGGACGCCGCAGTCCGGGCGGCCGAGGGCGTTCTGCTGGACCGAGCGCTCGTTCGAATGACCCCTTCGGCGTTCGCCGCCTTCGCCCGAGCCATCGCTGGGAGGGGCAAACCGGTGCGGGCGCTCGTCTCGGTCCTCGAGCGCAAGGCACCCTGGGAGTGAGTGTCTCCTCGCCCGAGCTGCTCACCGAAGCGCACGACGTCTCGCAGTTCTCCTGCGGCAAACCATCACTCGACCGTTGGCTGCGCACCCGCGCGCTCTCGAACCAGCGCAAGGGCTTCACGGTCGTGATGGTGGTCCACGAGGCTGGCAGGGTCGTCGGGTACTACGGCCTCGCACCGACAGCGGTCGTGCCTTCCGTTCTGCCGAGGTCGATGCGCACCGGCCAACCACCCGACCCGCTCCCCTGTCTGTTGCTGGGCCAGCTTGCCACGGACACCGGATGGAGCCGTCGCGGTATCGCCAGCGGTCTGCTCAAGCACGCGCTGGGCCGGTGTGTTGACGCAGCACGACTCGTCGGGGGCCGCGCCGTCCTCGTGAATGCCGTCGACGAAGAGGCTGCTGCGTGGTGGCGCGAGAGGGGCTTCTTGACCACCCAGGACGATCCGCTGCTGCTGTTTCGGTCGTTGGCTGACATCGCGGCGTCGGTGCAGGCGGCTGGCTGAGTTCGCCCAGTAGAATCAACAGGTTCCCAGGCCTTCCTGGGCGCATCCACACCTGTTTCCGTTTTTCCGGGTTGCAGTGTCCACTTCGTCAGTCTGCCGTCCTGCCTTTTCCCTGGAGCCCTTCGTGAGACGACTCCTCCTCGTGCCGGTGCTGTTCGCCAGCGCGGCCGCCCTCGCCAAGCCACCCGCCGGGACGGTGTTCTGCGCGAAGTACCCGGCCTCGCCCGAGTGCGTCGGCCGGCAGCCGTCCTGCGCGTACTGCCACGTCGCGCCGCCGCAGCGGAACGGGTTCGGCGCCGCGCTCGAGCCCAACCTCGCACCCACCGCGCCACGCCCGTTGTCGGACGGTGACTTCTCGATGCTGCTCCCCGCCGCGCTGACCGCGGTGGAGGGCCTCGACACCGACGGCGATGGCGCCTCGAACCTCGTCGAAATCCAGAAGGGCACGCAGCCCGCGGACCCCGCCAGCAAGCCCGCCACCGACCGCGCGTGTGCTGGCGCCGAGAACCCGCAGTTCACTGTCTGCCGGTACGACCTCGCCTACGCCTACAAGAAGGTGCTGCTTGACTTCTGCGGCGCCTCGCCGACGTACGCCCAGCTCCAGGCGTTCAAGGCGCGCGCGAGCGACGACGACCAGAAGGCCTTCCTCGACGCCGAAATCGACCGCTGCACCGCCACCGAGTTCTGGCTCGGGAAGAACGGCCAGCTCTGGAAGGTGGCGCACCCGAAGATTCGCCCCGTCGGCTCCCTCAAGCAGGGCGAAGACCAGGGCCAGATTCCGCTGGCCGACTACTATGACGACTACGCCCTCTTCGCGTGGACGCAGACCGGCGACCGCGACGCGCGGGAGGTGCTGACGGCCGACTACTTCGTGCGCCGCCAGACGAACCCCACGCGCTACTCGAAGGTGACGAGCCTGCCCTCGCAGAAGGTCGACCTCGCGCGCCGAGCGGGCGAGATGACGACGGCGTGGTCACTCACCTACTTCGTGATGTTCACCGCGCTCCCGCGCAACGCCGCCTCGCAGATGTACCGCGCGTACCTCGGCCTCGACATCGCGAAGCAGGAGGGCCTCTTCAGCGTCCCCAACGAGCCGCAGGACTACGACGCCAAGGGCGTGGCCGCGCGCGAGTGCGCCGCCTGCCACGCCACGCTCGACCCGCTCAGCTACCCGTGGCGCAACTACAACGGCATCTCGACGGAGATGTTCGCCAACCGCTACGTGCCCAACCGCATCGAGCTCGCCTTCCGAAACGAAGCGCCTCGCATCACGCAGATTCCCGAGCGCGGCGTCATCTTCAACCAGAGCGTCGACGACCTGCGCGGCTGGGCCCGCGTCGCGGCCGACTCCGACGCCTTCGCCATCAGCACCACCACCGACTACTGGAAGCTCCTCGTCGGCCACGCGCCCCGGCCCGAGGAGAACGCCGAGTTCGTCGCCACCTGGCGGCGCTTCAAGAACGAACACCAGTACCGCGTGCAGAAGCTGCTCCACGACGTCGTGAAGACGGAGGCCTACGGTGTTCCGTAACGCGCTCGCCGCCGTGTCCCTGGTGGTGTCCGGCTGTGTCTGCGGACCGCCGCCACCGAAACCCCTCCCGCCGCCCACCGTGATGGACGTTCCTGATTCCGGCGTGCGCACCTCGGCGCGCGGCAACCTGCGCTTCAAGGGCCCCGAACGTCTGGCCAACGACTTCGCGGCCGCGCTCGACCTGCGCCCCAGCGACGTCTGCAACGAGCTCGGGCAGTACCCGTGCGCGACTTTCGTGCACAACGTCGCGCTCGGCGGCGTCGACCCCTACGGCCCCGGCCTCTACGAGCCCTCGGGCGTCACCGCGGTCACCACCCCGCTCGCCGTCGAACGCATGGCGCTGGCGGCCTGCACCCGCCGCGTCGACGCCGACCTGGGGACGCCCTCTGCCGCCGTCGTCTTCCGCGCGCTGCCGCTGAACGGCAAGAAGTTCACCAGCACCGACGCCCCGGAGCTGCCCGCGGTGGTGGGAGAGCTGACCCGCCGCGCGCTCGTGCGAGACCCGTACGCGCCAGAGCTGACCCGCTACGTGCAGCTCGCCAAAGACATCGAGGCCACCGGCTCCGCCGAGCCCGCCCGCGCGTGGTTGCAGGCCGTGTGCTTCGCCATCCTCTCGTCCACCGAGTCCGTCTTCTACTGAAGGAGCGCCCCATGTCCCTTGGCTCGAATGGCAGGCTCTCCCGTCGTCAGGCCCTCAAGGCCCTCTCGCTCGCCGCGGCGGGCTCCACCTCGCTGGGCACGGTCCTCTCGGGCTGTCGCGGCTCGCTCGTCACGCCCGAGGACGTGGAGCGCGGCGTTCGTCGCGACGCGCTCGACGGCAAGCCGAAGTTCCTCATCACCATCGCGGCGGCTGGTGGCGCGAGCATCATCGACAGCTTCCTCGCGGTGCGCGCCTCGGAGGCCGGCGCGAACGCCGCGCGGCTCAACACCTTCCAGGACTCGCAGGTGCAGGCGGTGTCGGGCAGCCCGTTCCGTGCAGTCCGGTACATGGGCCCGCGCCTCGGTGCGATTCCCATTCCTGTCAACACCGACCAGCTCGCCTTCGTGAACAGACATCGCGACGACATGCTGGTGGCCACGTCGACGGGCACCTCGGTGAACCACGTCATCGCGCAGAAGCGGGCCATCACCGGCAACGGCGCGTGGAAGGGCCGCACGCTCCAGGAAGTGGTGGCGCTGCAGTGGGGAGCGGGCTTTGCGCTCCCCAACGTGAACATGGCCGTGGGCGGCTACGCGGAGCGCGGCACCGACGGCTCCCTGCCCGCCAGCGTATACGCCGAGACGGTGACGGGGCCGAGCCTGTGGCCGCTGGGGCTCGATGGCGCGAAGGGCATTCGCGGCGCGCCGTCACGAGACGTGCTCGAGCTCGCGCGCCGGGCCCGCAACGAGGTGGATGACGCCTCCGTGTTCGGCCGCACCTTCGCCGACGCCGAGGCCCTGAGGCGCTGGCGGTCGCAGCGGGCCGACGGCTCGAAGCTCGAGGTACAGGACCTCATCACCAGGCTGAACATCATCCCCGACATGCCCCCGCAGATTCCCCTCACCCAGTACGGGCTGTCGTCGTCACCGGACGGCGCGCGGCTGCGGCAGGTCTTCCCGGGGTTCTTCACCGACCCCTTCGAGGCCCAGGCGGCGCTCGCGTTCCTCTTGCTGAAGAACCGCGTGTCGGTGGCCGTCACCATCGGCCCGGACTTCAACGTCAGCGTCGGCGGCCCCACCGGCATCGCCAACCCGCCGCTCGCCTTCGACTACAGCCACAACGACCACCGCGGCGGCCAGGCGTACATGTGGGCGCGCATTCTCGGCATCATCGACAAGCTGGTGACGCTGCTCAAAGCCGAGCCCTTCGACGCGGCGACCGGCGAGAGCCTGTGGGACCGCACGATGCTCTACGTGGCCACCGACTTCGGGCGCACCCGGGCGCGCGCGGACAACGCGATGGAGTTCGGCACCGGACACGACCTCAACAACGGCTTCCTGATGCTCTCGCCGATGGTGAAGGGGAATACGGTGTTGGGTGGCGTCGACCCGGCCACCACCATGGCCTTCGGCTTCGACCCGCGCACAGGGCAGGCCCAACCCGGCAAGTACGTGAGCAACGAGCCCGACATCTACTCGGGGGTGCTGACGGCGATGGGCGCGGACCTCTCGGGGAGTGGCTTGCCCGACGCGAGCGCTTTCAAGGGCTGAAGCGCACCCAGCCGCGCGTGAGGTTGCGGGGGTTGCCCTCGCAGAAATGCTCGAACGTCGCCGTGAAGCGGTTGAGCCCGCCGTCAGGGGCCTGCTCGAGCTCGTGCACTTCGAAGGAGCCACGCACCGTGTTGCACCCACGGCCTTCGCCTCGAGGCCAGGCGCGGTCGGGCTGCGGAAGGCCGTGCGCTCGGCGCCCGTGTACGGGCCCACTCGGAGTCGTTCCCCGCGCGGCCCGGCGAACTCGAGGTTCCAGATGGGTCGAGTGGTGTCACGCCCGGGGACCGCCTGGCTCCCCAGCCCGAACAGCAGCGTGCCCGGGTCGGTGGACGGAACCCGCGCGACGATGACGCCGTTGGGCTCGAACACCCGGCGCTGCACGACGGAGCTGCCGGCTCCATCGAGGAGGTAGCCCGAGGCGAAGTCCATCCACCGGGTGGGGTCGACGCCGACGCCCGTGCCTGCGTCCACGTCGATGGGCCCGGGGTTGACGCCTCCATCCGTCGCCGGCGCCCCGTCTCAGCGGGCTCGGCGTCACCACGAGGTCGAGCCGCGGCGCGGGGCCTTCGCAGCCAAGCGTGACGACGATGCTGATCAGCCAGCACGGCAAGCGCACGCACCCGACCATCGCATGGATGGAAGGGTGGGCGAACCGTTGGTCGCGCCGGTGACCCACGCCGCTGCGAGCGACCCACCCGCGCTTTCCGTAAACCCCGGAGCCCCCGATACGACCACCCGGCACGCGTCATGCTGTTGGCGCAGGCATGGCTCCCTCACGCCTGCTGCTCCTCTCGACGTGTGTCCTCTCGACCCTCACCCAGGCCGCCCAACCGGGGCCCGCTGCCGTGCAGGTGTGCGTGCAGCTCCCCCTCGAGGAGCCGCTCTTCGCGAAGGCCGCAGGTCCGCACCTGCGCGCGCTCACGAAGGACACCTTCATGCTCGACCTCGACGTGCGCTTCGATGGCGCCACGCCGGAGCGGCTCACGCGGGTGAATGACACCTGCTTCCGGGCGTGGCTCTCGCCGAGGAAGGTGAAACGCATCGAGCTCGCCTTCGAGCGGCTCTCCGCGAACTTCACCGCGCGGGGGAAAGACGTGTCGCTCGAGCTCAAGAGCGACCTCTGGTTCGACGGAGGCACCTTCGTCGTCGAGCAGGAGCCCTTCGCGCAGCTCGCGCTGCCCGGCGGCGGCTCGGTGCGAGCGGAACGGCAGACGCTCCGGGGGCCCGTCGCCGAGGACCCAGGCCAGCTCCCGGTGGGTGAGTACCGCGTCACCTTCACGCCGCCTGCGCCCATTCGGCAGCCCTGTCGCGCGCAGGTCGAGGTCGTCCCCGTGGGTACCGTGACGCCCGAGCGCCAGCCTCAGCTCTTCCGGGAGCTCGCCGCGCACTACGAGCAGGACTACGCGCCCGACGTGCTCAAGAAGGTGGGCCTCACCTGCGCCGATGACGAGGTCGCAGTCGTGCGCACCAAGCTCATCGACGGCCTCTTCGTGCGGCCCCACGAGCCGGTGGTGGCCCGGCACCGCGTGGTGGAGCGCCAGACGACGTATGAATTGCACCACGAGGGCGCGGTGCTGCCGCTCACCGAGCCGGTCCTCATCACCGTGAAGTCGGGACAGCACCTCGAGGTGGTGCCGGTGTTGCCCGCCCACGCGCAGCCCGTCGCGACGCCCGAGCTCGCCGCCGCGAAGGGCCCCTGAGCCCGCACTTTCAGAGCGCGCTGGCCTCGAACCTTCGCACGTTGGTCCTCCGCTGCTGCACCAGAATGGACGGCCCGCCCGCGCCCGCTTCCGTCACCTCGAGCCTCCCTTCGACACCGCCCTCGACGAGCTGGTCGTCCCCGCGCGGCAGGCCCGCGTCGGTGTGGTCGAACGAGAACCTCGCCGGCAGCTTCGGCCCGCGCGCGCACACCACTTCGGTTTCGCCGCCCTACGCCCGGGCGAGCGCGTCGACGTCGGCCCACGAGCCCAGGCACACCACCTGGCCCTTCTGCTTCCCACGCACCAGGCCGAGGAAGGCGGGGGCGAGGCCGAGGGAGTCGCGCTCCGCGGGCAGGCCGAACTGGTTCTGTGAGCCGCCGATGGGCGCGACGCCAAAGTGAATGCACAGCGTGTTGACGCGCACCAGGTCGCGCTGTGTCTCGGCCGCCAGCCCCAGCGTGAAGGCGTTGACCGCCGCGTTCTTGAGCGTGCCCATCCACATCGCGGGGTCTGGCGGCGCCATGTGCGCCAATCCGCCGCTCACCATCGTGAAGGTGGCGGGCCGCTGCTTGATGCCCGGCAGCAGCGCGCGCGCGGCGTGGAAGTTGATGGTGAGGCCGTCGTCGAGGGCATCGCTGAGCTGCGCCGCGGTGGACTGCGTCGGTGGAGGGCCGAACTTCACGAAGCCCTGGGCCGAGAGGACGTGGTCGATGGCGCGGCCGGCGAGCGCCGCGTCGATGGCTGCCATTGCCCGGCCAGTCGTCGTCTCGTCCTTGAAGTCACCGACCGCGGTGGCGAAACTCGCGCCCGGCGCCACCTGGAGCGTGTGCTTGAGCGCGTCGAGCTTGGCCGCGCTGCGTGAGACCGCTACCACGAAGGCCCCGGCGTCGAGGAACGCCTTCGCCGCGCCCGAGCCCACCACGCCGGTCGCGCCGAGGATGACCACCGTCTTGCCCGTCAACTCGACCATGTCGACTCTCCTGGATGAGGTGCGTCCGTCTACGTCACGCCCGCTCGGCTCGCACGCGTGATGCGCACGCGGGTTGCCTCTGTGGCCCGGTCGGAGGACGGTCCCGCCCATGAGCCAACGAGTGACGGTGGAGCAGGACGGGCACGTGCTGCTGATGGGCATCAACCGACCCGAGAAGCGCAACGCGTTCGACCTGTCGACCATCGCCGAGCTGGCGGCGGCCTACGAGCAGCTGGGCCAGGACCCCGAGCTCCGCGTCGGCGTCCTCTTCGGGCACGGAGACCACTTCTCGGCCGGCCTCGACCTCGCCGAAGTGGGCCCGGCGGTGGGCGAGAAGGGGCCACACGCGCTGGCGGGCGGGCGCGCGTACGACCCGTTCGGGGTCTGGGCGCCTCAGGTGCCCAAGCCGGTGGTGATGGCGGTCAGCGGTATCGCCTTCACGTTGTCCATCGAGCTCGCGCTCGCCAGTGACGTGGTGGTGGCGGCGGACACGGTGCGGTTTCGCCAGCTCGAGATTGCGCGCGGCATTCTCCCGTTCGGCGGCGCGACGCTGCGCGCGCCATCCCGCCTTGGCTGGGGCAACGCGATGCGCTTCCTCCTCACCGCGGAGGAGTTTGGCGCCGCCGAGGCCCTGCGCATCGGGCTGGTGCAGGAAGTGGTGGAGTTCGGTCACCACGTCACCCGCGCGCGCTCTCTGGCCCAACTCATCGCGAAGCAGGCGCCGCTGGGAGTGCAGGGGACGCTCGAGAACGCGCGGCGGGTGGAGCGCGAAGGTGTCGAGGCCGCGCGGGCGCACCTTTCGACGCTCCTGGGCCAGGTGATGCAGAGCGAGGACGCCGCCGAAGGGATGATGAGCTTCATCGAGCGACGTGAGGCGAGCTTCAAGGGGCGCTGAGGCGACACGCCCATCGACGCGAGTCCGGAGAGCAGCTCGCGCCACACCAGGGCCGCTGCGAGGCTTGACGCTGCCAGCGCGCGCCCGCTACAGCCGAAGACGCCATCAGGTGCCCCATGTCGGGGCGTTGAAACAGGGAAGCCGGTGAGAATCCGGCGCGGTCGCGCCACTGTGACCGGAGCGCTCCACATCGATGATGGGGCACAGCAGGACTCGAAGTCGGGGCGCATGACGGGCCCCACGTCACTCCAGACGCATCGGGGGAAGACGGGCGTCCGCTGGTCAAGACTCCGGCAAGCCAGGAGACCTGCCTGACGGTGCGGAAGCCTCATGGCTTTCGCGTGGCCTTCTCTCTTCGCGGAAGAGAGCAGAGGGCAGGGCATGCGGGCTGTCATCGCCAGGGGGGCCATACCGTCCGCGTGGGTGCGCGGCGTCCTGCGTGGCCTCGTCGTGACGGTGGGCCTCCTCGCCCGGCTCGCCGTCGCCCAGTCCGACCTCGCTGACGGCGGGGTGGTGCCATTGCCGCCGGTGCGGGTGCCGTTGCCGGCGGAGGGTCCCACCGCCTCCTCGCCGACGCAGCGCGACCCGTCGGCCCTCATCACCACCATCGACGCGCGCACGCACACCGGCGCCGCGAAGGACGCCTCGGAGTTGGTGGCCGCCTCGCCCGGCGCCGTCGTGCAGGACCAGGGCGGCGCGGGGCAGCGCAAGACGCTGTCGTTGCGGGGTGCTTCGCCCAACGCGGTGCTGGTGTTGCTCGATGGGGTGCCGCTCAACGGGCCTGGCAACGCGGTGGACTTGTCGCGGCTGCCCGTCGCGATGCTCGAGCGCGTCGAGGTGATGCGGGGCGCGGGCAGCCGCTACGGGCCGGGCGCGATGGGTGGTGTCGTCAATCTCGTCACGCGGTCGTCCGATGGCACGCGCGCCTTCGCCGACGTCTCCCAGGGGAGCTTCTGGACGACGACGGCCTCCCTCGGTGGCTCCGCGTCGGTGCTGGGTGGTGAGGCGCTCGCCCTCGTGCACGGCCTGCGCAGTGACGGAGACTACTCCTACCGCTGGGACGACAAGCCGGCGCTCGCCGGCAACGACTGGCCGCAGGCCGTTCGACGGAACAACGGAGCGCTGCTGGGTGGAGGGCTGGCGCGCTTTCGCCGTGGCTTCGGGTCCACGCGCCTCGACGTGCTGGCCGAAGGCCTCTTTGAGCGCCGCGGGCTGGCCGGGCCGGTGCAGAACCCGACGGTGGATGCGTTGCAGCAGACCGGACGAGGCACGGTGTCGGCGCGCACCGTCACCACCTTCGAGAACGGCGGCGAGCTGCAGGTGCTGGGCTTCGGTCGACTCGACTCGACGCAGCTCGCGGGCAGTCCCTTTGGCGCGGTGCCGCTGGGCCAGCTCGAGACGAGCGTCGGCGCCGAGGCCGTCTACACCCAGCGCGCGTTCTCGCGGCATCGCCTCACCGGGCTGCTCTCGAGCGGCGGAGACTTCTTGCGGGAGCCGACCGGCCGCAACCCGGCGTGGGGCCGCTTCAGCGCGATGGTGGGCGACGAGGTGTCGTTCCTCGACGGGCGGTTGCTGGTGGACGGCTCGGCGCGCGTCGACGTGGCGGGGCCCTTCGTCGTGCTGTCTCCGAAGCTGGCCGTCACCGCGCTGCTGCCGAAGGGCTTCGAGCTGCGCGCGTCGGGTGGACAGGCCTCGCGGCCGCCGGGCTTTCAGGAACTCTACGTGGTGCAGGGCACGCTTTTGCCGAACCCGGA
Organism: Myxococcaceae bacterium; assembly: GCA_044352295.1. Lineage (GTDB taxonomy): Bacteria > Myxococcota > Myxococcia > Myxococcales > Myxococcaceae > Xiheimicrobium. The sequence goes on from JBILEB010000038.1 coordinate 37,137, forward strand.
CTTGAAGCCCGAGCGCGGGTTGCTCGCCGACGTGAGCGCCGCGTGGAAGACGCCCGTGAGCGCGCTGCAGGTGACGGGCTTCGCCGGGCTCTCCGAGAACCTCATCGCCTACGAGTACTACCCGCCTGCGCTCGCGCGTCCGTACAACTTCGCGGCGGCCTCGGCCGTGGGCGTGGAGGTCGAAGGCGGCCTCTCACCTGCCTCGTGGCTCGAGGCGCAGGCCAGCTACACCTTCATGGCCACGCAGAACCTCAAAGACGACCCGCGCTACTACCTCAAGTCGTTGCCGTACCGTCCGCGCCACCGCGTCACCGGGCGGCTCGTCGCGGGCGTCGACTGGCTCAGGGTGCGCGGTGAGGTGCTGGTGCAGTCGGAGCAGTTCATCAACCGCACCGAGGCCGTGGCCCTGCCTGCGCGGGCGTTCGTGAATGTGGGCATCGCCTCGACGCCGTGGAAGAACCCGCGCGTGACGGTGGCGTTCGACGTGAAGAACCTTCTCGACGTGCAGAGCCAGGACCTCGACGGGTATCCGCTGCCGCCGCGCGCGGCGTTCCTGTCGCTGGCGGTGGCGTGGAAATGAGGCGGGACGTGTGTGGTCTGGGTGACCTGGTGAACGTGCAGCGCGTGGTGGCGGTGGTGGGCGCGGTCCTGCTCGGGGGCTGTCCCGACACCGGCATCGTCTGCCGAGCTGGCACCAACCGCTGCGGCACCGGGTGCGCGGACTATTCGTCCGACCGTCGCAACTGCGGCGGGTGTGGCCAGGCCTGCGCGTTGGGCCAGGTGTGTCAGGCCGCGGCGTGTGTGTGTCAGGCAGGGACGTCGCTGTGTGACGGCCGCTGCGTCGTGCTCGAGACCGACCCGGCCTCGTGCGGAGCCTGTGGCCGTGCCTGTGCGACGGGCGAGGTGTGTGAGCGGGGCGCGTGCAAGGCGGCGTGTACAGCCGGCATCAGTCTGCGCTGCGGCGACTCGTGCGTCGACGCCACCACCGACTCGATGAACTGCGGCGCGTGCGGGGCGACGTGTCAGGCCGGGCAGCGCTGCGCGGGCGGGGTGTGTGGCTCCGACGTGGTGGTGGCGTGCTTCTCGTCGGGTCAGGTGGCGGGGCTGTCGGCCTCGACGTTCCAGCGCACGCCGCTCGCGAGCCTCGGCACGGCGCCCGCGGCTCTCGCGCAGATGAACGGCGTGCTCCTCGCCGCGGACGGGCTCGATCGCCGGCTCAATCAGGCTGATGTTCCTGCCGGCAGCGTGTGGCGGCAGTTGACGGGCCGGGCCATCGCCACCGGGGCCGTGCCCAACCAGGTCGTCGTCGACGGCGCCTTCGCCTTCGTCATCAACGCCGAGAGCGGCACCGTGCAGGTCGTTCGTCGCGGCGAGGCCGATGGCGACGCGGGCCTGCCACTCTCCACCGTGCAGGAGCTGGTGCTCGGCCCCAACACCTTCCCGCAGGGCGCGGTGAAGGTGGGGAACTCGCTGTGGGTCCCGCTGTACGGTGGCTTTGGCGCCGCCGCGGCCGACGCGGGCCAGGGGCTGGTGGAGATAGACGTGTCCACCCCGGCCAGTCTGCGTGTCGCGAACGCGGTGAACCTCGCCACGCTCGACTTGAAGCCCTTCGACGGCGGCCAGCCTGTGCCACGCCCGTGGGCCATCACGGCGCGCGGGGACCAGCTCTATGTTGCGCTCAACAACCTCGACCCGGACACGTACCAGCCTGCAGGCCCGGGGCTCCTCGCGCGCGTCGACCCGACGACTCGCGCCGTGCAGGTCATTGACCTCGGTGCAGATGCCTGCCTCAACCCGCAGTGGGTGGCGCCATTCGGTGATGGGCTCGCGGTGTCGTGTGGTGGGCGCACGACGTACACCGGCCAGAACTTCGTCCTCGCCTCCGTCGACAAGGCCGGCCTGGTGGTGCTCGACGCGCAGGACCGCCGCGTGGCGACGTGGGCGCCGACGCCTCCGTCCTGTGGCGATGCTGGCGCGTGTCCACTCTTCCTGCCCGGGCGCTTCGGCGTGAAGGGCGAGCGGCTTTTTCTGGCAGACCAGAACGCGGGCCGGCTGACGGTGCTCGAGCGCACCGACGGCGGGCTGGTGGAGCGTCGCGGCCCGGCGATGAATGACGGGCTGGCCGTGTGTCCGCCGAACGCGACCTCGGGCGTGGCGAACGTGTCGGACGTGTTGGTGCCGTGACGACGCTCCTCGCCGCGGTGTTGGCCGCGAGCCCCGCGCAGTGGCTGGGCCCGAAGCCGCCTGCGCAGGTGACGCGCGTGGTGACGGTGGCGCCGTCGCTCACCGAGACGGTGTTGGCCCTGGGCGCGCGTGAGGTGTTGGTGGGGGTCAGCCGCTTCGATGAGGCCCCCGAGGTGAAGGCGCTCCCGCGGGTGGGGGGCTTCGTCGACCCGTCGGTGGAGACGATTGTCTCGCTCACGCCGCACCTGGTGGTGGTGCAGAAGTCTCCGGGGAACCAGAAGCCGGTCGAGAAGCTCGCCTCGCTCGGAGTCCCCGTGCTGGCGCTGTCACTCACCACGGTGGCCGACGCGGTGGAGGCGATGAAGACGCTGGGTGCGGTGCTGGGACGCGCGGCGCAGGCGAAGGCCCTCGTCACGGCCCTCGACGAGGCCCGGGCGACGGAGCGCGCGATGGCACCGAAGACGCCGCGCTCGGTGTTGTTCGTCTACGGCTTCTCGCCGCTGGTGGTGGCGGGGCCGGGCAGCTTCGCGGCGGAGCTGCTGGCCGACTGTGGCGCGTCGAATGCGGTGAAGTCCGCAGCGGCGAGCGCGTACCCGGTGTGGAGCCGGGAGCAGCTGCTCGCCCACCCGCCCGAGGTGCTGGTGGACGCGTCTGACTCGAGTGAGGGCCGCGAGGCGATTCGGGCGCTGGTGCCGAAGGTGACGTGGGTGGCGCTCGAGAACAAGGACCTGCTGCATCCCGGGCCGTCGCTGGCGCGCGCGCTGGGGCCGCTGTGCGCGTCGCTGCGGTGAGTCAGGGGCGCAGCTCAGCGCTTCGGAACGAAGGTGATGCGCCAGCCCGCTTCTTTCTCCAGGAGCCAACCAGCGACAGGTCCCGCTTCACCTCGGCCGAGGCATGCGTCGTAAAGCGACGCCCGACTTCATCCAGTCGAATCACAGGAGGTCCACGAGGGCTTGAGGGGTGGTGGGTCGGCTCTTCACGACTCTGTCGACGAACGCACGGAACGCACGAGCTCCACATGACAGCGTTCCGCTCGTTCCAGGCCGGTCATCGTAGACGAACTGACCGTCCTCGCTCGAGAACAGGGACCTGCTGCATCCCGGGCCGTCTGGCTCGTGCGCTGAGGCCGCTGTGCGCGTCGTGTGAGCTCCGAGACTCTGACCGGTCCCGTTCCGGAAACTCTCGCCGGTCGCAAGGCCGCGCGGACGCGGCAGAACGACGGGATGCACTGCATGGTGACGAGACACAGCGTGAAGGTGCTGCGCGAGGCGTCCATGCCCGCGCCGAGATCTTCCGGCCCGTCCTCAGAAGCCCGTGATGGCACCCACCGAGAAGTGGTCGCGCCGGTTTCGCAGCGTCACGTCGAGCACACTCTGGTCGCTGCCGGTGGTGTCGAGCGAGATGAAGGGCCGGCCGGTGCGCTCCATGTGGTCGTTGAAGAGCGCAGCCACGCCCTCGGGCCCCACCTCGCGCGTCAGGCCGGCGAGCCCGTCGGCCCCCTTGACCAGCGCGGCGGTGTCGGTGCTGAAGCCGTCGGCTGGCATGCAGTACCGGGTGTCGCCCCCTGGCGTGACGGCGCGGGGCGGCTGATGGGCGCGCTCATCGGGCGGGTCGACGGGGTACAGGAGAGACGAGCGAGGGGCATGAGGGCCATGGACAGCTCCTTGAGTCGCCCGGGAGACGTCGGCGACTGGGAGAACGCAACGCAACGGGAATGCCACGTCGGCCCTGTCGTGATGACGCGCGTCTCCGAGGCCGGGTGTCGCCCCGAAAGCCACGGTGGGCCTGCGCCGCTCCACACCACGTCGGCCAGTGAGCCGGTCAAGAAGCTCGACCCGCTCAAAGTCCGTGCGTGGCCTGGGTGGGGCGGAGCGCTGACGGCACGGCAGGCGCCCCCACGATCTCGAGCAGCCCCAGCCGCTGTGACGCGATGCACAGCAGGTAGCCCAGGTCGAGCTCGCCGCGGCGCATGGCGAAGTTAGCGGCGCGCGGAGCGTGGTGGTGGTTGTTCTGGTAGCCCTCTCCGAAGACGAGCAACGCGACCAGCGGGTTGTTCCGCGAGTCGTCCGGCGTGTCGAAGTTCCGTGTCCCGTACCGGTGCGCGAAGGCGTTCACCATCCACCCCTGGAGGGGGTGCGTCATCATGCCGAGCCAGGCCGCCGCGCCGAGCAGCCACGCGTCGAAGCCGAGGCCCAGCGCCACCGCGATGCCCGCGTGCAGCAGGTAGGGCAGCGCCCACAGCCCCCGGCGATTGAGCCAGCTGACGTCGAAGGCGAGGTCGCTCGTCAGCCGCGTCACCTCGGGCTCGCGATGAATGAGCCGCGCCAGCACCCGGTTGTACGACTTCAGCTGCGCCAGCATGAGCGGGAAGACCCCGTGGTTCCTCGGGCTGTGCGGATCGAGCGGCGTGTCGGAGTGCTGGTGGTGGAGCCGGTGCATGGTGCTCCACCCCTTCGGGTCGAGGCCGGTCACCCAGTTTCCCGTGTGTACGACCATCCACTGAGCGAACGGTCCCAGCTTCACCGCGCCGTGCGTCAAGCCACGGTGGTAGAGCACCGTGATGTAGTAGATGTTGAGCAGGTACATCGACGCGAAGACGAGCAGACAGAGCGCAAGGTAGAGCACGTGAACTCCCAGGTGAAGTTCATTCGGTATACGATTGTGCACTGAAGTTCGCAACACGTGTGCACTGGAGGCAGGAAGATCATGGCCATGGGGCGAGTGGAGCAGAAGGAGCAGACGCGGCGCCGGCTGATCGAGGCGGCGCTGTCGTTGAGCGCCGAGCGGGGGTTCGGGGCGCTCAGCCTGCGCGAGATCGCGCGGGAATCAGGCATCACGGCGACCGGCTTCTACCGGCACTTCCGTGACCTCGATGAGCTGGGGCTGGTGCTGGTCGACGAGGTGGCGCTGGCGCTGCGGCAGCTCATTCGAGAGGCGCGCACCCGGTTCCGCGAGCAGGACGGGCGCACGCGCGCCTCGGTCGAGGCCTTCATGGACTTCGCGCACCAGAAGCCGCACCTCTTCCGGCTGTTGCTCGGCGAGCGGCTCGGGGGCTCGACGGCCTTCCGCACGGCGCTCCGGCGCGAGATCGACCGCTTCGTCGCCGAGCTGAGCGATGACCTCGAGGTGCAGGCCCGCGCGGCGAAGCGCCCCACGGCCGAGATTCCGTTCGCCGCCGAGGCGGTCGTCGCCATCGTCTTCAGCGTCGGCGCCGAGGTGCTCGAGCTGCCGCGGCACCGCCACGCCGGGCTCGCCGACCGCATCATCCGCGAGGTCTACCTCGTGCTGCGCGGAGCCGGGTTCCCCGTCGCGTCGAGGTGAGACGATGGCTCACGCGCTCCTGGCTCTTCGAGGTCATCGGTCTGTCGCCGCTCGGGCCAGCCGGTCGCGCAGCGGTCCTGCGGTGAGCCCACGTCGCTGAGCTGGTTGCCGGGCGCTCGAGAGGAACGCACTTCGGCCTCACCTCGGGCGGTGGCTGTGCACGAAATCCACCACCACCTGGCCGAGCGCCTCACCTGCGTCCTCCTGGAGGAAGTGGCCACCCGCCAGCGTCACGTGCGGCTGGCCCTGCGCGCCCGGCACGATGCCCTGAAAGAACTCGTCCCCGCCCCTGGTGATGGGGTCCTGGTCGGAGAACGCGGTGAGGAACGGCTTCGTCCACGCGCCCAGCACCTCCCACGCGCGCCGGTTGGGGACGGTCTGCGGGTCGTCCGGCGTCGCGGGCACCAGCATCGGAAACTGCCGCGCGCCGGCCTTGAACGTGTCGTCCGGAAACGGCGCGTCGTAGGCCGCCTGCACCGCCGGCGACAGCGGCTGCGCACACCCCTTCGCGACGATGCCCCCCACGTCGAACGCCGGCGTGTTCTGCGAGAACTCCCGCCAGCGAAAGAACGCCTTCGGCATCGGCAGGTCGCCGGTCGGAAGAAACGTGTTCGCCGCCACGATGCGGTCGAAGCGCTCCGGCATTTCGGTCGCCAGCCGCAGCCCCAGCAGCCCGCCCCAGTCCTGACAGAGCAGCGTCAGGTGCTCGAGCCGCTGCGCCTCGATGAAGGTCCGCAGCCAGTCCAGGTGTCGCTGGTACGTGTAGTCCTCACGGTGTGTTGGTTTGTCGCTGCGTCCAAAGCCAATCAAGTCGGGCGCCACCGCGCGCAGGCCTGCGTTCGCCAGCACGGGCATCACCTTGCGGTACAGGAAGCTCCACGTCGGCTCGCCGTGCAGACACAGCACCGTCGGCCCGTCGATCGGCCCGGCTTCGACGAAGGCCATGCGCAGCCCGCCCACGTCCAGAAAGCGCGGCTGAAAGTCGAAGTCGGGCAGGTCCAGGAACTGCGAATCCGGGGTGCGCAAGAAGTCCATGGGAGGGACACTACCCTTCGGGGTCGATGCTCGCGCCCCATGCGCCTGACGAACACGCGCCAGTCGGCCGCCGGGTTCGTGTCGAAGGTGACGACGCTCCTCACCGGCGTGGTTCGCCAGCGCGTGGCGATGGCGCTGGGCGACGCGAAGGTGTCCTTCACGCCGTGGCCCTCGCGTCCAGAAACGACTGCGCCGGAGGTCCCCCTGTGGAACCCCCGGCGCAGGCCCTTCGTCAACCCCTCCCCTTCGTCACTTCTTCTTCGCGGGCTTGGCGGCCGGCTTGAGCGCGGGCTTGGGCGCCATCGCGGTGCTGGCCTTGAGGTTGATGGGCAGCGCCTCCCACTTGATGAGCGACTCGCTCACGGCGCCCACGAAGCTCGCCTCCTCGTCATCGAAGGCCTTGAAGCCCACCACCGGCACCTGGGCGGCGAAGGCCGTGCCCTTGAGGTCCTTCGCGTCGAACGAGAGCACGCACTTGCTGGCCTCGGGGCACTCGAGCTTCTTGAAGGTGTACTGGTAGTCGCCCTCGCAGAAGGTGTCCGGGCAGAGCTCGTTGAGCAGGTCGACCTGGGCCGTCAGCGCGTTGCCCGCCGCGGCCGGCTTCGCCACGTTCGCCACCGCCGGCGCAGCGTCCGCCGCGGGACCACCCGAAATCTCGAGCTCGTACGAGAAGCCACCCTTCACCATGTAGTCGTCGCCCGGCTTCACGATGATGGTGTACGTGCCCGGCTCGACGTGCAGCTTGGCCACCGCGTCGCCGCCCACGCCGCCTTCGGTGTCGGCCAGCACGTCACCGGCCGCGTCCTTGATGAGCAGCTCGGGGTCGAACGCGACCTTCTTCTTCGGCGCGAAGACGGTGAGCTGGTAGTCGCCGCCCTTCGTCACGGTCCACGAGAACTCGTCGCCGGACTTGCTCGACACGGTGTCGCTGCAGCGCGCGCGGGTGTCGGTGAGCGTCGACTCGCAGAACATCGACGGCCCGCTCGTGTCGATGCTGGGCCCGAAGATCATCAGCGGAATCGACAGCACCGCCGCCACACCGCCGCCGATGAACGAGAACTTCTTCTTCTTCTGGATGCTGCCCAGCAGGCCATCACGGCCCTTCGCGGAGAGCATGAGCGAGCGCCAGCCTGGCTTCACGATGGAGGCGCCCTCGAGCTTGCCGAGGACGAAGAGCTTGCCTTCGACCGGCGCGTACTTCTCCGTCGCCTTGAAGCCGATGGTGTACTTCTCGGAGTCGCTGATGACGGGCACGTCGTACGCGTACTCGCCGAACTGAATCTGCGAGGCCCAGCCGCGGCCGTTGAGCTCCTTCTTGTAGCCTTCCTTGAGGCTGTCGAAGTCGCCGCCCTTCGAGACGTCGACCGGGATGACGCCGGAGCCGTCGTCCAGGCCGAACACCGCGCCGCCCTTGATGGTGTCGAGCGTGTCGGAGCCCTTCACCGTCTTGGTGCCGTCCTGGGTCGTCTCGACCTTCTCCCAGAGGCGCTCGATTTTGAGCTCATACGCGAGGCACGGCTGCCTGGAGGCCGGCGAGAGGAGCGGCGTGGAAGGCGGCACCACCGCGCCCTCCGTCGAGATGGCGCCCTTGGGGTCGCTGGTGGTGGGGTTGGCCTTCAGCTCCCCCGTCGTCTTGAAGGGCGCCGAGAGAATCCGCTTGCCCTTGAGGTGCTGAAAGAAGCCGAAACCGACGACGCCAAGTCCGACGAGAAGCAACAGAACGCCCATCTGGAAACTCCAGTGAAGAGCCGCGCGTGGCGGCGGTTGGTGGTGTGAGGCATTTCCGGAAAGTGCGCCCCCCCCGGAGACGTGGGAAGGACCCCGCCTTTTGCGGGCGTGTGCAGGAATTTCCGCACACCGCGGCTTGTGGCCCGAAAGCCCGGCCGTTACGCAGGGTTGCCCATGCGCGCCGTCGTGTACGA
>JBILEB010000171.1:0-15671 GCA_044352295.1 Myxococcaceae bacterium
GCGCTGGCCCAGGTGCAGCCGTTTCACGTGAACCTCGGGCTGTCGACGCAGGTGTTCTCGGCGCGCGGGTACGATCTGGTCGACGTGGACGATCACTTTCATTCCTTCCGCTTCGGGGCCGGCACGACCTTCGTGCTGCGGACCTGGCGGCTCGACGTGGAAGCGGGCGTGACGACCGGCGGCACCGATGCGACCTCGCACGTGCAGCTCGCCTCGGGCCTCGGGTTGGTAGGGCTCGATGTGTCAGCGACGGCCCGGTTCCCGGTGCTGTCGTGGCTGCACCCGTACGTACGGGTCGGCGCGGGGTACGACTGGGCGACGGTGACGGTGACGGGCGCGGCGACGCGCATGAGCCAGACCGTTGGTGTGGTGTCGGGCCAGGCCGGCGCCGGAGTGCAGTTCTCCGTACGGGTGACACGAGAGAACCAGCGCGGCGTGTTCCTGTTCCTCGACCTCGGGATTGGCGGGGTGGTCCGCCCGGGTGCAGCGTTCAGCGCCGTGGCGCCCGTGCCTCCAGCGACCCCACCGGTGGACCCGATCGGCACCCGCGGTTCGGTGAACGTCGGGACGTTACCGCTGTCCGGGATCACCTGGCGGGGCATGGCTGGGCTGCGGTTCTGAGTCTGGCCGTGGCGCTTGAAGGTCGCAGGCCCTACCGGAACACCTCCAACGCCTCCGCGAAGCGGCACTGCCTCGCGAGCCGTTCGGCCACCTGGGCCGGAGATCGTTCGGTGCAGCACACCAACGCGAGGGCCACGCGCGAGCCCCCGCGCCAGGTCACTTCTTCTTGCCCTTGCCGGCGTCCTTCGCGGCCGGGGGCGGCGGCGGGGCGGGGAAGTTCGCCTCGAGCACCTTCCGCGCGCTCGCCTTCACCTGCTCGCTCTTCGACTTGCCGACGATCTCCGTCAGCGCGTCCTTCGCGATGGGTGTCTTCACGTCATCGAGCGAGTCCAGCATGAGCTCGCGAATGTCGTCGCCGCCAAAGGCCTCGTCGAGCACGAGCGAGGCGATCATCGGCGCGAAGTCCGGGTTCTCGCGGAGCGTCTTGTTGTCCGCGAGGCGGTCGAACAGTTGGCGCGTCAGCTCGGGGTTGTTCGCGTTCTGCGTGAGGAGTTCCTTGATCGGCGCGAGCACCTCGGGGCCCTCCATCGAACCGAAGGCCTCGGCGGTGCGGCGGAAGAACGGGTAGCCGCGGCCCTTCTGCGTGACGATGGCGCTCTTGAGCGTGGCGAGGGCCGCTGGCGTGTTGATGCGCGCCGCCCCACCGGCGAAGGCGCCGAGGTAGTTGATGTCGATCTCCCGCTTGCCGAGCTGCTCGAGGATGTACGTGTGGCCGTCGGGAGCGTCGGTCTTGCCGAGCATCTCGAGCGCCGCGCCGCGCACCCGGATGTAGCCGAGCGGATCCTCGTTGAGCCCCTCGGGCTTCTTCGCGAGCTTGAGCCCGATGGTGGCGAAGTCCTTCGGCAGGCGCTTGAACCGTGAGTCGGTCAGCCGCTTGAGCACGGCCTCGCGCACGTAGGGCGACGGATCTTTCCCCAGGACGTCGAGCACCGCGTTGAGGGCCGAGTCGGTGGGGCGGGCCTCGGTCTCCATGTTCGGGTTGCCGAGCTCGCCGAGCAGGTTCCACGCCGCGATCAGCCGCCACGTCGGATCCGGATCGTGCCGGGCGGCGTCGACCCACTGATCCTCCGACACCGAGTTCTTGTTCACCTTCACCAGCGCGCCGAAGTCCTCGTTCCAGTTGATCCACTGGGGCGCCGCGGGCACGTCGAACGTCACCTTCACCTCGGGCTTGTCCACGAGGATCGTCTGCTTCACCGTGTACTGGGGCTCGTTGTCGCGGTGCACGACGATGGGGAGCTGGAACACGAACGGGCCCTTCTCGCCGCTGTTCGAGTTCTGCTGCCGCACCGTCACCGTCACCTGCGAACCGGAGAAGCTGAACTCCGGGAAGATGACGGGGTAGCCCTTCTTGTTCACCCAGGTGTCCTTGAAGGCCTTGAGGTCCTTGTCCTTGTCCTTCTTGTTGGCCTCGAGGACGGCCTTGAAGAAGTCGTCCGTGGTGGCGCTCTGGTACGCGTACTTGTCGAGGTACGCCTTGAGGCCGGCCTTGAACTCCTTGGGGCCCAGCCAGCGCTCCAGCATGCGGGCGACGCTGGCGCCCTTGCGGTTGGTGATGGCATCGGAGGACTCGGCGGCGGTGGCGCCCTTCGTCACGAGCGGGTGGGCGCGCGGTCCCTCGTCCTGGCGGAAGTAGTCCTCGACGAGCGCCACCGTGCGCTCGATCTCGACCTGCTCGGTGCCGTTGGCGTCGTCGAAGGTTGCTTCACCGAGGTACGTCGTGAGGCCTTCGTCGAGCCACACGTCGTCCCACCAGCGGCTGGTGACGAGGTTGCCGAACCACTGGTGCGCCATCTCGTTCGACAGCAGCTTCATCACCACCGGCCGCGCGAGCTGATCGTTCTTCACCTCGACGTTCACCTTCGACTCGCGGAGGAAGATGAGCGAAGTGTTCTCCATGCCGCTCCAGAAGAAGCGGGGGAGGGCGACGATGTCGAGCTTGGGCCAGCCGTACTTCGCGCCGGTGAAGCCCACCTGGAAGTTCCACAGGCTCTTCAGCTCGTTGGTGACGACCCACGCGCGATCCTTGCGGCCGGGCGCCACCCACATCGTCGACGGCAGATCCTCGTTCACCGACACGGCCTCGAACGGCCCGATGGCGAGCGCGGTGAGGAACGTCGAGTGCGGCTTGTCGAGCTTCCACGCGACGCGGCGCAGGTTCTTCCCGCCCTCTTGAAAGACGTCGTCCTTCGTCTTCGTGCCGTTGGAAAGCACGGTGTACCGGCTGTCGACGACGGCGATGATCTCGAACGTCGCCTTGTCGGACGGCTGATCGTTGTTGGGGAAGAAACGCTGCGCGAAGTGCGGCTGGAAGTGCGTGAAGTAGTACGGCAGCAGCTTCGAGTCCTCGGCGTCCTGGACCTTGAAGAAGCCCTCGTGCTGCATGCCGGCCTTGCCGGTGTAGGTGATCTCGACGGTCACCTCTTTATTGGCGGCCAGCGCCGGCGTCTTGAGCGTCAGCGTGCCCGTGCGGGTCTCGGGGTCGTACTTCGGTGACGGCGTGGCGGGCTTGCCATCGACGAGCGCGAACTCGACGGTGAGATCGTACGCGTCGAACTCGAGCTCGCTGGTGCCCTTCGTCGTCTTCACCTTGGCGGTGAGCTTGTTCTTGAAGCTCCCGTCGTCGTTGAGGGTGACCTCGAGGCGGTACGACTGGGCGTCGTAGGGCCGGCTCTTGGGAAGGAACGCGGCGGGGTTGCCAGCCGCGAGGACGGAGGCGAGCAGGAGGGTCGTCGTCATGGGCGCGGTTTGTATGACATCGGCTCCACCCCTGCATTCACGACGAAGAGGCGCGGTGCGTCGGGGCCCACGAAACCCCCGCTGCCTCCACCGGGCGGCGCTATGGTGCGCGGCCGCGATGGCGCTCGGCTCCCAGCTGCGTGAGGTGGTCGACGGCTTCAGCGAGCTGACGGCGCATCACATTCGCCTCGCCCGCGTCGAGCTCGCCCAGGACGCCCGCTTCATCGGCGTGCGGGTGGGCCTCATCGCGGCGCTCGCGCCGTTGATCCTCGTCGGCTACGGCTTTCTCTGCGTCGCGCTGGCGTTGGTCCTGCGGCGGGTGATGTCGGCGGATCTCGCCTTCGCGCTGGTGGGGCTGGTGAACCTGATCGGCGGCATCTCGGGCATCGCGGTGGCGGCGCGGCAGCTCAACGAGAAGAAGGTGATGCACGAGACGCTGAGCGAGCTGGAGGAGACCTCGTCGCTGGTGGTGCGTCGCGAGGAGGGCGAGCGGTGAAGTCCGAGTCGGCCCTCGTCGTCGCACCCAGGGGCGCGCTCGCGCGACGCGCCCAGACGCCGGCCGAGGTGAAGGCCCAGCTGCACGCGGCGCGGGAGCGGGTGAAGGCGAAGCTGGTAACGCTCGAAGGTGAGCTGGGCACGGTCGGGAAGTGGCGCGAGGTGGTGCGCAGACACCCGGTGCTCACCATCGGCGGCATGTTCGTGGCGGGGTACCTCATCGGCCGCATCATGGGCCGCAAGTGACGACGGGAGGTCGGATGATGGCGAACGAGACGGAAGGCAAGGCGCCGGTGACGCCGGAGCTGCCCGAGGGCCTCAAGGAGCTCCAGGAGAAGTACGCGCCGCAGCTCGAGGACGCGATGGAGCGGGTGGCCGAGGCCAACGAGCAGGTGAAGACGTTCATCAGGAAGAACCCGGGCACGGTGCTGCTGGGGGCCGCGGCGCTGGGCTTCCTCGTCGGGCGATGGGCGGCGCGCCGATGAGTGACGACAACGTGCTGCCAGACGGCTCCGAGCCCGTCGCGGTGAACCCGGTGGTGGAGCAGGTCAACGAGGTGCTCCACACCGCGAACTCGACGCTCAACGGGCTGGCCGATGCGGCTGGTCTCACCGAGAAGGTGGAAGCCTCTCCATATGGGATGGTCGCCGCGGCGCTGGGCGTTGGCTACGTGCTGGGGGGCGGCCTCTTCACGCCGACGACGATGCGGCTGGTTCGGATCGGCATGAAGCTGGCGTCCATCCCTGCAGTGCGCGACCGTCTGTTGGACGTGGCCGAGTCGGCGGTGGATGGCGTGTTGAAGAACTCGAAGGACTCCGAGGAGCAGACATGAGCACCGCAGCGACCGTGTTGAAGACGCTCAAGAAGCTGGGAGACGTCGACAAGGCAGACGTGCTCGATCTCATCGGGCTCGAGGAGCGCCGCACGGCCTCCGACAAGCTCGTGCCGGCGCTGGCGATCTTCGGCGCGGGCGTGCTGGTGGGGGTCGGCATCGGCCTCATCCTCGCGCCCAAGCCGGGCAAGCAGCTGCGCGAAGACGTGAAGGCCAAACTCGGGAAGGGGCAGGGCGCGCAGGCGAGCGCGGCCGCACCGGCGACGAAGTCGGTCTGACATGGCGGGGACGAGGCGTCGCTCGACGAGCTCGAAGGCCGGGCCGGGGAACCGCATGGGCTCCGGCAGTTTGTCCCGAACACCTCCGGGCCGCTTGCCGAGAGACACGCCGGTCGACACCCCCGCCGTCACGAACGCCCGCACGGCACCAGCCGGGGCGCTGATCGAGCCGACCGCCCCGCTCCCCGTCCTCGTTGGCGCCGGTTCGCTCGCGGGCCGTCCTGAGACGATCGAAGCGGCCTACGAGGCCTGGGACGATCTGCGGGAGGAGCGCCGCGCGGTTCGCGCCACCTTCGAGTCGGAACGCACGCGCCTGGAAGAGCAGGGCGAGTTGTTCCTCGGCGCGGTCAAGGCTGCGGCCCATCCAACGCACGACACGCCCGCGCTGGTGACGGTCTCGGCGTTGGCGAAGATGGCGGACGACGCCACCGTGAGCTGGGAGGCCTCGAAGGCCGCGCTGGATCGTCGCGCGGCCGACTCGGAAGCCGCGCTGGAACGCGCGACGGCGGCGGTGGTGACCGAGCTCATCCGCCGGGTGCGCGCGCAAGCTGCCAGCGTGCCGCCGCACCTGGAGCTGATGGTGCGGGTGCTGCCAGACGAACACCGGATTCTCCACGCGCGACGGCCCTCTCCCGATGGGGCGGTGCTGCTGCTGCACGCGATGAGCGGCCGGGTGCCGACGCGGTACGGGTTCCTGTTCGATGACTCCACCGACGATGCGCTCCTGGCGCCGCCGACGCTCTACGCCGAGGAGGGGGTCGCCAGCAGCCGCCTCAAGCCGTCCGAGCTGGTGTCGGTGCTCAGCGGGTTGGACCGCCTCTGGCCCCTCAAGGGCATGCTCCTCCAGGTTGGAACGGAGCTGATCGTTCGTTGGCTCTCCCGTGGCGCGGTGCTCGAGGCCGAGGTGCTGGATCACGACGCTTTCCGCAACCGGCTCACGCGCGACGAGGCCGAGCGGATCACCGGCGCGCTCTTGTCGATGAAGCTGGAGGGACGGCTCGAGCTCGAGCTGGTGCGGGGCTGACTCACGACGATCGAGGTCGCCCACTCATCGCTGGTGTGTGCGACGATGTCGGTGTGCGTCTGGGGCTCCTGCTTGCCGTGTTCGCTGCCTGCGGCCGCACCGAGCTCGTCGACGACGGACCGCTCCCGCAAGTCGTGCCGTCGGTCGAACCGGTCGACGCAGGTCCAGCGGACGCTGGCGTGCGGGACGCTGGGCGGGTCGACGCGGGCCCGGTCGACGCTGGCCGCCGCGATGCCGGAACGCCTGACGCGGGTCGGGACGCGGGCTTCGACGCCGGCAGACCTGAAATGGGCCTCGCCCAGGACGACCTCATCTACGTGCATGAAGACCGGCAGCTCTTCACCTTCACGCCGTCGACCGGGGCGCTCAGCCGCGTCACGGGGTTCTCCTGTCTCTTCGCGACCGACATGGCGATCGATCGCGCGGGCCGGGCCTTCCTCGTCGCGAGCAACAACCTGTTTCGCGTCAACCTGCAGACGGGGACCTGCACCGGCATCGCGAGGCTGCCGGAGTCGCTGGTGGCCCTGGCGTTCCTGCCCGCCGGGGTGCTCGACCAACTCAACGAGACCCTCGTCGGCTACGGCGAGACCGCCTACTGGGAGTTCGATCCGACCGACGGGTTCGCCTCGCGCCTCGGAACGAGCGCCCTGTCCGGCGATCTGGTGCCGAGCGGCGACCTGACGGCGCTCTCCGACGGAGGCACGTTCCTCACGGTTCGGTCTCGCGCCTGGCCCGGGACCCGGCCGGATGAGCTCGTTCGCATCGACCCGCTGACGGGCGCGGTCGTCGAGCAGCTCGGTCCCATCGGGCTCGACGAGGTGTGGGGCCTGGCGACCTTCGACGACGCCCTCTACGGCTTCACGGCGAATGGTGGGGCCGCCCGCTTCTCCTTCAGGGATGGCGGGGTGCTGGCGACACCCTTCGTGCTGCTCCCCGGCCGTCGCTTCTGGGGCGCGGCCGCGCGACCGGGAGCACGCTCCTTCCGCGACGCGGGGCCCTGACGGTCCAGGTGGCTGGCCTTCGTCCCGCCGCTCTGAGAACGTCCGAGGGTCTTCATGCGCCTCGCCTTCTTCGATCTCGATCGCACGCTCCTGTCAGTGAACTCCGGCACGCTCTGGGTTCGCCGCGAGGTCGCGCTCGGGCACATCTCCAAGCGGCAGGCGATGCGCGCGATGTGGTGGCTGGCCCGCTACCAGCTCGGGTTCGCCTCGGGCGAAGACATGGTCGCGGAGGCCGTCAGCCACCTCCGGGGTACGCCCTCCGACGCCCTGCGCGCACGAACGGAGCGCTTCTACGAGACCGAAGTGCGCCACACCTTCCGCCCCGGAGCCCTCGAGCACGTCGAGCGCCACCGTCGGGCCGGCGATCGCCTCGTGATGCTCACGTCGTCATCGAACTACCTCAGCCACCTGGCCGCGAAGGAGCTCGGGTTCGACAGCGTGCTCTGCAACGTGCTTCAGGTCGGTGCCGACGGGCTGCACACCGGCCTCGTCGAGGGGCGCGTCTGTTTCGGCGAGGGGAAGCTGGTGCACGCGCGAGCGGAGGCCGAACGGCGCCAGGCGACGCTGGAGAAGGCCGTCTTCTACACTGACAGCTTCAGTGACGTGCCGGTGATGGAGGCCGTCGGCTCGGCGGTCGCGGTCAACCCCGATCCACGGCTCAAGCGACACGCAGCCAGGCGTCGCTGGAGCATCGTGGACTGGGGCGAGCCGGTGGCGAAGGTGGCCTGAGACGAGCGCCTCACGGCCTTTCAGTTCGACTCCGGCTTCGCTCACCCCGGTCGTGGTGGGCTCGAGTCAGGACGGTTACTTGGGACTCACCACACCCGCGGGTTCACTTTCGCCTTCGTCTCACGGCGAGATCGGTGGCAGCACCGGGAGCTGACGCGGCCGCGTGCGCTTGAGGCCGAACCCCCGAAAGCCGCGCAGCTTGAGGAAGGTGAGGAAGTCGGTCTGGAACTGTCGCGCCGTCGCGCCGGTGGCCCGCTCGAACGCCGCCTCGAACGAGAGCCCCGCCTTCATGGCGAGCATGGTGCCCGTCACGGCGGGATCGCCGAGCCTGCGGAGGAGGAATCGCATCGCATGAAATGACAGGCCGTAGATGGGCCCGTAGGCCTCGCGCGAGAGCTTCTCGGCGTCTGCGAACACGTCGAGCTGCGTGTGCCGATCGAGCCAGCCGGCGAGATCTTCGAGCGAGGGGAAGCTGCGCCCCTGATCCGCAGTGACCGTCGCCATGCCTTCGCGAAACCACAGCGGGATCTGCTTCGAGGCCCAGTCGCGCGCCGTGCCGCTGTGCTGGAAGAGGGCGCAGTGGGTGAGCTCGTGCAGCATCAGCTCGTCGACGTCGCGGTCGGTGCCCGCCCACGTGCCAGGCGACTGGATGATGAGATCGTCGTAGCGCGCCCACGCGCGGAGCCAGTCATACCCGCGTCGACTGACGGCCCGCTCGAGCTCGTCGTGGGTCGGCGCGATGCGCACGGTGACGGCCACGGGCAGGCCGCCCCAGCGCTCGAGCTGCGGCGTGATGCGCTCCAGGGCGCTGCGGACGCGCGCTTCGTCTTCGGTCGCGGTGGGCAGGCTCTTGAGCTCGAACCTCGAGGCCCCCGGGCTCACCAGGGTCGACCGCGTGAGCGAGGCGAGCGGGGTGACACAGCCGGTCAGCGCGACCAGCGAGGCGAGCGTCACCAGCCTCACGGGAGCCACCGCAGCACCTGGGCGCCTACGTCGGCGACGGTCTCGAGCCGATCCGGACGCTGCTCGCCGAACGACAGCACCGCGACGGGATGGGTGGTGTGGCTGCGCGAGGACAGATCTTCGACGTTGCCATGATCGCTGACGATCAGCACCTGGGCGTCGGAGGGGCGCGTTCGGATCACCTCGCGGGCGAAGGCGTCGAAGGTGCGCAGGGCCCTGAGCGCCGCGTCCCAGTCCTGGGCGTGGCCGGCCTCGTCGGCGAGGTAGTGCTCGAAGAGGGTGAAGTCCTCGGCGAGATCCCAGAACACGGCGGCGGCGGCCTCGGGCGTTCGCTCAGGCACGGGGAAGCGACGGGCGCGGCCGGCGGCGCCATCGAGATCGTGCGTGAGGCCCGCGCCGGCCACCGCGTCGTCGAGCGTTCGGAGCGCGATCTGGGCCGAGGCGAAGGTCAAGGTGCTCGCCGAGGGGCGCAGGCGGCGCTTGTACTTCTCGGGCATGACGAAGGCGCCCAGCTGACCGGGACGACGGGGGAGCCCGAGCGCCTCGAGGTATCCGACCGGATATGCATTCGCGAAGGTCGCGCTCCGGCCTCTCCGGGTGAGCTGCGCGGCGATCGAGTCCGACTCGATCAGCTTCGCGAGCGCGCGGGTCGGGTACCCGAGTACGTGCTTGCCGATGAGCCTGGGGGCTGCGAGGCCCGTGAAGATCGCCGTCTGGTTCGACGCCGACTGGGGCCGCCCCGGGACGCCGAAGGTGGTGTCGACGTCGGTGCGCAGACCGCCTGCGGGGAGCGCGGTGCCCGAGCCATCGTCGAACTGCGAGAGGAGGAGCTCGTCGCGCGCGAGCGGGTTCACGGAAGCATCGCGACGGCCCACGCCGACGCCATCGATGAAGAGCAGCGCGACTTTGGAGGGCGGGGGCACGGGCGTCGATGAAAAGTGCGCGTGGGCGCGCAGGGCCTCCGTACAATAGGCGCGATGGCCTTTCATGGAGACTGCTCCAGCTACCCGGTGCCTGAGCTGCTCCAGTGGCTTGATGCGTCACGCAAGACGGGGGCGCTCCATCTGACGTGGGACGCGGGTGAGCGGAAGCTCTTCCTCCTCGGCGGCCAGGTGGTCGCGACGGCGGCGCAGGCCCTCTACGAGCGCATCGCGCGGGTGCTCGACGTGGGCCAGGAGTTCCAGGGCGTCCAGGTGGTCGCCGCGCTCAAGGCCGGACAGGTGACGAGCGGGGCGATGCTGACCGCGGTTCGGCAGGTGGCCGAAGAAGATCTCATCAACGCGCTCGCCGACGCCACCGCGACCCAGGGCGGGCGCTTTCACTGGACCGAAGATCCCGATCGCGGCGAGGACGAGTGGATCTCGCTCGAGCTGCCGTTGCGGCACGCGGTCTTCGAGTCGATCAAGCGGCTCGACGAGGCGTCAGACGTGGAGCGGCTGCTGCCCGATGACACCCGGGTGCTGCGCGTCGTACCCAGCCCGGCGTCGTCGCAGACGCTCGACCAGGTGATCGTCAAGGTGGTGTCGCGGGAGGGCTCGTTGTCGCTCGGCCGGCTCTGGCTCGCGCTCGGCCTGCCGCGCACCCTGGTCGGCCGCACTGTGTTCGACCTGGTGCGCGCCGGTCGGCTCACCGTCGAAGGCGCGCAGGCCCCGCAACAGGATCCCGTCGCCGATATGCTTGAGCAGGGCGCGTTGCTTCTCCGCGAGCGTCAGTTCGATGCGGCCGCGCTGGTGTTCATGACACTGCTCAAGAGCGATCCGCAGGACCGACGCGTGCGCGAGTTTGCCCGCATGGTCGAGCGTGAGCACGTCGCCTCGCTGTACCGCGAGATCCCGCCGGTCGCGCGCCTCGACGTGAACGAGCTGCCCGAGCTGATGCAGGCGCTGCGGCCCGAGGAGCGGCAGCTCATGAGCCAGGCGCGGGCCGGGCTGGACGTGTCGGCGATCGTGCTGGCGTCAGGGCAGCGCGAGGTCGACGCGCTCAAGCTGTTGCACAAGCTGGTGCGCCAGGGGGTGCTGGCGGTGAACGAGACCCGGTAGCGCCCGTCGGCAGCTCAGCTGGTGAGCGTGACGCCGTGCTCGTCCCACAGCGCTGCGCGACAGGGCGCAACGAGCTCGCCCGCGTTCACGATGCGGGGTGATGCACACGACACCTCATCCGGAGCGACGCCCAGCTCCTGCACCATTCGCTGTTTGGCGCGCAGACAGGCCGCCTTGCAGGTGAATGAAGCACCGCCCGCTGCCAGGCGTGGAGAGCCGGGGCGGTTCGGTCGGGCCCTGCTTCCAGAAACGAATGAAGGTCATGGGCTACGTCGCTGGCGTCGTCGGTGTCGCCGAGCAGACGTCGGCACTTCTCTCGAACCGGAGAAGAGGAGCGCTGCCAGGCCTGGCGAATGCCGTCTGACATCTCGTCGTGGCCTGTAGACGAATGGGCGCGGAAGATCCGGCCATCGCTTCAGCCGCGGGTCGCCAGGGGACAGAACTGGAGGATCGTCTCGTCGAAGGTCAACAGCTGCGCGCCCACCGCAGCGGCGTGACCCACGATCAGTCGATCGAACGGATCGCGCGTCCACGACAAGGCCAGCGCCGCCTCGCCCACCTGCTCCATGCCCGAGAGCTCGATCTCGACCTCGAACGTCTCGCGCAGAAACGAGAGCTGATCGTGCGTGCTTTCGGAGAGCCGACCCAGCTCGACCAGGCATTGGAGTTCGAGGACGACGAACGGAGAGATCCGCACGTCTTCGGTCTCGAGCAGCGGGCCGATCCGCCGCAACTTCCGGTCTGCATTGGCGAGCCGCGCTGCGATGTGGGTGTCGAGGTGAATCACACCATCGGCTTCCAGTATTGTGACCAATCGAAGCTCGTCAGGTCGTCTGGGTTGCCCCGAATGATGTTGCGTGGCTTCGGCCACCGAATCGTTCTTTTCTTTCGGGGTGTGGTTCGCGGCGCGCGGCTCAAGACGAAGCGCTCTCCGTTGCGGACGATTTCAACGGGTCGGCCCGTTCGGGCGATCCGGTCGAGAACCCCGTAGAGGTTCGCACGCAGGTGCGTCGGCGTCATGAAGGGAACGTACGGGCGTACGTTCGCCAACGCAACTCACTGCTGGGGCGTGGGCAGCCCGGCATCGGCGAGGCGCACGAACGTCTGGGCCAGCACGTAGAGCCCGAACGCCGCGTCATCGACCCGGTTGGCCCCCGCAGCGGCCCGGCGTTCGAGATCGAGCACGTCGCGTCCGTCCATTCCCAACAGGAAGGCCTGCGCGCCACGCTCGGCCCCACCTGCGAACGAGAGCCCGCGCGAGACCGCCTCGGCACACGCGCGCACGCAGCCCTCGTGATCCCCCCTGGCGAAGCACACCTCGGCCGCGCGCGCCGGATCGACCAGCACCGCTGGCGCCAGCGTCGCCACGGGCCCCATCGACGGGAGCGCGCCCTTCACCGGCGCCACCGCTGGGGGCTTCTCGTTGAGCTGCTCGCGGATCTTCGCCTCGAGATCCTCCGCCGGCTGATCGAGCCGCGGCAGCTCCCGCTTCTGCCTCGGGGCCGGCACCACCTTGCGCGCGCGCAGGTCCTTGATGACGAGGCGCACCATCTCCTTCATCGCGTCGAGCACGCCTTCGCCGCTCGTCGCGCAGGTCTCGAAGTCGGGCACGCTCCGGCCGTTGAGCACAGCGCGCATCGTGTCGAGCGCCGTCGCGTTGGGCAGATCGCGCTTGTTGTATTGAACGACGAGCGGGAACCCGTCGAGGCGAATGCCCTGCTCGGCGAGGTTCTCTTCGAGGTTGGCCATCGACTCGCGGTTGGCGTCATCGGCGCCGGGATTCGAGTCGGCCACGAAGATGACGCCGTCGGCGCCCTGCAGCACCAGCTTGCGGGTCGCGTTGTAGAAGACCTGTCCGGGCACCGTGTAGAGCGCCAGCCGCAGCGCGTAGTCGCCCACCTTCTCGACCCGCACCGGGAGGAAATCGAAGAAGAGGGTTCGATCGGCCTCGGTGGGCAGCGACATGAGCTCGCCCCGCAGCGACGGCTTGATCGACTCGTAGATCCGCTTGAGCGACGTGGTCTTCCCCGACAGGCCGGGCCCGTAGAAGACGACCTTCGCCGCCACTTCCCGCGCCATCACGTTGACGGTGCTCATCCCGGCCTCCCTACCTTGAGCGGATCTCTCTTCGACAACAGCCGCTTTTCCACCGCCACGATCGCCCGCTGCGCGGCCAGCGCCTCACCCTCGAGCCCGAGCCCCGGGAGGATCTGTCGACTCGCGAGGTACAGCCGCGGCCACGGAGACACCGTCGTCAGCCCCGTCAGGCCCAACGTCGCGTCGGCGGCCAGTTCGAAGGTAGGGAAGGGCTCGGCCACGCCCGCCACCACGCGAGGCGAGTCGACCCACGGCGAGGACTGGACGATGGCGTGCGCCTTCGTGAAGGGAAAGACGTCTCGCACCGAGACCCACACGCGATCGGTGAGCGCCTGGACCGCCGGTTCTCCCGCCGCACGCAGCTGCAGGGCCGCGCGAACGCTCAAGGACACCACCCGGTCGGCCGTCTCCTGGCCCTGCTTGCGCGCGGGGGACACCTGGAAGAGCACGGGCCCGAGCTCCGCGTCGGTGCCTTCGATCAGCCCGAGCGTTCCAACGCCGCGGGGCAACGCCCTCTCTGGAACGACCGCGTGCGTCGTGAAGAGTGCGCGCTGCATCGACAAGCGCGCGGCCAGCTTTGGGAGCGGTCCCCGCCGAGCGTCTGGGATGAGCTGCGCCAACGTCGAGAGATCGCACGCCGCGATCAAGGCGCCTGCGCGGTACGTGGTGTCGCTCTTGCGGAGCCGAACGCCAGCCGCCGTTCGTCCATCGAACACCAGCAGCTCGAGCTGCTGCTCGGCATCCACCACGTCGACGCCGAGCTCTCGCGCGCGATCGGCGAGCACGGCACGGAACGCTTCGAAGCCGCCGGTCACCAGCCACGGCGATGGCAACAGCCGCGCCAGGGCGCGCGCGCGGGTGATGGGACCGTCAGCCGTGGCGACGAAGCGCTCGAGCGAACGAACCAGCACTTCGAGCGGCGCCTCGAGGGAGAGGCTCGAGTCCGCCTCGAGGCCCGAGAACCGCGCCAGGTGCCGCCTGAGCTTCCACCGGGCGAACCACCCGTCGGCGGGGAGATCGGGGTGCGACTGGAAGAACGCATCGGTGGCGTCGTGACCGTGCGCTGCGCGATCGAGGGCCTCGAGGAACGCCTCGCCAGCGTCGTCTCCGAGCGCTCGCGCGACGTCCTTGGAGCGGGCGCCGAGCTCGGCGTACAGCTCGAACCATTGACGCGGTCGCAGCACCTGCAGTCCCGCGTGGTGCATCAACCGCTTCACCTGCGTCAGCGCGCCGATCTCGATCAACTGGGCTTCCAGGGGCCCCAGCCGCTCCAGCGGCCCGAGCAGGAAGGGCGCGTGGGAAAAGGCGTAGTCCTGGTGCGTGTAGGGCGTGCCCAGGCCGTCATGTTCCACCAACAACACCTGCAGCCCGCGCTTCACCAGCACCGCCGCGGAGAGGACGCCGGCGAGCTGACTCCCGAAGACGATCACGTCGTACACGTGCCGCCCGGGCGTCGATGCGCGGCGCGCCAGCGAGGACGAGGTCACGCGATCACCGCGCGACGCAGGACCCGTCGGCCGTCGAGTCGCACCAGGCCCGTCGCCAATGCCTTCACCACCGCGGGGAAGAGCCGGTGCTCCTCGCGTTGAATGCGGGCCGTGAGCGTCGCTTCGTCGTCACCTGGAAGCACCGGCACGCTGGCCTGCGCGATGATCGGGCCCGTGTCGGTGCCCTCGTCGACGAAGTGCACGGTGCAGCCGCTCAACGCGACGCCCGCCGCGAGGGCCTGCCGTGGCGCGTGGAGGCCCGGAAAGGACGGCAAGAGGGCCGGGTGCACGTTGAGGACACGGCCGGGAAACCGCGAGAGGAACACCGGTGTCACCAGCCGCATGTAGCCGGCGAGGCAGACGAGCTCGATCGCGTGCTGGGCGAGCGCGTCGGCCACCTTCGCGTCGTAATCGGCGCGCGTCGTGAAGCGGGTGTGATCGACCACCACCGCGTCGACGCTGGCCTTCGAGGCCCGCTCGAGCACCTTCGCGCCCGGCACGTTGCAGACGAGCGCCGTCACGCGCGCAGGTGAGCCCTCGACGTTGAGCGCGTCGACGAGGGCCTGGAAGTTCGAGCCACTGCCCGAGGCCAGCACGCCGACGCGCATCACCGGATGATCGCCTCGGCTTCGTGACCCGCGACGCCTGGCTCGATGACGCCGACGTCCCACGCGGAGACGCCACGTGCGGTGAAGTGGGAGACGGTCGCTGCGGCGTGCTCCGCCGCCACCACCACCGTCAAACCGAGCCCCATGTTGAAGGTATTGTACATCTCGTCGCGCGCCACCTGTCCGAGCCGTTGGAGAAGCGCGAAGATCGGCGGCCGCGTCCAGCTCGACTCGGTCAGCACCGCGCGCGTCCCGTCGGGGAGACAGCGAGGCACGTTGCCGGGCAGGCCGCTGCCGGTGATGTGCGCCAGGCCCTTGACGGGGACGGCCTCGAGCAGGCTCAAGACGTCCTTCACGTAGATGCGCGTGGGCGCGAGCAACGTCTTCCCCAGCTCGAGGCCGTCGACCGTCGCCGTCAGCTCGATCTTCGAGTCGGCCAGCACCTTGCGCGCCAACGAGTACCCATTGGAGTGCAGGCCGGTCGAGGCGACGCCGATGACGCGATCGCCCGGCCCGATGGTGGCGCCGGTGATGATCTTCGAGCGCTCGACGATGCCGACACAGAAGCCGGCCAGCTCGTATTCCCCGGGTGTGTAGAAGCCGGGCAGCTCGGCCGTCTCTCCACCCAGCAGCGTGCAGCCGGCCTGCTCACAGCCGGTGACGATGCCAGCGATGACCTTCTCGGCCTGCGCGACGTCGAGGCGCGAGGTGGCGAAGTAGTCGAGGAAGAAGAGGGGTTCGGCGCCACAGGTGAGCAC
>JBILEB010000172.1:0-15650 GCA_044352295.1 Myxococcaceae bacterium
ATCTGCGCCTGCACGTGCGTGATGCGGTCGGTGGCGCGTTGGCGTCGATGTGCGGCCTCATCGACGAGCTGGTGGCGCGCGCACAGAAAGACGGGAGCCTGCTGCTGCCCTCGTACACGCATCGGCAGCGCGCGCAGCCGATCACCCTTGCGTACTGGCTCGCCTCGTATGGCGCGGCGTTTCTGCGGGACGGTCAGGCCTTCGCGTTCGCGCTCGATCAGGCCGACGCGTTGGCGCTGGGCAGCGGCGCGATCTCCGGGAGTTCGCTCTCGATCGATCGGGAGATCACCCGCGGCCTGCTCGGCTTCTCCCGGCTCACGCTCAACGGCATGGACACGGTGGGGGAGCGCGACTTCGCCCTCGACTACCTCTACGCGACCGCGCGGTTCCTGGTTCACGCGAGCCGGCTGTCGACGGACTTCATCGACTTCACGACCTCGGAGTTCGGCTTCGCGTCCTTGTCGGGCGACATCTCGATGGGCAGCTCGATGATGCCGCAGAAGAAGAACCCCGACGTGTTCGAGCTGATCCGCGGGAAGTCCGGGCGCGCGATCGGCAACCTGATGGGGCTGCTGACGACGGTGAAGGGGCTCCCCGGTGGCTACAACCGCGACCTTCAGGAGGATCGCGGTCCGCTGCTCGAGACGCGGCCGCTGTTGCATGGCGTGTTGTCGGTGCTGCGGTTGTCGCTCCCGCACGTGACGTTCCACCCGGACAAGTGTCGCGCGGGGCTCGACGAGGGCTTCACGCAGGCGACCGATCTCGCCGAGGCGCTGGTGAAGAAGGGCATGCCGTTCCGCGTGGCGTACAAGCACGTCGGGGCGCTGGTGCGAAAGTGTCAGGAGCAGGGCCTCGCGCTGAGCAAGGCGTCGGTCGAGCTCGCGAAGTCCATCGACCCGGCCATCGACGCCGAGGCGCTCTCGGTGCTCGAGCCGGCTGGAGCGGTTTCGCGCAAGCGCAGCGCCGGGAGCACCGGTCCCGCGCCGGTCGAAGCCCAGCTCACGGCGTTGTCCGAGCAGGCCGCCGGGTTGGCGCGAAAGGCCTCCGCGGTACCACGCCTGAATTCGCTGTTCGAGCAGCTCTCCGTCGCTCCCGTCTGATCTCCCGCCGTCTCCGTGAAGGGTCCCATGAAGCGCGACTTCCTCAACCTCTTCGATCTCTCCAGCGACGAGCACAAGGCGCTGTTCCATCGCGCGCGCACGCTGAAGGAAGCCCGGCGGCAGCGTCGCGTCGTCACCACGATGACGGGCCGGACCCTGGTGATGATCTTCGAGAAGGCCTCGACCCGAACGCGCTTGTCCTTCGAGGCAGCGATGACGCAGCTCGGCGGCTCGGCGATCGATCTCTCGGCGGCGAACAGCCAGATGGCGCGCGGGGAGCCACTCGCGGACACGGCGCGGGTGACCGGGCGGTACTGCGACGTCGTCATGATGCGGACGTTCGGCGACGAACGGTTGGCGGAGTTCGCGAAGCACTGTGAGGTGCCGGTGATCAACGGACTCACCGATGGTGGGCATCCCGTGCAGATCCTCACGGACCTGTTCACCATCGAGGAGCGCTTCGGCTCCATCGCGGGTCGTCGTCTGGCGTTCATCGGCGACACGGCGAGCAACATGGGCCGCAGCTTCACCGAGGGCGCGAAGCTGTTCGGCTACCAGCTGCTGCTGGCCTCACCGAAGGGCTACCACCCGGCGGATGACGTGTTGAAGCACTCGCCCGGGCACGTGCACCTCGTGAGCGACCCGAAGGAGGCCGTGCGCGAGGCCGATGTCGTCATCACCGACGTGTGGACCTCGATGGGCCAGGAGGCAGAGTCGAAGAAGCGGCTGGCCGAGCTCGCGGGGTACCAGGTGGACGCAGCGCTGATGTCGCACGCGAAGGCCGAGGCGATCTTCCTGCACTGTCTTCCCGCGCATCGCGGGGAAGAGGTCGCCGCGGAGATCATCGATGGTCCGCAGAGCGCCGTGTGGGACGAGGCGGAGAACCGGCTGCACGTGCAGAAGGCGCTGATCGAGACGCTGGTGCAGGCGAGCGAGCGGCTGCGCGAGATGGGCCCTGCTCTGAAGGCCGCACGCGGGTAGCCGGATTGATGCGCAGCGCTTCGGGTGCCATGTGCAGCAACGGTCGGAGCGGCCGGAACCTCGTGCGCGGCATGGCGTTCCCGGCGGTGCTGGTCCTGGCGTCGAGCTGCCTTTCGCCCGCGACCGATCTGCAACTCGAGGCCGTCGCCGCCAACACCTTCGCGCTCGCGCCGCCAGCACCTCCTGCGTCGGCGACGAGGCCGAAGCTCGGGGCGACCTGCGCGCCCGGGTGGCGGGTGGTGACAGACGCCGGAGTCGCCTCCTGGTGTGACGGCTTCCCCCACACGGGCCAGGCGACGTGTCCCACCGGGAGCGTGCATACCCTCGGCACCGCCGGGTGCGAGCGGATTGGCGCGCCATGTCCAGCAGGTCCGTTCCCCGATGGCCTTCCTGCATCGGGTGTTCGGTACGTCCGTGCGGGCGCTTCGAGCGGAGGAACGGGAACGATGGCAGCGCCGTTCGCCACCATCGTCGAGGCGCTCGTGGGGGCTCCGGCTGGGACGACGGTCGCGGTCAGCAAGGGCACCTTCGATGCGCCGCTCCGGATTCCCGCAGGTGTGACGCTTCGTGGCGCGTGCGTGGCTGAGACGGTGTTGACGGCCTCGACCCCCGCGCCGCTCGTTGGAACGGTGTCGTCCGTCGGGGCCGGAGCGACCGTCGAGAACGTGACGCTCTCTGGCGAGCGGCCCGGCGCGGTGGTCGGCGTCGGCGGCACGAGCCTGACGCTCCATGACGTGCTCATCGATTCGACCGCGGGGTTCGGCGCGGTGGCTGCGAATGGCACGACGCTGACCCTCTGGAACGTCGTGGTCCGCGGGGTTCGGCGGAGCGCGGCCGGTCGGGAAGGGCAGGGCGTCTATGCCGAGAGCGGTGCGCGCATCGAGGGCCGCGTGGTGACAGTGGACGGGGTCGAAGGTCTCGGCGTGGTGGGGCTGGGCGAGCGCACCCGCGTCGAACTCGCTGATGTCGCGGTGGTGCGAGGCGTTCCCTTGCCCTCGGGCGCGCGCGGCAACGCCGTGGAGGTGACGCTCGGCGCCACCGTCACCCTCCGCCGCTTCAGCCTCGACGACAACGGAGAGCAGGCCACCTACGTCGCGCGCCGTGGCGTGCTGAAGCTCGAAGACGGGGTGGTGCGGCGTACGAAGCCGCGGCCGAATGATGACGGACTTGGCTTCGGCCTCACGGTCTTGAACGAAGGAACACTCGAGGTGACGCACGTCGCCGTCGTAGGGAACGCGAGCACGAGCATCTCGGCAAGTGGTTCCATGGCGAAGCTGTCCCTGACCGACGTGGTCGTGCACGAGACGCTCCCGGAGCGCCGGAGCATGGGGGCCGGGTTCGGCGTGCTGGTTCGCGATGGGGCCTCCGCGACGATGCAGCGAATCGGCATCAGCCGCGCGCGGGCGGTGGGGCTGTCGGTCGACAAGGCAGTGCTCGAAGGGGCTGACGTCGTCGTCTCCGACATCCTGGGCCAGGCCGCGGATGGTCTGGGTGGGTACGGGCTGCAGCTCTCCCGAGGCGCCACGGTGACCCTCGATCGGGTCGAGGTCGAGGGCGCACGCACGGGCGGGGTCGCGGCGGGATCGACGGGAACGGTCGTACGTTTGTCTGACGTCGCGATCCGGAGGACCCTCGGGCAGCGCTCGGACCGCGACGCCACCGGACTCGCGCTTCAAGATGGCGCCGACGTCACTGTCGTGCGCGGACTCATCGAGGCGGGCGAAATGCTCGGAGTGGGCGTCATCGCGGCGCGGCTTCTGGCGAACGACCTCGTGGTGCGCGACACGAGAGGCGTCGGTGGAGACGGCCCGGTAGGTCGTGGGCTTCAGGCGCAGGCCGGGGCCGAGGTGACGGGGGCGCGGTGGTTGTTCGAGCAGAATCGCGAAGCCTCGATCGCGGCGATCAACCCGGCGACGCGCGTCTCGGTGAGCGACGTCACCGTCCGCGCCACGCTCCCTCCCGCCTGTGTGCCCGGCTGTCCTGACGAGGGTGGAACCGGGGTCGCGGCGCTCGGAGGCTCCGCCATCACGCTCAGCCGCTTCCTCGTCGACGGGAACGCGCGATGTGGGCTCGAGCTCGGCGACGACGGGACGCTCGACGTGAGCGATGGGCGCGTCGTGGGAAACGTCATCGGCGCCTGTGTCGGAACGCCGGGCTACGACGTGCGGCGGCTCTCGTCGCGAGTGGCCTACGAGGCCAATGGGCAGAAATTGGGGGCTGACTTCGTCCCGTTGCCATCGTTCGTCGCGCCGCGGGTGCCCTGACAAGGCGGGCCTCTCACGACCCACCATTGGACGCCGCGACGACGTGATGCCCGCGCGTCCACACGAGGTCGACCAGTCCAGGCCGCTTCCCGAACCGCGCGGCGCGCTCCAGTCCGCCCGTGTCATCGAGCACCGTGAAGCCATACGCCGCGAGCAATCGGTGCATCGCGTCGGGCCGGTAGGTCGATCGGTGTGGTTCACGGCTCGTGGCCGTCACCGCGCGCATCCCCCACCGTACGAGGGATGGGGCGTTGTACGTCGCGACCAGTCGGCTCCCCGGAGCCGAGCGTCGCCGAATCACCTCGAGCGTCCGCTCCAGGTCGGTCGCGGAGAGGTATGTGATGACGCCTTCCCAGATCCACGCCGTTCGAGTCGTGACCCGGTGCCCTGCGCGCTCGAGCGCTCCTTCCAGCGTCGAGTCCCTGGATTCGAAGTCGATCGGCACATAGACGAGCCGCGACGCGGTCAGGGGAACGTGGCCGACTCGCGCCCGCTTGTCGGCCTGTGTCGCCGGATGATCCACCTCGAAGACCGTGCACCCGCGCAGGCCCTCGAGCCGATGCGCGCGCATGTCGAACCCTGCGCCGAGGATCACCACCTGCTCCACGCCGCCCATCGCCGACAGGTGCGCGTCGATCGCGGCTGTTCGCGGACCCATCATCGTCGCCGTCACGTCGACCAACGCCGCGCGCACCAGCGATGCCGGCCGCGAAGGCCAGAGGCCATCCACCCGAGCCTCGACCGCTTCGCGCAGCGGCGCCGACACCATCGTGATCGCGAATGGATCGCGACAAGCCTCCGGAGCGCGCCGCGCCGTCGCGAGCGCCCGTCCCGCCGCGACCCACGCCGCGGTTCGGCTCGTCTGATCGGGCCTCATGACGACTCCCGAAGTCTCGGCGCGTGCGTGAGCGACAACATGACCCACACCGCCCCCGTGAAATACAGCGTCATCCACGCGATCTCGGGCCCCCAGTCGGCCCACGCATGCGTGACGACCCAGCGCTCGTTGATGTCACGCCAGCCTTCCGCGAAGGACAGGTACGTCGCGTTGGCCCGCGTGTCGGAAAGGAACCGCGTCACGTACATGCGCACGTCCACCACCAGCATGAAGGCGATGTACGCGATGGCGCCGACGATCCCCGTCGTCAGGTGTGGAGACAGCTGCACCTTCACGGGCGACCTCGACAGCCGCATCATCGCCACCGCGAGCACCGCCGCCATGAAGGTCCAACACGACTCTTCGATGGAGTTCCCGAGGTAGTTCGTCGTCAGCACCGAGTACCACGAGCAACACTCGGCGAAGACGATGAGCGGGACGATGAACTTCCCGATGCCCACCACCACGCGGTCGCCGGTCGCCCGCCCGTACTCATGCGCCAGGAGTGACCACTGCACCACGCACGCCAGCTCCGCGATGGTCGCGATGCTCCGGCCCAGCGCGATGGAGGAGATCCACCCGTCGACGAGACAGATTCGCTGCACGTCGGCGCGCGGGAGAATCCCCCGGAACCCGCACACGACCACGTAGATCGCCGACAGCCCCAGGTGCCACCGCCGCACCTTCGCGAAGTCCGCGTCGCGCGACGCCTTCTCTCGAAAGCGCCGGAGCGACCAGAACCACAACCCCACGTTCAACACCGCGGCCCCGCAGAGCGCCGCCCACCACGCCGTGACGAGAACGTCCATGAGGTACGGCGCGCTTCAGTGGTTCACGTGATCCATCGGATCGATCAACTGGCCACGCATCAGGAAGAGCGGAGCCTTGTGGTACATCTTGATGTCGTGGAACGGGTCCGTGAGGATCTTCGTGAACCACACCAGGCCAGTCTGCGGCGAGCGCGTCACCGCGAGGAACACCGAGCGCCCCACCAGCCCGATGGCCGCGAGCACCAGCCACACGGAGCCCACACGGTTCACCCAGCCCTCGACCCCGCCGTGGTCCGGGACGAGGCCGAAGACCGTCGGCGCGAACCACAGGAACGCCGGCACCGACGCCCACGCTACGAAGAGGATCACTTTGCGCTGCAGATTGAACCCGACCTTGATCTCCTCCTTGTGCTCGAACGAGGCGTTGTTCACCTGGTCGAAGCCCTTGGGCTCGAAGAAGAAGTGACCGATCTGCCGCACCCACATCGGCACGATCCACCCGAAGACGGCGGCCAGCGCCGGCTTGAAGGGCAGCATCGCGTACGTCAGCAGGAAGCAGCACGCGCTGAAGAGGTGCAGCGACTGGTTGATGCGGCTCTGGTGGTAGTAGCGGTGATCGTCCCAGCGCTGCTCGTGGAGCTCTTCGGCGAAGGACAACTGGCGGGGGGCCGCCGCGGTCAGGGTCTGGCTCATGGGTGGTCTCCGTGGGGTGAGGACTGCCGGGTGAAACGAAGGAGCGGCTCGCCGACGCGCACGACGTCGCCGGTCTTCAGCGTGGGCGCGAAGTCGAAGTCGCCCGACGCGAAGAGGATGATGGTGGAGCCTGCCTCGAAGCGGCCGAGCTCGTCGCCCTTCGAGACGGTGGCGTCGCACGGGAAGAAGCGCGCGCCGCGGTGCTCGAGGGTGAGTGGGGTGTCGACGAAGGTGAAGCGCATCGACGCGACGAGAATGGCCGCGACCGGCACCATCGTCAGCGCGCCGCCGAACCGGGGTGTCTCGAGATCGATGACGGCGCGCTCGTTCTTGCAGAAGAGGCGCTCCACGCGCTCGAGGGCGATGGGGTTCACGTTCCAGGTGTCGCCGGAGACGTAGGTGACGCCTCGCACCCGCGCGTCGCAGGGCGCGTGGAAGCGGTGGTACATGTTCGATTTCAGCCGCAGCGTGATGAAGCGCCCGTCGCGGTGACGCTCCACGAGCCGAGGCTCCTGCAGCAGATCGTCAAGCGAATACGGAAAGCCCTTCGCCTGGAACGCCTGGGTCCCGCGAACGGGGCCATGTGCGCCGATGATGGCGTCGCACGGGCTCACCACCACGTCGGGATCGGGATGGAGCGGCCGCGCGCCCGGCTTGAGCGCGCGCACGAAGCACTCGTGCAGGCTCTTGAAGTCGGTGGTCGTCGACTCCTCGAGGCGCAGGTCGTCGGCGAAGAGCTTCCACACCGCGAGCGAGGCGCGCGTGAGGCGGCGGCTCTCGATGCGGCTGAACCAGCCCATCAGCTTCGTCGCGGTGCGCCGGGGGAGCCGGTTGGTGACGAGGAAGTTGAGGTCTTCCTGCAGAAAGAGCCTGGCGAGCGGGGACGCGTACGCGCTGTCGGTCATCGGGTCAGGCCACCAGTCGATCGGGCGCGGTCGCAGGCACCTCGGCGGGCGGCGACACGGGGAGGGGCAGCAACGGCCTTGGCGCAGGTCGGCGGCCGACCACTGCGTCGATCATCTCGGAGACGAGGACGCGGGCCGTGGGCTTCGCGGGCACGTGGAACCACCCGTCGGCCTGCATCTGCTGGCACGCCGCCACCAGCCGGCGGCTCAGCTCGGCGAAGTCTTCGTCGGTCCAGTCATGGCTGAAGATGAAGCGGGCCGAGCCGATCCAGCTCAGGCTGAGGCCCTGCGCGCGCAGGTAGAATTGCAGCATCCAGTGGTAACGGCCGGGCTGCAGGAAACGCGTGACGAACACCGACGTCATGTTCGCCATCCGCACAGGAACCCTCGCCGCCTCGAGCGCGGCGTTGAGCTGGGCCGCGCGGCGATCCCACCGGCCGTCGAGGTCGTCCCAGGTGGCGCGCGCTTGCGGCGTGTCGAGGAAGGCGAGGAACTCGTTCATCGCCGTCATCACGTAGGGGTGCGAGTTGAAGGTGCCGCGCGCGAAGCAGATGTCGGCGGGCCGATCGTCACGGAACCGTCGCATCAAGCGATGCGGACCACACACCACGCCGACGGGCAGGCCCCCCCCGAGCGTCTTGCCCCACGTGACCAGGTCGGCCTTCACGCCGAAGTATTCCTGCGCGCCACCCCGGGCGAGCCGGAAGCCGAGGAACACCTCGTCGAAGATGAGCGCGATGCCCTTCTCGGTGCACACCTCGCGCAGCTGCTTCAGCCAACGAATGTACGCGGCCTTGTCGTAGTGGGCCTTGCGCTCACCGCCCACCAGCGCGGAGTCCGACGATGGTGACGCGTTCGGCGTCATGGCCTGGAGCGGGTTCACCAGCACGCATGCGATGTCGTCGCGCATGCGAAGGACGTTGAGCGTGCGCTCGCTCTGCTCCGTCAGCGTGAGCACGTCGGTGTTCGGGAGCGGGTTTCCGGGTCCGACCTGCACGCCGTCCCACCAGCCGTGGTAGGCGCCGCAGAAGCGCACGACGTACCGCTTCTTCGAGTGGTAGCGCGCGAGCCGCACCGCCTGCATCACGGCCTCGGTGCCCGACATGTGGAAGCTCACCTCGTCCATGCCCGAGATGGCCTTGAGCCGCGCCACGTTGTCCGCGATCACCGGGTGGTAGGGCCCCAGCACCAGGCCGAGAGCCTGCGCGCGCGTGAAGGCCCGCTCCAGGCACTGCTTGTAGAAGTCGGTGCCGAAGAGGTTCACCCCGTACGAGCCGCCGAGATCCATCGACTCCTGTCCGTCGAGGTCGCGCAACCGGATGCCATCGCTCGACTCGGCGAACGCGCCCACGGGAAGGCTTTCGGCGACGGCGTCTCGGAACTGGAAGGGCACGCGGTAGCGGTTGGTGAAGGCGAGATCCGACACGCCGTCCTCGAGCGCCCGGGTGGCTTCGATGGTGCGAGGCGAGGTCGTCGTGAAGTGCGTGCGAAGTCGCGCGAGGCCTTCCCGGCGCAGACGGATGAACTCCGGGCTCGCGCCGTCGGAGTCGAACCAGCCCTGACCTTCGTACGCGTAGCCCTTCACCAGTCGAGAGAGCCGCAGCCCCATGCGCGGGTGGCCTGCCAGCGAGCGGTGCTTCGCGCGCGAGAGCTGCAGCCGCGCCCAGGCGCGCCACAGCGGGTTCCAGGTCTTGAAGAGGGTGCGGGCGAGGCTCACGCGAGGGCTCCCGTCGAGTCGTCGTCGCCTCCCACCAGCGCCTCGAATGACGCGGCGGTGAGATCGAGCACCTGGGTCGAGACGGGCACGCGTGAGGTGTGCGTGGCGTCGGCCTTTGCCTGGGCCTCGGCGACCCGGCGACGGTAGGTATCGGAGTCGAAGACCGCCATGAAGGGCTCCTCGATGCGGTTCTCGAGGCAGAACGCGCGCGCGGCCTGGCCCATGCGCTCGCGTGTTTCGCGATCCATCAGCGTCTCCATCGCGGCGACGAGGCCGTCGACGTCGCGGCCCGTCACCTTGAGGCCCGTGACGCCGTCGCGCATCAGCTCGCGAGGTCCGCCGATCTCCGAGACGATGACTGGGAGTCCACACGCCTGCGCTTCGAGCGGCGCGTTGCCCCAGGTGTCGGTGGTGCTCGGGAAGAGCTTCACGTCACATGACGCGATGGCCCGTGGCAGCTCATCGCCCTCGACGAACCCGGTCCACGTCACCGGCAAGCCGATGAGCTTCTTCTCGAGCTCTTCACGGAACGGCCCGTCGCCGACGATCATCAGGTGCGCGTTGCGGTGCTTGGCGCAGAGCGCCCGGAAGGCGTCCGCGAGCAGCACCAGGTTCTTCTCGACGCCGACGCGACCGACGTAGACGAACTTGACGAGCTCGTGCTCGTTCGCGACCCCGCGCGAGGCCCAGAAGTTCGGCGTGCGCTTCTCCGGCGTGAAGCGCACACAGTCGACCCAGCGGTCGAGGATGAGCAGCTTCCGGTTCCGCAGCCCGCGCTTGTGGAGCAGCTTCGCGATGAACCGCGAGGGCACGAGGACCTCGTCCACTGCGTGGTAGAAGACGATCATGTACTTCCACGCGAGGTCTTCGAGCGTGATGTCGCGGGTGTAGTTCTCGACGTATTCGGGAACGCTCGTGTGGTAGGTCGCGGCCGTTTCGAGCTGGAGCAGCTTCGCCGCCGCGAGGCCCGTGAGCCCGATGATGCCCGGCGTGCTGATCTGCATCTTCGTGAAGCCCGACTCCTGCAGGTAGCGCAGCAGCTCGAGGAGCGGCGGGAAGTTGATCTGCAGATCGTCGTACTCGGGGAACGCCATCGAGGCGACCGAGGTGAAGATCTTCAAGCGGCCCTCTTCGACGAGCGCGCGTGTCTCGGGATCCTTCAGGCGCTCCTGTTGGTCGGCTTCGGTGAGGCAGGTGACGACCGTGAGGTCGACGCCGCGGCGCTTCGACTCGCGCAGCATGCGCTTGATGGTGGCCGAGACGCCGTTGATCTCGAAGTAGGTGTCGGTGAGCAGCACGAGCCGCTGTTTCTGGGCGAGATCGTAGTGCTTGCGGACGTCGCGCGAGACCATCGAGTCCGAGCTCTGCGCGAGGAACGACGCCAGGTACGGCATCGAGACGAAGAGGTTGCTGGTCAGCAGCGCCACCAGCTCCTTGATGACCCCGACGAGGTTGCCCTCGGCGTTACTGCGCAGGTTGTGGACGTACCGCGCGAAGATGCGGTTGATGAGCGTACCGACGACCAGGAAGATCCGATCGTCGGTCGACAGGCGCTGGTCGGTGAGGCGCTCGCGGAAGTCGGACTCGGCGAGGAGGCGGTAGATCTCGGACTCGAGCAGCTTCTCGAACGGTACGCCGAGCTTCGACTGGTGGCGCATCGCGCGGTGGTAGAGCGAGCGGCCGAGGAACCAGGCCTTCTGCGGCAGGCCCTGCGACTCCGAGTCGAACACGAGCTCGAGGAGCGCGTTGATGGGGCCAGACAGCCCCACGGTCGCCGGGTTCTTGTTGCGCCCAGTGACGCGGCTGACGAGGCCCTGCTCGCGCCGGTTCCGCTGCGAGCCCTCGTAGAGCAGCTTGAGCAGCGAGTGCGCCAGCGTGATGGGTCCACCGTGCGTCCCTTCGGGCTCCGTCCGCCGTTCGCGCATGGAGTCGATGAGATCGTTCGGCGTGGGCTTCTCGCCGCGGTACTCGAAGCGCGTCCAGGTGCGGCCGGGGTTGATGCCCGCGTGGTCGTCGGAGCCGCCCGTGTAGAACTTCTTCCACGGCGTCTCACCGCGCGGCGCGATGCCGGTCCGGTTGGCGATCTCCTCGAGGCGCAGGCGGGTCAACGACTCGAGCCACTGCTGGGTGAGCTCATTGAGGACGCGGGTGCGCGAGCCGTTGCGGACTTCGAAGCCCGGCAGGAGCAGCGCCGCGGTCTCGAGGTGCCTGAGCGACAACGAGCCCTCGCGTCCGTACGCGCGGTTCTCGGTGCTCATCAGCGGGTGCGTCATGAAGTACGTGAGGTGGTTGCCACCGGCCCGCCTCTTTTCGAGGGCCACCTGCTGCTCGAGGTAGTCGACCAGCTCGAAGAGGTTCGAGCGCAGGCGGTTGCACTCGGTGAACTGCGCCTCGGTCACGTTCGCGACCGTGACGTGAATGTGGCAGCCGTCCCCCGGGAACTGGCAGGTGAGCTCGGAGGAGAGGAAGACGTCGGTGTGGCCCTTGTCGAGGAGCAGCTTCCCGCCGTCGACCGAGTTGTGGTCGGTCAGCGTGACGAGGTCCATGCCGCGCTCCTTGAGCATGGCGTAGAGCTTGAGCGGGTCTGAGTACGACTCGGGAATGCGAAACGCATTCGCCGCGTAGTACGTCGTGACGTTGGAGGCGTAGGAGTGGAGATGGAAGTCGACACGGCCGGCACGGGGAGTTGGCTCGTTCACGCGGCGCAATAAGCCAGACGACTGTGGAGGACGATCGTCGATGGGCTGACGTCCTCGTCACACGTTGACGCCGAACGTGCGAACTCGGCTCGACGGCGCGAAGGCGAATGCGTCTCGATTGCGTGTCTGCCTCAGGCGCGGCGCGCGCACGACACGAGGTCCCGCACCACTTTCCTCGCGGCGGGGATGAAGTCCTTCCCCTTCAGCGCCGCGTCGAGCTTCGCCACCAGCTTGAGCTCTGGCGTGAGGCGGTAGACGCCCTTCGACCGTTGCACCAGCGTGGCCACCTTGTGTCCGTCGAGCAGCGCGTCGGCGCCGAGCGTGACCACGATGCGACCGGGCCCACCGTCGAGCGATCGGAGCTGCAGCGCGCGCAGATCGATCTTCAGCATCATCAGCTCGTGCAGCGTGTCGACCTCTTCCGGACAGTCGCCGAAGCGGTCGACCAGCTCGGCGCGCAGGTCGTTCAAGTCGTCAGGGTGGGGCGCCTGGCTGAAGCGTTTGTAGAGCACCAGCCGCTGGTGCACGTCGGGCACGTAGAAGTCCGGCAGGTACGCCGGCACCGGCAGGTTCACCTCGGGCTCCACCACGGTGCGCAGCGGCTCGCCCTGCACCTCGGCCACGGCCTCCTCGAGCATCTGCGAGTAGAGGTCGAAGCCCACCGCCTCGATGCTGCCGGACTGCTCCTTGCCGAGCAGGTTGCCGGCGCCGCGAATCTCGAGGTCGTGCGCCGCGATGGAGAAGCCCGCGCCCAGCTCGGTGAAGGCCTGCAGCACCTCGAGGCGCCGCATCGCGTCCTTGCCTACGCCACGGCCCTGCGGCACGAGCAGGTAGGCGTACGCACGCTCCTTCGAGCGGCCGACGCGTCCACGCATCTGGTACAGCTGCCCGAGCCCGAACTGGTCCGCCCGGTTGACGATGATGGTGTTCGCCGAGGGGATGTCGAGGCCGCTCTCGATGATGCTGGTGGACAGGAGGATCTGCGCGCGCTTCTCCACGAAGTCGAGCATCACGCGCTCGAGCTCACCCTCGGCCATCTGCCCGTGCGCGGTCGACACCACGGCGTGCGGCACCAGCTCGTTGAGCAGCTTCTCCATGCTCGGCAACGACGAGATGCGGTTGTGCACCACGAAGACCTGGCCGCCCCGCTGCAGCTCGCGGGTGATGGCGTCCTTGAGGAGCTGGGGATCGAACCGGTTGACGAAGGTGCGAATCGCGCGGCGATCCGCCGGCGGCGTGGTGATGAGCGACATGTCGCGCATGCCGCTCATCGCCATGTTGAGCGTGCGCGGAATCGGCGTGGCGGTGAGCGTCAGCGTGTCGACGGTGGACTTGAGCTTTCGCAGGAACTCCTTCTGCTTGACGCCGAACTTCTGCTCTTCGTCGACGATGACGAGCCCGAGGTCGCGGAAGGCGATGTCGCCCGAGAGCAGCTTGTGGGTCCCGACCAGCACGTCGAGGCGGCCCTCCTGCGCGCGGCGCATGACATCGCGGACCTCGGACTGCTTGCGCAGCCCCGACACCACCTCGACCGTCACCGGGTAGCCGTCGAAGCGCCGCTTGAACGAGTTGAAGTGCTGGTGGGCCAGCAGCGTGGTGGGCACCAGCATCGCCACCTGTTTGCGGTCGAGCACGGCCTTGAACGCCGCGCGCATCGCCACCTCGGTCTTGCCGTACCCGACATCACCGCACACCAGGCGATCCATCGGCAGTGGCTTCGCCATGTCGCCCAGCACGTCGTCGATGGCTTTCTGCTGATCGACCGTCGTCTCGAACTCGAAGTCGGCCTCGAACTGCCGGTAGTAGCGGTCGGGCTCGGAGAACGCGTAGCCCGGGTGGGCGCGCCGTTCGGCGTAGAGCCGCAGCAGGTCGGCCGCCATCTGGAGCAACTGCTCGCGGACGAGCTGCTTCTTCTTCTCCCAGCTGTTGGTCCCGAGGCGGTCGAGCGCCACCTTCGAGGGATCGCCGCCGGTGAACTTCGACAGCAGCCGCATGCGGCTGACCGGCAGGTACACCTTGTCCTTCGCCGCGAACTCGAGGGCGAGGAAGTCGGCGTTGACGCCGGCCACCTGCATGGTGGTGAGGCCCCGGTAGCGGCAGACGCCGAACTCGGCGTGCACGCAGAGGTCGCCCTCTTTGAGGTCCTGGAAGCTGGCGACGAAGCCCGCCGCGTCCGCCCGTCGCCGTCGAACGCGTCGTCGCGCGCGCGCCCCGAAGATGTCGTCGTCCGAGAGCACCACCAGCCGGCCGGGGACGTCGACGAAGCCTGCGCTCACCTGGCCCACGAAGAGGTGCGCGAGCCGCCTGGGGT
The DNA here is from genome assembly GCA_044352295.1 of Myxococcaceae bacterium. Classification (GTDB taxonomy): domain Bacteria; phylum Myxococcota; class Myxococcia; order Myxococcales; family Myxococcaceae; genus Xiheimicrobium. The sequence goes on from JBILEB010000172.1 coordinate 14,318, forward strand.
CGAAGGCGTCTTCGAGCGCGTCGAGCGCGGCTTGGTGCGTCTTCACCTTGACGCCGCGCTCCTTGAGCAACCGCTCGAGCCGCTCGGCCTGGCCTTTCGAGCCGCAGGCGATCGCCGTGAGCACCTTGTCGTCGCGCCATCGTTCGAGCCGTTCGATGAGCGGGGTGAGCGCGCCTTCTTCGCCGTGGTGCGAGCGGATCGCCTCGCGCAGCTCCTTGGTGGCGCCGAAGTGGAAGCCCAGCGGCGGCCGCTCGTCGGCCCGATGGTCGAGCGACAACCCGCCGCCCACGACGACGCGGAACGACGACAGGCGCGCCTGCACGTCCTCCCGGGACAGGAAGTGCGCCGACGGCGGCATGGTGAGCTCCTGCCGACGAACCGCGTCTTCGAAGCTTCGATCGACGTCGACGAAGAGGTCGTCCAGCACCTGGGCCTGCGACGCCGGCTCGTCGAGCCACAGCAGCGGCGCCGGGCTCCACGACGGCAGGTAGTCGAAGAGGCTGGAAAGCCCGCCCGCGAAGAACCCGGGCAGCAGCGCCTCGAGCCCCGCCGACGCCATGCCGTCGCGCACCTGCTCCACGCGCTCGCGCACCCTGGAGGAGGGCACGCGCTGGTGCTCGGCGAGATCGCGGATGGCCGTGATGGCCGTGCTCTTCGTCTCCTCCGAGAGGAACAGCTCGCGCGCCGGGAAGATCGGCAGCTGCGTCAGCTTCTCGCTCGTGCGCTGCGTCTCGGGATCGAACCGCCGCATCGACTCGATGGTGTCACCGAAGAACTCGAGGCGGGCCGGTTCGTCCTGCAGCGGGGCCCACACGTCGAGAATGTCGCCGCGGAGCGAGAAGGTGCCGGGATCCTCCACCAACGGCGCGTTCCGAAAGCCCATGCCCGCGAGCGCCAACGCCAGGGCGTCGCGACCCACGTCGTCCCCCAGCTTCACCAGCCGCGAGAGCGTGCGCATCACCGCGGGCGGCACCACCTTGCGATGGAGCGCGCGCGCCGACACCACCAGCGCTGGAAACCGGGTACCCGCCGCGAGGTGGTACAGCGCGCACAGCCGTTCGGTGACGATGGCCGAATCGGCCAGCAATTCGTCCCATGGCAGCACCTCGTCCGCTGGGAGCCGCAGCACCGTCGGCGAGGCCTTCGTCCCGTCACCGCCCAGGAAGAAGGCCAGGTCGGAGGCGAGCGCATCGGCCGCGTCGTCATCGGCCGTCACGCAGAGCAGGGGCGCCCGGGAGGCCTTCGCCAGCCGGGACAAGACCCAGGCGCGGGTGGCTCCCGTCAGCCCGGTGGTGCGAACGCAGGTGGGCCGTTCCTCCCGGACCGAGGCCAC
>JBILEB010000300.1:0-4632 GCA_044352295.1 Myxococcaceae bacterium
CGCGTGTCGGCGATCTGCCCGTTGGCGTCCATCGCGGGCGTCGTCCGCGTGCCACCGGTGCCGTAGCCCGTGCTGCCCTGCGGGGCGCCGAAGGCCCGGGAGTTGAAGAAGACCTCGACGTCGGTGGCAGTGAGCTGGTCCTTGAGGCGCGTGAAGGTGCTCGCGGGAACGCCGAGCGCGCGAATCTGCTCGATCGACTCGAAGTCGCCGTTGGTCTGGCGGAACTTGACGATCGCCTCGGCGGCCTTCTTCGAGAGGCCCACGGCGTCGAGTTCCTCGAGGCTGGCGGTGTTGAGGCTCACCTGTCCGGAGCCGAAGTGCAGGGCCGCGAGCGCCTCGGCCGAGAGGCTTCGGGAGGCGGGCACGCGCTCGTGGAGGTCCTCGACGCTGGTGAAGCGGCCTCCAGCGCGGCGCTCGGTGGTGATGGCGCGGGCCAACGTGGTGCCGGCGAGCTCGACGAGGCGGCGGCTGTCCTGCGGGCGGAAGCCGTTGATGTCGGCGCTGCGATCGACCGGCGGCGTGTAGGTACCGTAGTCGTCGTCGGGGCGCGGGCGGGCCTGGGTGGGCGGCCGGCCGTTCGCGCGCAGCATCGCGTTCCACTGATCGCTGCGGAAATTGGCGAAGTTGTTCGGTGAGAGCGTCGCGTCGCGGTTGTTCCAGAAGCCGGCGAACTCGTCGGTGAACTGCTCGATGCCACGCCGGCTCGACGAGTCGGTGTTCTTCATGAACACGAGGTTCTCGTAGTTCTTCGTGTCGGCCGTATCGGACCAGTTGAACGAGCCGGTCGCGAGGAGATCGGGCTTGCCGTCGATGAGGGTGACGAAGCCCTTGTGGTGGTTGAGGCCCTGCGAGGCGCCGTGGTTGTAGCGGGGGCGGCCGAGCGTCGCGTCGAAGACGTAGGGGAAGTCCTTCTTGTACTTGACCTGAATGTTCGGGAGCCGCGCCTTGAGGATCGAGGGCAGGGCGTTGCCGCCGGAGTCCGACGCCTGGCCCGAGTCGCCGATGATGCGAATGGTGACGTTCGGGTTCTTCTTCGCGATGTCGACGATCGCCTTCTCGAGCGTGTCGGACTGGAACTCGAAGATGAGCATGTTGACCTCCATCGGGCGGCCGTTGGCGCGCGCGACGGAGTTGTTGAGCTCGGTGATCATCTTGTCCTTCACCGAGCCGTCCTGGAACGTGAAGACCGACGAGACGCCGTCGAGATCGGCGAGCTGCTTCATCGAGTCGATGGTCGTCGCGGCCTTCTCGAGGCCCAGGCGCAGGGCCTCTGGCGTGAGCGGACCGGTGCCGAGCTGGACGGAGTTGAACGTGTCGAGAATGGCGCGCGCTTCGACGGCCGACAGCGTCTTGTTGCCGTCGCCACCCGCGGCCTGGCGCAGCAGGTTTTCAAGCTGGGTCTTCTCGGCCGGCGCGCTGACGCGCGCGAGGAGCTGCTCGACGAGAGGACGGGCGGCAGCGGCGAGGCGCAGGTTGGGTGCGGACATGTGGGTGGTTTCGGCAGATGGAGGAGAAAGTTGCGTGGAATCAGGGGGATGACACCCGAGGCCCGGGCGATGCGCAAGCGGTTGAAGGGTCATGGGGCAACGGGTTCCTCAACGGTCTCGTGGGGTTTCGGGCTGCGAAGGCCCGTGCTACGGCCCGCGCCCCATGACTCGACGGTTGATCCGCGTCGTAGGCGCCATGCTCGAGCAGGAGCCGGGGAAGTACCTCATCACCCAGCGTTCGAAGGCCGCCTCGTTGCCGCTGTTGTGGGAGTTCCCCGGTGGCCGGGTGCATGAGGGAGAGGACGACCGGGTGGCGCTGGCCCGCGAGCTCCACGAGCGCCTCGGTCTCGAGGTGGTTGTCGGCGAGCAGGCGATGAGCACGCACCACGAGTACCCGAACTACGAGATCGACTTCCGCGTCTTCGCCTGTACCCTCGCGCGGGCCGGCCAGACGGTGAGCCACGCGAAGGTGAACGATCACCGCTGGGTGGGGCTCGGCGAGATGAGCCAGTACGAGTTCCCCGACGCCGACGCGCGCACGCTGGAGAAGCTGCTGGACCTGGATCACTGAGCCATGCACCAATTCCCCAAAGACATCGGGTGGATTGAAGTCATCTGTGGGTCGATGTTCTCGGGCAAGACCGAGGAGCTGATCCGCCGCATCAAGCGCGCGCTGTATGGCAAGCAGAAGGTGCAGGTCTTCAAACCGCAGATTGATACACGCTACGACGAGCTGAACGTGGTGAGCCATTCACAGCTCAAGGTGGTGGCGACGCCGGTGCAGCGCGCCGAGGAGATCCTGGCGCTGACCCGCCCCGAGACCGAGGTGGTGGGCATCGACGAGGTGCAGTTCCTCGGCGCCGAAGTGGTACAGGTCTGCGAGACGCTCGCGGGCCGGGGGGTGCGGGTGATCTGCGCCGGGCTCGACCAGGACTTCCAGGGCAAGCCCTTCGAGCCGATGCCGCAGCTGCTGGCGGTCTCCGAATACATCACGAAGGAACTCGCCATCTGCGTGGTGTGCGGGAACCCGGCGAACCGCTCCCAGCGCCTCGCGGACTCCAAGGAGCGCGTGCTCGTCGGCGCGGCCAGCTCCTACGAGGCCCGCTGCCGCAAGTGCCATGTGACGACCCCGGTGGAGGCCACTCCGCCACAGAACCTCGACCTCTTCCGGTGAGACGATGCGCGATTCCCTGTACGAGAAGCTCGGCTTCACGCTGAACGAACAGAAGCACTTCTATGGTCCCGGCGTTCATCTCGTCGGTTCGCCGTACCTGCTCTCACTCCTGGCGCGGCTGAGCGCGAAGGAGACCCAGCAGCCAGAGGTGAACACGCTCGTGCGGACGATCTACACGGAGCTCGTCACCATGGCGGTGAACCACGAGTTCCCGCGCAAGTCGGTGACGGTGCCGACTCGGATGATCGAGCACACGCCGAAGGGCTTGTACCAGGGAGAGGTGCTGGACCCGCAGGTGCGGGCGGTGTCGGTGAACATCGCGCGCGCGGGCACGCTCCCGTCGCAGGTCGCGTATGACCTGCTCAATACGATCCTCGAGCCGCGGTTGGTCCGTCAGGACCACCTGATCATGAGCCGCGAGCTCGATCAGGCCTCGACGGTGGTGGGGTCGAACATCGGCGGCGCGAAGATCGGTGGCGACATCGACGACGCGTTCGTGGTGTTCCCGGACCCGATGGGCGCGACCGGCTCGTCGTTGTCGACGGCGATCAAGCTGTACAAGAGCAAGGTGCCGGGCAAGCCGCGGCGGATCATCTGTCTGAATTTGATCGTCACGCCGGAATACATCCGTCGCATGGTGACGGATCACCCGGATGTGGTGATCTATTCGGTGCGGTTGGATCGTGGGCTGTCGCCCGACGAGGTGCTGAACACCGCGCCCGGGGAGCTGTGGGAGAAGGAGCGCGGCCTCGACGATCACCAGTACATCGTGCCCGGGGCTGGCGGCATGGGCGAAGTGATGAACAACGCATACGTCTGACACCGGAGTCTTCGAGCCATGGCGTTCTACGATCGAGATGTGGATGTGATGATTGACCCGGCGAAGCTGCAGGCGCGCATCGCCGAGCTGGGCGCGCAGATCACCCGCGACTATCAGGGAAAGGACCTGACGATCGTGGGGATCATGAAGGGGTCGATCTTCTTCATGACCGACCTGGCGAAGGCGATCGATCTGCCGGTGACGCTCGAGTTGATGGGCGTGAGCTCCTACCACGGTGGCACGGAGACCACCGGAGAGGTGCGGATCAGCTTCGATCTCACCAAGCCGATTCACGCGAAGCACATCCTGGTGGTCGAGGACATCATCGACACGGGGCTGACGATGCAGTTCCTGCTCGAGAACCTCGGCGCCCGGCATCCCGCATCGGTGAAGGTGTGCACGTTGCTCGAGAAGCCGGCGCGGGCCAAGACGAAGGTGCCCATCGACTACAAGGGCTTCGTGATCGAGGACCAGTTCGTGGTGGGTTACGGACTGGACTACGGCGAGAAGTACCGGAATCTGCCGTTCATCGGAGTCATGCGCACGGAGTGAGGATTCGGCGCGGGTGGGGTCAGTTGCCGGCGTCTGCGGCTTCGACGCCAGCATCGAGCTGGACTGGGACGACCGGCGGCGGGGGAGGGGCGACTGGCGCAGGTGGCGGTGGTGGGAGGCCCTGGACCGCGGCGCGCAGGGAGTCCGACAGGGAACGCACCTGTGGCTCCACGGCGAGCAGCATCTGTGTCGCTTCCTTCTTGTGCCGGGCGTCCGCGTCCGCGGCGAGCCTGAGCTGCGAGATCGCTTCATCCAACTGCTTGCGCGCGTCGTCGATGCGCTGCTTCGCCAGGAAGTAGGCGACCTCGGCGCGCAGCGTCACCAGCGTCGCCCGTTGGGGCTCCGACAAGCCCGACAGCGACTCGGCCCGGCGCACCAACGCCACGCCCACGTCGAGATCCGACTTCAAATCCGACGCCACCCGCGGCCGCGCCAGCAGCTCGATCACCGAGAACAGGGCCCGATCCAGCTCATCGCGATCGTTGAACCGCTGTCCCACCACCGCCAAGGCCGTATTCCCATTCAGGTTCAGCGGCGCGTACGCCTCCGCAAACCTCGGATCCGACGGCTGAAAGGGCTCCGTCCCGAACGGCAACATC
>JBILEB010000301.1:0-4611 GCA_044352295.1 Myxococcaceae bacterium
GCGGCGGCGCCTTCGGTGACTTGGTGACGGCATCGACGACCTTCTTCCAGAGACCGTCGCTTTCGGCGGGTTTGAGCTCGAGGAGCGCGTCACCGGGCGGGAGCTCCGCCAGCGTGAGGGCATGGCCGCCGAGGGACGCGACGACCTGGTGCCTCGCGCCGAGGAGGCCCTTGACCGTCACCGGGCTCTGGCCGCGCGGCTGACCGTCGACCCAGATGGTGGCGCCGGGCGGCTCGGTGCGGACGACGAGCTCTCCCTTGGCGTTGTTGGCCAACTTTCGCTGCTGCTCGACGAACTTGATGAGCTCGGGCGGGAAGAACTGCGCGTTGAACTCGGCGCGGGGAGAGATGGCGATGACGCGCTCGATCTCCTGCTTCGCGGGCGGAGTCTCTCCACCGAGGGCATGGCTGGCGGCCTTCATCACCCACGCTTTGACGAGGTCGTCGAAGGTGGAGGCCGTGTTGGTCTCCTTGAGGAGCTTGACGGACTCGGCGAAGAGCTCGACGCCTTTGGGCGTGTCGAGATCGTCGAGGGCCTTCTGGCCGTCGCTCATCTTGACCCGCGCGCTCTCGAGGCGGGCTTGACGCTCCCGGGCGGCGGTGGGCTCGAGCGCGTCGACGAGCGGAACGACCTCGAAGCGGCTGGCGGCGCGCGCGGCCCGTTCGGCCTCCTGCTCGAGGGCGCCCTGGAGTGGTTTGGCCACCGCATCGAGCGGAACGACGACGACGATGACGCGGGGGCCCGAGGCGGCGCTGGCGACCTGCTCGGGGAGGAGCAGCGGACGCGACAACGCCGGGCCTGCCGAGAGCCACGCCACGAGGGTGGCGATGAGCGACTTCGTCAGCAGCGTCGGCCGATGCATCGACCGCTATGGTCGCCCATGACGCGCGACGACTCAATCATCGTCGTCAGGCTCGACGAACAGCCACCGGATGTCGTCGACCTGCTCGTGGATGGCCTTTTCGAACGCATCGATGGCTTCGACGACGCCCTTGGTGTCGAGGCCGTCGATGAGGTGCACCTTGCAGGCGACCATCACCTCGCCCGGGCCCTGCTGCACGGTGAGGACGCGGATGAGGCGCTTGATGGCGGGCTGGGTCTTCGCGATCTCCGCGATGGACTTCTCGATGTTCGGGTCGGCGCGCTCGCCGAGGAGGAGCGACATGACCTCGCGGCCGAGGAAGATGGCGACGGCGATGAGGACGAGGCCGATGAGCAGGGAGCCGAAGGCGTCCCAGCGAGCGTCACCGGTCGCGACCGCGAGACCGACGGCGGCGAGCGCGATGACGAGGCCGAGCACGGCGGCGGAGTTCTCTCCGAAGAGCACGACGAGATCGGAGTCCTTCGTGTCGCGCAGGTAGCGGAAGAGGGGCACGTCACCGCGCCGCTTCTTCATCTCGACGAGGTTGCCCCAGGTGGCCCAGCCCTCGAGCACGAGCGAGAAGCCGAGGATACCGAAGGCCCAGCCGACGTGGTCGACGGGCTCGGGGTGCGAGAGCTTGTGCACGCCCTCGTAGACGGAGAACACGCCGCCGCCCGAGAAGAGGAGGAGCGCGACGATGAAGCTCCAGAAGTAGAGGCTCCGGCCGTAGCCCAAGGGGAACTTCTCGTCGGGCGGCTTCTTCGCGCGGGTGATGCCGACGAGGAGCAGCACCTGGTTGACGCAGTCGGCGCTCGAGTGAATCGCCTCGGCGAGCATCGCGCCGGAGCCGGTGAAGACCGCCGCGATGCCTTTGGCGATCGCGATGCTGACGTTGACGGCCAGCGACTTGAGGATTTCCCTGGTGTTTCCCGCCACGGGAGCGGGACGTAGCACGGGGCCGGTGATTTCAGCGTCAGGGTGTGAAGAGATCGCTGATGTTCGCGGAGACCTCGGAGTCCGACGGGATGTAGTTCGGCTGAATCGGGTCGAACGAGCCCGACCAGGCACGAACCTCGGCGCCGTACACGGACCCACGCTGGAGTGTGAACGGAGGCACATCGAGGCTGGTCTGCGTCGTCGAAAAGGACTGGCCCGCCTCCCACGTGATGCTGCCGCCCTGGACGGTCGCGCGCTGGAACGTGACGGTGTACCGCGCGACGGATCCTCGCTCCGGTGGTTGCCACGTCACCCTCGGAGTCAGGCCCGCAGCGGAGAGCGCGCCGGCCATTCCGTTGATGCGAATGTCACGAGCGGGCGTGAGGGCGCCCGTGATCGTCAACTGGGGCCCATCAAGTGGGACGTAGCGCTCGTGGTAGGCATCGAAGAATCCGCTGAAGCTCGGCGCTCGCACGGGGATGTCGGTGCGGGTCACGGTGTACGCGACGAGGTCCTGGGCAGGCACGACTGGAGCCCACTCGACCCGCTCAGTGAGGCGTCCGGCAGCGGGAAGAATCGGCTCGGCCGTGACGACCACGACCTCCGACAGATTGCGGAAGAAGCCGCGGCCCACTCGACCGGCCTGCCGATGCCAACGAACGGCGTTGATGCCGAACACGATCCTGATCACGGGCGCGGGAGTGGGCCGAACCGCACGAGCGACCTCGACGAGCGAGGGCACATCAAGCTCCAGGTCGACTCCGCCATCGGTGGGAGCGCTGAACGGCATGGCAACGGTGTCCGATCTCCCCGGCACCATGTCCGGCGCGGGAACGGTCGAGCCCGCGATGATGGAGGAGTAGTTGAGGGCAGCACCTTGACGACGGCGGAGCTGAAAGAGCGAGACCGTGTCCCCTAACCGACCCTCGGGAAGTGGAACAGGAATCTGATTCAGCGGCAGGCTGATGATCGCGCTCCGGGTGCCAGGCGGTGGACTGCCGCCGCGAACGAACTCGGCGAATGGCGTTTCGAAGGACGCGAAGAACCAGCGGTCAGTTGCCGGGTCCCAGGGCACGATGTCGAAGAAGTCACAGTTCAGGTTGGTGGGCGCATTGCTGGGAGCAACGACGGCGTCATTCCGACCCGCGACGACAAACGACATGTCGAGGAAGTTGGCGCGCGTCACGGCCGCGACGGTCGAAGAGCGAACGAAGATGATGGCCTCACCCTCCGGAACGCCCTGAATGAGGTACCCGCCGTCGTCGAGGAAGGCGGCGTTCGCGAGACCCCACCCTCCATCACGCTGTCGCCACTGTGCCCGAACGTCGTCGGTGCGCGAAAAACTCAGTGGGAGCTCACCGCCGTCAAGCCCAGCGAACTTGCGGTAGTCGCGAACGTTCACGACTAATTCGATGTCCCGGAGCCGAACCGGAGAATCAACCCCCGCATCCATCGACAACGACTCCCCGCCTCCGTCGCGCCGAACGACCGGCTCAAGTGCGTCATCGATCTTCGCCCCGGGAGCAACGAGGCAACTGGCAGTGCCAAGCGAATAAACAGCCATCCAGAAACGCAAACTGCTCACGAGAACAACCCCCTCTATTCTAGCATGTTGTTATCCATAGCGGCCGGACAAGCCTCGCAAGCACACGAACCTCGGACCATCAAAGTCTCTCGATTCGCACCCAAGCCGGAACGACCTCGTCATCGAGCGTGCGCTTTATTGACTTAACCAGACTCATGATCGAGCCAAGCTCAGAATGGAGGGTCGGGTTCTTCAACCAAAACTCCCGCTCCACTCGAAGAATCGCGCAAAGGAGGTCTCCAGGATACAGGTCACCCTCCAGCCATGGGTTCGCATCAAGCAACCGAAGTGCAATTGGAATCAAGGTTTCAGTTCCGATCTTCTGATTAATCAGCACTCGCAAATCCCTTGGCTCAAGCTTCTTCACGGGCACTTCATACAAGTCCCGACACCGACGTTCCAGGCGCGACTTAATCGGCCCTTCTGACTTCCAAGGCCCTTCAATACTGCTTAAGGATAGGTCTCGATTGGTCATCGACTCACTCGACACTTTCAGGGCTTCTTCGGCACGAATCCGCGGCTATGGTCTAGAAGATTACTTGCACGACCGAGTTGGCGCTCAAGCGCTTCTCGCTGGCCGGGCGTCAGCGACGACTTCCCGTCCTTGTTGGCATGACCCAATCGGGCCTTAATCTTGTCGATGACGGTTTCAAGCCCCTTCTGGGCATTTTCAACCTCATTCACGTGGTCGAATGGCTTTCCGTCTGGCTTCGTCACCACAACCTCGCCTGCTAACTCATCCCTAGCAGCCTCAAGGTCTTCTTCGGTCAGGTGTTCGACGATATTATCGATCTTGTCCTCAAATGGCTCCGCGATTTCTTCTGGGTCACTTGACTCAGGGCTTGTCGAGTCAGAACCGTCCACTGAATCTGGCCCAGAAGGAGTTGAGTCATCGCCCTTCTCCTTGTCTTTCTCCCCAGCCATCTTCGAGATCTGCTCCCCGATTGCCCTCAGGAGTTCCTCGGCCTTCTTGCCCAAAGCCTTGCCCCCGTTTTCGACAAGGCGGCCACCCTCACGCGTGATTCCGGCAAGGTTCCTCTTGCAATCAGGTAGCACGCCGCAACCAGCTCCGAAAATCCCGATTCCAAACATTCCAACAACAACGATTGGGTGCCGGGGAGCCGGGCCAATGGACGGACTCAGGGTGACCTGTGCAACCTTGTTTTCGCTCTCAACAGCATCGAGACCCTTCCTTCGTACGCGTTCACGGGGGGATCGACAGGGGTCA
>JBILEB010000039.1:0-45236 GCA_044352295.1 Myxococcaceae bacterium
GCCCTCACCCGAAGTTCGTGAACCGCTCAGCCGCCATCGCGCGAGAGCGGCGGCTTCTCATCGGGCTCCTTGCGACGCGCGACGATGACGCCGTAGGTCGCGCTGGCCCGGCCCTGCTGCGCTCGGTGCACGGCGATCTCGGCCTTCACGGCCTTCACGTCGGCCGAGTCAGCGGGGTGCCGCACCAGCGCCGTCTCGATGTCCTTGTAGAACTCGTCGAGCTCGGGATCGCCGAGCGACTCGACCAATTCCGGCTCGTAGCCCTCGGGCTCGACGGTGAGCAGCGTGTCGCGCGGCGAGACGATGGGTTGGCCGAGCCGATCCGCCCAGCTCTCGAGCGCCACCGTCGCCGGAGCGCGCCCCACCGCCATGATCCACGTCAGCGCGAGCCGCCCCTTCTCATCGAGCCAGGGCCGCATGCGCCGCGCCATCGCCGACGGCGAGCCGATCACCCGCCCAAACGAGAAGATCCCATCGAACGATCCCTCGCCGAAGGAGACGGTGGACAGCGGCTGGTTGAGCCACGTCACCTTGTCGCCGATGCCGGCCAGGCGCGCGCGCTCCTTGAGCGTCTCGCTCACCTTCAGATCCGGCTCGACGATCGTCATCGTGCAGTTCAGCGCGCGGCACAGGGCCAGACCGCCGAGGCTCGCGTGGAACTCCAGCAACCGGGAATCACCCGTGAAATGCGCGGCCTGCGCGAAGCGGCGGAGCAGCGACTCGCTCTGGAAGAGGCGTCGCGCTTCAGCGGGAAGGTACAGCGGGAACGGGTCGGCCATGGAGCGACAGGGCCCTTACACACTCCGACGCCACCTGTCATGTGGGCGAGGAGAGACGACGGGTCAGAGGTAGTACACGATGCGTTTCTCCTGATGGAGCCGCGCGTAGATGGTGCGGCGGTGCTCCTCGGACAGCAACAGCACCGAGACGGTGAGCGACACGTACGTGCCCTTGCTCGAGGGCTGCCGCGAGATCGAGTCCGGCGACACCTCGGTGCCCATGAGGCGGGAAAACAGCGCGCGCACGTACTCGGCAAAGTCGTGCTCCTGCTTGCCCATCACCTTGAAGGCGTAGACGGTCGGGTACTCGATGAGCGGCGGTTGCTCGGGCGCTGACTGGCTCACAGGAGATTGGTGGCGATCTCGGCGAGCTGGCTGCGCTCACCCTTGTTCATGGTGATGTGCCCCGCGATCTTCTCGCCGCGGAAGCGGTTGACGACGTGCACGAGGCCGTTGTTCGTCGAGTCGACGTACGGGTTGTCGATCTGGAACGGGTCGCCGGTGAGGATGATCTTCGTGCCGTCACCGACGCGGGTGATGATCGTCTTCACCTCGTGCGGCGTGAGGTTCTGCGACTCGTCCACGATGATGAACTGGTTGGGGATCGACCGGCCACGAATGTAGGTCAGCGGCTCGATCTCGATGATCCCGAGATCCATCAGCTCGTGGTACCCGCGGCCGGCCTTCTTGTCCGAGCGCGAGAGGTTGAGCAGGTACTCGACGTTGTCGAAGATCGGCTGCATCCACGGGTTGAGCTTCTGCTCGACGTCACCCGGCAGGTACCCGATGTCCTTGCCGAGCGGGAAGATGGGCCGGCTCACCAGCAGCTTCTGGTAGGCGGCGTCTTCGGTCACCTTCTGCAGGCCCGCGGCGATCGCGAGCAACGTCTTGCCGGTGCCGGCCTTGCCCACGATGGTGACGAGCTTGATCTCGTCGTTGAGGAGCAGGTCGAGGAGGAACCCCTGCTCCATATTGCGCGGGCGAATGCCCCACGAGCCGTCCTTCACCTGGCGGTTGAGCGGGACGATCCGCTTGCCGTCGAACCGGCCCATGGCGGTGTGCGAGCCATTGGCGCCGTCCTTGAGCAGGACGAACTCGTTGGGCGAGAGCTTCGCGTCGACGCTGGCCTCACCACCCGGCTTGTAGAGCTGGTTGATGACGTCGGCCGAGACGGTGTGCTCCGAGAAGCCCGAGTACAGCTCGCTGATCTCGACGCGCTCCGGCTCGTAGTCGGCGGCGAGCAGGCCCAGCGCGTCGGCGCGGATACGCAGGTTCGTGTCTTTGGTGATGAAGACCGTCTGCGACTGCGGGTCGCGCTGCCGCGTCTCGATCGCCACCGCGAGGATGCGGTTGTCCATCAGGCCGCCGTCGGCCATGGACTTGGGCAGATCTCGCTCGACGAAGCTGACCCGCAGGATACCGCCGTTGGGCAGCGGAACGCCCTCTGCGAGCGTGCCTTCGGCGCGGTGGCTGTCGAGGTAGCGGGCGATCTGTCGGGCGTTCCGGCCCAGCTCGCTCATGTCCTTCTTGAACTGATCGAGCTCCTCGATGACGTAGATCGGGATGATGACCGAGTTGTCGCCGAAGCTGTAAATCGACCGTGGATCGTGCAGCAGCACGTTGGTGTCGAGAACGAAGTTCTTCCGCGCCAAACGGCCCCCTTGCAGGAGATGGAGATGCGGTGCGACCAACCTGAAGCGGCCACGATCATACCTGCTCAGACGTAGCGGATGTTCAGAATCGTGAAGTCGGCATCGCCTTTCGGCCGCATGACGGTCACCGAGTCACCTTTTCGCTTGCCGATCAGCGCGCGCGCGACCGGCGAGTCGACCGAGATCCTCGAGTGCTTGAGGTCCGTCTCGTCGGGGCCGACCAACATGTACGTGGCCTTCGTCCCGTCTTCCTCGTTCTCGAGCGTCACGGTGGCGCCAAAGAAGACGCGGTCGGTCTCCTTCTGGGCCTTCGGATCGATCACGGTGAGCGACTCGACCCGCTTCTGGAGGAAGCGCAGGCGTCGATCGATCTCGCGCAGCCGCTTCTTGCCGTAGATGTACTCGGCGTTCTCGCTGCGATCGCCCAGGGCCGCCGCCGCGCTCACCTCGGCCGTTACCTTCGGGCGCTCCACGGTGAGGAGCTGCTTGAGCTCGGCGCGGAGCACCTCGAGCCCCGCCGGCGTGATGTAGCGGGTGCCTTTGGGCGTGGGCTCATCGTCGGCCGCCTCGTCCTCGTCGGGCCCCAGCTCGCCCTCTTCTTCTTCCATCGGCTCGTCGTCGTCGCGTCGTGTCGCCATGAGCGGCGCTCTGGTAGCACGAGTTCGGGCGCATCTCGTGCTATGCGCGCGGCCCATGCGACGACTCTCCCTGGCGTTGGCAGCGGTGGTGGCGTTCGGCTGTGACAAGGTCGACTACATCGAGATCGTCCCCTCGGACGTCGAGTTCCAGACGCGGAGCGAATCGAAGAACCTCTCGGCCAAGTGCATGTCCCGCGCGGGCGTACGGGCCGAGCGCGCGATCCCCACCTGGCGCGTGAAGGACCCCGAGATCGCCGAGGTGAACGCCAGGGCCCAGCTCAAGCCGAAGAAGTCGGGCACCACCGAGGTGATCGCCACCTTCAACGACGTCGAGGCCGCGATCCCCGTGCGGGTGAAGTTCGTGGAAAAGATCCAGCCTCAGGCGCCTTCCATCACCCTCACCGAAGGGGGTGAGGCGCAGCCCATCCGCTTGAAATTCCTGGGACTTGACGGGAAGGACCTCGGGAAACGCGGCGTCACGTACGCGGTGAAGGACAAGGCCATCGCGGCGATCGTTGGCGGAGACTCGGTGCTGCCATTAGACCCGGGCAAGACCACCGTGGACATTCAGGTTGACGGCATCACCGCGTCGGTGGAAGTCGTGGTCGAAGCGGACAAAGCCGCCAAGAAGAAGTGAGGACATCGAAGCCCGAAAACAACAGGTGCGAGTCGCTAGCTCAGTTGGTAGAGCACCGGCCTTTTAAGCCGAGGGTCGGGGGTTCAAATCCCCCGCGACTCACCATTTGGCCCCATCGTCTAGAGGCCTAGGACGTGGCCCTTTCAAGGCTAAAACTCGGGTTCGAATCCCGATGGGGTCAACAGCACACGCGAGCCTGGTGGATCCGTTCCGCCGGGCTCGTCGTGTTTCTGGCCCTGATGACCGGGTGTCCCTCCACCGCGCAGCGCCAGCTCGAGGCCGGGCATGCGGCGGCGAAGGCGGGCCAGTGGTCGAAGGCGCTCGAGGCCTACCAGGCGGCCAGCTCCGCGGAGCCTTCCAACGCGAAGGCTCGAGCCCTCGTCGGGGTGGCGGCCGTGTCCATGGGGAACGGGGCGTTGGCTGCGACGGCGTTCTCCGAGGCGCTCGCGCTCGACGCAACGCTGGTCGAGGCCCGCATCGGCCTCGCGCAGCTCGCCGTCGAAGGGGCCGACGCAGGTGCAGCCCTGTCCCTGGTCGAAACCCAGTCAGTGCCCCAGGCCCGGCTCGTGCGCGCGCGGGCGCTCTTGCTGCGGGGCGGTGCCGACGATGCGTCGCAAGCCCTCGAGGAGGCCCAGGCGGCCCTCGGACAGGCGCCTACGAGCCCGGGTCGCTACCTCGAGGCGTCGGCCCTGCTGGCCCTCGGACGCTACGCAGAGGCCCAGGCGGCCTTCGAGGGGCTCGAGCGCGCGGACACGGCGTCTGCGCTGGGCCCATACGGCCTCGCGCGCCTCGCCGCCGCCCAGCGCCGCGGCACCGACGCCCTCCTCTACCTGAAGGCTGCGCGGAGCCGCGCGGGAGACCGATGGAGCGCACAAGCCGTGTCGAAGGATCCCGCCTTCGCTTTCCTCGCGGGCGCCGCTGGGTTTACAGAGGTGGTCGGACCCTGACTCCCACGCCATGCTGCGCAACCTCTTCTGCATCTTCATTGCTGGCGCGTGGACGACGATCCTCTTCCCGTTCACGATCCTCGTGTCGCTGCTGACCCTCGACGCGTCCACCTCGTTGTTCATCGTGCAGCGCATCTGGTCGCCGGTGCTGCTGTGGGCCGGCGGCGCGCGGCTGTCGGTGCGGGGCAAAGAGCGCGTCGACTTCACGAGACCCGCCATCTACGTCTGCAACCACCAGTCGACGATCGACATCCCCGCGCTGTTCCTGGCCTTGCCGGTGAACTTCCGCTTCGTGGCCAAGCAGGCGCTCCAGTACGTGCCAGTGATGGGTTGGTACATGACGATGGCGAAGTTCGTCTTCATCGACCGCAGCAACCACACGAAGGCCGTGCGCTCGCTCGAGCTGGCCGGTGAGCGCATTCGTGGCGGCATCTCGATCGCGATGTTCCCCGAGGGGACCCGCAGCCCCGATCTGGCCATCATGCCGTTCAAGAAGGGCCCGTTTGCGCTGGCGCTGAAGGCCGGGGTGCCGGTGGTGCCGATCGTGATCGAGGGCTCGGGCAAGCTGATGCCGAAGAACTCGTGGAACATCACGCCCGGGCCGATCGTCGTCTCCATCGGAGAGCCCGTCGATCCGAAGCAGTTTGGTGACGATCGCGAGGCGCTCATGAAGGTGGTGCGCGATCGCATCATCGATCTCTCCGTGGAGCTGGGCGGCAAGGGCGGCGACAAGTCCACCACCGTGGCGGCGAAGGGCGCCGAGGGCATCGCGCGAGCGCGGGACTCGAAGGTCTCCGCATGAGGTGGGCGCTGTCGGTGTGGGTGCTGGGGCTGCTCGCGTGCGTGACGACCGACTCGTCCGGTCTGGGCCCCGTGACACCGAAGGAGCGCGCCGCCATCGCCCTGCAGCGCGGCGACACGACGGAGGCCATCCGGCTGCTCGAGACGTTGCGCGTCGAGGCGCCTGGCGATCTCGACGTCGCCCGCGCCTGGGTCGAGGCGCACGTGAAGGCCGGCTCGGCGACGACCCTGCTGACGAGGCTCACGGATTCGAAGGACGCGACGATTCAGTACGCGCGCGGGCTCGTCCTCTATTCGAACGCGCGGGACGCGACCGGCCCGGCCATCGAGGCGTTCGAGCGGGCGATCGTCCTGTCGCCCAGCGCAGGCGAGCTCCACTACCGGTTGGGCCTCGCGTTGCTGGAATCGGAGAAGTTCGCTCCGGCCCAGGAAGCGCTCGCGCGCGCCGTGGAGCTTTTTCCGCAGAAGACCGGCTGGCAGTTGCCGCTCGCCAAGGCGTTGCATCGCACCGGTCGCACGAAAGACGCGATCGCCGCCGTACGCCGGGTGGTGACCGAGGACTGCACCCCTCAGGAAGCCGCCACTGCGAAGGCCCTCATGGAGGAGATCGCCGACCCCTTCGCCGGCTTCCCCAAGGCCGCGCGGCCGCGGCTCGATCAGGCGCTGACGTGGCTTCAGGTGGCCGACGTGCCGCAGCAGGCGATGACCGAGCTCGAAGAGCTGTTGCGCGAGTACCCGGATCTCGGCGTGCTGCACGCGTTGCTGGGCCTCGCAGCGGCGCGGGTCGAGGACGCCGGCCGGGCGATCGAAGAGCTCAAGCGCGCCATCGAGCTGTCTCCCGAGGACGGCAAGGCCTACCTCTACCTCGCCGATCTCTACGGGGCCCGACAGCGCTCCACGCAGGCGAAGGAGCTCTACGAGAAGGCCCTCGAGAAGAACCCGTGCCTCGAAGACGCGTGGTTCAAGCTCGGCGACGTGGCGCTGGAACGCCAGGAGCTTGGCAAGGCGATGGTGGCCTTCCGCACCGCGAGCCGCCTGCGCCCTGACGACTGGCCTGCGCGCGGGAAGCTCGCGTTGGTGCACCAGCTCGAGTCGAACTGGCCCGCGGCCGATCGGGAGATCAAGGCCGAGCTCGCGCGCAACCCCGACAACCTCGAAGCGACGCTGCGCCTGGGGCTGCTCCACACCGAGAAGTACCTCAAGGCGAAGGCGGCCAACGAAAAGCAGGCCGCGCGCACGGAAGCGACGAAGCACCTCGAGAAGGTGCTCGAGCAGCAGCCTGAGAACGCGCTCGCCTCCCGGGCCCTCGAGCGCGTGAAGCTGCCGTGACCGTTCTGCTAGGCTGTTGAACGTGGACGAGAAAAAGAACCCCGAGACGCCGGCTTTCACCCCCTCGGGCCTCGAGCTCGACCTGCCGCCGCCACCGCTCAAGCCGTCTCCCAGCAACCCGAAGATGGCGGCCGTGCGCAGCGCGATGCGCGAGCAGCCGTTGGCCCCCGAGGCGAAGAAGAAGCTCGACAAAGCCGCCATCAAGGAAGGCGCGCTCGACACGCTGCTCAACTCGGTGTCGATCCTCTCGGAGATCGTCGAGGACTTCCGCAGCTCCGATCGGTTCTTCAAGTACAAATTCGGGGTGGTGATCGTCTGGTTGATGCTGTCGGTGAGCAGCGTCAGCGTCGCGTGCGGGAACCGCGGGCCCACCAATGACATCCACGCGGCCCTGGTTCGCGCCGGCGACGCCGACCGGCCCGTCTATCTCGTGAAGAACGAGTCGACCGAGACGTGGCAGGACGTCGAGGTGCTGGTCAACGGCACCTACAGCGCGACCCTGGCCACGATGGAGGCCAACGGCGGATCGATCACGCTCTCCTCCGCGGTCCTCTTCGACGAGGCCGGGAAGAAGGCGCCGAGCACCCTCGTGGTGACCGACATCGTGGTGTCGGTGCTGGAGCCGGCCGAGACCGTGGTGCTCCTGCGCGGCGGCGAGATGCCGAAGTAGGTCAGCCCGCCGCCAACGCGTCGGCGATCGTCACCAGCGTCCCGATGTCGTCTGCGCCTTGCGGCAGGTCCGGCAGGGCCATGGCCGTCGCGCCCTGCCCGGCCCGCAGCCGAAGCTCGCCCAGCAACGTCTGATCCCGCACCGCAGCCGCCCGCTCGATCTCCGCCAGCGCCACGAGCTTGGTGAGTCCGCTCTGCACCGCGACCGACGCTCCGTCAGGCACGGCGGGCATGGGTCGCCCTGCGTCCGTCGCGTGGCTGCGGTTCAAGACGAAGCCCCGGAACGGCAGTGACAGCTCGCGGGTCTTGTCGTGGAAGAACGAGGCCTCGGTGAGGGCCGCCGGCGCCGGCGAGGTGACGAGGAGGAAGGCCACTTCGCTGCCTGACAGAAAGCGCCGCATCTCGCTCACGTCGACGTTGAGCGACTGGAAGATGGTGGTGAAGGTGGTGAGGAAGCTGACGAACTCCGAGGCGAACTCGTCGCCGAACACCGCCCCGAGGATGCGCTCGATCACCCGCGAGGCCGCGCGCGCCACCAGGCTGTCGGACTTCGGGAGGAAGGCAGAGATGGCTCGCGTGTCGACCAGGCCCGACAGCCGCTTGGGGGCCTCGAGGAAGTCGAGCGCGTTGCGCGACGGCGGGGTGTCGAGCACCACGAGATCGTACGCGCCCGCGTGCACCAGGCGGTGGAGCGCCTCCATCGCGGTGTACTCGTGCATGCCCGCCACCATGGTGGAGACCTGCTGGTAGATGCGGTTGGTGAGGATCCGCTCGGCGTCGGCCTCGCTCTTCACCAGGCGTCGCACCGCGCCGTCCGAGACGAGCTTGATGTCGAGCATCCACGCGTCGAGCGTGCCGGTGGTGATGCCGGCCGCATCCGAGCGCTCCTTCGGGATTCGCACCGGATCCGTCGGGTTTCGCGAGACGCCGAGGGTCTCTGCGAGCCGGCGCGAGGGGTCGATCGTCAGCACCAGCACCCGACGCCCGGCGCGGGCCGCAGCGAGGGAGATCGCCGCGGCCGTGGTCGTCTTGCCGACGCCTCCCGCGCCACAGCACACGATCACCTTCTTCGTGCGGAGGAGCTCACCGATCATGTCAGGCGCCTCCGGTGATGAGCGGCAGCGGCGAGGCGGAGTCGAGCACCTTCGCGAGCGCGGCGATGAGGCCGTCGTGCGGCAGCTCTGGCGTGACGAAGAGCGGCAGTCTCGTGTGGCTGTGGAGGCGGGCGAGCTCGCGATGCGCAACGAGCGGTCGCTTGAACGCTTCCCGTCCGAGCCAGCCATGCTGGTCGACGAGCGGCGTCAGGGCTCCGCGCTCCTCGGGCGTGAACGGATCAGCCGGCATGCGGTTCACCACGACTCCGCCGACGGGCATCTTCGTCTTGCCGAGGCCCTCGATCAGCTCGAGGCATTCGCTGACCGGCAGGGTCTCGGGGAGCGTGACGATCCACGCGGCGGCGAGCGTGGGATCGTTCAGGTAGCGCTGGCCCTCCTTGAGCGCGGCGGCGATGGGACCTCCAGGGACCAGGCGGAGCAATTGCTCGGGCAAGCTCGTCAGCGACAGGGTGTGGCCGGTGGCCGGCATGTCGATGAGGATCAGCTCGTGGAGCGATTCGGTCCCCTGCTGTTCCCGCAGCGCGGAGAGCAACTGAAAGAAGACGCCCATCTCACGGAATGACGGCCCCGCGGAGAGCAGCCTGCGGAGCGCATCACTGTTGAGCGCCGCGCGGGCAATCGTTCCAGAGCGCAGCACCGACTTGAGAAACAGCTCCTGGCCGGTGCGGGCGAGCAACGCGGCGCCCTGAACGTTGGCCTCCAGCGGCTCGGGCATTCGCGGCAGCCGTTCGCGGCCCCAGTGGCGTGCGAGCGGTGAATAGTCGTCGCCCTCTTCGGCGATCTCAGTCACCAGCACCCGCTTGCCCCGGGAGGCCGCCAGCTTGGCGAGCGCCGCCGTCATGACGGAGCGACCCACCCCGCCCTTGCCCGTGATGAGAATGACCCGCTTGTTGACCAGCTCGTCCACTCGGCCTCGGTGTTTCGGAAGGTGACTCGTCAACGACGAACAGAGAGACGACCCTAGCGAAGCGGTGCGCGGGACGCCCCAAATTCTGGGCCGCGCCGGCCCGTCGGCTGAGGGGTACGATGACGAAGCGGTGACCGACTTCTTCCGTCCAGCGTGGGTGCGCCGGGTGCGCTTTGGCGTTCTGGTGGCGGTGCCCCTGCCGACCGGGCTGGAGCCGGTGCCCGAGGTGGTGCTGACGCGCCTTCACCCTCGAGAGCGGGCCCTGGCTGCAGCGGAGCGCGGACGACGGCAGATCGAGGTCGCAGGCGGACGGCTGGCGTGGCGGGCCGCGGCGCGGGAGTTCGGTATCGATCCAGACACCCACGCGCTGCTCTCGACCTCCGCGCGGGTGCCGCTGTCGCCCGAGGGCTGGTCGGTGTCGCTGACCCACAAGGAGGATCTCGCGGTGGCGCTGATGGCACCTTCAGCGGACGGCCTGGTGGGCGTCGATCTCGAAGGCGGCTCCCGGGATCGTTCGGCCATCGCGTCACGGGTGTGCCGGCCGGAGGAGCTCGACGTGGTTCAGGCGTTGCCGGAGGCCGAGCGCTGGCCCGACGTGATGGTGCGCTTCGCGGTGAAGGAGGCCATCTACAAGGCGCTGGCGCCGAGGTTGGGCCGCTTCTTCGGCTTCCAGGCAGCGCGCGTCGAGCCGGGGCCTCCGACGGAAGTGACGATGTTCCTGGAGCCGGGCGATCCGACCTTTTCGATCGAGACAGACCTGCTGTGGCTCGAGGACGGGCGCGTCGTCGCGATGGTGCGGGGACGAACGCCAGCGCCTTGAGTACGGTTTCGCGTCATGACGCCAGCAGTGCTCGTGTCCGTCCTCCTGACCGTCTCGCCCGGTGAAGCGGCGGTCGCTGACCTCGAAGCCTTTCACCAGAGCATCTTCGAGCGTGTGGCTCCGGCCGTGGTGTTCATCAAGACCACCAAGGGCTTTGGCTCAGGTGTGTTCGTGTCGCATGACGGCCTCATCCTCACCAACGCGCACGTCGTCGGGCAGATGGAGCTCGTCGATGTGGTGCTCCATGACGGGCAGAAGCTCGTGGGGCGGGTGGTGGAGCGCGCCTCGGACGACATCGATCTCGCCCTCGTCGAGGTCGCGGTGAAGAACTCTCCGAGCGCCGAGGTCAACACCGATTCGAAGCTGCGCGTCGGGAACTGGGTCGCAGCGATTGGCCACGGAGAAGGCGCCGTGTGGACGTTCAACGTCGGCAGCGTGTCGAACATCTACTCGTCGGCGTCAGAGAAGCCGGTCTTCCAGACGCAGATCCCGCTCAACCCGGGCAACTCCGGCGGGCCGATCCTCGACCGCCGTGGCACCGTGGTGGGGATCGTGACGGCGGGCATCAAGGAAGCCAACAGCATCAACTTCGGCATCGACATCGGCGTCGCGCTTCGCTCGTTGTCCCGGCTGCGATCGCAGTGCGAGTGCCTGACGGTGACCGCGCCAGCGGGTGTGCCGATCTTCGTCCAGAACAAGAACGTGGGGACCGGGAAGGTCGTCGTTCCGGCGAAGGCCGGCCCGTACACGGTGTTCGCGGTCGTCGACGGGAAGATGATTCGAAAGACCGTGACCTATCCCGACGTGAAGAGCGTGGAGCTCAAGGCCGAGGTCGCCGTCGAGAACACGCCCAGCGGACCGAGCCGCAAGCCGCTCAACGCGAAGTAGGCGGTCAGAAGCTGAAGGTGACGGTCAGGTCCGCGGCAAGCCGGTACGCAAGACCTGCGGCCTCGCGGGTTCGTCCGAGCGCGAGCGGAACGTCGTTGGCGCGTCTGAGGCCGTTCGCATCAGTCCCTGAGAAGCTGGACACCTGACAACTCGACGTAACCATCGCGCTCTCGATCGGCCGCGCCGCCCGAAGTGCAGTGTCGAGCGACCGAAGATCGTCCTGGCTGCATCCGTTCACGGCCGTCGTCTCACTGCTCATCACGGCGTTTCGGATCTCGAGGCCAAACCGGATCATCGGTGACAGCACGAAGGCGAACTCGAGGCTCACGGTTCCGATGGGTCGCAGTCCGTTGGCGCCGTAGGAGCCGGGCCGCACCCCTCCCGTCATCGCAATCGTGCGGGGCCTCAGTTCGGTGCTGGTCGCGGCGAAGCCAAGGCCCGCGCGGATCCCCAGCAGGAAGAACTTCGATCGCACGGGCATGAGGGAGACCCCAGCGCCCAGATGTCCATCGACGCTCAGCGCCTGGTCAGGAGTCGGAATGACACCGGGCTCCAACTCGGTGCGGAGCCAGCGAACGAAACCCGTGACGTAGACGCCGAAGAGTGAGGTGAAGTGAACACCAAAGCGAACCAGTGAGCCGAAGTCTCCGAGCGACCCGAAGGGGATTGGGATGCCGACCGGCGCGAGCGTGACCTCCAGGCGTCGAAAGCGCTGAGCATCCTCCTTCGGCTCGGGATTCTCGGGGGTCGCCCTCGGCTCCTTCCGGCCTTCCTGCTTGTCATCGTCCTTCATCACGCTCGAGATGCTCTTGCGCGCTTCGCGGCTCACGCCGACGCTCGATGCTGATTCCTCGGGACGAGCCTCGATCGGTGAACCCTTCGTGCCGGTGATGGCGGACAACGTGGTTCCGTCGGGAGCGAAGAAGGACACGACGGCGACCTGCGGCGCGCCTGCTTCAGCGGGGAACACCCGAACCACGACCACCACATCGGCCTTCGGGGCCGCCTGCGTCGCGACGACCAGATCGTCTGAACGGGAGTCATCGTTGGCGAGATCGCAGCGGGTGGTCTTGCCCGTCTGATCGATGGCGGCCTTGAGGGCCTTCGCTGCGTCGCGAGCGCCGCTCGTTGGGTCTCCGGCGGGCACGAGGACCACGCTGCCTGGGGAACTGCCGGTGAAGTACGTCCCGACGCGCGCGGCGGGAAAGGTCGCGGACCAGTCTTGCGCGAGGCTGGTGGCGGCAGTGCACAACGCGACGACGACGGCCATTCGATGCATGCGGCGCGTGTTTCGTAGCCACGATGGGATGTCAATCGACGCGACTTCAGAAGCTGAAGGTCACGCCGAGATCGAGCGAGAGCCGGTTGACGATCGCGCCGCCTTCGGTAGTTCGTTGAAGCGCCTGAGCCGGCGCGAAGTCCTGCCAGCGAACGTCGCACCAGGGCTCCAGTCCCTCGACCCGACTCGGAGGCCCAGGGGAGCCAACGATGTTGCTCAGGTCCGCCCCGAGCAGCCGTTGACCGCGCTCACGCCGCTGCTCATGAGCGTATGCCGCACCTCGAGCCCCACCCTGAGACGTGATGACACGACGAACGCGACCTCGAGCCCCAGGTTTCCCACCGGACGGATTCCGGTCGATCCGAAGCGAAACGAGAACGCGGTGCTGCGTGCAGGGAAACCGACGCTCACATGCGCAAGGCCAAGTCCCGCGCGGAGCGACACCACCCACGACGTCAATCGCACCGGCGTGAAGGTGACGCCAACACCGAGTTGCCCATCGATACTCAAGTCACCGTCAGGGCCGGCGGGTCGAATGCCGCCGAGCAGGGTCTCGGTCCGAAACCAGCGGACGAACGCCGACGCGTAGCCACCGATGAGTGGGTTGAACTGCATCCCGAAGCGCGCCAGCGAGCCGAAGTCACCGATCTGGCTGATCACGATCGGGACGCCCACCGGCGCCACGGTGAGCTCGAACTTCCGAGCGGGAGTCTCAGGTGGCGGCTGGTTCTGGGTCGGAGCGCGATCGTCCGCGATGGCGGGCAGCGCCATCAGCCGGACCAGCGCAAGCCGTCGACCCATGACGCGCGGTGTTCTCTACGGCCCGCGCCCCGTCAAGTCCGTGACCGGGCTCGAGCACACGCCGGGCATCGCGCGGAGTCACCCCAAGTTCATCGACCATTCGTGAGACATCGAAGGTGTGCGACCGCGACAGCATCGCGACCCGGTACCGATTCACCACGGGAGCCCAGTTCGGGAACGGTCGATGGAACCACTCGGCGAACCGCGCGAGCGATGACGCCATGGGTCGACCGAGCCGAAGGATTCGCGGCGTCCGACCGGTCAGGCGTTGGACCTCGGCGACGAGCAGCGCCGTCAGCGGGACGGACGGTGAATCAGCGACGAAGTACGCGCGCCCCGACGGAAGCCCCGCGAGGAGGCGCTCCGCAGCCCGAAGGTGCGCCTCCACACACGTCTCGATCGAGGTGATGCTGATTCGGGCATCTCCTGCGCCGATTTCGGGAACCACACCCAGCCACGCCATGCCCCGGACCAGCTTCCGAAGGTGGCGATCGCCGGGCCCGTGGACGGCGTGCGGCCGCAACACGACGGTTCGCGTCACGCCACGGTGGGCGCGCACGAGCGCGTCAACCTTCGCCTTGGAAGCGCCATACGCGCTGAGCGCCTGCGCCGGTGGTTCCAGGGTCTCGTTGGCTTCCACCACATCGTGGTCGCCGAGGAAGGCCGATGGAGAACTCGTGAAGACGAACGCTCTGACGCGCGCTCGCTCGCAGGCCTCGAGCAGCGACCGCGTGGCGTCGACGTTGTCTCGCTCGAAGTCTTCTTGCCGGCCCCAGTCACCGACGCGCGCCGCGACGTGAAAGACGACGTCGACGTCCTCCAGGGCGTGCGCCGGGACGACCGCACCCAGCTCCCAGGCCACGTGCACGACTTTCTCGGGCAGGCCCGTTCGGCGCCGGGTCAACGCGACGACCTCCCAGCCCTGGGTGAGGAGCGCGCGGGTGAGAGCGCCTCCGATGAAGCCGGTCGCGCCCGTCACCACCGCCCTCATGACACACCCCACGTCAGCGAGAGGACGGCGGCCGAGAGCCCACTGCCAGCCCCCAGCAGGGTCAGCGGACCGGCCTCGAGCGCCTCTGCGTCGGCCGCCAGCGCGACCGCGAGCGGCATGCCCACCGGCCCGGTGTTGCCGAAGTCGCGAAAGAGCGAGCTCCGCGGGTGCATCGAGTGGCCGAGCGCCTTCTCGATCGCGGCCAGGTGTGCGCTGCCGACCTGATGGATGAAGGCCTGCTGCAACGACGCGCCGTGTTCACGCGCCGCCGCGAACGTCTCGGCGACGAGCGGCACGCCCTTCCGGAGAATGCCGGGCCCGTTGGCGCGAATCGTGAGCCGACCCGAGTCTTCGATGCGTCCGACGCAGAGCTCGCCGTGCCCTGCCTGATTCCGGGTGACGCATCGATCGATCGACGCGCGCCCCGGCCCGAGCCGACTCGACGCCAACACCCAGGCCACCGAGCCACACCCCATGGTGAGCGGCACCCAGAGCTCCGGCGTGAGCGCTCCAGTTGCCAACGCGTCCGCGACCGCTGCGTCGATGGCCCGCCGCATGCCACCCGCCTCAGCTGAGACCACCACCGCGACATCGACCGCGCCCGACTCGATGCGATCTGCCGCGATGCAGAGCGCGTCGATGAAGCCCAGGCACGCGTTCCGAACGTCGAAGAGCGCGGCATCGGCGCCAACACCCATGGTGCGTCCGACGACGTGCGCACCCGACGGCTCGAAGAGGCGGTGATCGATGCTCGCGTTGATCACGAGGTCGACGTCCTTCGGACTGAACCCGGCCTGCCGTACTGCGCACTCAGCCACCCGGGCAGCGACCCCCTCGGGATCCACGTCTGGCCCGTACCAACGCCGGGCCCGAACGCCGGTCTTCGCCTCCAGTGATCCGCGGGGAACGTCCGCAGCCTGCAACAAGGGCGCGAGGCGTTCTTCCAGCTCGTCGTTCGTCACCTCGAGCGCCGGTACCTCATGCGCCCATCCAACGACCCTGACTCGGCTCCAGTGCATGTGCATGCGACTGGATGGAGCACCGACCGTGCCGCACGCCGACCCACCTGAATCCGGCACTTGGAGATCGCGCGCACTGCAATCGCTTGCGCACCTGTGCAGCGCCTCGTGCACGAGGGGACCTGCGCAGGATCCTGCGCAGCTCAACGCGCAAGCGACGCCGCGAGGCGCTTCAGCCCTTCGTCGATCGACACCCTCGGTTGGTACCCGAGGTCGCGCCTGGCCGCGCTGATGTCGAACCACTGGGCGTACGAGAGTTCACTCGCCCCAAAGCGCGTGATGAGCGGCTCCTTCTCGACTCCAAAGAGCGCGTAGACGAACTCCATCGTCGCGCCGATGGCGTAGGCGAGGCCCGCGGGAATCGGTCGCCCCACCGGCCCCTGCCCTGCGCACGCGAGCATCTGGTTCGCCATCGTCCACACCCCGATCGGCGCGTCGTCGCTCACGAAGTACGCCTTGCCACCGAGCGGAGCGCCCTTTCGAAGCGCGTCGGCGGCGAGCAGGTGCGCGTCGACACAATTGTCGATGTAGATGGTGTCGCACTTCGGATCCCGCGAGCCGATCTGCCGGAGCCGACCGGTCTTCGCACGCGCGATGAGCCGCGGCAGCAAGTGCCGATCGCCGGGCCCCCAGATGAAGTGCGGCCGCAGCGCGATCACCTTGAGCGACTCGTCCGAGGCCGCCAGCGCGCGCTGCTCCGAGATGGCCTTGGTGCGCGGGTAGTGGGCCGTGAACGACGTGGCGTACGGGATCGACTCGTTCGCGCCTTCGATGTCTTCGTGACCATGCACGATGCTCGGCGAGCTCGTGTGGATGAGCACCGGCACCTTCGCGGCCCGGCAGCCAGCGATGACGTGTTCGGTCCCGGTGATGTTGATCGCCTCGTATTCCTTCGGGTCGCCCCACCCGCCCGCCTTCGCCGCGGTGTGGAACACCAC
The DNA here is from genome assembly GCA_044352295.1 of Myxococcaceae bacterium. Lineage (GTDB taxonomy): Bacteria > Myxococcota > Myxococcia > Myxococcales > Myxococcaceae > Xiheimicrobium. The sequence continues at coordinate 16,211 of JBILEB010000039.1, forward strand.
GTCCATCCGGTCGCAGGCCTTCGCCGTGGCTGCCGCGTCGGTGATGTCGCCGCGAATCGTCTCGGCGCCCAGCGTGCGGAGCTCCGGGTAGTCACCTCGGGCCAGGACGCGAACCGAGTCTCCGCGCGCGAGGAGCGCCTTGACGAGGTGACTCCCGAGAAAGCCCCCACCACCAGTCACCATCGCCTTCATCGCCCCAGCCCCTTCTCTGTCGCCCACACGGCCAGCTTCTCGCGTTCGATCTTCGCGTTGTGCCGGCGATCGACGGGGAACTCGCCTGGGTAGACATGGACGTGGCTGATGGCGCGCGTCGACTCGTGCTTCGTCGCGAGGGCCTTCACCTCGGCGATCACCTGAGCGTCCGGGCTCGTTCGGGCGGCCTCCCGCTCGAGCAGCACCACGGGCACCTGGCTCCCGCGAGGACCCACGCCGACCAGCGCCGAGCGCTTCACGTCCGGGTGCGCGTTGAGCACCTCTTCCACCGGCGTGCTGAACATCGGCCCGTTCGGAGTCTCGACGCGGTGGCTCTTGCGGCCGCACATCCACAGCCGGCCTTGCGCATCGAGGTACCCGACGTCTCCCATGCGATGGACGATCCGCTGACCATCGACGATCTTCGCAGCCTTCGTCTGCTCCACGCGCGCGTAGTACTCGCGGGTCACCACGGGTCCGGCGACGGTAATCTCACCGATGGTCCCGCGTGGCACCTCGAGCTCGGAAGACCAGGTCGGAATCGGCTCGTCGCTGATGCGGATGATGCGCACCGTCATCGCGGGATCCGGCCTTCCGACGCACACCCCTCGGCCGGTCATCGCCAACGCGCCCGTCTCGGCGAGCACCTCGCGACTTCCGATGCTCGCCACGGGGAGCGACTCGGTCGCACCAAACGGCGTGAAGACCTGCGCGTCGGGGCCGAGCATCGCCGTCATTCGCTGCATCACGTCCACACGAACCGGAGCGCCCGAAGACAAGACCCGCTTCAGCAGTGGCAGCTTCACGCCCTTCGCCTCGCCGTAGCGCCCGAGGTTGTCGACCAGCGCAGGTGATCCGAACATCGTCGTGCACCGGTGCGTCGTCATCGCGTCGACGAGCTTCGCGGGGTCTGCCCTTCCCGGGAACCGGAAGTCCATCTCGGGGAGCACCGCCGTCATACCGAGCGCGGGATCGAACAGCGCGAAGAGCGGGAACGTCGGCAGGTCGATCTCTCCGGGCGCGATTCGGTAGGCGTCTCGGATCATCCGCACCTGCGAATCAAAGATCTCGTGCGAGTAGACGACGCCCTTCGGAATGCCGGTCGACCCGGAGGTGAAGAGGATCGCCGCGGTCTCGTTCGGCGACGGCTCCATCATCGGAAACGCGCCGCCACGTCCCAACGCCTTCACCTCATCGAGGGTGTGCCCACCCCAGAGAAAGCGCCGGCCCACGGTGACGTTCGCGGTCACGGACCGGAACGGCTTCGGGAAGAGCACGCGCGCGACGTGGGCTGCGGGGATGCCGATGAAGGCCTCGGGCTGCACTTCGGCCAGGCACTGCAGGAGCGCCTTTCGGCCGATCCCCGGGTCGATCGCCACCATCACCGCGCCGGTCTTGAAGATGCCGAAGACGAGCGGAAAGAAATCGGGCCCGGGCGGCACGAGGAGCACCGCGCGCTTGCCTCGCGTGACGCCAATCGCCGCGAACCCGTGCGCGATGCGGTCGCTCATCGCGTCGAGCTCGCCGAAGCTCATCGTGTTCCAACCACCCTTCCCGTTCGGCGAGATGATCGCGGGCCGAGCAGGATCGAGCCGCGCCATGGCCGGTAGGTGCGAGGCGATGTTGGCGCTGGTCTTCGGCACCGCCGGCGCGTTCACGAGACGGATCCGGGGAGCGGGTGCTTCGCGAGGAAGGCCTTCATCAACAAGACGATCTCGTCGTGCGCGTCTTCGAGCACGTAGTGCCCCGCGTCCTCGAACACGTGCACCTCGGCCTCGGGGAGCCGCAGACGCCACTCCGCGAGGAACGCGTCATCGAAGACGAAGTCCTTGCGCCCCCAGCAGATGAGCATCGGCGTCGAGCGTAAGGCCTCGAGCTTGTCCGAGACCTCCTGCACCACCGGCCAGCTTCGATCGCCCGGCGACAGCGGAATGTCCTCGACGAAGCGCTGCACGGCGATGCGGTGCGACCAGGAGTCGTACGGCGCCAGGTACGCCTGCTTCACGAGCGGCGTCATGCGACCCGGACGCGTCGAGCACAGCAGGTTCGCGCCACGCGAGAAGGCGTTGAACGCCCGCACCGGCACCGGGAAGAACGGCGCGTAGCGAACCACGCCGATCTGCCACGGCAGCTTTCGGCCCCGGGGCAACCCGAAGCCGGCGGTGTTGAGCACCACGAAGCGCTTCACCACGCCGGGGTTCTTCGTCGCCCAGGCGAGCCCGATCATCCCGCCCCAGTCGTGCACGACGAGCGTGACGTTGGTCTTGAGCTTGAGCGAGTCGAGCAGCGCGTCGAGATCCGCCACGCGCCGCTCGAGCACGTACGGGTACGCCTCGTCGCCGGGCTTGTCCGACAGGCCGCAGCCCACGTGATCCGGAACGATCACGCGGTACTGGCTGCTGAAGGCGTTCACGAGGTGTCGCCAATAGAAGCTCCACGTCGGGTTGCCGTGGAGCATCACGAGCGTCTCGCCCTTCCCCTCGTCGAGGTAGTGCATGCGCACCCCGTTGCCGACGTCGAAGAAGCGGCCCTGCCAGGGATACAGCGAACGGTACGGCGTGATGTCGAAGGTCATGTCGCTCACCAGTGAAGTCCGAGCATGAGGCAGTTGAGGCCGCTGCCGATCCCGAGAAAAGCGACGCGGTGGCCGGTCTGGAGGAACCCGGCGTCGTCCGCCAGGGCCGCGGTGATGGGCAACGAGACGGTGCCCATGTTTCCGAGTCGATCGAAGGTCGAGAAGTCCTTCGACTCGGAGACCCCGATGGTCGAGAGGATGTCGCGGCGGTTCGCGGCGCCGACCTGGTGGCAGATGACGCGATCGATCTCGTCGCGCCGCCAGCCGCTGATGGTGAGCAGACGATCCCACGTCGCGCGACCGAGCGAGACGCCGTGCTCGAGGACCTGCGAGGCGTCGGTGTCCATCACGTTGGTGGACTCTCCGAGGAGCCCCTGCGCCGGCCCCCAGCGGCAGATCCGATGGTGCTGGGGAGCGGCGAGCGCGACGCCGGAGACGAGGCGGTGCTCGGTCGCCGAGAAGTCGGACGCGGTCAGCAACACCGCTGCGGCACCGGATCCACCCGTCATCGTGGCGAGCCCAAGCCGATAGCGCTCCATCGTGGGCTCGGCGTTCATTCGCGCGATGGTGGTGTCGATGATCTCGCGCGAACTCTCGGCCGAAACGACCAGGCCCGCGCGGAGCTGCCCGAGCTCGATCCGGTTCGCGACCTCGACGATCCCGTTGAGCATCCCGAGGCAGGCGTTGCTCACATCCGACACGAAGGCCTCGCCACTGATCCCCAGCTCTGCCGCCACGGCGCACGCGGTCGCCGGCTCGAGGTTGTCGCGGCTGACTCCGCAGAACAGCACCGCCCCCACGTCGTCCGCCGACACCCCGGCCCGCTCGAGCGCCCGACGCCCGGCCTTCGCAGCGACCGACGCCATCGAGGTGCCCTTCGGCCAGCGCCGTCGGGCCTGAATGCCGGTGAGCGCCTCGAGTTGACCCGGGCCCATTCGCAAGGCGGCGTGGATGGGCTCGAGCCGCGCGTCGATCTCCGATGAGGTCAGCACCTCGTCTGGCAGCTCGACGCCGATCGCCTCGAGGTGCACCTTCGTCCAGCGCATCAGCGCTCCTCCGGCACGAGGCGCAGCGCGAAGTCCTTCATCGCGTAGATCACCTTGCCATCGCAGAGCAATTGCCCGTCGGCGACGATCAGCGTGTCCTCGACGCGTTTCACATGGGCCTGCACCTGGACGAGGCGGTTCGTCGGAATCACCTGGCCCCGGTACTGCCAGACGTGCGCTTCCCCGACCGCCATCGACTGCACGCGATGGGTGGCGTGGAGCGAGGGAAACCGCTCACGCGCGTACACGAGGAGCAGCTGCTGGAGCGCTTCCAGCCCGAGCGAACCCGGCATCACCGGATCCTGGAAGAAGTGCGCGGCGAAGAACCACTCCGACGGGTCGACGACCTTCGAGCCCATGACGCCACCGAGCCCATGCGGCCCACCCTCGAGCGCGAGGGCGTCGATGGTGTCGATCATCGCGTAGGCGCGCGCTGGCAGGCTCAGTCCCGTGGCGGTGTGCGTGCGCGCCTCCGCAGGACTCGCCGGCGCGTCCATGGCGAGCGTGAACGATCGACCAGAGAGCGTCGGCCAGGCGGCGCCTCCACGAATCCCCACCTGCTGCGCGAGCGCGGCCGGAGGGAAGAACCCGAAGCCGGTGTCTCCCTTGAACACCGGGCCGTTCCGATCGAGCACCTCGAAGTCGAACGACTGGAGCAGCATGCCTCCAGCACGGGAGACCTTCGTGAGCCGCGCGCGCATGGTGAGCTGACCGACGTCGGGTCGGACTTCACGCAGCACCGTGGCCGAGCCGTCGAGGTTGCGGAAGCTCAGCGTATCGGGCGTCGTCAAGGCAGAACCGACGTACGCCGCGAGGAAGCCACACGGTTGCAGCGCCGCCTCGAGCAGCACCGAGAACGGCATCGAGCGTTGCCGGTTCGCCGCGAAGAACCACGCATCGGACGGAACGTCGAACTCGCAGGTGATCCACCCGCCGGGCTCCATGACGAGCGGCTTCGGCTCACACGCCACCACCCGGTCGATGAAGCGGAAGGGATCGCGCGGCAGTCTCGCCAGCCGCCTCACCCCGTCGTCGAACGGCACGTACGCCGGCCCGAAACACTTCGACGGCAGGCCCTCGCAGTACTCGACGATCTGCTCTCGTGAGAACACGGGCCGGCTCGAGGCCGGCTGCCAGAGCGCCTCGATCCGCTCACGAGTCATGCCGCGAATTCGCACCGACATGCCGTCCATCTGCACGACGTGTTTGCCGTCCGCGAACATCGAGGCGGTGGCGATGACGTACGGCTCCGGGCCGTAGCCGAGCTCGTCGATCTCGACGCGGTACTGGACGCGCTTCGTCGACTGGAGCACCTGGCCGCGGCACTTGAGCTGGCTCGCCTGCCCTTCGATGGGCGCGTAGTGGAGATCGACGTCCGTCGCGTCGTCGACCCAACCGAGGCGCAGCAACAGCACTCGCAGCGTGTGGAGGCAGCACTCGTACATGAGCGTGCCGGGCATCACCGGATCCCCACTGAAGTGACAGGTCAGGTACCAGGCCTCGGGCGAGACATCGTGTTCGCCGATGACGAGGCCGAGCCCTGCCGAGCCACCCTGCGTGTCGAGCTCGAGGATGCGGTCGACCAGGTGCATGCGCCCCGAGGGCAGTCGGAGCGACGGGGCGAGTGAACGAATCGGGAAGGTGTGACCGAACGCCGCCGCGAGATCGCCCGTTCGGAGCGCTTCCACCTGCCGCTCGTCGAGGCCTTGACGCGCGGGTTGGGTCAACGGCGTGAACGAGGCGCCGAGCCGAGTCGTCCGCGGCTTCTTCGTGTCGACGACGATGCCCTTGCCTTGCTCGAGCTGCTCCCGGCTGAAGAAGCCCGCGCAGCCGTCGAACATGGTGATGAAGGGCGCGCCGTCGATGGTGCCGTCGAAGCGGAAGAAGAACAGCCAGGTCTCACCCTGGCGGACGAACCGATCGATGCGGATGTCGTACCGAATCACCTCGCCGACCCGCGGGAGATCCCGGTGGAAGAGCACCTTCGCGTCGAGGAGCCGGTACACGCGCTCGCCTTTGGTCTGCAGATCGATGCCCAGCCACGCGCTCAGGAACAGATCGGCCTGGCCCGCTTCCACGCTGATGCAGACCGGTACGCGGCCACCGTCGAGGTACCAGGCGCCTTCGTGCACGTCGTGCTCGGTGATGCAGCGACCCGACGAGAGGCTGCCGGGTTCCCCTTCGACGTCGACGATGCGATCGACCAGCATCAACGGCTCATCGGGGAGCCGAACGCGCGTGGGGAACCCATCCACCGCCGCGAAGGCCGGGCCCAGCACGGTGGAGAGCTTCCCGATGGCGAACTCGAGACACATCGCGCGATCGAACCGGGGCGGGGGCGCCACCGTCGGCACTGGAGCTCGAGCCATCGCCTGCCGCTGCAGCTCGAGCACGCGGGTCTGCAGCTCCATCGACTGCCGCGACGCCTCGAGGAACCGCGCGTGCGCCTGGGCCGTGGCCTCGTTCACACGAAGGAAGCTCGTCAGGTCGAACGAGGGACTCCCGGTCCGGGTTTCGACTCGACCATCGACAGAGAGCCGCGTCTCGGGAGGCGCTGCGGGAACGACCACGGGTGCGTCCATTCGCTCCGGCCTCCGGTGGGGAATCGGGAGCGGCAGCCGTTCCATTGGCGCTCCGCCGACCTCGATGCGCACGGTACGCCCTGCACGACGGGCCTCGATGCGCGGCGCGTTCGAGTACAGGACGGAGAGATCGACCGACCGCCCCGACTGCGCCACCGCTGCCACGGCCTCGAGCACGCTCACATAACCGTCCTGGCCCCGCTGACAGGCCGCCACCGCGAGGTGCGGCCGATCTCCGAGGATGCGGCTGATCATCCGCGTGCACGAGCCCTGTGGCCCGGGCTCGACGAAGACCCGAACGCCATCACGCCACGCCTGCTCGATCAGCGCCGTGAAGTCGAAGCCGTGGAGCGCGTTGGTCAGGACCGAATCGGCACACGCCGCCTCGGTCGGCTCGTACGCGCGCGCCCACCCGCAGCTGTAGATCCGCACGCCCTTCGGCGGGGTCGTCGGCAACACGTGGAGCGCCCGGTACGCGTCCTTGACCGGTTCGATCGCGGGCAGATGAACGAAGGGGACGCCCTCGAGGAAGACGGCGGCGCCTCCCAGCTTGCCCACCACCGTGCGCACGTCCTCGCGGCGTCCACCGATGACGCATTCACTCGGTGCGTTGACGATCAGCAGCGTGGCCGTCCCGGTGAGTACGGAGCGCACGTCTTCCTTCGGACGCATGACGAGCGCGACGACCCACTCCGCGTCGGGCCCCCATGCCTCGCGCAAGACGCTGCCGGTGCTCGTCAACTGATTCCGGAACAGTCCACTCTCGAGGGTGCGACTGAACATCGCGTCGCGATCGCGCCACGTACGCGAGGCGAACAGCGCCGCTGACTCGCCCAGGCTGTACCCGAGGTAGGCCTGCGCGTGGACGCCGAGCAGACGGAGCGCGTCGTGCACCACCAGCCCATGCGTCACCTGGCGCACGATGATCTCGGCGAGGCCCGCGGGGCCCGCTGTCACGGTCGGGAACAGGTGTCGGGAGAAGTCCTCCACCTCTTTCCCGAGCTGCTCGAGCGCCTGGGGCAACGACAACGGCAGCGACTCGCCCATGCCCTCGTAGTGGCTGCCGGATCCTGGGAAGACGAACGCGAGCTCACCCTCAGACTGAAGAGGTTGTGGGAGTGGGCGGTCCAGACGCGCGAGCAACTCCTGCGCAGACTTCGCAACGAGGGCAGCAGGCCGCGTCATCGGGGCCGCTCGGTGGAACCACTCCGCCGCGAGCCGATCGATCGACGCGTCGGCGTGCTCTCGGACGAGCTGGGTCAGCGCAGAGACCGATGCCGCATCGACGAGGAACAGCCCCGCGGCACGACGGCCCGCACGCAATGGAACGGGAGCATCGTGTGGTGCTTGCTCGAGCGTCACCTCGACGGTGGTGCCGTCCATCGAGGCCTGGCGAACGACGCGCTGACGCGCCTTCCCCTCGGACGGCCACGGCATCGCGTGCTCGGCGTCGCGACCGAAGTGAACCCGACGATGGATCGCGAGTGTCTCTGCGAGGACCGACAGGAGACCAGTCGCGGCGCCCACGTCTCCGAACCGCGATGCATCAGAGCCCACGGCGCCCGTCGCGCTGCCGAGATCGCGAATCACGGCATGAATGGTGTCACCTGCGCGCTGGGCGTCTTCGAGCCGCTTCACCACCAGCGCCACCGCTCCGTCGGCGGGCGGTTCCCGATGGCCGAGCAGCTGACGTGCGCGGACTCGCCGGAGATCTCCCGCGAGATCGACGGCGCCGACGATCATCTGATCGACCTCTCCACGCTGGAGCAACCGCGTCGCGACCTCGAGCGCCCGCAGCCCGCCGGCCTCTTCTGCCTGCACGCCGAAGCTCGGCCCGCCGAGGGAGAGTTCACGCGCGAGCCGGCTGGTCACGATGCCGCCGAGCGCGCCAAGCACCCGCTGCGCATCCAGCGGCGCACACACCATCGCCGCCGCCTTCGTCACCCACACCTCGAGGTCTGCCTCGGGGACGTCGTGACCCGCCTTCGCGAGGGCCGCGCGTGCGTGGCGGTCGAGCACCCAGCGCACGTGGAACGACGTCGTCTCGAGATCGAGGCCGATGCCGACGACGGCGCCCGTTCGCAGCCGCGGCGCGCCCTCGAGGCCCCCAGCGTCCTCCACTGCGTCCGCCGCGATCTGCAGCATGAGCAGCTGTTGCGGCAGCACCGAGGGCAGCTCGAGCGGCGGCACCTTGAAGCGCCCGATTGGGATCTCGAGGGCCTCGATCCACGCACCTTCGACCGTCTCGAGCCCGGGCACCTTCCACCGTCGCGGCGGTCGGGCGGCAAGGCCGTTTGAGCCCGTACGCAACGCGTCGGCGATCGCCTCGATGCCGTCCAACGACCCGACGCGCGCGGCCAGGCCGACGATCGCGACGGCCGGCGCCTCGTGCGTCACCTGGACCGCTGGCACTGCCGGAGCATCGGCTTCGATCACGAGGTGCGCGTTGATCCCACCAAACCCAAACCCCGAGACCGCCGCGCGCAGCGGACCCTCCGATGTCCACGGCCGCGGTGCCTCGAGCACCTCGAAGGCCTTCGCCGCAGGGGCCACCGTGGTCGCCGAGACGTTCGCCGTCGGCGGCAACGTTCGATGCGCCAGCGCCCCGAGCACCTTGGTGAGCCCGGCCATTCCCGCGCCCGTCAGCAGGTGGCCCACGTTGCTCTTCACCGAGCCGATCACCGGCCGAGCCCCCTCGAACACCGTCGCGAGGCTCTGGAGTTCGACCTGATCCCCCCGCGGGGTGCCCGTGCCGTGGCATTCGACCAGCTCGACGGTGCGCGGCTCCCACCCGGCCTGCGCGTACGCAGCCCGCATCGCGCGGAGCTGCCCTTCGGAGTCCGGCGACAAGAGCGAACCACCGACGTCGTTCGACAAACCGATGCCGCGGATCACGCCGAGCACCTGATCGCCTTCGCGTCGCGCGTCGTCGAGGCGCTTGAGCACGACGAGCCCACCGCCCTCCCCGACCACCAGACCGTCTGCTCGGGTCGAGAACGGCGCGCACACCCCTGACGGTGACAGCGCCTGGAGCTGCGAGAAGCCGATCTGGGTGTAGAGCGACTGCGCGAGGGAGAGCCCGCCCGCCAACATGGCGTCGGCCCGGCCCGCTTCGAGCTCGAGACACGCGAGGTGAATCGCGTAGAGCGACGACGCACACGCTGCGTCCAGCGTGAACGCACCGCGCCCGAGGCCGAGCGCGCGCGCCATCACGCCGACAGGCCATGAGGTGGGAAACGCCTCGCGCGGATTCGCGGCGACCGTCGCCTCATCGAGCAGCGCCGGAAGAAGAATGTGCTCCGACCAGGCCGAAGCGCCGTCGGTCGGCAACGCGATGTTCGCGACGATCGCGCCCGTGCGGCTCCGGTTCACGGGCCCCTTCGTCGAGCGCAGAGCGTCGAAGCCGAGCTGCAACGCCAGCCTGCCGAGCGGCGTGAGCTCCGATGGATCGACCGCGACGCCGTCGACAGCGAGCTCGAACGGCTCGAGCAGACACGCGCGCTGCGAGCGGGCGCGATCGACGCCGCCGGATCCGTCGACGACCCGTTCGGCAGCGACCGGCCAACGCTCGGGTGGCACCGCTCGAACGGCGCTCTGGCCCGCGGCGACGAGCGCCCAGAGCGCCTCCGCAGACGGAGCGCCCGGGAATCGGCCGGCGAGGCCGACGATGGCGATGGCACGCGACGAGGTCATGCCTGCGGAGCCGGCTGCACCACCGACGCATCGGCGGTGAACGCGCGCGTCAGCGTGCTGCTCACCGTCGACTCCGAGCCCGCGAGCACCGCGAAGCGCACCTGGGCCGAGTCGATCAGCTCGACGTCGGAGATGATCGTCGCACCCTCGACGGATCGGATCCGGATCGTCGCCTTCACGTCGCCAGGCACCGGGACCGCCAGCACCTTGAGCGCGCCAACCTTCGCCGGCAGCGAGGGCGCACCGAGCCGAGCGCGCGCCCAGACGATCAAGGCCTGAAAGACGCCGTCAAGGACGAGTGGATCAATCGACCATGCCCGAGACGGGCCTGGCACGAGCCGCTCCGAGGTCGCGTGCGCGCGCAGCGTCAGGTTCATTCCGTCTTCACCCAGCGCCTCGATCGATCGAATCGCCCACAGCGTCGGGCCGTGGAAGAGCTGACTCGCGTACAGCTCACTCACCGGCGTGACGAACGGCGCGACCTTCACCGGCGCAGAGATGGGCTCCGCCACCGGGACCGTCGACCGAAGCACCGCGACGCCGCGGACATGCACGACGTCCTTGCGGTTGCGCAGCTCCAGCGGAACCGCCATCGCCTCGCCACGACGCTCCGGCCGGCCCGCCCAGATCGACAGCTCCTCGCGGTCGTCATCGAGCGTGACGCCACGCAGCACCCGCACGTCGTCGAGCTCGACGCCACGACGCCCCTCGGCGAGCGCACGCGCCGCGCGGGTGAACCATTCAATCGTCATCGCGAACGGGAGCACCGGCTTGCCGTTGAGCCGATGATCCGTGAGCACCGGCCAGCTCTTCTCGACGCGCTCCGCGGCGACCAGCGACCAGCCCGCTTCGGCAGCGTCTCCGAACCCGGCGCCAAGGACCACCTCTCGGGGCCCGCTCGCGTCGACGGTGAGCTCTTCGACGAACGCCCTGGCGCCGGTGTCGAGCGGAATGAGCGAGATCCCCTCGGCCTTGAACGTCGCCTCGAGCGCGGGCGTCACCATGCCACCAGCCCACGGGCCCCAATCGAGCGCCACCACCCGGCAACGAGGGCGACGGTGGGCCTCCGCTTGCGCGATGGAGACCAACGCTTGATTCGCGAGCGCGTAGTCCGACTGACCGCGTCGACCGAAGCGTCCGCTCACCGACGAGAAGAGCGCCACCACCGTGAGCGTGTCACCACGAGTCGCGTCGAGCACCGCACGCAGCCCGCCGATCTTTGGATCGAGCACCTGTTCGAAGTCGTCGTCGCGCTTGTCCTCGATGCGCTTGTCACGGAGCACGCCCGCGCCGTGAACGACGCCACGAATCGGACCGATGGAGGTGCGCACCTCTTCGAGCACCGACCGCACCGACTCGGCATCACGCACGTCGACCTGGCGGTACTCGGCCTTCACCCCGAGCCGCGCCATCGAGGCGAGCGTCGCTCGAATGTCACGGGCGGCGAGCACCTGCCGTGACGACTCGGCGAGCTGCTTTGGACTTGGACGATTGCCCTGGGGAGCGCGCTCGAGGAGCACCCGCTTCACGCCCGCTTCGTCCGCGGCGGGAGCGAGCCACTCGGGCTCATCGGCTGGCGCCGGTGAACGACCCAACAGCACCAGGGTCGCACCCGAGGCCTGCGCCAGCGCCCGCGCACAGTCTGCCGTCACGCCGCGCGCGCCGCCCGTCACGATGACGACGTCGTTCGGCGCCAACGGCACGGTCGAGGCCGCGACCGCCGAATCCCGCAGCGCGAGCGTCACCCGGCCGGCCGGCCCAAGGCCCAGCTCCGTCGGCCCGTCGCTCGAAAGCTCATCGACGAGCGCCGTCGCCGCGTCATCCACCGACCAGAGCGCTGACACGTCGACGCTGCGGCACCGCACCTCGGGCCACTCGAGCGCCAGCGTCTTGATGAGCCCGTTCACCGCCCCCGCGAGCGGGTGCGCTGGAACCGACGTTCCTCCGAACCCAAACGCGCCGTCTCGCCGACTCGCGGCCGCCACGAACGCGCCGGCGGTCGTGCGCAACGATCCGGACATCGCCCGCGCGAGCTGGAGTGCCTGCTTGAGTCCGACCTCCGCCGCGTCGTCCCAGGCAGCTTCGAACGCAGGAGCCGTGAAGATGAGCCCCGCAACGGGACCGTTCGGCATCGCACCTGACGTCGACACGACAGCGGACTGCCCCGCGCGGGCGAGCGCCTTCACGATGGCTGCGGCGAACGTTGGATCCGCATCGGTGACGACGATGGGTCCCATGGGCAACTTGACGGCCGCTGGCGAGACCTTCGCGCGCACCGGCACCACGACGCGACGCTGCACGACGATCGGAGCCACCTCGATCACGCGACTCACCGCCGCGACCGGTGGCGGCATGGCGACCGCGACGGGCCGTGGCGAACTCACCGCCGGCGCACCGCCGACGAACCCGAGCACCTGGTCGAGCGTCCGCAGGCCCGACAGCTTCTCCGGATCGACCGATGGCGCGTTCGGCACCCGGCGCGAGAGCAACGAGAGGATCTCGACCCGCTTGATCGAGTCGATCCCGAGATCCGCCTCGAGATCCATCGAGAGCGAGAGCGTCTCGACGGGGTACCCCGTCAGCTCCGAGACCGTGCCGAGGAGGACCTTCGCCAGTTCCACCGCGGGTGCGGCGGGAGGCGCGGCCGTCACGGGGACAGGCGACGAAGGGGCCGACGCGCCAATGAAGTCGAGCACCTGCGCGAGGGTCTTGAGCCCCGAGAGCTTCTCCGGATTCACCGACGGCGCGCCGGGGATCCGTCGGGAGAGGAGCGAGAGGATCTCCACGCGCTTGATCGAGTCGATGCCGAGGTCGGCCTCGAGATCCATCTCCAGCGACAACGTCTCGACCGGGTAGCCCGTTAGCTCAGCCACCGTCGACAAGAGCGTGCCCCGCGCATCGACTCCCGCCGCCACCACTCCCACCGCCGGCGCAATCACGGCCGGCGCTGCGCCTCTCACGAAATCCGCCACCTGTTGCAGCGTGCGCAGCGACCCGAGCTTCTCGGGGTTCACCGACGGCGCGCCTGACACCCGGCGCGACAGCATCGAGAGGATCTCGACCCGCTTGATCGAGTCGATGCCGAGATCGGCCTCGAGATCCATCCCGAGCGCGAGCGTCTCGACGGGATAGCCCGTGGCTTCCGACACGACCTGCATCAGCAAGGGAACGACGTCCATCGGCGCCGGGGCGGCGACGGCCACTGGAACGGGCTTCGGCAGCGCTGGCGGGGTCACGGGCGCTGGCGAGACTGGAGTCACCTGAACAGGCGCGGGCGTCACCTGACGCGGCGGCGCGGCCACCACCGGAGCGACCGAAACGATCGGCTGCCCCCCCAACAACGCTGCGACGTTCTGCTGCGCAGCCAACTGCCCTTCGAGGAAGAGCTGGTGAACGCGGGCCGTCTGCTCCTGAAGCGACTGCAGGGCCCGAAGGTTGTCCTGGTACACCCGGGGCGCGTCTCCCGCCGGAGCCACCGGTTGCGTCACCGGCACCTGAAGCGGGTGCACGCCATTCGTTCCGTTCTTGCCGTTCACGTGGACTCCATTCGACGTCGGCGCCGGCAGCGCGGGCCTCGGGCTGGGCGGCTTCGGCGCGACGGGGCTGCGGTAGTTCGCGCCAGTGAGCGGCACCGTCATCTTCGGCACGCGCGCGGGTCGGTTCACCCAGCGTGGCGGCCGCTGCGTCTTCTGCCACTCGGACAGGCGCACCGGACGTCCCTCGGCGGCCAGCCGCGCGAGGACGAGGGCGAGATCGAACACCCCGCCCCGCTTCGACTGCGCGTCCACGGCGAGGGCCGTGAAGGGCCGATCTCCCAGGATCGACTTGACCATGCCCGTCAGCGCCGGCCGCGGGCCGACCTCGAGGAAGGTGCGAGCCCCGAGCGCGTGCAGCCGCTCCACCACGCCGTCGAACCGAACCGGCCGCGCGAGCTGGTTCGCGAGCAGCGCCTTCGCCTCCGCGGGCGCCGAGGGGTACGCCTCGGCCGTGGTGTTGGCGACGACCGGGATCGCCGGCGTCGAGAAGGTGAGTGACGCCAGGGCTTCAGCGAAGGCGGATGCCGCCTGTGCCACGAGCGGGCTGTGAAACGCCGCGCCGACGTTGAGGCGGGTGCAGCGCAGGCCCTTCGTCTTGCAGGCAACCTCCGCGCGATCGATCTCCGCGCGCGTTCCCGACAGCACGCCCTGCGACGGTCCGTTCCGGTTGGCGAGCACGAGCTCGAGCCGCTCGTCGGCCAGCAGTCGCTCGATCTCTCCCAGCGGCGCCAGCACCGCGAGCATCGTGCCGCGATCAGAGCCGTCACCCGCCATCAGCTCGCCGCGACGCCGTGAGGCGAGCTCGAGTTCCTCTGCTGACAGCACGCCGGCGGCGTGCAGCGCGACGAGCTCTCCGTACGAGTGACCAGCTACGAGCGCCGGCGTGACACCAAAGCGCGCGAAGACCCGAAGCAGGCCGCGGCTGACCAGCCCAATCGCTGGCTGCGCGACGTTCGTCTTCGTCAACGCGGCCTCGCGCTGCTGACGAAGGCCGGCATCGAACGCAGGCAGTGGATAGACGTGGGCCGCCACCTCCGGCATCGCCTCGACCGACTCGAGCAGCTCGGGGAAGATCGTCGCGAGGTCGCGGAGCATGTCGACGTGCTGCGCCCCCTGCCCCGGAAACAGGAACGCCAACGCGCCGTCGGGCTTACCCACGCCGAAGGAGACGCCTTCGGGCGTCGAGAACGGCTGCCCGGCCTTCACCTTCGCCATGACGGTCGCCAGCACCTGATCGAGCGTTCGGCCGGCGTCGACCACCGCCACCAGCCGGTACGCATCCTCGTGTCGGAACGTGCTGCGCGAGGCGCTCGCGAAGGCTGCGACGTCCACCGCCTTGAGGGCCTCTTCGAGCTTCGCGGTCAGGCGCAGCAGATCGGGCGCGCTCAACGCCACCAGCTCGACGGAGCCGTCCCATGCGGGCTCGGCGCGGCGATCGCCGTACTCCTCCAGCACGGTGTGGAAATTCGACCCTCCGAACCCGAACGAGCTCACGCCCGCCAGGCGCGGGCCCCGTGGCGACCGCAGCCATGGACGCGCCGAGGTGGGCAGCGAGAACGGACTCTCGTCGATCTTCAGCGCCGGGTTCGGGCGATCGATCTTGATCGTCGGCGGGATCACCCGGTGATGCAGCGCCAGCGCCGCCTTGATGAGCCCCGCGGCACCGGCGGCGGCCTTCGTGTGGCCGACCTGCGACTTCACCGAGCCGAGTGCGCACCAGGCGGGATCCGTCGAATCCTCGCGGAACACCGACAGCAGGCCTTCGAACTCGGCGGCGTCTCCGGCCTTCGTGCCGGTCCCGTGTGCCTCGAGCAGCGCCAGATCGCGCGGTCGAACGTTCGCGTCCTGGTACGCCGCCTTGAGCGCGCGGGCCTGTCCCTTCGACAGCGGCGCGTAGATCGACTTCGCCCGCCCATCGCTCGAGGTTCCGATGCCGCGAATCAGCGCATACACCCGATCGCCGTCGCGCTCGGCGTCCGACAACCGCTTGAGCACCACCATGCCGATGCCTTCGCCCAGCAGCGTGCCGTCGGCCTGATTCGAGAACGGCCGCGCGTCACCGGTCGGCGACAACGCGGGCGTCTTCGAGAAGCACATGTGCATGAAGATGTCGTTGAGCGTGTCGACACCGCCCGTGAGCACCATGTCGGTGCGGCCGGACTCGAGCTCGGCGATCGCCAGGTGCAGCGCACCCAGAGAGCTCGCGCACGCCGCATCGACGACACAGTTGGTGCCTCCGAGATCGAAACGGTTCGCGATTCTCCCGGCCACGACGTTGCCGAGCAGGCCGGGGAACGAGTTCTCCTGCCAGCCGACGTACGAGGCGCTGATGCGCTCGACCACGTCCTTCGCGGTGCGCTCGTCGACGCCGGCGTCGTCGAGCGCCTTCTTCCAGTGCGGATGCCCCAGCCGAGCGCCGAGGGAGATGACCAACTCCTGCGTGCCGGTGACGCCCAGCAGCACGCTGGTTCGGGAGCGGTCCCACGCGCCGTCTTCGGGGTAGCCCGCGTCTTCGAGCGCCATCTTCGCCACCACCAGCGCGAGGAGCTGCGAGGTATCGGTGGCTTCGAGGATCGCCGGCGGAATCCCGAACTCGGTCGGGTCGAACGCCGTCGCCGAGAGGAACGCCCCCCGCTTCGCGTACGTCATGTCCGGCGCCTTCTGATCGGCGTCGAAGTAGTCGGCGAGCGTGAAGTGCGTCGCAGGGACGTCGACCACCGCGTCCTGGCCCGTGCGCAGCAGCCGCCACAGCGCGCGCGCGTTCTCGGCTTTGGGGAACATCGACCCGATGCCGACGATGGCGATCGGATCCTTCCGGCGGGACGCGGTGACGGCGGGCGACGGCGTGGAAACCTCGGCTCGTGATGACGCAGGCGCGGTCGCTTCGGTCTTGACGAGCCGCTCCAGGGCCACCCGATCGCGCGGCACGAACGCCTCGACCTCGGGAGGCAGCACCACACCCTGCGCCCGCAGCGCCGCCGCGCGAGTCAGCACGCACGCGCCCACCAGGAGGTTCTGGCCGATCGTCACCGCGTCGCGCGCCTCCCACGCCTCGAGACCGCTGCCCTTCACCCAGGCGTTGAACGCGCCCATCGCCGGGCCGCACCAGATCTGGAAGTCGAGCGTGCGGTCGGCGACGCCCTCGTTGGCCCACTTCGACGCCTGGCCCAGGTACGCGCGGAACAGCAACGCGAGCTGGTGCTTCGGGCTCGCCTTCGCCTTGTCGAGCTGGGAGGGATCGCGCTTCGCGAAGAACCGCTCGCAGCCGGCCCAGGCCTCTTCGAGCGTGCTGCGAAAATACTTCGACTCGAGCTCGGCGCGAATCGGTGCGGGGAGCGCCGCGATGCCGTCATGCGCCTTGTAGAGCTCGTACAAGCGCTGCGCGCGGACCGCGAAGAGCGTGCCCCGCGTGAGCACCTGCACCTTCACGCCCATCTCGAACATGTCGGCGGCCGGAGCCATCGCCACGTCCGTCGACGACGCCTGCGCCAACATCTGGCGGACGAGATCGCTGGTGCCGGCTTCGCGGGTCGCCTGGTTGATCGAGCCCGTCACCACGTATGCCGCGCCCATCGCGAACGCAGAGGCCACGGCGGCCGGCGTCGCCAGTCCACCCGCTGCGCCGATGCGCGGGCGTCGGGCGTAGCCGCGCTGCTGGCAGATCTCGTCGCGCAGCGCCTGAATCGCCGGCAACAACAACACGAGCGGCCGGTTGTCGGTGTGGCCCCCGGAGTCGGCCTCACACGTCACGTCATCGGCCATCGGCACCTGGGCGGCGAGCGCGGCCTGATCCGAGGTGAGGATGCCCGAGGCGACGAGCGCCGCGACGAAGCGCTCGGGAGCCGGCTCGAGGAACTTCCGCGCGACCTCGACCCGGGACACCTTCGCGATCAGCCGGTTCGCCACCACCGCGCCGCTGGCATCACGGTGGATGCCCGACAGCCGCCACGTCACCAACGGGAGCGTCAGATCGAGGTACGCGGACGCGGACACCACCCGCACCCTGCGCGCGAGGAACAGCTCGACGAGCGCCGCTTCCAGCGTCTGATCATCTGGCGAGTGGATGAGGTTGATCGCCCATGGCCGGTCGCTCAGCGCCTGCAGCCGATCGAGCGCCTGCGTCACACGCGGCACCGACAGCCCCGCTGCGCCAAAGACACCGAGGAAGCCCGTGTTGGCGGCGGCCTCGACGAGCGCCTCTGACGCGATGCCGTTCGCCATCTCGCCCACCACGTACGGCGCCCGCAGTCCGTAGTCGGCGGTGAAGCGCGCATCGCCCAGCCGGTCTGGCGTCAGTGAGGGGGCATGGCCAAGCAACGGGAGCTGGCCCTCCTGCGGCGTCACGCCCATCACCGCTTGCCCGCCCGAGGCGATCGCCGGCGTCCCGTTCACCTCGACGACGCTGATCGGCGTCCCCACCTGTGCCAGCAGCTCGCGAAAGGCGCCTGGTCCGGTCCGCGGCGTGAAAGCTCCGGCCGTGAAGGCACCGAGCGAATGCGCAGCGAGGGGGGAACGCGTCACGGCAGGCTCCTTGAAGGAGCGGCGGCTCTAACAGTCGCTCCCCACCGCGACAACGACAGCCGCGTTTCCCATCAAGCAAGAAACGTCCGACCGGTCAGGGTTTCTGCTGAGGCGTCGGCGCGGGCTTCACCCCGCAGGCGCGACACAGGCAGGCGCGGCCCTTCGCTTCGGCCGGGACGCGATCGATCGCCGATGAATCCATCGTGACCGAGAAGCACCAACAGGTCTTCTGACCCGCCGCGATCTGGCAGGCGTTGGGCTGCTGACACAGCGGGCAGCGGGTGGCGTCGACGGAGGGCTCGCTCATCTCGTGTCATCCCAATCGCCAGCCTGGGGCTCGACGGTTTCTGCCGCGTTGGTTATCGCGACGAACAGCCCCACGCCAATGCCAGCGGCCGAGATCGCCGCGAGCGGCTGATTGGCCACCACCGCGACGATCAGCGACGCGAGGAAGGTGAGGAAGCCCGCAGTGCCGACGACGGCGATGTTGACGGCCCTTGGGCGAACCATCGCCAGTTGCCACGACATCCAGAACCCGACCGCGAAGACGACCAGCATCGGGAGCCAGAGCTGCCAGGACGACGCGCCCGCCAATTCGAGCATCCTGGCCGTGGCGAGCTGGCTCAGCGCGATGATCGACCCACCGATGCGGCGTGAAGGCTGTGCTTCAAGCTCCCAGTCGGCCAGGGTGGGCCCCGTCGCTGGCGCAACCGCCTGCACGGGCGGCTCGTACTCGAGGGCGAAGGTGATGTCCTCGGGCTCGAGGAAGAGCGCGTGGGGAAACCCGCAGGCCATCATCGTCTCGACGGCCTCTTTGCGGCAGCTGCGCCCGGCGCGGTCGATGAGGGGATGCAGCACCTTCGAGCCGAGCGCCTGCATCACGAACTCGGACTCCTCCGCTTCGTGCCCGGGCTGGCGCATGGCGACCAACACGTCGTTGATCTCGTGGGCCAACTCGAGTCGCACCGAGTCGTTGGCCGCGCCGAGCGCCTGGATGAGCTCCGGGAAAGACTCGAGCCGGTGGGTGGACCCTTCGAGATCCACCGGCGCCAGGTCCGCGCTGTCGGGGGCCTCGAGGGTCTGAACGGCGGCCTGTCGCGCGCGGGCGTCGGTCATGGGATGAAAGACAAAAAGCCCCGGAATCATCGCTGATTCCGGGGCCTTTTGACCCTGCCGGGATTCGAACCCGGGTTTATGCCGTGAGAGGGCACCGTCCTAGGCCACTAGACGACAGGGCCGGCCTGAAAAGCGCGGCGGAAGTATGTGAGCGCCGCGCGCGTGTCAACAGCGACGTAGGGCTTTCGCCGGGTCTGACGGCCAGCCTGTTCGAGCCCACGGTTTTTCGAGGGCACCGCGCTCGAAGTCGCCGAAAGCAGGTCTCCTTCGACCGGTACGCAAGTTGCTTCGTGGCGTGGCATGCGAACGATTCTTCCGATTCTCACCGTGGCCCTCGTCGCTGGGTGTCCCCTGCCGGTGCCGCTCCCGCAGGTGGTCACCTGCCAAACCGACAGCGAGTGCCGACCCGCCTTCGAGTGCCGCCTGCCGGACGATGGTCGGTGCATCACGGCCAACTGCCCGGTGGGAGCGGTCTGTCCCCCCGTCTGTGACGGGAAGCTCTGTCAGCCCCGGCGCAGCGATGCGGGCGTGACGGATGCCGCCGTTCGCGACGCAGGGGTCGATCGGTGCGCGAGCTTCGAGCCTCCGTGCCAGTCGGACTTCGACTGCCGCGGGGGCCAGGCCTGTCTGCCGCCGGAGGATCGTCGCTGCGCGCCCTCGGCGTGTGGGGCGTGCGACCCAGCGACGGGTTCGGCGATCTGTACGCGCGACTGCAACGGGAAGATCTGCCGGGCGAGGACCGCCACCGACGCAGGGGCGAACCTGTGCGCCGGCTTCGAGCCGCCGTGCCGCTCCGATGCGCAATGCGGACCGGGGCGCGCGTGCCTGCGCGATCCGAGTCAGTGCAACCCGTCGGCGTGTGGGTGCGATCCCGCGACGGGCGACATCATCTGCACCGATGACTGTGGTGGCGGCGTGTGTGGCGTGCCGTCGAGCGATGCCGGGCGTCCGGACGCGGGCCTGTGTGTCGGCTTCCGGGCGCCGTGCGCGAACGACTCCCAATGCGTCCGTGGCGAGCAGTGCGTTCGCCCCTCCGGCGTGTGCCAACCCAGCGCCTGTTCGTGCGGCCCCAACGGGATCGTGTGCACGACCGACTGCAATGGTGGCGTGTGCCAGCCGCGGGATGCCGGGGTGATCGACGCGGGTTCGCCTGATGGTGGGTTCTGCGTGGGCTTCGTGCCGCCGTGCAGCAATGACGCGATGTGTGGCCCTGGAAATCGCTGCGTGCGCGACCCGAACCAGTGCAACCCGTCAGCCTGCGGGTGCGATCCGGCGACGGGGTCGATTGTCTGTACGGCCGACTGCAGCGGAGGCGTCTGCCGACCCCAGGCCTCGGATGCCGGCGCGTGCGTGGGCTTCGAACCGCCGTGCAGCTCCAACGCGATGTGCGGAGCGGGTCGGGTGTGCCGGAGGGATCCGACGCAGTGTGTTCCATCGGCGTGCGGGTGTGATCCGACGTCGGGCGCGATCATCTGCACGTCGGATTGTGGCGGCGGTCAGTGCACGACGGTGACTGACGCCGGAACGCCTGACGCCGGGTTCTGCGCGAACTTCGATCCACCGTGCTCGAGCAACGCCCAGTGCCGCCCGGGGACGACGTGCCGTCCGCCGCCGAATGCCTGCACCCCAAGCGCGTGCGGGTGTGATCCGTCGACAGGCAACATCACCTGCACCGCGGATTGTGGCGGTCGGCGCTGCCTGCCCTGACAGGCTCCCCCACGTCGTCTGAATGACCCTTGTCGCCGGGCTCGGCTCGTGTTGGAGGTCCCCGTGGTCTGACTCGTTGGTGGGAGGAGTACCTCATGCGTGTTGGCCTGTTGAGTTCGCTGGTCCTGCTGGTCGCGGGCTGTTCGAAACCGAGCCCGGCCATGCAGGCTGCTGAGCAATATGGCGAGACGGGGACCTGATCGACGGCCCTCGAGGCCTTCACGGTCGAGCCCGTCGAGGTCTCGTACCTCATGAACGACAGCCCCGCGGTGAACGCAGGCCAGTTCAACGTCTGCCAGGAGGTCAACGGCGCGCTGGAATGGTCGAAGGCCAAGGCCTTGTCGGAAGAGAAGGTCGGCGGAGATCGGATCGTCGACGTCGAGGTCGCGATCTGCATGCGACCGGAGAACGGCACCTGCAACCGACCCAACCTCTACGCCCTCAAGGCCCTCATGCGAGAGACCGGAGGCCAGTGGAAGGTCGCGGGCTCGACGTGTGTGATCAAGAACCGCGTTCGCTGAACCCCAAAAGGCCCTGAAATCGGCTCGGTTCTCCGAGCGACTTCAGGGCCTTCGAGAGAGCGGCGGAAGGGATTCGAACCCTCGACCCCGAGCTTGGGAAGCTCGTGCTCTACCAACTGAGCTACCACCGCAAACGGCGTACGAGTCGTACCGGAACTGCTCCACCGACGCAACGCTCGCGTTCGACTGACGGGCTTCGATGCGAACACCCGCACAAGTCGAACAAGAGCGCCCGGTCGACGATGGGGGAGTGGGACTGCTGGAAGAACATCCGCAAGAACGACTGGGTCGAAGCGGTAGTGGTGGTGAGGATCCTTCGATAAACCAAAGGGTGACGCGGCGGCGTGACGTCTTCGCCGCTGCCCACCTTGCGTTGTGCCAGGTCCGTCCCGTAGTTGACGCTGCATGTCGCGTGTCGTCCCCGCCCTGCTCGTCCTCGCCGCCTGCCAGCCTGCGGCGCCCACCACGCTCGATCACGACGAGCCCTTCGCCGTCTTTTCTCCCAGCGAGCTGGCCACGCGTCTGTCCGGCGACGGCCGCACCGAGACCTTCACGCTCTCGGGCACACCCCTCCGCGTCGGGGTGCTGTGGGACGCGACCGGCGACTCGACGATCGAAGTCCGCTTCAGTGACGACGGCCGCACCTTTCGGGACTTCGTGCCGCTCGTGCGCGTGTTCGACGAGCCCGAGACGCACGCGGGTCACGCCGACGTCCCGATCGGAGCCACGGCCCTGCAGCTCCGCATTCGAGGCGAGCTGAGCTTCCTGTCCGTCGAGGAAATCCACGAGCTGGGCGAACCGAACGCGGTCGCCCTCGAGCCCCTGCCCCGCCTCGGCCGGACCCGCCAGGCGATGGCGCCCTTCCCTCCCATTCTCTCCCGCGCCGCCTGGGGCGCTCGGGCGCCGACCTGCTCCTCGCCCACCACGCCGTACCGCGCGGCGATTCACCACTCCGTCTCACCGACGAATGACACGGTCCCCGCCGAGCAACGACTGCGGCAGATCCAGTCGTTCCACATGGACAGCCGCAGCTACTGCGACGTCGGGTACAACTTCCTGATGACGCGTGACGCGCGCGTCTGGACCGGCCGCGGCGCCACCGTGCTCGGAGGCCACGCCGCCAACGCGAACACCGGCAACGTCGGCATCTGTGTCGTCGGCACCTACACGACCGACCAACCCACGCCGCAGCAGATGTGCGCTGGCGCCGGGTTCCTCGCCTGGCTCAACGCGACCTACAACGTTCCGCTCAACCGCACCTCGATGCGCGGCCACCGCGAGTACGGGCAGACGTCGTGCCCGGGCGACGCGCTGTTCGGCCGGCTCAACGAGATGGTGATGCTCGCGGCGAACGGGTGTGGCGGAGCGCCTCCTCCGCCGGCGTGGCGCGCGGAGTTCGTCAGCCAGACCTTCCCCGCCTCGCAGGTCGGCGCGGTGACGCTCGTCCAGGGCGACGTCCTCGACGGCCTCTTCGAGCTGCGCAACACGGGCAGTCAGACGTGGACGACCGGCACGACCCGCCTGGCACCGACGCCGCGAGATCAGCCGTCCCCCGTCGCCGCCAGCACGTGGCTGTCCCCCACGCGCGTCTCGGGCCCCATGGCCAACACGCCAACGGGACAGGTGGGGCGCTTCGCGACCCGGCTTCAGGGCAACACCGTCGGCACCTTCACCCAGACCTTCGGCCTGCTGCACGAGGGCGTCGCGTGGTTCTCGGATCCCGGTCAGGGCGGTCCGGGCGACACGTTCCTCACCGTGCGCGTCACCGTCGTGCCCCGACCCACCGTCGACGCCGGTAGCCCGCCACCGGTCGACGCCGGCGTGATGCCACCGTTCGACGCTGGAGCGCCTGAGCCGATCGACGCGGGAACGATCGAGCCTCAGCCGATGGACGGCGGGACCACCGAGACACCGCTCCCCGAAGAAGCGGACGTCGGCGGTGAAGAGGTGATCGACGACGTCATCGGGAGCTGCAGCAGCGCGCCGGCCGGAGCCCTGGCGAGCCTGGCGCTCGTCTTCCTCCGCCGTCGTCGCCGAGAGGCTCGGTCCTGAAGCCTTCGCGCCCTCAGGTCGCGAGGATGATCCGGGACCCGGACAGCGCCTGACGCACCAACGCCAACGCGGGCTCGCTGGCTGCCTCGGCTTCGGTCAACCGCCGAACGCAGACGTCCTTCCCGGAGTCGATGACACGCTTCAGGTCGGTCAGCAGCACCATGGCGGCATCGAACATCTGCTTCGCCTCGTCGGTGCCCTGGAGCTTCACGACGCCCGTCTGCGTCTTCACGTGCTCCGCGAACTTTGCGAGCGACGCGCGGCACTGCTTCTCGTCGAACTTCGAGATGGCGTCCTTCATCGCCCCGGTGCCCACCTTGATGAGCCGAAGGTTCGTCACCGCCCCGAAGCCCTCGTGCGGGAGCCCCAGCGTCGAGCCCGGGAAGGCCCCCAGCAGGCCTTCGTCCTCGGGGGCCTTGAACTGGTACGGCACCACGTCGAGGTAGAGCAGCATCGGATCGATGCCCTGCTTCGCGGCCTCGAGCTCCTGCCCGTCGAGCGTCGGGAAGGCAGTGGGCGTTCCGATGAACATGAGCGGCATCACCACATCCATCCAGAACTCTTCCGGGGCCGAGCCGGTGCTGGTGGTGGAGCCGAACAGCAGTCCAATCACCTCACACACCCGGGGCGCGCGCTGGACCTGCGAGATGAGCGGTTTGCCGGGCTCCATGCGCTGGAGCGCGGTGAGCAGCTGGCCTTCCATCTGCTTCTTCAGCTCGGCCGGCAGCTTCTGCGCGCGGCCGATCGCATCGCGGACGTCGATCGCCAGCCGCTCGGGGTTCGTCGTCCACGTCTGCGCGGCCTTCTGCGAGTCGAGCGCGACCACCTGCACGAAGCCGGGGTCGAACAGCCGCATGTAGTCCTCGGGGTGGAGCCGCTGCGCTCCTCCACCGAGCCCGCCCGCGCCGAACTTCACCTGCGCCAGCGAGGTGCGAAGGTCCTTCTGCACGTCGTCCAGACGCGCGAGGCGAGCGGTCGCCAACGCCTCCATCACCGCGCCGAACGGCGACAACATGATGAGCGCCTCGGGGAAGCCGAGCGACGCCCCTTCCGCCGCCTCGCGCGAGGGGAACCAGAACGCCTGGTGGTCGGCATGCAGCCGGCGCGCGAACGCGGTGGACAGGCCGAGCGCGACGACCTGGTGCTCCATCTGCTGGGGGTTGAAGGGCCCGCCGAGGAGCTTGATCACGCCCTTTTCGATGGCGTCCCAGGGCTCCTTGTCGAGATCGACCTTGCGGCCTTCGAGCTTGTCGAGGGCTGAAGAGACCTGCGTGAACGCGGCCTCGAGTTGGGGTGGCGTCGGCATCGTCATGATGCGGGCGCTCGTAGCACCGGACCGGTGGATGCGCGATGGTTCCCACCCGATGCGAGGTCTGCTCGTCCTGCCGGCGCTGCTCCTGGGGTGCGCCACCGCGGTGCCCCGCTTCAGCCAGCCGATCGCGACCAGCTTCGCGCGCGACGAGATGCGGCGGCTCGAGACGAAGGAGCTCGTCGTCTACTACCCGGCCGAGCACCGCGCCGCTGCCGAGCGGGTGGCCCGTCGTGCCTCCGAGTGCCTCACCTCGCTGCGGGGGCATGAGCCGACCCGCGATCGACGCCAGGCGCTCCTGTTCCTCACCAGCGCGAACTTCAACAACGCGTACGTGACGAGCCAGCTGCTCGGCGAGCCGCTCCACTCGGTGAATCCGCTGCAGACCTCACTGGAGCTCTTCAACTGGTACGGCCTGCCGACCGCCGACGCCGCCGACGTGAGCTGCCACGAGATGTTCCACGTCGCGCACTTCGAGCACGTCGATGGGGTCTGGGGCGTGGTGAACCTCGTCGTGGGAGACGTGTTCCCCTCGCAGCTCTTCCTCGAGCGGTGGTTCACCGAAGGCGTGGCGCAGCTCTACGAGGGACGCATCGGGCGAAAGGTGGGACGGCCCCACAGCCCGATGTACCGCGGAGCGTTCGAGTCCTTCATCGCGTCCCGCGGGGGTGCCTTGAGCCCGGGCGATCTGAGCACCAACCAGCGCGAGCTGTTTCCCTTCAACGGCGCGTACCTGACCTCGCTGCCCTTCGTGGAGTGGCTCGTGGCGCGCGGCGGAGAAGACGCGCTGTGGCGGCTCATCGACAAGCAGGGCACCGCGTTCCTCGCGCCGCTCGGCGTGTCGCTGCGGTTCAAGGAGATCTACGGGCTGTCGCTTGGCGCGTTGGTCGACGAATGGAGGGCCGAGCTGCAGCGCACGCTCGTCGTCCGCAACCGACCGGCCTCGCAGCGTGCGCTTCGCTTTCAGCTCGGACAACTGGCGCGCCTCGCCGTCCATCCAGCCACCGGCACGCTCGCCATCATCCAGAGCGGCAACGACGAGGTGCCGATGCTCCGAATCCTCGAGCAAGACGGCACGGTGCGCGTCGAAGATCGGCTGACGCGCGTCTTGCCCGGACGTCCCGTGGTCCAGGTGGGCCCCATCACGATGAGCGGCCTCTCGTTCTCGGCCGACGGGAAGTTCCTCTTCCTGATGAACGAGGATCTGATCGCGACCGGCGACACGCGCACGCAGCTCTGGAAGCTCGACTCGTCGAACGGCGCGCTGCTTCAGGTCTGGCAGGCGCTCTCGCGTGGGCAGGGCGGCACGCTCATGCCGGGGGAGAAGCAGTACCTGTTCGTCGAGACGCTCCCGGGACGCACGCGGCTCGCCACGTTCGATCTCGAAACCGGAGCGATCACGCCGCTGTACGAGCCCCCACCCGGCGTGAGCGTCGCGACGCCGTCACCGTCACCTGACGGCACGCATATCGTCTTCTCCCAACTCGATGGGAACGGCTGGAACCTTCGCCTCCGTGAGCCCGACGGCACGGTGCGGGCGCTGACCGACGACGGCGCGTTCAACTACGGCGCAAAGTGGCTCGACGAGGGACACCTGGTCTTCGCGCGCGAACACGAGCGGCGCCTCCAGGCCTTCCGGTTGACGCTCGCCTCGCAGGCCCTCGAGCGCCTCACCGACGTTCCGTATTCGCTGCTCGACGTCGGGGCCTCGGCGGGCGCGCTCTACTTCATCAACCGCGAAGGAACGCAGTGGTCGCTCGACACCGCGGCGATCCCGCAGTCCGCGCCCGTCATCTCGGCGGACGACGCGGTCGCTGCCGAACCCACGGTCATTGCCGACAAGTCGCCGCCGCCGTTTCCAGACGCACCACCACTTCAGGTGACGTCGGACGAGGCCTATTCCGGACTCGACCACCTCTTCGTGCCTCAACTCCGGCTCCCAGCCTTCCTCACGCTCCCGAGGGTCGATGGCGGCCGGTTGAGCCTCAGCACCACCTCCTACGCGTCGCTGAGCGGCCGGGACCGGCTCGGCCGGCACAATTGGGCCATCAACGCCACGATCCAGCTCCCCGGCTTGTTCTGGTCGCTCTCGGTCGAGTACCGAAACCTGCAGCTCGCGCCGTTCGAGCTGAGCCTCATCGCCTCGCGCGAGGCCGTGAATGACGGCGCGTTCTATTCAGCTGCGGCCTCCATCTCACGCAGCTTCTGGACGGTGCCGGTCGAGCTCGGATTCCGAGGGCTGGTGAGCGACAACTGGGGGCCCGGTCGTGGGGACTTCTTCCTTCGCCCCGCCGACGGCACCGCGGTGGCCCAGACCTATGTCGGTCCCGAGGTGTCGGCTTCCTGGGCCGCAGGAGAGTTCACCTCGTACGGCGGACCCCAGAGGCTGATCTTCCTGAGTGGACGCGCGGCCGCCTATCCAACGGCCTTCGGCAGCGATCGGAACGTGTTCGACCTTCGTGGGGCTGTCAGCCTCGGCATCCCCCTGCCCTTCTCGCAGCGCCAGTCCCTCGGGATCTCGCTCGTGGGCCGCGGGCTGCCTGGATCGCCGGAGCGCTCCCTGCGGGTCGGCGGGCTTCCGCAAGGCTTTTCGCTCTACCAGAGCCAGTCGACGGTCGAGGTGCCCCGAGGCCCTGGCGGCTACCTCCCCGGCTCGCTCGCCGAGGCCGTGCGCGGCTACGACGACTTCACGATCCGCGCGGAGGGCGTCGGTATCGCCACCGCGCGTTACCGCTTCTCCTTCATCATCGATCGCGGCACGGCCTCCATCCTCTGGCTGTTCCCGTCGTTCTTCGCGCGCCAGTTCGACGTCGAACTCTTCGGCGCGGGGGCGTTGACGACGCGGGGCGAGTGGATGCGGGCGGCCGGTGGCGCGGTGAGCTTTCGCTTCAACGTGATGGACGTGCTGCCGTTCTCCCTGACGTACCAGTACGCGTGGCGGTTCGACTTCGGGCGCGGTGGGTTGCACACCGTGTCCTTTTCCCTGGAGTGACGATGGCTTCGATTCAGTTCCTTGGCGCGGCAGGAACGGTGACGGGCTCGCGGTTCCTCCTCGAACACGACGGCCAGCGGGTGCTCGTCGACTGCGGGCTCTTCCAGGGGCCCAAGGAACTGCGCCTGCGCAACTGGGCGCCGGCGACCGTCGATCCGAAGTCGCTCGACGCGGTGGTGCTCACGCATGCGCACATCGATCACTCCGGAGGCCTGCCGCGGCTGGTGGGCGAGGGCTTTCGCGGCCCGGTCTTCTCGACGGCAGGCACGCGCGATCTGTGTGGGTTGTTGCTGCCCGACTCCGCGCGGCTGCAGGAGGAAGAGGCGGCCTACGCGAACAAGGAGGGCTACTCGAAGCACCGGCCGGCCCTTCCCTTGTACGGAGAAGCCGAAGCGCACAAAGCGCTCTCGCTCTTCGAGACGTTTCCATACGACCGACCGCGCGAGATCGTCCCCGGCATTCGCCTCACCTTCGTGCCAGCCGGTCACATTCTCGGCAGCGCGATCTGCGTCTTCGACCTGCTCAGCACCAGGCAGCGCGTCGTCTTCACGGGCGATCTCGGCCGGTACAACGCGCCGATCCTCAAAGATCCGGTCGCCGTGAATGCCGCGACGACGCTCATCGCCGAGAGCACCTATGGCGACCGTGAGCATCGAGACGTCAAGCCGATGGACCTGCTGGCCGAGGTGGTGAACGACTCGGTGAAGCGCGGCGGCGTGCTGCTGATCCCCGCCTTCGCGGTGGGCCGTACGCAGGAGATCCTCTACCACCTCGATGCGCTCGAGCGGGCGGGCCGGGTTCCGGAGCTGCCGGTCTTCGTCGATTCGCCCATGGCCTGTGATGCGACCCCGATCTACCTGGCGCACGCGAGCGATCACGACGTCGACATGCGGCAGCTGGTGCAGGGGGGCCACACGCCGCTGCGGACGAACAAGACGCGCTTCGTGATGTCGGCGGCCGAGAGCAAGAGCCTCAACGGCTTCCGCGGCCCCGGCATCATCATCTCGGCCAGTGGCATGGCGACGGGCGGACGCATTCTCCACCACCTCAAGCACCGCGCGCCGGACGAGAAGAACACCATCGTCTTCGTGGGCTACCAGTCGGCCGGGACGCGCGGCCGGCGCATGCTCGAGGGGGAGCCGTTCATTCGCATCCACGGCCATGACGTGCCGGTGCGCGCGCGG
>JBILEB010000173.1:0-15534 GCA_044352295.1 Myxococcaceae bacterium
CCACGGTGCCGCGCGCGGTGCAAATCCAGAACACGTCCGGGCTCTCCCGCACCAACTCGGCGAGCTCGTCTTGAATCGACGTGTTCGCCAGCTCGAGGTGGTCGATGACGACGGTGCCGCCGAAGGTGCGCTTCCTCACCAGGCCCTTCACCGTGGCGAGGCCCTCTCGCGCCTCGACCTGGACGAAGGGGGTGCGCAGAAAGCCGCCCCGCCGGTGGACGTGCCGCGCCAGGTGCGAGTGGCCCGCGCCCGTCGGCCCGGTGATGAGCGTGGGCAGACGTTTGGAGGCCGAGCGCTCCACCACCGCGGCCACCGCTCGCAGCCCACCGCCTGCGCCCACCAGCGGCGAGGGCGGGCACGACACCTCGAGGGCCTGCCACGCGCGCTGCAGCGCCTCGGCGTCGGCCTCGCTCGAGCGTGAAAAGTGAATGAGCTGCTCGATGAGGAGCTGCATGAGGTCGGCCGCGATGCGCACCTCGCGCACGCTCAGGCTGGGCGTCTGGCGGAGCTGCGAGAGCGCCTCGTCGAAGCCCTGGGCCCAGCCCTGCCGCGCGGCCCGATGCGCCACGGCCTGCTCCTCTTCGAAGACGTGCTCGGCGCGGGTGAAGCCGCAGGTGGCGATGAGGCCCAGCACCTGGCCGTCCACCATGATGGGCGCGCCCAGTGTCTGCAGGCCGATGTGACAGGGCTTCTGGGTGAAGTCGCCCCGGCCGAGCTGCTTCGTCGCGAAGAGCCCGGTCGCCGCCGAGAGGCACGCCTTGATGCCTTTCTTCCGGTCGGTGCAGATGCGCGTACACAGGGCGTTGTTCGTCGGCATGAACTGCCCCGAGGGAATGCCGGCCACGCGCGCCTTCGGCGTCACGAAGAGGAAGGTGAGCCCGAGGCTGTCCTTCACCTTCTCGGTGAGCTTCCGGACGACGGGGTGGCGGGACAGCGCCTCGAGGTCGAACTCCGTCATGGGTGGAAGTGTATCTCAGAAGTGACAGTCCCTGGGAAGGCGGGGGCTGTCCTGATGCAGAGGACAGCCGGCCGGGCACGCTCACTCCAGAAGCTTCGAGAGCGGGTCTTGAGATTGGCCCAACCGCCTGATTCAACAGGATTCTTTCCGTGGCCGACGGTTTGCTGAAGCCGGGCGCCGAATGCGACCGCTCCTCGCCGCCTGTGCCGTCCTCGCCGCCTGTGGCTCCGGGCAGATTGTGATGCCGCCGCCCGCGCCGGTGGAGCCGCCCCTGCCAGCGCGCCTCACGCTGATGCCGGTGACGGGGACCCGGCCGGTGTCGACCGAGGTGATGGCCACCTCTGGCGCGGTGGGGCTGTCGGTCGTCGCAGGTCAGGTCGCCATCGCCACGCTGGAAGGGCTCTCGACTCGTCAGGGCACCTCGCTCGTCCCGGTGCCCGTCGGGCCGAAGGGGAGTGGCTCGGTGGGCACGGTTCGCGCCTTGTCCCGGCGTACCGGCGCGGCGCTCGTGCTGGCGACAGGGGGTGTCTTTCAGGAGCGACAGGGACGTCTGCTCCGGTCGCCGATGTCAGACGGTCTGTCGCTCCCGACCGTCCGCGGCCTCGACGTGGTGGGCGAAGGCGCCGCTGAGACCTGGTGGCTGCGAACGGAGACGGCGGTGCAGCGCGCCACCGCCGCAGGCGTCGAGACGCTCGCCCTCCAGGACCCGCGAGGCGGCGGCGTGGTGAAGGCCGTCGTCGGCCGCGACGCGAGCACCGCCCTGATCGTCCGCGGCGACCGCCTGTATCTCATCGATGTCGCCGCGCCCTCGGTGGTGA
Source organism: Myxococcaceae bacterium (assembly GCA_044352295.1). Taxonomy (GTDB): domain Bacteria; phylum Myxococcota; class Myxococcia; order Myxococcales; family Myxococcaceae; genus Xiheimicrobium. The sequence continues at coordinate 1,777 of JBILEB010000173.1, forward strand.
CGCTCGCGAAGGACCTCGGCGCCGTGTCGGCTACCGCGCGGCTGGCGACGGGCGTGGTGCTGCTGGCGACCGACGCCGGGCTCTTGCGCGTCTCGCCTTCGAACGAGGTGACGTTGCTGACGCTCGGGGCGCCCGGCGCGGTGCGCGACGTGGTGGCCGACGGTGACGCGGCGCTGGTGCTGGCCAACGGCGCGGTGTCCTCGCTCCTCGTCGACGAGCTCACCGTGTTGGGTGACGTCGCCTCGCCCATCGCGCAGGGCCTGGTCCGTGACGCCCAGGGCGCGCTCTTCGTGCTCGACGGCGCCGCGCTCAAGCGGCTGGCCGGACCCACCGAGACGCCCGTCACCTTCGCCGACGTGCGCCCGTTCTTCGCCGCGCACTGCACGAGCTGCCACACCTCGGGCGCGAACTACGCGCCGGTGTTCGACCTCACCAACCTGCAGACGGCCCGGACGTGGGCGCAGCGCTCGCTGTCGCGGGTGAAGAACATCGACATGCCCATGCCGCCGGCGTCGTCGGGCGTGCTGCGGCCGTCACAGTACGCGGTGCTCGAGCGCTGGGTCGCCGGAGGCCTGTTGCCGTGAAGACTTCATCGGGAGGAAGCATGAAACTCGTCCTCATCGTCGCCACCGTCCTGTCGTCGGTGACGGCGCTCGCGCAGCCCGGGGCCCAGTGCCAGCAGCCGCGCGACCTCGACAAGTACCAGCTGCTGCGGCGGCTCTCGCTCGACCTGCGCGGCCGGGTGCCCGACCTCTCCGAGTACGAGGCCCTCGACGCGCAGCCCACCGTCCCGGCGAGCGTCATCGCGGACTACCTGCGCAGCGACGAGTTCCGCGTGGTGATGCGCCGGTACCACGAGGACCTCTTCTGGCCGAACATCAGCAACGTCGCGCTCAACAACGTCAACTCGCAGTTGACGCTGACGGGCAACCCGGCCGACGTCTGGTCGCTCTCGTCGACGGGGCGGCGCACGCTGTACCGGGGCCTCTCCGACGCGAACACCACGCACGGGCTGCAGTGCGGAGACTTCGAGCAGACCCAGTTCGAGCCCGGCGGCGGCTTCCGTCCCGCGGCGGCCGGCCTTCGCAGCACCGTCGTCGGCACGCGCACCGTCACGCAGGAAGGCTGGCGCTGGGTGACGCCGTACTGGTCGACCACCCCCATCAAGGTGTGCGCCTCTGACGCCCAGGAGACCGAGACCGCCACCGTTGGCACCGGGACGACCGCGCGCACGCTGTCGTGCGGACACTTCGAGGCCAATGGCGTCAAGAGTTGCGGCTGCGGCGCGGGGCTCAAGTTCTGCTTCGGGCCGACCGCCGCCGTGCGCACCCCCATCGCCAACGCGGTGCGCGAGCAGCTCGGCCGCATGGTCGATCGCGTCTCCACCGGCGGCCGGCCCTACACCGACCTCGTCTTGTCCCGCACGGTGCCGGTCAACGGCGTGCTGGCCTTCTGGAAGAAGAACCTCGCGGCGAACCTCTCGACCAACCGCGTGTGGTCGATGCCCGACCCGAACGAGCCGCTCCCCACTCGCCTGTTCAACGACACCGCGTGGGTCGACGTCGACCGCGGGAGCGACCTCCACGCCGGCGTCCTCACCTCCACCGCCTACCTCATCCGCTTCCAGACCAACCGCGCGCGCGGCAACCGGTACCGCCAGGACTTCGAGTGCGAGACCTACGCGCCGCCCTCGCGGCTCGAGACGGCGGCCGACGGCTGCAGCCCCACCAGCGACGACCTGACGAAGCGCTGCACCTGTCGCGGCTGTCACCGGGGCCTCGAGCCGCTCGCCTCGCACTGGGGCCAGTTCGCCGAGTCGGGCACCACGCTCATGACGGACGCGGTGACGTGGCCTCGCCTGAGGACCAACTGCGTCGGCAGCAACAACGCCATCTGCCAGCGCTTCTACGTGACGAATGACGACGCCGATAACCCGGGCGCGTTCCTGCCGTACCAGTACGCCGACGCCCAGCACGCCGACATCACCCAGGCGCTGGGAGGCGGTCCGCGCAAGCGTGTCAACGAGTCGCTCGCCAACGGCACCTTCGCCCGCTGCACCGTGCGCCGCGCGTGGAGCGCCCTCATGAAGCGGGACATGCGCCTGTCGGGCCCCGACGCCGACGAGCTCGACACCCTCGACACGCTCGCCGAGGGCTTCCGCACCAACACCTACAGCCTGCCGTGGCTCATGCAGCAGCTCGTCACGCAGCCCCAGTACCGGAGGGTTCGCTAATGCGCGCGCTCATCACCGCGTGTCTGACGTCGGTCTTCGTCGTGGCGTGCACCGAGGCGCCGACGCCCACGCCTGGGTCGACGGACCCCTCCCTGGTGGTGACGAGAGACGGCCCGTCGCTGCCGTTCGACCACCCGCCGCTCCTGGGCGGTGGCAGCGCTGGCGGAGGCTCGGCCGGTGGTGGCGCCTCGGGCGGTGGCGGCGCTGGTGGAGGCATGGTGGCGATGGGCCCTGCGTCCGCGGGCACGCGCCGGCTCTCGACGCGGCAGCTCGCGCAGTCGATGGCCGTGGTGCTGGGCGGCTCGACATGGATGGTGGGCACCACGAACGGCTTCGATGCCCGCAGCCGCACCCTCGGCGAGCCCGACTACCTCGCCACCATGGACGAGAACCTCGAGCCCTCGGCCCTCTTCCTCAAGTTCATGGACGACGCCGCGAAGGACGGCTGCAGCCGCACCGTGACAGCCGACCAGACGCGGGCGGCCAACCAGCGCGTGCTCTACAAGACGGTGAGCCTCACCGACACCGTGGCGAGCAACCGCGCCGCCGTCGACTCGAACCTCGGGTCCCTCAAGCTGCGCTTCCACGGCATCAAGGTGGCGGCGGGCGACGAGGTGACGCTGGCGCCCTTGCGCAAGCTGTTCGACGACGCGGTGAAGGGCGCGGCGGGCACGGCGACGCCGAACGCCACGCACGTGCGGGAAGGCTGGCGCGCGGTGTGCGTCGCCCTGCTGATGGCTCCCGAGTACCACCTGTACTGATTCAAGAGAGATGACCGCCATGAAGCCCAACCTGTCCCGGCGCTCCTTCCTCGAAGTCCTCGGCGTGGCTGGCGGCGGTCTGCTGCTGCAGCAGACGTCGCTGGGCTCCGCGGCCCTCGCTCAACCCATGAGCGGCGACCCGAAGTACCTCCTCGTCGTCTATTTCGCGGGCGGCTGGGACCAGCTCCTCGCGCTCGACCCGCGCCCGCAGAACGACCCGCAGTTCCAGGTCATCGGCGGCCGCGCGCCCGTCACCCGCATTCAGCCGGCGTATGACCTCGCCGCGGCGGAGGACTCAGGCGTGGCCGCGGTGATGACGGCGACGGGCGGCACCGGGGTGCAGACGTCGGGCGCGCTGAGCTTCGGCCCCGCGGTGCCGCAGACGCTGCTCCAGCACGCGAGCGAGTTCGCCATCGTGCGCGGCATGCAGATGGACACGCTGACGCACGAGGTGGGCCGCCGGTACCTCATCACCGGCAAGTTCCCGCGCGGCCTCGTCGCCTCGGGCTCGAGCCTCAACACCCAGTTCGCCGCGCAGACGGGCGTGCGCACCGACGTCCCCAACCTGTCGATGAACGTCGAGACGTACAACGAGGGGTTGCCGGCCTCGGCGAGCGCGGTGGGCGTGGGGAGCTTCCGCGACCTCTTGACGGTGATGCAGCCGCAGGCGGGCGTCTCGTTGCCGGCGCCGTCGAACGCGGCCATCGGCGTCTACGAGGCGGGCCCCGACTCCTGCACCGCGCACGGCTTCAACGCGGCGGGCCTGGTCGACGGCTTCAAGGACGCGCGCACGCTGGGGCGCGGCCTGATGAACCCGACGAAGGCCTCGTTGTTCGACTTCCGCCTGCCGGCCCCCACGCCCGACATGGCGAACCTCTTCACGGCGTTCAACATCACCACCGCCGCCGACCTCACGAACGCGCGGGGCCGCGCCGCGGTGGCAGGCCAGGCGCTGGCGAACGGCGTCTCGCAGGTGGTTTCGGTGACGCTCGGTGAGGACCTCGACGACCACTTCGACTGGGCGGGGCAGCAGCCGGCGTCGCTCCGCACGGGCTTCGACGCGCTGGGCCGCCTCATCGCGTACCTCAAGACGAAGCCGGCGCCGGGCACCACGAAGACGATGTGGCAGTGCACCAACCTGATGGTGTTCAGCGAGTTCTCCCGCACGCCGATGATCAACACCCGCGAGGGCCGCGACCACCACCTCACCTCGAGCTGCCTGCTCGCGGGCCCGGGCATTCGCGGCAACACGGTGTTCGGCGCCGCGACGAACCAGGGCATGGGCGTGACGAAGTGGAACTTCCGCACCGGCGCGCTGGACGCCACGGGCGGCGCGGTCATTCGTCCGCCGGACGTCCACGCCACGTTGCTCAAGTCGATGGGGCTGTCGTTCGGGCACCTGTCGAACCAGAACCCCGTGCCGCTCGACGCGTTGATCCGCTGAGTGGTGCAGACGTGCCTGGCGGTGCTCCTCACGCCGCGCGCGGTGGCCTTCTCCCTGTCCTTCGCCGCGCTGGTCGGTGCTGGCTACGTGTTCATGGGCGGTCCGCCGCGCACGGCCGGTCGCGCACTCGCGGAGAGCTGACGCAGGCCCTCGCGCACGTAGCTGACGGTGCTGGGCACGATGAGCGCGAGGGAGACGAAAGAGCCGACGAGAATGGCGGTCGCCTGCACGTTGGCGATGCCGAGGGTGATGACGACGAAGAGCACCAGGCTCGAGGCCTTCCCGTGCCAGCGGTGCTCGATGTGCACCTGGCGGTGGCGCCGGTAGACGAGGAGGACCCCCACCGCCAGCGCACCATCTCGCGCCAGGAGCGTCACCCACAGCCACAGCGGAAGCGACGCGAAGCCCGGCGAGCCGAGGAAGACGAGGAAGGTGACGGTGGCGACCTGCGCGAGCTTGTCGGCCACCGCGTCGAGCGTGGCGCCGAGGTTGGACTCGAGGTCGAAGCGCCGGGCGATGAAGCCGTCGACGAGGTCCGAGAGGCCGAGCGCCACGAAGACGCCAAGGAGCGGCGCGCGGTCGATGACGCCGCCACCGAGCGCCACGTCACGCGCCCGGAAGGCGAGCACGAGCCAGACGGGCACCAGGAGCACCCGGATGACCGAGATGGCGTTGGGGATCCACGGCGGCATCGGGGTGGAGTCATCGCACGAACGGGGCCTCGCCGTTGGAAGCAGGGTGGCTGCGACGCACGGTGAAACGTCGGGTCAGGCCGGTCGGTCCCAGGTGCCGTGAAACGCATACGGCAGCAGGGGCATGGGCACCGTCGCGACCGGCCCCGCGTCCAGCTTCGACGCATCGAGCACTGCCAGCGTCGTCCGCCCTTCGAGTCCGTCGGACACCAGGACCAGCACGTGGCCCTCGTCGGCCCGCTCTGCCGAAGGAACGAACACGGGCTCGCCTACGAACGCCCCGCCCCCGGGGCTCCACACTTGCGGCGGCCGCGAAGGGTCCTGCAGGTCGACCCGCAACACCGAGTCGAAGGGGTCGCTGTGGCGCACGTCGGCCCGCGTTGCGCCGAAGAGCACCGGCGTCTCCCGTCCTTCATGCTCGGGGTGTACCCGGGGGAAGTCGACGCCATGCGGGGCCAGCGGCTGCCACGTCGCCCTCGTCGCGCCCGCGGGCACCTCGATGCGGAAGAGCTTCTGGGGCGTACGCGCGTCCGGCAGATGGGGGTCGAGTGGCGCACGAGGGCCCTGAAACCCGAACTCCGCGCCGAACGTGAAGGCATGAAAGAGGCACGCCTCGAGGAGCACCGCGCCGTCCCGCTCGAACGCGTGGCCGTAGTGCACCACGAAGGCCCGGTCGGGCAGCGCCACCGTTCGGCACGGCCCGTCGCCGTCGCGTGGAATCACATACAACGCGCCAGACGCGCGCCCATCGCTCGCAATGGCATCCATCAACGTCGCGCCGCCCAACATCGACTTCGCGAGCGTTCCCCACTTCAGCGTGAGCGGGTTGCTGGCCAGGACGTACCAGTGGGGTGTCAGGACGAAGTCGTGCGCGAACAGCGTGCCGGGTATGCGTGCCACTCGGGTGTGGACGAGGCGGCCGGTCGCGTCGAACTCCCGGAACGTCAACGTCGTCGTGGGGCCCATCGCGAGGCTGCAGGTGACCAGTCGGCCCAGCGAGGCATCGTGCTTCATGTGCGCGAGCGTGGCCTGGCCGGCGAGCGCGCCATCGAAGGTCGCCTCGCCCCGCGTCTCGAGGGAGTCCGGGTCGACGGCATACGGCGCCCCGCCTTCCCAGCCCGCCAGCAGCGCCCCATTCCACCGCACGATGGTGGTGTTCGCGACGTTCCGGGGCTCGCGGGCGGCGAAGAGGTTCTCCCAGAAGCGGTCCGACACGTTCGTCCCCAGGCCTCGGTGGGTGAGGCGCTGCGCCACCGCTTCACTCCGGTACGCCGGCGTTTGCACGAAGCGCGCGCGCAGCCGCAGCGACCCATCGGTCTCGAAGTGGAACGCCCGGACGTACCCGTGCCCGTCAAAGGGGTGCGCGAGCCGTCCACCGATGTGGGTCCACCCCGGCCCGTTCGAGAGCAGTCGGCCACCCCTCAGCGCGTGCGGCACCACGCCCTCGATGCGCGAGGCTTCGACGACGAGGTCGAGCGGCCCCGGGCTCGCCGACATGACGGTGTTCCAGGCCTGGGTGCGGAGGTCGACGGGGGCGGTCATGGAGCGTCCTTGCGAAGGTGCGCGGTGATGCGGTCGAGCATGGAAGAGAAGGCGTGACGGTCCTTCTTCGAGAGGGCGCCGAAGACCTGGTGGTCGAGCGCCTCGAGCACGTCGACGCCGGCGCCGATGGGTGCTCCGGGAGCGAGCCGGACGCGCCAGGCCCGCGGGTCGTGCTCGTCGTCGATGCGCTGCACCACGCCCGAGGCCTCCAGCGGCGAGATGGCCACCGACACCGTCGGCGCGGTCACGCCCAGGCGTTGGGCCAGCTCTCGCTGCCGCAGGCCCTCGGGCGCGTTCATCAATTCCCCCACGAGGCGGAAGCCGGCGCTCGTCAAGCCCAGGTTCGACCGCGCGAGCGCCTGTTCGAGGCGCGCCTGGAACGGCAGCTGGAGCGCCCAGAGGCGGGTGACGGTGAGGGCCTCGAGGGCGTCGTGGGCGGTGCGCTTGAGCATCGATGGTGTGAGAGCCTGACAAACTGAAGGGCAGGGTCCAACGCGGGTGTGCATGCGCGCGGAGGTAGGGTCGGCGCTCACCTTGCTCGCCTGGCAATCGACAGGTACGAGAACCTCCATGCGTCCAGTGCTCCTCGGTGCCTGTCTGCTGTCCGTCGCGTGCGGGTCGACCGCTCAGCCGACCTACGAGAAAGAAGTGCGCCCCCTCATGGAGGCCCGCTGCACCTCGTGCCACGTCGAAGGCGGCATCGCGCCCTTCGCGCTCACGACGTACGAGCAGGTGGCGGCGGTGAAGGAGGCCATCGTCGTCGCGGTGAAGAACCGCACCATGCCGCCGTACCTCGCCGCTCCCGGGTGCACCGAGTACGAGGACGACCAGAACCTCACCGATGCGCAGATCTCGATGGTCGAGAGCTGGGCGAAGGACGGCGCCCTCCGCGGCACGCCCACCACCCCCCGTCCGCCCACTGCGTCGATGGCGCTCGAGGCCTCGCTCCCGCGCGTCGACCTGTCGCTGGGCATGAACGCGCCGTGGACGCCGACGAAGGAGCCCGACGACTACCACTGCTTCGTCATCGACTGGCCCCAGCAGGCCGACACCTACGTCGTCGGCTTCAACGTGAAGCCCGGCAACGCCCGCGTCGTGCACCACGCCATCGCCTTCCTCATCCAGCCGGACCGGGTGCAGGGCATCCTCGACCTCGACGCCGCCGAGCCCGGCCCTGGCTACACCTGCTACGGCGGGCCAGGCGGGAACAACACGCAGGTGGCCTGGGTCGGCTCCTGGGCCCCCGGCGTGCGGCCGAACATGTACCCGAAGGACACCGGGCTCCTCATTCGGCCCGGCAGCAAGATTGTGCTGCAGATGCATTACAACACCGCCGCCGCGCCGAATGTGGCCGACCGCGTCGACCAGACCTCGCTCGAGCTGGCCCTGTCGGACACCGTCAAGAAGAAGGCGTTCATCATGCCGTGGGCGAACCCCGACTGGGTGCGCAACCAGAAGATGCCCATCCCCGCCGGCAACGCCGACGTGCGGCACCGCTTCGAGTTCGACCCGACGGGCTTCCTCGGCAGGATTTCGGGCGGTGTGCTCAAGGACAATCAGGCGGTGCGCATTCACGCCGCGGGCTTTCACCAGCACATGCTGGGCACTGGCGGGCGCATCGAGCTGCTCCGCGGCGATGGCGCGAAGGAGTGCATGCTCGACGTGCCTCGCTGGGACTTCCACTGGCAGCGCTCGTTCGGGTTCTCGACGCCCAAGACGCTGCGGGTCGGCGACCAGCTCGCGCTGTCGTGCTCGTGGAACAACTCCGCCGAGTTCCAGCCCGTCGTCAACGGCCAGCGCAGTCCGCCCCGCGACGCGAACTGGGGCGAGGGTACCGGCGACGAGATGTGCCTGGGCATTCTCTACGTCAGCGAGTGAGAGCGCAGAGCGGGCGTCGAGCAGCGCCGCCCCATCACCGCCTCGTTGAGGGCGCCGGACACCAGGTGCGTCAACGCGGTCGCTGAGACGCGGGCTTGTTGCACCCTGTCGGCCTCGTCGTCGACGGCATCCAGCCCCTCGGGCGCCCTGAACATGTCGCCAGGCGTTGCGCTCCGGGCAGGGCTGGGGTGTGTTTGGGCCGGGAGCCCTGCCATGAGTACCGTTCGCAAAACCCCTCGACCCGTCGGCCCGAACGCTCCAGCCTCCCCGCCCGCCCCAGCCGCGAAGAAGGCAGGCACCGCGGCGCCGGCCTCGGCCCCGAAGGCCGGCTGGACCGGCCAGGGTCCCGCGACGTCACGCACCACCGCCGCTCCGAAGCCGCAGGCCGAAGCCCCACAGTTGGTGGCCGACGCGCAGGCGATTCACGACGCCTTCCACGGCGGCATCGGCGGCCTCGGCACCAACGAGGAGAAGCTCTTCGGCGTGCTGGCCTCGCGGTCCCCGCAGCACCTCGCCGAGGTCAAGCGCGTCTACCAGCAGCACTTTCACCGCAGCCTCGACGCCGACCTCTCCAAGGAGCTCAGCGGGCGAGACCTGTCGCGCGCCACCGCGCTGATGGCTGGAGACGGCGTGCAGGCGCAGGTCGAGGCGCTCAAGGCGGCCACCAGCGGCTTCTTCGGCACCAACACGAAGGAGCTCCTCTCGCTCCTCGAGGGCACGCCACCGGGCGCCATGAAGTCCGTCGCCGACCGCTTCGGCGCGCAGTTCGGCCCACTCGACCAGGCGCTCAGCCGCTCGCTGTCGGGCGCGTCCCGGGACGAGGCGCTCGCGCTCCTCACCGGCAACCGGCCCGCCGCCACCGCCGCCAACCTCGACCGCTCGCTCAACCTCGACCGCAACGCCACCGAGGTGCTCGCCCGGCTCTCGCAGGTGCCCCCCGACGCGCGCAGCGCCGTGGCTACCGCGTACCAGTCCCGCACTGGAAAGCCCCTCGCACAGGACCTCGCCGCGAAGCTCAAGGGCACCGAGAAGGACATGGCCGTCGCGATGGCCCAGGGGGACACCCTGGGGCTCAAGGCCGCGAAGCTCAAACACGCCGTCGAGGGGAAGTTCTTCGGCCTCGGCAAGGACGCCACCGCCGCGCTCGCCGTGCTCGAGGGGCTTTCTCCGCAGGAGCGCGCCGCACTCAAGTCCACCTACCAGCAGAAATACGGCGCCAGCATCGACGCCGACGTGGTGGGGCGCTTCGGAGGCCGGGAAGGGGAGCGGCTCCAGAAGGCCTTTGCGGGCACCCTGGACGACGTCGAGCGCGTTCAGATTGCGCTCAAGGGCTGGGGCGCCGACGAGAAGGCCATGAAGTCGGTGCTGGGCGGCCGCTCGAAGGCGCAGGTCCAGCAGCTCAAGGCCGACTTCCAGCAGCGCACCGGCACCTCCCTCGAGGGCGCCATCGAGAAGGAGCTCTCGGGCCGCGCCCGCTTCGAGGCCCAGCTCGCGCTGCAGGGCACCCCGTCCACGCCGGAGGAGCAGCTGTCCCAGGCGCAGCAGCGCCGCGACTTCGAGCGTTCGGGCATCGTCAATGGCGTCAGCCGCTTCCTCATGGACCGCGTGAGTGACTCGGGCTCGCGCCTCGACGAGTCCACCGCGCTGGCGCAGCAGGCCCTCGCCGCCGGGAAGAAGGACGGCCACCTCGACGCGAAGGAGCAGGCCCGCGTCGCCGAGCTGGTGGCGCGCTCGACGGGAGAAGCCAGGACGTACGTCTCGCAGAAGGCCAGCGCCGCGCAGGCCGCGGGGACGGTCGCCGCCGTGGCCGCCACCGTCGCCACGGCCGGTGCGGGGGCTCCGTTGCTCGTCACCGCCGCGGCGGGGGCCGGCGCGTCCGTCGTGGCGCGCGGCGCGATGGAGGGCCGTGCCTACGCACAAGACGACGCCATCGCGGACGCGGCGTCGGGTGTCATCTCGGGCCTCGCGGGCGCGGCGGGCGGCGCGGTCATGGGCAAGGCCGCCACGTCCGTCGGCGGGCGCGTCGCGCAGGAAGCCGCGAAGGGCGCCGTCACCGGCTTCATCCAGGGCTCCGCCGACAGCGCCTTGCGGGACGAAACCTGGAACGCGGGCCTCGTCGAGGGCCTCGCGGCGTCCGGGCTCGCCGGCAGCAAGTCCGCGCTCCAGTCAGCGGCGCTCGCCGGCGGAAAGGCGCTCGCCGCGCAGGCGATGAACGTCGTCGCCACGAAGTTCCCCGGCGAGAAAGAGGCCGTCGACCTCTCGAAGTACAAGTCTGACGCGGCCACGAAGAAGGCCGCGCGGGAGCTGCTCCAGAAGCAGGGCACGCTCGAGCAGCACGAGTCGATGGCGAAGTTCCTCCAGAAGAACGAGCCCACGCTCAAGAAGGTGGCCCTCGACGACCTCATCGGCCTGCGCGAGTACACGGCCGACGGCTACAAGGCGATGAACGAGGGCCTGCGCGGCTCGCGCACGGCCCTCAAGGCCACCGCGCCCGTGGTGAAGACGGCGGCCTCGGCGCTCAACCGACTCCCGGAAGTGAAGGGCACCGTGTACCGCGGGGCCAACCTCGATGCGGAGCGCCTCGCGAAGTACAAGGTGGGCGAAATCGTCGCCGAGCGCGGCTTCACCAGCACCACCGTGAACAAGGCGATGGTGCTGGGCCAGGCCGCCGAGCAGCAGTTCAACAAGAACAGCATGTTCGTCATCAAGTCCGCCGGCGGCGGCCGCGACGTCAGCATCCTCTCGCAGTTCCCCGAGGAGAAAGAGGTGCTCTTCGGGCCCGGCACCGAGTTCAAGGTGCTCAAGAACGCCTTCGACAAGAAGATTGGCAAGAACGTCATCTACCTCCAGGAGGTGCCGTGATGCCGCTCACCAGGGAAGAAGAGGCCGCGCTCGCGGAGCTCGAGGCTGAGGTGGCGAAGGCGCCAGAGCCCCTACCGAAGAACGTGCGCCGCGACCGCTTCACCGGCGCTCCCGTGGGCATGGCCGATGACGGCGCGCTGTTTCCCCTCGAGCCCGCGACGGACGACGAAGGGGCCGCCGCGCCGGCGCCCGTGCCCGCGAAGACGTAGGCCGTTTCAGCCCCGCTCGCCTTCGAGCTCGCGCATCTGGAGCAGCCGCACCGCGCTGAAGATGGGCGCCGCCGCCAGCACCGCCGTGCACCAGCTCGGGTTGGTGAGCCACAGCGGCACCAGCATCATCGACTCCGTCACCGTCGCCGCCCAGCCCAGCCACGGCCGCCGCGTCAGCGCGAAGAGGGCCGTGCACACGAGCAGCGCCAGCAGCGCCGGGCCCAGCAGCACCAGCACCCCCAGGCGCGCCGACATGTCCTGCCGGGCGAAGAAGACGAGGCCGGCGACCGTGACGCCCAGCAGGCCCGACACCAGCAACCACGAAGTGACGAGCTGTGCGCGCAGCGCCTTGAGGCGTACCGGCCGTTGCTCCCGCTGCACCAGCACCTCACACTCGGGGCACGTCACCTGGTCGCGCTCGAGGGCGTCGGGCGTACAGCGCGCGCAGACGAAGCGGCCACAGCGCCGGCAGGTGGCGCTGGCGCCCATGGTGGCGTGGCGGGGACACCGCGGTACCGTCGCGTCCACCTCGGGCAAGGTGTCCTGACTGGGCGAGGCCGAGCGGGACGAAACAGCGAGCGACGACAGCTCCAGCCCACAGCCGGGGCAGAACGTCTCGTGGTCGCTGGCCGAGCCGCAGGCGCTGCACCTCATCGCGGGGGAGAGGCTACTCCATCACCGCAGCAGCACCCCCAGCGCCAGGGCGACGACGACGACCGCCAGCACGCCGGCCACGACCCAGGGCGTGAGGCTGGCCTTCGGGGGCGGCGGCGGCGCGGCCAGGGCGTCGAGCTCGGCGCGCACCTGCTCGACGGTGGGCCGCTCGTCGGCGCGCTTGGACAACATCGACGCCACCAGCACCTCCATGCGCGGCTCGACGCCGGGCCTCACTTCGGACAGCGGCGGGGGAACGGTGTCGAGGTGCTGCTTCGTCAGCTCCGGCAGCGACGTCGCGGTGAAGGGCCGTCGTCCTGCCAGCATCTCGAAGAAGACGACGCCGAGCGCGTACACGTCGGCGGCCGGCGCGAAGGGGCTGCCGATGAAGAGCTCTGGCGCGCCATAGGCCGGGGTGCCCACGAAGCGGCCCACCGCGGTGCGCGCGTCGGCCGGGGAGTCGAGCGTGTCGGGCCGCGCGATGCCGAAGTCGATGAGCTTCACCAGCCGCTCGCCGTCGGGCTCCACCACCACGTAGACGTTGTCGGGTTTGAGGTCGCGGTGCACCACGCCCAGCGCGTGCGTCGCCTCGAGGCCCGCAGCGAGCTGCCGCATCAGGGGCAGCGCCTCGTCGAGCGGCAGGGCGCCCCGCGCCTCGAGCAGCGTATAGAGCGTCTCGCCGACGAGGCGCTCCATGAGGAGCCACGGCCGGCCGTCCTGCAGGTAGCCGAAGCCGAAGACGCGCACGACGTTCCGATGCGTCAGCGCCGAGAGCGTCTGCCCTTCCGTCACCATGCGCCGCATCGACACCGGGTCGGCCGTGAAGAGCTTCTTGAGCACCTTCACCACCGCCTGCGTCCCCAGAATCGGGTGCTGCGCCTCGTAGACGATGCCCATGCCCCCTTCGGCCAACACGCCGGTGGTGAGGTAGCCGTCGAAGAGCTGCCCGGCGACGCTGGTGAGAGGGCCACCGAGGTTGGGCGCGGAGCGCGAAGGGCCCACGCGGTCGAGCGAGCGCACCGACGGCGCGGGGAGCGCCTGGAGCGGCACCGCCGGGACGCCCGCGGGCACCGTCGGGACTTCGGGTCGCTGACTCGAGGCCTGGGGCTCGATGGGCGTCACCTCGGGCAGCCGCGCGCGCGAGCGGCTGGGAACGGGTTGGTCGGCCGTCGGGCTCTTCGGGCTCACCGCCTTCACCGGCTCGAGCGGCGTGGTGTCGGGCGAGTGCGGCCGCAGGGCGGGCTCCAGCAGCGTCACGTCGGGAGGCTGCGTCCGCAGGCGTCGCGCGGCGGTCACGAGCGGCGTGACGGCGGGCGCGCCGGGCAGGGTGGCGGCGACCTCGGCGCCGAGCATCGTGCGGTCGAGGTCAGTGCGAACGTCGCTCTCGTCGAAGAGCGACGCCGGCTCGGTGGGACGAGGCGCCAGGTCCTGCAAGGCGACCCGGTGCGTCGGGCAGACCCGCAGCGACAGCTCGAAGGCCTGC
>JBILEB010000174.1:0-15493 GCA_044352295.1 Myxococcaceae bacterium
TCGGCGGCCTCGTCGCGCTCGCCTACGCCTCGAAGTTTCCCCAGCGGGTCTCGTCGCTGACGGTGGCCAGCGCGCCTGCGCTCGGTCTGCCGCCCGAGGCCCGCCTGTTCCTCGAGTCGCCGATGGCCCCGCTGTCGACGATGTGGATGACGGCGACGCCCCTGTGGCGGCCGATGGTGAAGAACTACCTCAAGTGGCTGTGGGGACAGCCGCAGCAGTTCAAGGACGAGACGGTCGATCACTACCTCGAGTCACTCGGCGCCGAGGGCTTCCTCTCGGGCATGATCGACTCGTTGCGCGCGGTAGGTCGGTTCCGTTTGCCGCTCGAGCCGCTCGCGACCGCCTCGTTTCCCCGGTGCGTGTTGTGGGGCGACAAGGATCCGCTCGTCCCCGTCATTCACGGCGAGCGGCTGGCGACGGCGCTGCAGGCCGACTTCCGGGTCCTCGCGGACGTCGGACACTGCGTGCCCGAAGAACATCCCCAGGCCGTGCTCGAGGCGATTCGCGAGCACTGAAGGCGCGTCACCCCAGCGTGAGCGCCGGCGCGGAGAGGTTCACCACGAGCTGTCCCTGCTCGAGGCGCACCGTGACGGGGAGTTCCAGCGTCTCGAAGACCCCCAGCAGCTCGTCGACCGTCAGGCCGCCAGACCGACCGGCCTTCAGCTCCGCGACGGTTGTCTCGTCAAGTCCCAGGCCTCGTCCGAGCGCGCCGGGCGGGGTCTTGAGGCCGTCAAGGACCCGCTGCGCGTACTCGACCAGCTCGCCATGAATGGCGCTCCAGCCCGGATGCGTCGTGGACACGCCCAGCGCCGCGGCGCGTGCTTCGCTGATGACCCCCATGGCCTGGAATCCTCACCCGAAACGGGCGAAGGCCGCGCCTGGGGTGTAAACGTGCCAGCCATGCAACGACTCGGAGTGAACGTCGACCACGTCGCGACGCTGCGTCAGGCCCGCAAGACGACCTACCCGGATCCGGTCACCGCTGCGGCGCTCGCCGAGCTGGCCGGCGCCGGGCAGATCACCATTCACCTGCGCGAGGATCGCCGCCACATTCAGGAGCGGGATCTCAAGGTGCTGCGCGAGACGGTGCAGACGCTGCTGAACCTCGAGATGGCCGCCACCCAGGAGATGGTGAAGCTCGCCTACGAGTACAAGCCCGACCTGGTGACGCTGGTGCCCGAGCGGCGCGAAGAGCTCACCACCGAGGGCGGCCTCGACGTCACCTCGCAGAAGGACGCCGTGGGCAAGGTGGTGAAGAACCTGAAGGACGGCGACATCGTCGTCTCACTCTTCATCGACCCGGATCTCGATCAGGTGAAGATGGCGCACCGGGTGAGCGCCGATCGCATCGAGCTGCACACGGGTCGGTACTGCGAGGCCCACTCCGACAAGGAGCGGCAGCGCGAACTCTCGCGCATCGTCGACGCCGCCAAGGCCGCCACGAAGCTCGGCATGGGCTGCGCCGCCGGCCACGGGCTCAACTACGACAACGTGCGGCCCATCGCGCGCGTCGCCGAGATCGACGAGCTCAACATCGGGCACGCGCTGGTGGGTCGCGCCGTGCTGGTCGGCTTCGATCGTGCGGTGCGCGAGATGGTGGAGATCCTGAGGAACCCGTGAAGCGCGTGCTCACCGCACAGGAGATGCGCCGGGTCGACGCCGCGTCTGCCGATCACGGCATGCCGGGTTCGGTGTTGATGGAGAACGCCGGGCTGGCCATGGCGCGCACCGCGACGGGGCTGGCGGGTCCGCAGGGACGATTCCTGGTGCTGTGTGGCACCGGGAACAACGGCGGAGATGGGCTGGTGGCCGCGCGGCACCTGGTCAGCGCCGGCCGGTCGGTCTTCGTCGAGTTGCTGGGCGACGCGGCCTCGCTTCAGGGCGATCCAGCGCGCAACCTTCGGGCGCTCGAGGCGTCGGGGCTGTCCTGTGCGCCGATCCCCGAGGACCTTCCCGTGGGGCCGGGCGATGTCGTCCTCGACGCCGTGTTCGGTTCGGGCCTCAACCGCGCGCCGGAAGGCCGCTTCGCGGACGCGATCGGGCGAATGTCGGTGTGGCGTGCCGCTGGCGCGAAGGTGGTCGCGGCCGACCTGCCGTCGGGCCTCGACACGGACACGGGTGTGCCGTTCGCGCCGTGTGTCACCGCCGACGTCACCACGGCCTTCGGCTTCCTCAAGCTCGGTCAGGCCCTCGAGCCCGGCGCTTCGCGCTGCGGCACCCTCGAGGTCGTCGACATCGGCATCCCACGGGCCGCCCAGGGCGTCCTGGCGGGCGCAGGCGTGTTCCTCCTCGAGGAGCGCGACGTGCAGGCCCGGCTGGCCCCTCGTCGCGTGGACGGCCACAAGGGCACCTTCGGGCATGTCCTGGTGGTGGCGGGGAGCTGGGGCAAGACGGGGGCGGGCGCGTTGACGGCCAAGGCCGCGCTGAGGACTGGCGCCGGCCTCGTCACCGTCGCGAGCCGCCCGGAGGCGCTCCAACCGATCCTCCAGCACACGCCCGAGGTGATGGGCGTCGAGCTGGTCAACGACGGGCCGCTGGGGCTGGGAGACTTCAACTCCATCCTCGAGGCCGCCGACGGTAAGCAGGCGCTGGTGATCGGCCCTGGCATCGCCCGTGGGCCCGAGACCGGCCGCCTGCTCTGCGCGCTGCTCGAAGAGCTCACCATTCCCTGCGTGCTCGACGCCGACGCCCTCACCGCACTCGAGGGGCAGAGCGCGTTGCTCGACAAGGCCAAAGGGGAGCTCCTGCTGACGCCGCACCCCGGCGAGATGGCGCGCCTCGTCGGCCGGCCCACCACCGAGATCAACGCGGATCGGGTCGGCGTGGCGCGGCAGTTCTCCCAGGCGCACTCGGTGGTGCTGTTGCTCAAGGGCGCCCGAACGGTGATCGCTCGCCACGACGGCGCCGTCTTCATCAACCCGACCGGGAACGCAGGCATGGCCACCGGCGGCTCGGGCGACGTGCTGGCGGGCATGACGGGCGCGCTGTTGGCGCAGGGGCTCTCCACCGAGGACGCCGCGGTGGTCGGGGCCTGGGCCCATGGCGCCTCGGGCGATCTCGCTTCCCTGCGACGCGGCCAGCTGGGGCTCATCGCCTCGGATCTGATCGAACACCTCGGCGACGTGTGGACCCGCTGGGGCCGGTAGGGCGACGCTGGCCAGCTGATCGCGGAGGAATGACCGGATGTCGGAACGCGAACCCCGCACGCTGACGACCGCGTCCGCCGACGAGACCTTCGCGCTCGGTGAGCGTCTGGGCCGAGTGCTCGAGTCGGGTGACTTCGTCGGCCTCGATGGCCAACTCGGCGCGGGGAAGACGTCCTTCTCGCGTGGGGTGGCGCAGGGCGCCGGGGTGAGGCTCGATGACGTCTCGAGCCCGACGTATTCCATCGTGCAGACCTACGCGGGGCGCATTCCGCTCCACCATGCGGATCTGTATCGGCTCTCGGGTGAGGGCGATCTCTTCGGGGTCGGCTACTTCGATCTCCTCGAATCGGACGGGGCGATGCTGGTGGAGTGGGTGAGCCAGGTGCGCGCCGCGCTGCCGGACGATGCGCTCGTGGTTCGTCTGGAGGTGACGGGCTCCGACCGGCGCGAGCTGGTGGTGTCGGCGACCGGGCCTCGAGCGCAGGCGCTCCTCACGCGGTGGTTGGGCGGGGAGTGACTGGCAGCTGCAACGGGTGCTGCGTGAGGGGGGGCGACAGAATCGAGATGCGGGCCTGACGGGCGGGCGCTACGTGCTGCGGCCCATGAGCGTCTCCCAGATCTTCAACCCGGCGAAGTGGCGCGCCGTCGAGGGCCACGACTTCAAGGACGTCACCTTTCACCGCGCGGTCGAGTCGGGCACGGTGCGCATCGCCTTCAACCGGCCCGAGGTGCGCAACGCGTTCCGGCCCCGCACCGTCGACGAGCTCTTCCGCGCGCTCGAGGCGACGCGGTTCATGACCGACGTCGGCGTCGTGCTGATTACCGGCAACGGCCCCTCGAAGAAGGACGGCGGCTGGGCGTTCTGCTCGGGCGGCGATCAGCGCATTCGCGGCAAGGACGGCTACCAGTACGAGAAGGAGGACCGGGCGCTCGACCCCGCCGGCCTGGGGCGGCTCCACATTCTCGAGGTGCAGCGGCAGATCCGCTTCCTGCCGAAGGTCGTCATCGCCGTGGTGCCGGGGTGGGCCGTGGGTGGCGGGCACTCGCTCCATGTCGTCTGCGACATGACGATCGCGAGCAAGGAGCACGCGATCTTCAAGCAGACCGATGCCGATGTCGCGAGCTTCGACTCGGGCTACGGCTCGGCGCTGCTCGCGCGGCAGATCGGCCAGAAGCGCGCGCGGGAGATCTTCTTCGTCGGGCGCAACTACACCGCGGACGAGGCCTTCCAGATGGGCATGGTGAACCTCGTCGCTCCCCACGCCCAGCTCGAAGACGCGGCGCTCGATTGGGCCGCGGAGATCAACACCAAGAGCCCCACCGCCATCAAGATGCTCAAGTACGGCTTCAACCTGCCGGACGACGGGCTCGTCGGACAGCAGCTGTTCGCTGGTGAGGCCACGCGGCTCGCCTACGGCACCGAGGAAGCAGGGGAAGGGCGCGACGCCTTCGTTCAGAAGCGCAAGCGCAACTTCAAGAAGTACCCGTGGACGTACTGACCGCACCCAGAAAGTCGATCAGCGCGCGGTTGACGGGCTCGGGCGCTTCGGAGTGCACGAAGTGCCCGGCGTCGGCGATCGGCACGATACGGAGCTTGGGGGCGTAGCGCTCGGTGCCCGGGACGAGGCGGTCGTAGTCCAGCGCGGGATCCCGCTGGCCCCAGATCAGCGTCGCGTCGCAGGTGATGGGCGGGTAGCGGGGCGGTGAGAACGGTCGACGGAAGCCTGATCGGACCGCCTCGCGGTACCAGCCCACCATCGCCGTCGCCGCGCCCGGCCGCTGAATCGCATCGCGGAACGGTCGTACATCGTCCGGCGTCCAGTGCGCGCGCGTGACGGACGCAGCCTTGAGCGTTCGCGGCATCAGCTCGGCGTCGTTCCGCGTCAGGAAGTACTCGGGCAGGAACGGCAGCTGGAAGAAGAACATGTACCAGCTGCGCTTCACCTGGCCCCAGGACAGCCCGTTGAGCAACGCCTGGCGCATGACCGCCGGGTGCGGACAGTTCAACACAGCGAGGCGTTCGCAGAACTCGGGCCGGTGCGCCGCCAGGTGCCACGCCACCGCGCCGCCCCAATCGTGGCCGACGACGCGCACCCGCCGCTCGACGCCGAGGTGTTCGATCAGATGGCACACGTCGCCGGCGAGGGTGTCGAGATCGTACGGCCCGTGCTTGTCCGTTTCCCCGTAGCCGCGTTGATCCGGCACGACGACGCGGAAGCCGGCGCTCGCGAGCGTGTCGATCTGGTACCGCCACGACCACCACATCTCCGGGAAGCCGTGGAGGAGCACGACGAGGGGGCCCTCGCCCTTCTCCACGAAGTGAAGGCGCAGACGAGGGAGGTCGACGAAGTGGTGGGTGACGGAGAGATCGGCGAGCTTCATGCGCGACGTCGGCGGCGAGCGAAGGCGAAGAGCCCGAGCGCGAGCCACAGCGCCGAGGGCGTGGTGTTGCAGTTACAGCCACCCGTGAACTCGCCTGGTGTGGTGCCGGCGTCGGGCCTGGAGGTGCCAGCATCGACGGCTGGCGTCACTCCGGCGTCCATCGTCACCCCCGCGTCGACGATGATCCCTGCGTCGGTCGTCGCGCCGGCATCCACGGCGCTGCCTGCATCCACGCCCGCGTCAGGTTCGAGGCCCGCATCGACCAGTGAGCCGGCGTCGGTCGAAGGCCCCGCGTCGGAAGTCGTCCCGGCATCGCTCGAAGCGCCCGCGTCGGTCGGCGTGCCTGCGTCGACTGGCAGGCCCGCGTCCACCGGGAGTCCTGCGTCCACCGAGGAACCCGCATCGGCCGGCAGACCCGCATCGAACGGGACGCCGGCATCCACCGCGACACAGGCGGTCGCACCGGGCGAGGAGGTCGTCCCGGTGGGGCACGTCACGCAGCTCCCCGCGCCGGGCGAGGCGGCGAAGGTGTTCGCTGGGCACTGCGCACAGACGAGCGCCCCCACGCTCGACGCAAACGAGCCCGCCGGACACGGGACGCATGCCGTCTGACCAGTCGTCGCGGCGAACGCCCCGATCGGGCACGCGCTGCAGCCCATGGCGCCGGCCTGATCCGAGAAGGAGCCGGCTGCACAGGGCTGACACGAGGTCGCCCCGGCTGACGGGGAGAAGGCACCAGGCACACAGGCGGCGCAGCTCGACGCGCCAGGCGTGGCCGAGAAGCGTCCAGCCGGGCAGGCCGTGCACGCCATGGCTCCCGACGTCGCGGCGAAGCTGCCAGCCGCGCACGGCGAGCACGTCGAAGACGCAGGTGACGCCGAGAACGAACCGGGAGCGCAGGCGCTGCAGCTCGTCGAGCCAGGCGAGGTCGCGAAGGAACCGGCCGCGCAGTCGAGACACGCCGTCGATCCGGAGGCGCTCGAGAAGCGCCCCGGTGCGCACTGGGAACAGCTCGAGCTCCCCGCCGTCGACGAGAACGCGCCGGGTGCACACTGCGAGCAGGTGGCAGCGCCCGTCGTCGCGTTGAAGGTGCCCGGGGCACACTCCGCGCAGGCCGTGGACCCCGTGGTGTTGGCGAACCGGCCGACGGGACAGGCGGTGCAGCTCGGCGCGCCGGTCGTCGACGCGAAGGTGCCCACGGCGCAAGCGACGCAGCTGGTGGCGCTCGCGCTGCTGGTGGTGCCCGCCGCGCACGAGGTGCAGCCGGTCGATCCGGGCGCGCTGGTGAAGGTCCCGGCGGTGCACGCCTGGCAGCTCGCCGCGCCCGGGCTGCTTCCGAACTGGCCGGCGGCGCACGGCGTACAGGACACCGCACCGGACGAGGAGAAGGTCCCCGCGGTGCACGCGACGCAGGCGCTCGAGCCGCTCATGGCCGCAAAGGAGCCCGCCGCACAGTCTGCACACGACGTGGCCCCCGGCGTGCCGGAGAAGCGACCAGCGGGACACGACGTACAGGTGGTCGCACCGGAGCCGGAGAAGGTGCCGACGGTGCACAACTGGCAGGCCGTGGACCCCGTCGTGCTGGCGAAGCGGCCGGGCGCGCAGCTCTGACAGCTCGACGATCCGGGCGTAGCGGTGAAGGTTCCGGTCGCACACTCGGCGCAGGTGGTCGATCCGGTGCTGGCGGTGAACCGACCCGGAGCACAGGCCGCGCAGGTGCTTGCACCGGACGAGGACGAGAAGGTTCCGACGCCACAGGTGGCACACGACGTCTGGCCGGTCTGGTTCTGCGCCGTACCGGGGCTGCAGCTCTGACACCCGGTGCTCCCAGCGGCGGATTGGAAGGAGCCGGCGGCGCACGCCTGGCACCCCGTCGAGCCGCCCATCGAGGTGAACGTTCCGGCGGAGCACGCGGAGCAGGTCGGCGAACCTGCGGTCGACGAGAACGACCCCGCCACACAGTTCGTGCACGTCGTGCTGCCCGCGGCGGAGGCCTGGCCCGGGGTGCAGAGCTGGCAGCTCGTCGCCGCGCTCATGGCCGAGAAACGGCCCGCGGGGCACTGCGCACAGGTGAGCGAGCCACTCATCGAGGAGAAGGTCCCGGCGCCGCAGCTCGTACAGCCGGTCGACCCCGCATCGGGTTGTGCGAAGCCCGCCGGGCAGTTCGAGCAGCTCGCCGAGCCCGTGAGGCTCGTGAACGTGCCGGGTGAGCAGTCGAGGCAGGTCGAGGCGCCGGCGTCCGAGAATCGCCCGGGCTGGCACGCAAGGCAGGCGGTCGAGCCGGGACTGCTCGCGAAGGTTCCGGCGACGCATGGAGCGCACGAAGCCGCGCCGGCGGTGCCCGCGAAGGTGCCGGTGGGGCAGTCGACGCAGAGCGCCGCGCCCGCGTCGGAGGTGCGGCCCGGAGCGCACTGGCTGCATGCGGTCGACCCTTGCGTCGACGAGAAGGTTCCGGCGGTACACGCCGCGCACGAGGTGCTCCCGGTCGCCGACGAGAAGCGGCCCGCTTCGCACGCCCGACAGCCGGTCGATCCAGACATCGACGTGAAGGTGCCGGCCACGCAGTCCAGACACCCCGTCGAGCCCGTCGAGGCGGCGAACCGGCCGGCGTTGCAGAGAAGACAGCCCGTCGAACCGGAGGCGCTCGTGAAGCTTCCGGCGGCGCAGTCGCTGCAGGTGACCGTCGCGGTCAGGTTGGCAAACCGGCCGGGCGCGCAGGCCTCACAGCTGGTCAGTCCGGCGTCGGGGGCCTGCGTGCCAATGCCGCAGGCCTGACACCCTTGACCTGCGCCCACGCCGAAGTTGCCCGGCGTACAGAGCGAACACGACAGGCCCGCGTCAGACCCGAAGCCGCCCGTGCACGGCACGCATTGCGTCTCGCCGCGACCGATGGTTTCGGTGTTCGCGGAGCACCGCGTGCAGGGCGCCTCGCCAGTGGAAGAGATCGTGTTCTCCTGGCACTCACCGGCTGGGATCGCCGTGGGGGCCGTCGTGGCGCCGGTGAGCGTGACGCGCCAGCCGACATCGACCACCCCGTTGGAGAGTTCGCGCTCCCAGGCGTTGTTGCCGGTCGCCGGCGGTGCGGCCTGACCCGTCACGCCGAGCGCATCGACGGCGGCGGTCGCCGTGGCGTCGATGTCGTTGTTCCACCCCTGCGCGTTGGTGAACGTGACCGCCGTGAGCGTGAAGCTCGACGTGCTGATGAGCCCGTTCAAGTCGGCGAGCGGCACACGGAACTCGACCACGTCGTTGGCGACCGAGATGGCCACCTGCGAGCCGACGATCGTGTACCAGGTGCCGGAGTCGAACCACTCGATCTCAGGGCTGCCGGAACCTGCGACGTGCAGTGCGAGCTGTCGCTCCGGCCGCAACGAGGCGCGCATGGTCAGCGGGTTTTGATCGCCCAGGAAGTTCTGACCGCCAGCCGAAGTGGTGTCGATGCCGAGTGAGAGGTGCACGGCGTTCGCGGCCGTGATGTCGGCCATGCGAACCAGGCCGAAGAGGAACGTCCCGTCGGTCGTCAGGCGGAGCTCCACCAGGTCGTTGTCAGCCGTCATGCCCGGGTCGGTCCGGCGATCGCCCGAGGCGCCGCGCACGATCCACTCGTCGCCCGAGGAGCGAGCGTCATGGACGGCGGTTGGGGCGGCGCCGGTCCAGTCCGAGGGATCGCCGTCGACGGTTCGCGAGCCGGCCAGCGCGATCGCCGGCAGCAGGAAGAGAGGCAGGAGGACGCGTGCCATGAGCAATCACCCTACACCGGCGTCGTGCGCGAGGCGTCGAATCGAGAGGATTCCTTTCGTCGAGGGGGCGCTCGTGGGAGACCTCCCCACCCCGCAGCAGGGAGCCGAACCGATGAAGACGATTCTCGTAGTGTCAGCAGCGATCGTCATCGGGTTCTCTGGCTGCGGCCTCGGCACCTGTGAACGCGTCGACCGCGCGAACAAGCGGTTCTTTGGAAACAGGAGCGAGTGCTCGTATCTGACGGGGAGCCAGACGGTGACGGTCCGCCCGGGCCAGTCCACGGTCAGTGCCTGCAACACCGCCTTCACGAGGTGCTCGACGGTCGATCAGCAGGTCCTCGAGGGGTACACGAAGTGCCTCGAGACCGCGCCGTTCTGTGCGCCGGGGAACGAGAAGCCTGCCGCCGATGGGTACACGGCGTGTAGCCGACAGCTCTTCACCGTCTCGGGCACCACGGTCACGTCGAAGCTCTCGACGGACTGCGCGGCGGGCCTTCAGTAACGACGTTCACGCCCAGTCGGCGACGCGCGACCGCTTCACCTCGAGACGCTCATCGATGCCGACGACGCCGTCCTCCGGGATCTCCTCCCAGCCGTCGGCGTCCCAGAGGCGCTCGCTGGCGATGAACCGTGCGCCGGGCTCTGAGGCGACGAAGAGCGTTCGTCCCCGCCGCGTGGCCGCCATGCGTCGCCCATCGGTGACCAGGAAGTTCATCGCGGACTTCGTCTCGGCGCCCGGCGTGTCGGTGACGTTCGCGACCGTCGTCATCACCCGCGCCAGCGCCCGCTTGATGTCGTCGAGGCCCGGATCCGGAACGGCGTCGAGGACGGTCCGGAAGAGGGCGAAGCACGTCTCACTGTCCGTCTCGCCCTGGATCTGGGCGAGGTGGTGGGGGGCGATGTGCTGCTCGATGCGGGCGCGGTGCTCCTTGAAGCGGGCCACCGTGCCGTTGTGCATGAAGGCCCAGCCGCGGGCGTAGAACGGGTGGGCGTTGCGCTCCGTGACGGAGCCGACCGACGCCAGGCGGATGTGCGTGATGAGCGATTGCGTCGCGAGTTCTTCGCCGAGCTGGTGAAAGCGCGCGCACTGGTGCGCCGACGTGACGTTCACCTCGAGGTGCGGGGGATCGCTGTCGAAGCGGGCGATGCCCCAGCCATCCTTGTGCTCGAGGGACTGCTTCTTGAGGGCCTCGAACGCCCGCCGGACCCGCACAGGGCGCTCAGCTCTCACGGCGAACAGGCGACACATCGGCAGGGCTCCAGCGAGGGGACGTGACGAGAAAGTCATATCACCGGAGGCAAGGGCCCGCGACGGTGTGACCTCGTCAGACGACCAGCCGACCGGCCTTCACCACCCGCACCGCCTCATTCATGGCCAGGTGGTAGGGCAGGGCCCGGTAGCTCTCGGCGGCGAACACGACGAGATCCGCAGGCCCGCCGACGGTGAGGCGTCCCAGCTCAGGGCGGCGGAGCGCGAGCCCTCCCATGCGCGTAAACCCCAGGAACGCCTCGGCGGGCGTGAGCCCATTCTCGAGACAGCCAAGGCCCATCGCGAGGCTGACGTTCTCGGAGTTCGAAGAGCCCGGGTTGCAGTTCGTGCAGAGCGCGACGGGGACGCCGGCGTCTCGCAGCGCACGGCCCGGCGCGAACGGTCTGGCCCTGGCAAAGAGCGTCGAGGTCGGCGCGAGCACCGCGATGGTCCCTGCCGTCTTCAGTGCGGCGATGCCCTCGGCCGAGATCTGCTCCAGGTGATCCGCGGTCGTCGCGCCGAGGGAGGCGGCGAGCTGAGCGCCGCCGTTCGCGGTGAGCTGATCGACATGAAGGCGCAGCGGCAGCCCGGCGCTGCGGGCTCGAGTGGCCAGCGCTCGAGCCTCGTCGTGCGTGAAGGCGGACTGTTCGACGAACGCGTCGACGAAGTCACAACGCCGCTCGGCGGCCAGCTGGTCGACCAGCGCAAGGCACTGATCGATCCACTCCGCCCGACGGTCGGCCAACTCCTTCGGCACCGCATGGAGGCCCAGGAAGGTCGAGAAGATGGTCTGCGGGCCTTCGCGCGCGAGGGTGGCGATGGCGTCGAGCATGCGCAGCTCGGCGTCCCGCTCGAGGCCATAGCCGCTCTTGATCTCGACGGTCGTCACGCCCTGCCGGAGGAGCCGCTCCAGTCGCAGACGCGCGAGGGAGACGAGGTCGTCGAGGCTGGCCTTCCGGGTGGCGCTCACGGTGCGCGCGATGCCACCGCCGGCCGCGGCAATATCGAGGTAGGTCTTCCCCTGACAGCGCTGCTCGAACTCGTCGCTTCGATCGCCGGCGAAGACGACATGGGTGTGACAGTCGACGAGGCCCGGGCCGACGAAGCCGCCCTGCGCATCGAGGACGGTGGTCTTTGGCCCGATGGGAGGGAGGTCGGCTTCTGGCCCGACGAAGCTCACGCGCCCGTTGGTGACGCCGACCGCGCCTCGTGGAACTCGTCCCAGGGTCTCTTCGGCGCGCGCCTCGAGGGGGCCGTCGCAGGTCACGACCTCGGCCGTGTTGCGGACGACCAGGTCCATCACGCGGTGAGCCCGGGAATCCGAACGCCGCGCTCGGTGGCGCAGGAAGTGGCTTCCTCGTAGCCGGCGTCGGCGTGGCGCAGCACGCCCATGGCGGGGTCGCTCTGGAGCACCCGCTCGATGCGTCGCGCGGCGGCGTCAGTCCCGTCCGCGACGATCACCTGCCCGGAGTGGATCGAGTAGCCGATGCCGACGCCGCCGCCGTGGTGCAGGGACACCCACGAGGCGCCGTTCACGGCGTTGATCATCGCGTTCAAGATCGGCCAGTCAGCGACCGCGTCGGTGCCGTCCTTCATGGCCTCGGTCTCCCGGTTGGGAGAGGCCACCGAGCCGCAGTCGAGGTGATCACGACCGATCACGATCGGGGCCTTCACCTTCTTCTGGCGCACCAGTTCGTTGAAGAGCAGGCCGGCGCGGTGCCGCTCGCCGTAGCCCAGCCAGCAGATGCGCGCAGGCAGCCCCTGGAACTTCACCTTCTCGGCGGCCAGCCGCAGCCAGCGGACCATGTGCGCCTTGTGAGGGAACAGCTCGATGAGCGCGCGATCGGTGACCGCGATGTCGGCGGGATCTCCCGAGAGCGCTACCCACCGGAACGGGCCCTCACCGCGGCAGAACATCGGCCGGATGTAGGCGGGCACGAAGCCGGGGAAGTCGAAGGCGTTGGTCACGCCGGCCTGCTGGGCCCCCGCGCGCAGGTTGTTGCCGTAGTCGAAGACATGGGAGCCGGCTTCCTGGAAGGCCAGCATCGCGCGCACGTGCTCGGCCATCGCCTGATACGAGCGGGCCACGTAGGCCTTCGGATCCTGCTCGCGCAGGGCCGCGGCCTCGGCCAGCGACATTCCGTTGGGCACGTAGCCGCCCAGCGGATCGTGCGCGCTCGTCTGATCCGTGACGAGGTCGGGCTTGAAGCCGCGGCGAAGGAGCTCTGGCAGCACGTCGGCGCAGTTGCCGATGACGCCAATCGACCTGGCCTGCCGATTGGTCTTCGCGTCGGCGACCAGCGCGAGGGCCTCGTCGAGATCGCGCGCGATGACGTCGAGGTACTTCGTCTCGATGCGACGCTGGGCGCGGTGCGGATCGACCTCGACCGCGAGCATCACGCCGCCGGCCATCGTGCACGCCAACGGCTGCGCGCCGCCCATCCCGCCGAGACCTCCAGTGAGGACCACCCGGCCCGCGAGATCATCCGAGCCGAAGTGCGTGCGGCCGGCCTGCACGAAGGTCTCGTAGGTGCCCTGCAGGATCCCCTGCGTGCCGATGTAGATCCACGAGCCGGCGGTCATCTGCCCGTACATCATGAGGCCCTTGCGCTCGAGCTCGCGGAAGTGGTCCCAGGTGGCCCACTTGCCGACGAGGTTCGAGTTGGCGATGAGCACGCGCGGCGCGTCGGGGTGGCTCTTGAGCACGCCGACCGGCTTGCCCGACTGCACCAGGAGGGTCTCGTCGTCTCCCAACGTCTTGAGCGTGGCGACGATGCGGTCGAACGACGGCCAGTCGCGCGCGGCTTTTCCGGTGCCTCCGTACACGACGAGATCGCCCGGCCGCTCGGCGACGTCGGGATCGAGGTTGTTCATCAACATGCGCAGGGCGGCTTCCTGCACCCAGCCCTTGCACGACAGCTCGGCGCCGCGGGGGGCGCGCACTTCACGGGATCCAGTCGACATGGTCGCGTGCATAGGCCTGCGCCCCGCGCGAGTCGACCCGTGGCCGACAACACGCCGCGCCGAAGCGCGAAGTTCGTCTGATACCGTGCTCAACCCCAGCGTTGGACCGACAGTCGACGCTGGACCCCGGGGGCCGGAGTGGGGGAATGTATTCGCGATGACTCGAATGGTCGCGATCGGCGCAGTCGTGGGGTTCGCGGCGACGATCATCGTGCTGTCGCTCTGGGAGCGCAGCACCGCCCCGACCGCCATCACGCCACCCGACGCCGGGAGCCTCATGCTCCTCAACCCGAAGCTGCGAGGTGCGCTTCGCATCGGGCCGCCGGCGGTCGACCAGAAGGTCATCTTCTCGCCGCGGCCGACCGGATTCGAGGGCGAGGACGCGGGGACGCGGTGAGGCTGGCGCTGTTCCTGGCGGCGCTCGTTGGCTGCGCGACACCGGTGGCACGGCCGGCGGAATGTCCTCCCTGTCGCGAGCCGGCGGTGAAGGACGACGCGGAGGCCGTGCGGTCAGCGATGCGCGCATTCGTCGGCGCGGTCGAGGCCCGGGACTTTTCGGCGTCCTGGCAGTGGCTGGCTGGCGCGTGGCGCGATCGGTACACGCCCGAGCGTCTGGCCTCGGACTTCGAGCGTGAGCCGCGGGGTGTAGGGCATGTGAGCCGACTCAAGGCGGCGTTGAACGCGCCCATTCGTCTTGACGGGACGGTAGCCCTCGTCGCCCTCGGCGAAGGTCGAGTCGCGCGGTGGGTGCTGGAAGCGGGCGGGTGGCGGCTCGCATCGGTGGATGCGGCCGCTCCCTGATGGTGGATGACATCCGCTGTGTGGGGCCGGACGAATCGGAGTGAATCCAAAGGGTTCGATGTGGCACGGGACCTGAGTCGACCGGGGGCTTCCTCGCAGTCCCCCGGAGCCAGCCCATGGTCGACAAACTCGGATCATCCACCCTCCCACGAACCACGAACACGACGGACCAGATCCCCACGAGCACCGGCCCGGCCGTTCGCCCTCAAGTCACCAACCCTCTGGAGAAGAACCGAATCGAGCGTGCCGAGCGCGATTACGCCCTGGCAACGCTGAGCCCTGGTGAGGCCGCGATGGGAGCGGCGGCGAAGGCGCTTGGGCCCCATCAGTCAGTCGAGTTCAGCTGCAAGCTTGGCGTCGATGCAGGGGGCGTCGAGGCGAAGGGCGAGGGGAAGATCAAGATCGAGAAGCGAGACGACGGCCGGTACGAGGTGTCGGTCAGCGGGGCCGTCGCCGCCGGAGCGAAGCACGCGCTGGCTGGTGTCGCTGCCGGCACCCGGTTCGTCGTCGAAACGCCTGAAGCCGCGGCTGACATTGCCCAGGCCGTCGCGACTCTCGGCGTCGCCACCGCAGCGAAGGCCAGCTCGCCGGTGTTTGACCTCGCAGACCGGGCGACTGGCACCTCAGCCCACGCGTTCGAGCGGCTGACCCACTACGGAAAGAACCTCACCTCGGTCGAAGTGGACGCCCGGGCGCTCGTCGGCGCAAAGCTGGTGTCGGGGACGTTCGGGAAAGCGGAAGTGGAAGGCTTGGCCGCGCGAGGGGCCCGGATCAACCTGGAGACCGGTGAGTTCGTCACCACCCGACGGCTCGAAGGCACCTTGGAGGGCAGCGCGTTCACGCAGCTCGGCAACACCGCGGCGGGAAAGGTTCTCGGCCAGATCGGGCTCAACGGCTCCGGGGAGCTGAAGGCCTCGGTGACGGTGGAGGAGCGCAGAACGGTTCCGCCGCAGGTGCTCGAGAAGTTCAAGCGCGGTGAGATCTCCGCGCTGGACGTCGCGAAGGCCGTCGCCTCGGCGCCAAGTGAGTACGCGCTCGTCGGGAAGGTCGAAGGTGAAGTCGTCGGCGGCAACCTGGCGGCTGGCGCGGGGAAGTTCGAGGCCAAAGCCGAACTCAAGATCAAGGACTCGGAGCTCCTGGGACACCTCGCGAAGGGAGACCTCTCGGGGCTGGCGTCGCGCATTGCCAACGCTCCGTGGGAGGCCGAGTAC
>JBILEB010000175.1:0-15464 GCA_044352295.1 Myxococcaceae bacterium
GACGCGAAGGCCTTCGCCGAGCGCGTGGGGTTCCCCATGGTGCTCAAGCCCGTGCAGGGCATGGGCGCGAAGTCGACCTTCCGCATTCGCAACGTCGGCCAATTGCTCACCACGCTGCGCAGCCTCGGCGTCGGGCATGGGCGCGAGGTGCTGGCCGAGGAGTTCCTGCGCGGGCGGGAGTTCTCCTTCGAGACCATCACGGTGGGGGGCGAGGTGAAGCTGCACTCCATCTCGCACTACCTGCCGACGTGCCTCGAGGCGGTGGAGAACCCGTGGATTCAGTGGTGCTGCCTGTTGCCGCGTGACGTGTCGGGCAGGGAGTACGACCAGGCGCGACGCATCGGCTGGGGCGCCATCGAGGCGCTCGGCCTGAAGGACGGCGTCACCCACATGGAGTGGTTCCAGCGGCCCGACGGCAGCCTGGCCATCGGCGAAATCGCCCAGCGTCCCCCCGGCGCGAACATCAGCCTCATGACGGGCCTGGCGCACGACTTCGACCTCTACCGGGCCTGGGCGCGGGCGGTCGTCGACGGCGAGTTCGAGGCGAAGACGGAGCGGAAGTACGCCGTCGGCTCGGCGTTCCTGCGCGGCATGGGCCATGGCCGCGTGGCGCACGTGACGGGCGTGCGAGAGACGCACGAGGCGGTGGGCGCGCTCATCGCCGAGGCGAAGCTGCCCACGCTGGGCGCGATGCGCAGCGACAGCTACGAGGGTGACGGGTACATCGTGGTGCGCCACCCCGACACCGAGGTGGTGCGCAAGGCGCTGTCGTTCATCATCGACACCATTCGCGTGTCATACGTCGAGGCTTGAGGCTCCCACTCGCCGGATCGTGGAGGCCCCGCGGTTGGTGCGCCAGTCTTCAAGGCCTGGCGAACCAGCCGGCGCCGTCACCGCTCAAAGCGCGCTGAGCGTCGCGTAGACCTCGTCGACGGCGAGGCTCGGTACGGGTCCCGCCAGTTGGGCGGTCGTACCGGCCTCGAAATCGCGCGAGACCCATCCATCGGGGGTCCGCGACACCACGGTGAGGCAGCGACGCCGGTGCGAGACGATGAGCACCGACTGGAGCGCCTCGATCTGCTGGTAGGCCACGCCCACAACCCATCGACTCAGCACCAGCATCACCAGGCTCATCGTCCGCATGCGCGTCGCACAGCAAGCCTCGTTCCACCGGGGTGATCAGCGCTCGACGTCGGTGGTCATCCACCCCTCGTCGAGCTCGACCTCGAGGTGCAGGTCCGTCGGGGTCAGGCCCAGCTTCATCCACGGTGGCGTCGGCACGGGCTGCCCCTCGAGCGCGGCGATGACGGCGAGCAGTGTGGCCGTCTTTCGCGCGAGGGTGTCGAGCGCACGCGCAAAACGACCCCGCTCGATTACCATGTCGTGGAAGAGAAACCGCTCGTTCAAGATCGCCTTCGCGGCGGAGGACTCGAGGCGCGGGTCCACGCGGCTGACCTCCTCGAGGCGCCGCAGCCGGTGCCACAGCGACGGCTCCACCAGCCACACTTCCAGGTATTGCCTCACGCTGGGACCGGGATCCCAGACACCGGCGCACGCGCGCGCCGCCTCGGGGAGCCGCGGGCTGGTGGAGAGGCGCAACACGTTGCCCATGAAGCTCACCCCAAACGAGGCTCCGTCGAGACGCAGGACGGTCGACAAGGGCAGCACGCCGGAGCGGATTCCCTCGAGGGACTGGAGCGCGCGCTCCCGCTCGGCCGGCGTGGCGCGGACCAACGCCCGCACGCAGGGGTCCACGGTCAGCCGCGCGCTCACGGCTGCCGACGCCACCATCACGGTGCCGCCGTACACGGGCGTGTCGCGCTCGAGCGCCGTCACGTCGAGACAGGCGTCGAGGGGCGCCGCGTCGGGCACCAGACTCGAAGCCTCGGCGCGGAGCCACACCAGCATCTCCTGCAGCACCCGGCTCCGGCTCAGATGGGCCGTGGCGCCGCAGGCCCCATCCGTTCCAAAGGCGTCGAAGGGGCCCACGGCAGGCGCCTCGAGACACCGCCGCGCCAGCGTCACCTCGACCCGAGTTCGCTCGAGCCACGCGCTGCCGCCGTCGAGCAGCCTCGAGGCGATGGCGTCGCCCAGGGGCAACGCCGGCTTCGGCACGCCCCCGTCGACAGCGGCGAAGACCGCGTCGAGACACGCGGTGACGGTGCCTGACCCACCGTCGCCCCGGTGAGCGGGGCGCGCGAAGTCGTTCGACGAGGCCGCGACGGCGGCGTCGATGATGGCTTCTCGCATCGCGCGCTGCCTCGCCCACACGTTCGCGATCAGCAGGGCAACGGCTCCGAGCCCGGTGAGGACGACACGGCGCCACAGGTTGCGGGGGCGCGACATGGGTCAGGGAACGTCCTTGCCGCCCCGGGCCTTCGCCAGCGGCTGGCCCGCGGCGCACGTCGACGCGTCGCCCACGAGGGTGCGGCCCGAGTCGGAGGCCGGTGACTGGTTCGTGCTCACGAAGAGCGAGTGAAGCACGGCCTCATCTGAGCAGGGAGCCCGGGAGTCGAGGCCCGAGCGGCTTCCGGCCTCGACAGGCCATCTGGCGCCGCAGGCTCGAACGAGACGGTGCCATGGGGCAGCACGCCGTCGAGGACCTCCGGCATCATCAGGCCCAGGCGGACGAGAGGGTCTGCCGGCGTGTCGTACCAGCCGGGCGTCGGGCCCATGGGCGTCGGCGACACCGGAGGCCTCTGCTCCGTCGGAAAGCGAGACAGCGCGACGCGCTGGGTGCACGATGCGGCGCTGTGACGTCTTCCGTGCCGTCGTCCAACCCCCTCACGAAGGACGATTGGCTGCTCTTCGTCGTGAACGCGGTCGGCCTCGCCTGGGCCGCCGTCGACGCGGCCCTCGACCTGGGCCCCTGGTCGGCCTGGGCCTGCGTGGGGCTCACCTCGGCGCTCTACCTCGCGCAGGTGCAGTGGCGCGGGCGTGACGTGCTGAAGAACCTGCTCGTGTTCGGCATCGCCGGCGGGCTGGCCGAGCTCGCCGCCGACTGGTGGCTGGTGTCGAAGACGCACACGCTCCACTACGCGCCGTGGGGCCCGTTCCTCATCGACTCGCCGGCCTACATGCCGCTGTCGTGGGCCGGCATGCTGCTGTCGATGGGCTTTCTGGGCTGGGTGGTGAGCCAGACGCGCGGGCTTGTCGTGGGTACCCTCGTCGCCGCGGCGGTGAGCGGCGTCTACATTCCCATCTTCGAGGCGCTGGCCCACGGCGCCGGTTGGTGGCGCTACGACAACTGCAACCGGCTCGGGGTGGTGCCCTGGTACATCATCGTGGGCGAGACGCTCGTCGGGGCCCTCATGCCGCTCCTCGTGTCGGGCGTGGTGGCGAAGGGCTCTGGCGTCGTCGGGTGGGCGCTGCGCGGCGTCGTCGCGGGGTTGTGGATCTGGGCGGCGTACTTCATCGCGCTGTCCATCACTGGTTGACGAGGCGCCATGGTCGTCATCTCTCCCCGCGACTGGCGCTTCATCCTCGTGGCGAACGTCGTCGCGCTCGGCATCGCGTTGGTGGCGGCGAAGGGCGCGCTGGGGTGGAAAGCCGCGACGGCGTCGGCGGTCATCTCGGGCGTGATGCTGCTGGTGTTCTGCCTCAGGCACCCTGAGCCCTTCTTCGTGCGCCTCTTCGTCTTCGGCGTCGCCGTGGGCTTCACCGAGCTGCTCAACGACACATACCTCATCGACGCCGACGTCCTCGTGTACGACCCGGGCGGGCCGTACGTGTGGAAGACGCCGCTCTACATGCCCTTCTCGTGGGCGCTCATCTTCGTCACCAACGGCACCATCGCGGCGTGGCTCTTCGGCAAGCTGGGGCCGTGGCGCTCACCGCTGGCGATGGCGCTCGTCTCGGGGCTGTACATTCCGGGCTTCGAGGCGCTCGCGGCCAGGGCCGACTGGTGGCACTACCAGCACGTGCCCTTCCTGCTGGGGGCGCCGGCCTTCGTCGTGCTGGGTGAGGCGCTCCTCGCCCTGCCGCTGCCGTGGATGTGCACGGCGCTCGCGAGGCGGGGCTTCGCGGTCGCCATCGGGTTGGGCGTGTTCGAGGGCCTGGTGGTGTTCGCGACGACGCTCCTGGCGCTGAAGGTGGTGGGGTGATGGCGGCGCTGCTGGCCCTGTTGCTCGCCGGGGCGCCGGTGGTGGTGGCGCCCGCTGGCGTGACGACGCTCGACGGCACCTGGGAAGGCCGGCTCGGTGACGAAGGCGGCGCCGCCGACGTCGGGACGTGGCGGCCGGTGCGCGTGCCGGGCAACTTCCCGTTCCAGGGCCTCGAGGTCGATGGCAACGTCTGGCTGCGCACGTCGTTCACCGTGGCCGAGGTGACGCAGGACCTGGGCGTGCGCGTCCCTCCGACGGCGAACGCCACCGAGGTGTTCCTCAACGGCGTGCGGCTGGGCGGGCGCGGGGTCATCGGCCCCTCGGGTGAACTCGTCGAGAAGGACTTCCGGGCGCGGGTGTACCGGCTGCCGAAGGAGCTGGTGCGCGTCGGCGCGCCCAACACGCTGTCGCTGCGGGTGCGCACCTTCTACGGCAACGGGGGGGTGCTCGCGCCGGGGGTGCTGCTGGGGCCCGAGGCGCTCGTGCGCGACACCGCCGAGGTGCGCGTCGTCGCGGTGGCGATGCTGGTGTCGATGTTCGCCTTCGCCGGCGTCTTCCACCTCGTCTTCTTCCTCGCGCGGCGGCGGGAGCGCCACTACCTCTCGTTCGCGCTCCTCTCGGGGCTGCTGGCGGTGGTGACGGCGGGCATCAACATGCTCGGCTACGGGGTGACGGCGAACCCCGACTTCAACGCCTACCTGGTGTTCGTGCCGCTCATTCTGCTCCCGCTCGCCTTCGTGCAGTTCTTCTCGGACTTCTATGGGCGGGTGGCGACGTGGCGCCGCCGCATCCTCGCGGGGCTGTCGGGCCTGGCGCTGGTGGTCCTCGTCTCGAGCACGCTGCACCACCCGCTGTTCCCCGTCTTCGAGCGGGTGGTGATGCCGCTCGTCACGCTGGTGCTGGCGGGCACCCTGTTGCTGTGCACCGCGTGGACGCTCCAGGCCGTGCGGCGCAAGCACCGGGGCGCGAAGGCCGTCGTCATCGGGCTGGCGGTGTACGCGGCGACGGGGGTGATGGAGTTGGCGTGGACGTTCTCGCTGGTGCCGGTGCGCATCGACTCGCAGGTGGGCTTCGCGGGCTTCGTACTGGCGATGGTGGTCGCCATCGCGGAGCACTTCGCCTGGCTGTACCGGCAGGTGGCGCTCGGCGAGAGGGACGCGCTCACGGGCTGTCTGACCCGCCACGGCTTCAAGGAGCGGCTCGACGGGCTGTTGGCCACGCGGGGCGCGCCGCTGTCGTGCGTGCTGTTCGACCTCGACCACTTCAAGCGCATCAACGACGTGCAGGGCCACCTCGCCGGCGACCGGGTGCTGGCCTCGGCGGGCGCCGTGGTGCGCGGGGTGGTGCGCGAGGGCGACGTGGTGGTGCGGTGGGGTGGCGAGGAGTTCCTGGTGGTGCTGCCGGGCCAGGCGGGGGAGCGCGCGGCCGACATCGCGGAGCGGCTGCGCAGGGCCATCGAGGCGCACGACCCGGGCGGCATCCGGTACACGGCGTCGTTTGGCGTCGCCACCCGGTCGCCGGACGAGGCCTTCGAAGCGTTCATGGCGCGGGCCGACGGGGCCCTCTACGAGGCGAAGAAGAGCGGGCGAAACTGCGTGCGCACGGCCGCGGGGAGCGCCAGCGCGCCGCCGCGGTCCTGACGCCCGCGGGTGGGCGTCGAGGGGGAGCGTCACGCGTGGACGGGCCGCGGGCTCCGGGCGCGAAGGGAGGCGCCGGCGCGCGTGCGCGTTGAACAGCCCACCGCCACGACGCCGCCGCCATCGAGCGCGACGATGGCCGTGATCTCAAGCAGTTCGCTCTCGCCGCCGAGGCCAGCGACGAGGTCGGGAAGTGTCTGCCCGTCTGACGGCATGGCCTTCAAAGACCCCCTGGAGGCCCCCGTGACGACTGCCCAACAGACCCGCTCGATGCGTGCCCCTCCGGTGATCGTCGCCGACGAGCTCGAGGCGGATGGTTGCCGGACCGTCAAGCAGTTGAGGCCCGGCAGCCCGAACGCCTCGGGGCCGCTCTCCTCCGACGCGAACTTCGGCGCGCCGCTGCGCACGCTGTCGAGCCTGGTCTTCGACGCGAAGATCTACGACGCCGGCGCCTCGTCGCCTCGGCTCGCGCTCTGCTACCTCACCTGCGTTCGGCTCTTCCTGCTCTGCTCGTACCGCTACATCCGCGTCTCGGTGCGGGCCGAGGTCGCGCGGCGGCGGGCGGCTGGCTACGAGGTCGACGCCCACGAGCTCGAGGACTTCTTGCGGCTGATCGACTCGCTCTCGCGCACGCACCTGCTCACCATCGAGCGCCTCATCCGCGCGCGGGCGCCCCACCGCCTGCCTGAAGAGGCCCCGTACGAATGGGCCTCGGGCCGCTCGGTCGGGCTCGCCGGAGACTGTCTGCGCGAGCTGGTGGCCCAGGTGGTCGAGACCTTCGTCGCGCGCCGCACCTTCCGCCCCGACCTCGCGCGCGTGGCGGTGATGCTGGCGATGCTCCCGGCCGGCGTGAGCCCGAAGACCCAGCAGCGGGTGGTGCAGCACCGGCACCCGCTCGCGGTGTTCGTCGAGAACACCGTCAGCTGACGGCCCATCGCCTTCCGCCAGAGGCACGGCCCCGGGTCGAGTGAGGGAGCCGCCATGCTCTGGCCCCTCCTGCCCCTCGACCTCCTCCCCGTTTTCAGCTTCGTTCGTTTTGTTCTTCGAGCTTTAAGCTCAGGGATGTCCAGGTTGAAGCTGTCAATCCTTGCTGTGCTCACGCTCCGGTGCGGGGCACCTGTCCAGCCCACGCTCGAGGTGACCAGGTGACCGTCAGTCCCTCGAGGCTGCCGCTCGATGGGACCGCGAAGGTGCGAGCCATTGCCAGAGAGGGGGGCTCGGTCGGAAAAGGCTCAGTCACGTTTCAGGCGAACATCGGGAGCCTCATCACGCCGGTGACCGTTTCGCTCGACGAGTTCGGCACCGCTTCGGCAGACTTCACCTGCGACCAGTTGCCTGCAGCTGCGCAGTCGACGAGGCCACGATCACGGCCCTCTGGGCGCGGACACCACCACTCAAGGCGGAGGCGACGCTGCGGTTCACGAGCAGCAGCGGGGGCGCTGGCGGTGGTGCGAGCGGTGGCTCGGGGGGCGGCAGTGGGGCTCAACCCTGGGCGGCCTACCCAAACGCGATGTTCTTCGATGGCGCCGATGGGGGCTTCATCTTTCAAGGACAGATGCTCATCACCGAGGGCACCTTCTCCGCGACGGCCACGAACTCGTCGGCTTCGTTCTCGGTGAGGCCGGACTCCGGTTCGGCACTCACCTCGTGGAGCCTCATATTCGAGGCGCCGCAACCGCCCCTCACGGTCGGCCGATACGAGATGGCGGCGCGCTTCGCGTCCAGAGACGATGCGGGGACTCCCGGCCTCAGCGTGACTGGAAACGGACGGGGCTGCAACTCTGTTTCAGGGAGCTTCGAGGTCCTCGACTTCTCCTCGACCGACGCTGGAGTCGTGGCCACCATCACCTTCGAGCAGTTCTGTGAGCGACGGACCTCCAACCGACTGCGTGGCTGGATCCGCTACGGCCATTGATGTCGCATCGAGTGATGCCGAGGCACCTCACGTCTTCAACGAGAACGGCGTGAAGTCGGTGTCGCGGTCGTAGGAGTCCTCGTTCTCCTTCTTCTTGAGGAACGCAACGACGCGATACGTGATGGGCGTGGCGAGCACCTCCCACGCCACCTTGAGCGCGGAGTCCCCACGAGCACGTTCCGGGTGGCGGTGGCGGGGCTGCTCGTGGTGGCGGGGGTGGTGCTGGTCGTCGGGTCGCTTCGGGGGTGATGGGCGAGAGCCCTCCCATGCGCATGCGGCGTCGATGAGCGGGTGGCATGAAGCCAGGGTGTCGTCGAGCCGGGCGCGCTGGTATGTCGGCTGCCGGACGCCGTTGGCAGCCGCGGCTCCGGATGAGGTGGCCGCGTCAGCACCGGGTGAGGCGCAGGTCGGTGGCTGTCCGCTCTGTGGAGGCCCGGCCGGCACGGGGACGCTGTCGGTGCGTCAGCGCGGCGACTCGCACACCACGGGCATTCCGTTGGTCTTCTCGGTCACGACCACCGAGTACAGCGACGGCGCGCTCTCGGGGTTCTGCTCGGGCTGCCGCACGGGCATCGAGCTCAAGCGGCTTGGCACGGCGGTCGCCATCGCGGCGCTCGAGACGGAACACCCATGCCCTGGTGGTCAGCCGCTCCGTCACGCCCCCTGCGCCTCCACCCAGCTCACGAAGAGCGAGAACAGCTCGGGCGCGAAGCGACGAGCAGCTTGGCTCCGCAGCACCTCGAGCGCCGCTGCGTGGCCCCGGTTGCCCTCCTGTGCCAGAGCGTCCCACGCCTCGGCGATCGCGACGATCGACGCCGTCACCCCCGCACCCCGGACTTGCGGCTTGAGGGGGCGCTCGAGGCCCGCCTCGAACGCCGTGACCGCCGTTGCTGGCCCGCGCCGGTGCTTGCACTGCGCGAGGAAGGTCACCCCCAGGCGCAACCGCTGCTCCTCTGACATCGGAGCCCCCGGCGTGCCCGGTTGAACGCCTGCCACGCCGACCTCGCCCAACGTCCACACCAGCGACAGCTCGGCCAGCTCGCGCAGCGCGCTCATGTCCAGGCGGAGCTCGGCCCCGAAGGCCGTCGCGATGCAGGCCGTGTTGATCGCGTGAACAGACAGGTGTTCTCCCGGAGGCGTGGCGCTCACCGCGAGCAGGCGCCAGGCTCCGGCCCTGGCGATCGTCACCCACTCCTTGACCAGGGGCTCGAGCGTACCCACCGGAATCATGCCTCCCGCGGCCACCGGCTCCCGTTGCGAGCGGACGAAGGCCCACGCCCGCGCGACCAGCTCGGCGCACCGAGCCGTGACGTCCCCATTCACCGGCGTCGGCAACACTGGCTGGAGGACTCTGCCGGAGAAGGTGGTGAGCTGCAGGCGCGGCGCCTTGTCCGGGGTTCCATCGGGATCGGTGAGCTGCAGGAGCCCTGTCCGCAGTTCTGTCACCGGGACTGCGCTGTCCAGCTGGAATGTCTTCAGATCACACGCGGCCAGCAGCCTGGCGAGCTCTGGTGCCAACGAGGCCCCGGCGAACGGGAACGTCACCACCATGCCGTTGACGGTGACTCCATCGGTCGCGACCGCCAGCTCGAAGCGCCCCTCCTGGTTCACCAGCACCGTCAGGTTCTCACGCACCCGGTCGAGGGCCCCGTCGAACAGTCCACCCGTCGCGTCGACCGCCAGGGCTCCGCGAACCAGCGCCAACAGCTCGAGCACCGCGAGGCGTCGGATCCGCGCGAACTGGTCGGGGGCGAGCCGCGTCTGGGCGGGTGCATGATTCAGCTGAGCGAGCTGACGACGCGCCGCCTCTCGAACTTCGTCTGGCTGCGCGGGGTCGGCCGCGAAGGCCTCGAGCGCCCGTCGCCCTTCGTCGGTGTTCGCCCGCCCCAGACCGTCGACGATGGGCAGCCGCTGCTGCGCGAGGCGCTTGCGATTGAGGATGCTCGCCTTCTCGCTGCAGACCTGCGCGAGCACGTCAGAGACCGAGAGGTCCTTTCTTCTGGCGAGCGAGGTGATCAGGGTGACCCGTTCGAGCTCCGGGCGCTTGTCGAACTGCCCATCGGTCAACAGCGTCGTCAGGACCTGAACCACCCGGGGGTCGGGAAGCTCGCCCATCAACTCGAGCGCGCGCAGGCGCACCTCAGGGGCCCGGTCTCCGACGCCAGCCTCGAGGTGCTGGATTGCATCAGGGCTCCCCGCCTTCGCCCGCCCTGCCATCACTTCGAGCATGAGGGGAACCTCGCGTCGCGAGAGCAAGCGGGCGAACACCTTCTTCCGGTCGGGCGCCCAGGGGCACCGCTCGAGCGCTTGCGCCCATGCCGAGACCTGGCTGGGCTGCGATGCCTCGAGCCGCTCGATGAGCGGGGTCGGGTCGCCCACCATCGCCGCGAGGGCGCGGACGAGAATGTCCTGGGCTGGGCCTGGCTCGAGTTGGTCGATCGCCGCCATCACCACGGGTACCGCACCCGAGCCGACGCCGACGACCCACTGCTCGAAGGCCGCCGCCTGTTCCACCGGGGCGCCGCGAAGCCGATCGACGAGAGAGAGCCAGACCCGTGGGCTCGAGAGTTCAGCGCGCAGAAACGCCCCGAAGCGGCCGCCACCACCCGGCGCCGAGTTGACGCGCTGGATGAGCCTTGCCAACGCAGCATGGTTGTCAGTGACCAGCGCGGCCGCCACCAGCCCCCCCGCGTGCCACCCAACCCACGGCAGCAGATTCGGCGACGCCTCCATCAACCGCGCAGCCAGCGGGAAGAACTTGCGAAAGAGCAGCTCGGAACGCTCGGCCATGACGGCGGTGCGCACGGCCGAGAGCACCGCCATGGGCTGGCCGCGCGTCGGAGCACACACCAGCGTCTGCGGCAGATACGGCACCGGCTCACTTCGAAAGGTGAGCACCCGCGTCGAGCCGCCTCGCGACGAGAAGGGCCCGGGCGCTGAGGGCGACGGGGCGGTGGCTGGCGCTGAGCGCGTGATGGGAGGCGGAGCCGAGGGCTGGCTCACCGGGGCGATGCCTGAGGGCGAAAGGGTGGGCGAGGCCAACGGGTGAGGCGCCGGGTGGCCAGGCGACGACGGTCTCGGGGCTGGCGCCGGAATCGCCTGGACCGCTGGCGCCGATGGACGTGGCTGAGGCGGCAACGGCCTGGGGCTCAAAGGCTCGTCGAACAGCGCAACCCCCGCGTCGATGCTGGTCGGGGGCTCTTCGTCAGGCAGCTCGAACGGATCAGGCCCGGGAAGTGGCTCGACGCCGAGCCTCTGCTGGGCGGCGCCCTGCCACGACCCCAGGCCCGACGCCAGGCCCGACGCCAGTTGCGGAGCGGCGCTGCCCGTCACTCCGGCCCACGAGGCCCCGCCGCCGCTCCGGGAACTCGACCCGGCCCCGCTCCGCGAGCCTGAGCTCCGCGGGTCCCCGCCCGTGCGCGAGTCCAACACGCGGGTCGCGAGCTGCCCCAGCTGGGCGGTCGACACCACGGCGCCCTGTGTGGCGATGAAGCGCTCGAGCGCTTCCTGCAGTTCGCGACAGTCCGCGAATCGGTCGCCGCGCTCGCGCGCCATGGCCCGCTCGATGATCGCCACCAACGCCGGCGGAACATCGTCTCGGAAGGTCGTCACCGGCCTCGGCGCGTCGTTGATGATCGCGTGCATCAACGCCACGTCATTCGGCATGTCGAAGGGCCGTTGCCCTGTCAGCAGAGCGAAGAGGACGACGCCCAGGGCGTACACGTCGACGCGCCCATCGAGCGGGAGCCCGGCGATCTGCTCCCGCGGCATGTAGGCCACCTTGCCCTTGAGCGTGCCGACCTGGCTCACGCTCTCCTCGCCCTCGATGCGCACCACGCCGAAGTCGAGCACCTTCACCGCGCCCGTGCGCGACACCAT
Source organism: Myxococcaceae bacterium (assembly GCA_044352295.1). Classification (GTDB taxonomy): domain Bacteria; phylum Myxococcota; class Myxococcia; order Myxococcales; family Myxococcaceae; genus Xiheimicrobium. The sequence goes on from JBILEB010000175.1 coordinate 11,535, forward strand.
GACGTTGTCGGTGCTGACGTCGCGATGCACGAGGCCGAGCGGCTCCCCTGTCTCGGGGTTGGCGTAGGCGTGCGCCCACCCGAGCCCCTCGGCCGCCAGCGAGACCAGCTTCGCGGCCATCGTCGGCGGGAGCGGCTCGTTCGCCTGCGACCACTTCGACACCGCCCGAAGCGTGACTCCATCGATGTACTCCATGGCGATGAAGTACGAGCCCTCGTCTTCACCGAAGTCGAAGACCTGGACGATGTTCGGGTGCGTCAGCTGCGCAGCGATGCGCGCCTCGGCGAAGAACATGCGCACGAAGGATGGCCGCTCGGCGAACTGCGGGAGGATGCGCTTGACGACGAGCGTCTTCTCGAACCCGCCCGGTCCCGCCGCGCGCGCAAGGAAGACCTCGGCCATGCCGCCTGTCGCCAGCTTCTTGATGATTTGGTATCGCCCAGGCATTCACTCCAGCTTTTCACGAATCTCAGGTTCGTGAGCGGCCTCTCGCCCCCCCATGTCTTCCAAGCAACCACCTTCGGGGTGGCACGAGAAGACCGCGACCCTCGAGGACCCTCGAGTCCTCCCATCGGCAGCCCGAGGCTCAGGGCCCGGCGTCAGGCCGCTTGCGCGTCCGTGAGGCCTGCGTGGTACCCCCCCGGCGTTCATCGACGTCAGCGTGGTGCGGCTGGTGGACGACGAGATGCTGGTGCCGTTCAAGTCGACGTCGGTGGTGGCGAAGAGCTCCATCGACTCGCCCACGGAGTCGTTCGCCACGCCAGCGCTGGGCATCACCTCGGTGTTCAGGAGCTCGCCCCGCCTCCGCCGCGATGATGGGGTGAGGCGAGCCGTTCTCGGGGCAGGTGCCAGGCATGGCCTCGGGCGCGCACTGGGGTCCGCGGCGAGAAGGCCGCGTTCCTCGAGGTGTACGCCGCGCAGGCCCGCTCGGTGAGTCCTCCGCAGCCCGGAGTTGGCTGCTGACAGAGGTGAGGAGGACGAGGCCATCCTGGTGCGGGTGCTGCGGGGGGCGCAGAAGGACTTCGTGGACCTCGAAGCGCCATGGCCGGAGGACGAGTACGAGGCTGCGCAGCGGGAAGCCCTGCAACGCCCCCTCGACATCCCTCGTTTTCAGCTTTAACCCACTTGTCCTTTGACGCCCGAGCTTGCCCAGGCCCCTGTGTCGAACCACTCCCTCGAGCGGTCGGGCCGCACCTCCGTGCTGCTGGCGCTCGCGGGGGCCTTCGTGCCCTTCGTCGCGGTCATCATCTCGGGCCTGCTCGCGGCTCGGCAGTCCAAACAGGAGGGGCCGCAGGCCAGCGGCTGGACGAGGTGGCTCCTGCTGCTGCTCGCGCTCGACCTTGCCGTTGGCGCCTCGCTCCTCTTTCTGTCGGGCCACCGCGGTGAGCTGCTGGCGCTCGCTGGCCAGCGGCGCGCCGTCGTCGCGGCCGAGCTGGCCCCAGCCCCTGAGGGCCAGGGCGTGCTGATGACGTCCGTACCGACCGGCCGCGCGGCCGCTCGCGCGGGTTTGCGCGCCGGAGACATCGTCCTGAGCTGTGAGGGCGCGGTCGTCGCCGACGTCGAGGCGCTCCGGCGGTGCGTGGCACGACACGAGCCCGGGACGCCGGTGTCCCTCTCCTACCGGCGGGGCGGCGGGACCGGTTGGGCGGTGCTCCTGACCGAGGCGCCGTCCGGGAGCGACACCTCAGCCAGGCCGCCGCCCCCCGGGTCGCCTCCTGCGGGGTGGCGGTGGCCGAAGCCCGTGACGATGCTTGCGTGTGCGCTCCTGCTTGCGCTGGGGGCCTTCGCGTGGCGCCGCACCCGAAATCCGGCGATTCTGGGCGTCGCTGGCGGGCTCGGCGCGCTCAGCCTCACCGGGTCCCTGCTGGCCCTGGGCCTCGACGCCCTCGAGGTGGGCGCACCCACACGCGCGCTCCTGTCGCTGACGATGTCGCCGCTGGGCGTGCTGCTGATCGCCGTGTGGGTCGACCAGTGGATGCTGAAAGGCACCGCGCCAACGGTGTCCTCCGGCGAGGCCGGGTGGGGGCGCGTCGCGCTCGAAGGTGCCTACGCCCAGGTGACGCTCTTCGTGCGCATGGGCATCATCCTTGCCGCCCTCATGACCGCCCTCGAGGTGCCCCTCGAGGGCTCCGTGGTGAGCGCCGCGCTTCGCGAGGGAGCGACGGGCCCGTTCTCGCGGCTCCTGCTCTTCCTCGCCGCCGCGGTGCTGGTGCCCATCGCCGAGGAGAAGTTGTTTCGCGGCGTCGTGCTCGAGGGGCTGCTCAGAGCCCTCCCCTCGACGGTGGCGGTGGCGTCGGCTGCCGCGGTCTTCGCGCTCTTTCACGGCGACGCGGGCCCGCGTGCCATCTTCCTCATTCTCGTCGGGCTGGTGCTCGGCTGGGCGCGACTCCAGAGCCGGGGCCTGAAGGCGCCCATCGTCATCCACGGCCTGCAGAACGCCGTGGCGGCAGCCCTCATCGTGTTCCGCGGCGGGTGACGTCGCAGCGCCCCCTCGTAGACGGCCGCTGCGCGCTCAAGCCGTTGTGGTTGCTGAACGCGCTATGTGTCGCGCATGGCTGACACGTTCTTCGTCCCCGATGGCGACGGCTTCCTCCCGCAGGTGCACGCCACCGGCCCCTGGAGCCCCGACTTTCTCCACGGCGGCCCGCCCTGCGCGCTCATCACCCGCGGCTTCGAGCGGAAGTTCCCCGACGACTTCCAGCTCACGCGGCTGACCTTCGAGATGCTGCGGCCGGTGCCGTTCAAGCCGCTCACGCTGCGCACGGAGATCGAGACCGAGGGCGCGAACGTGCGGCGCGGCACCGCGGTGCTCGAGGCCGACGGCAAGACCCTCATCCGCGCCACCGCGATGGCCTTCCGCAAGGTGCCGGTGGCCATCGAGCTGCCGACCGAGTCGCCGCCGCCGTTGCCCGCGGGGCTGCCCGAAGCGTCGATGCCGTTCTTCCTGACGCCGGTCGGCTACCACACGGCGATGGAGCTCCGCTTCGCGCGCGGCTCGCTCGGCACCTCGCCCGTCGCGGTGTGGCTGCGGATGAAGCTGCCCCTGCTGCCCGGTGAGAAGCCGTCGCCATTCGTGCGCCTCGTCTGCGCTGCCGATTCGGGCAATGGCGTCGCGCAGCCGCTCGACGCCAGGGCCTTCACCTTCATCAGCGCCGACCTGAGCATCTCGTTGCTGCGCCGGCCCAGGGGCGAGTGGATCTGCCTCGACACGCACATGGTCGCCACGAAGGACGGCGTCGGCCTGGCCGACACGCGGCTGTGGGACGAGCAGGGGCCCGTGGGGCGGGGCGCGCAGAGCCTGGTGATTCGTCCGCGCGCTGCGCCCGTCGTCGAGGACTGAACGCATGAGGCGTGTGGAAGACCCGGCGTGGGGGGCGTTCTTGATGTCGGTCAGCGACCAGCCACGGTTCGGCCTCGCCGGAGCGCTGGGGCCGATCATCAGCGCGTTCCTCGGCCCGATGGCCTGGCTGATTGTCGCGCTGGGAACGGTGGTCCTCCTCATTCACAAACTGCTCGGCCGCCGGACGGTCGACGCCATCTCCGAGCACGGTGTCGTACTTCGAAAGCGTTGGTCCTTTGGCTTCGTGCCCTGGTCAGAGCTGAGGTTCGCGCGGTTCGACGGTGGCATCGAACTCGGTGACCACCGCGGTCGAGAGGTTGAGCGAGTCGCTCTGCAGGCTCGCTGCGCTACCGGGACACGCCTGCGTTCCTCGACGTGGCCAGCCTCACGGCGAGGAAGACGCCCTCTTCGAGGAGAGGACCCGTCTCATGTCCACCGCTGACCCGAAAGCAGACCGACGCTGGGCATTCGTGGCGATCGCGCTGACGTTCTTCTCTGTCAAGGCACCCGTCGATCGATAGCGTTCACGTGCGGGGCGCTTCCCGGCCGAGCGACGCCCTGGCTTCCTCGGGGGAGCGCAGCCCTGCGGC
>JBILEB010000176.1:0-15385 GCA_044352295.1 Myxococcaceae bacterium
CCGGCGGGGCCAGCGACTCGACCACCTCGTCGCGAACTGGATGACTCCTCATGCCACCAGCGACCCGAAGCGGCCTGCCCGCACACCCTCGCGGCTCAAGCGCTGAACCGCGCCGCCGTCGTCGTGTGCCTTGTGTGCGGCGCTATCCACGTACGAAACTCCTGAAGCCAGCGACCGCAAACCAATGCACCGCACAGGCTCAGCAGGTCGCTAGCGTTTGACAGTCCGTGGTGGCACCCGGTCAGCTGGGATGACTCTGATGGATGAGAACCCGCATTCATCGCACGAGTACTCAACACCCGCAGGGGACGGGGCGCTTACAGGAGTTTGCAAAAAGAAACTCGTGAGGTGGGCGACCGGCATCAAGAGCAGATGAGCCCGGCGTTGAGCGCGTACAACTCAGCATCGCCATCGAGATAGCCAGGACTCTCATCGCTGGTTCACTTTGAATCTGGAAGCAGCAGAGTGAAGTACGCAGCGTCACCTGTCCATGGTCGGGTCGGCCGAAGCCCTGAGGTTCGGTTCTCGGTCAGGCGCCAGAAGGGGCCGGGCAAGGCCCCATGTGCGCTGGGGTGGTTGTGTGTCGCCCAACCCCTGGTGTAGTGCGCCGCGTCCCGTGGGACTCTTTGCGTTCACCAGCCTGCTCGTGATGTCGGCGACGCCATCACCCGTGCCGATGCCGGGCGAGGCCGAGGCGCGCCGGTTCACTGACGCGTTCGAGCGAGGCGAGGCGCTGTACTCGAAGGGCGACTACGGAGCGGCCATCGCGCTCTTCAAGGAAGCCGACCGCATGAAGGTGACGCCCGAGGTGGCGTTCGACCTGGCGCGCAGCTTCGAGAAGCTCGGCGACGTCGCCTTCACCGTCCTCTACGACCGGCTCTACCTGGTCCGCGCGCCCGACGCGTCCGATGCGACCGAGGTGTCGGGCCGGCTGCGCAGGGTGCTCGCGCGCGCCGAGGACGAAGGCGTGGGCTTTCTCGAGGTCTTCGCGCCGGGCGCCACGGGCCTCGTCATCAACGGCCGCGCCTTCGCCGAGCCCCCCGCCGCGCTCTTCCTCGCGCCGGGTGAATACGTCATCGAGGCGGCCTTCCGTTCCGGTCCCAAGAAGCAGCGGGTCAACGTGTCGCTCGGTGAGGTGAAGACGCTGTGGCTCGAGCCGGTGCGGCCGCCGATGGTGAAGGCCGACGAAGCGCCCGGAGACGCAGTCAGCGTGCGCACGCCCGGCGCCGCGCCGAAGACCGGCCTGCGGGTCGCAGCGTGGGTGCTCATCGGGGTCGGTGTCGCAGCCCTGGGGACTGGCGTGGCGATGGGCGCGCTGGCGTCAGCCGATGCCCAGCGCTCGCAGGACAAGCAGCTCACCGTGCGCGAGGCGAACCTGGCGGCGGCGGAGTCCAACGGCAAAGCCACCGTGGCGAACGTGCTCTTCGGCTCCGGTGGCGCGCTGGCCGTCGCGGGTGGCGCGCTCTTCGTGGTCTCGCTCCCGGAGCCGGGCGTGAAGGCGGGGACGCGATGACGCGCGCGTTCCTGGTGGTGCTGGTGCTCGCCGGCTGCAACATGGACGTGCGCGTCGACCCGGCCGGCCATCGCTGCAACGAGCTCGACCCGTGCCCGACGGGCTTCGAGTGTGTGTCGTTCTCCTGCCGGGCCGTCGGCCTGTCGGGTGGTGGAGGCGCCGGAGGGGGCTTCATCACCGCAGGTGGCGTGGCCGGGGGACTTCCGATGGCAGGGGGCGTGGGTGGCGGCGCGCCCATCGCCGGAGGGACGGCGGGGGGCGGAATGGTGGCCGGCGGTGGCGCGGGAGGCGGTGATGCCTGCGCGGCCGTCACCTGCACCGCCCCGCCCGCCGCCGTCTGCATGGGCACGGTGGCGCGCTCCTTTTCGGGCCCGGGGCGCTGCGAGCCGTCCACCGGTCAATGTGTGTTTCCGTCCTTTGACCTCGAGTGTGCGCCGTCGACGTGTGCCTCGGGCGTCTGCTCGCTGACGGTGACGCAGGTGGGGCCGCGGCTCCGCTTCCCGGTGCGCGCGTTGGACCTCGCGCCTGACGCAGGTGGAGCCTCGGCCGTGGCCGTTGGACCGTCCAGCCAGGTCGCGTCGTGGAATGGCACCCGGTGGACGACGGTGACGGCGCCGACGCCAGGTGTCTCCCTCAACGCGGTGAACTTTGTCTCCCCGAACGTGGCGTGGATCGTCGGAGACAGCCGCACCGCCTGGCGCTTCGACCGCGCCACGCAGGCCTTCGTCTCCACGCCGTCGCCCTCGCTCTCCGGGAGCGCCCGCCTCATCGGCGTCGACGGCACGTCCGAGTCCGCGGTGTCAGTGGCCGACGACTCCGGCGACTGGGCCCGATGGAGCGGTTCAGCCTGGACTTCGGGCGTGTTGCCAGCGCCCGCGAGCGGCTTCCGCATGAACGACCTCTGGGTCGACGAGGCGGGCCGGGAGCGCATCGCAGGTTCGTGTCTGAACAGCTCAGGCTTGCGTCGCTCGTGCGTCGCCTACCGAGACCTCGCCGGGCAGGGCCAGTGGTTCGTCGATACGGCCATCAACGAGACCCGCCCGTGCGTCAGCGTGGGGCCGTGGGTCGAGTTCTCGATGGCGAACCCGCAGGACGCCCTCTGCGGGTTTGCGGACAACGACTCGCTCCGCCACGTCTTCCTCACCGGGAACTTCTTCGCGACCCCGCTCACCCTGCCGGTTGGGAACGGCATCGTGGGCATCACCGGTGGCCCCCTGACAGGTGGCTCGCGCAACGTGTGGGTGCTGACGGCCTCCATTCTCGGCACCGGGCGGCTCTACCGGCTCACCGGGACCGGCGCCGCGCCCATGCCCGTCGCGCAGCTCGACACGTTCTTCGGTGACGAAGCACTCTCCCCGTCCGAGAGCAGCGGCGTGCTGGTGGCCGAGGTCGACCGCCTTCGAAGCGTGAACAACGTTTTCTACCGGCGCACGGCGCCCACCGAGCGCACCGACGCGCTGGACCTCGGCGTCGACTTCACCGGCGTCACCACCTTCGGCGGAGAGCTCACGCTCGTCTCCAACAAGGGCGATCTCGCCATCAAACGCGCCGGGGGGGAGGTGTTCGAGTTCCGCCGCCCGCCTTCCGGGAGCCCCCAGTACAACGTCGAAGACGCCGAGGGCCGCAACGGCACGTCGGGCGTGCTCGTCGTCGGCAAGGACGGAATCAACCAGGGCCTCATCGGTCGCATCTCGTTCGCGTCGTACACGCGCGTGGCCTCGGTGTCGGGCACGCAATTCAAGGGCGTGTGCCGCGCGAGCGAGACCGAAGCGTTCGCGGTGGGCACCAGTGGGGCGCTGTTCTCCATTCCGATGACGGGGACGCCCACGCGGGATCTCACCGTCACCACCATGAACGACCTCTTCGCCGTCGACTGCCCCACCCCGGGAGAAGGTGTCGCCTGTGGCGCCAACGGCACCGTGCTCGTTCGTCGCGCCAACGGCCCGTGGACGCCGGCGCCTGCCTTCCCGGTGGCCGGCAAGACGCTCACCTCCTGCAAGGTGCTCGGCGGGGCGGTGTACGTCGCGGGCGATGGTGTCTTCGCGCGGCTCTCCATGGGCGCCGGCCAATGGGCGATGCTCCCGGCCCAGGCGGGGCTCGATCACCTGCTCGTCCGTGCACCCAACGACGTGCTCGCCACCAGCGTCAGCAATTCCATGAATTTCGACGTCGTGCGTTACGACGGCATGGGATGGAGCACAGTCCTTTCAAGGGTTTCCGGTTCCCCTGGGGGGGGTGTGCAGGTAGGGGCAAGGGTGGTATGGGGTGGGTCCGCTGGCGCGCTCGTCGAAGGGCGCTGACGGACGACCAAAGGGGCAGTTTGCCTCGGCTTTCCGGGGGCCGGACATGGGTGAGTTGGATCCAAAGATCAAGATTCGCGCGCCGTTGCGGTGCGACGGCATCGGCCGTCTCGACTGCGCCGAAGATACCGAGTCAGGCACGCGCCTGGCCGTGCGGTGGCTGCCGCTCGAGGCCAACGGCGACGCGGCGGTGAAGGCCTGCGAGAAGCTCCCCGCGCACCCGACGCTGCCCCGCATTCATCAGACCGGCGCCGTGGGGGCCTCGGCCTTCGTGGCGATGGACTTCCCCGAGGGTCAGGTCCTGGCCGCCCTCGTTGGCGAGCGCCTCGACATCGACGTCGTCATTCGAATTGGCGCGCAGCTCTCCGACGCGCTGGCCACCATTCACGACCAGAGCGTCGTGCACGGCGAGCTGTCGAGCGAGTCGGTGCTCTACGTGCAGCCCGACCGCGCCTACCTGTGGGACATGCCGCTGGTCATCGCGAACCGCATGACCGACCGCCGCGGCGAGAACCGCCTCATGCAGAACCTGCCGCGCACGGCGGCCTACCTGTCGCCGGAGCGCGCGAAGGGCTCGGGCTCGTCTGCGGCCGGTGACGTGTACTCGCTGGGCGCTGTGCTGTGCGTGGTGGCCGGCGCGCCGCTGCCGAACTCGTCGACGACCCTGGGCGTGGTGCACCAGGTGGCGACGGGCGAGTGGGCGCCGCGGGTGCCGACGACGATTCCAGACCCCTGGCGCTCGATGCTGACGCGCATGGTGTCGGTGGACCCCGCGCTGCGGCCGTCTGCGCGCGAGGTGTCGCAGGTCTTCGGGCGCGCGCCGCAGCCGGCGATGCTCCCCACGGTGCCCGAGATGCCGGTGGTGCGGTTGCCACCCGAGCTGATGGCGGCGGCCGAGGCGCTCGCGCGCAAGCCGATGGCGATCGAGGTCCAGCCGGAGCCCGGCGCTGCGACCGCGGCCGACGCGGCCGTGGTGGCCGACGCGCGGCCGACCGCGCCGAATCCCGTCGCAGCCGAGACGGTGGTGGTGGCGGCGCACGTGCCCGCGCCCGTCGAGCTGCCCCCGGAAGCCGCGGAGATCGTCGCCGGGTCCGCGACCCCGACGTCCGAGATCAAGCTGCCCGAGCCGCTCCCCGCGCGCACGTCGTCCGGCGAAGTGCCCGAGCTGGCGTCGTCCGAGGTGGTAAGGCTGCCGACCATCGAGATGCCGGCGGTGCAGATGCAGTCGCTGGTGAACCAGACGCAGGTCGGCCAGGCCTCGAGCTCGGTGACCGACGTGCTGGTGCCGCCCGCGCCGCGCCTGACGCCGATGTCGACGAGCGCGGTGAAGCTGGCGGACAACATCCTCGTCTCGCCCGAGCTGGTGCAGGCCGGGGCCGTCACGCTCACGGCGGAGCAGCTCGCGCAGCTCTCGAAGCCCGCGAAGTGGGTCTACGTCGTCGGTGGCGCCATGGCCGCGGCCATCATCGTGTTGATGGCGGTGGCCGTGCACCTGGCGGCGAAGCAGGGCGCCTTGGCGCGTGAGGCCGTCGAAGCGCAGCCGGTGGTGCCCAGCCAGGTGCCGGTGACGCCCACGCCCGTGCGCGCCGTCGAGCCCGATGACGACCTCGCGCCGATTCGGCCGGCCCGCGCCTCGGTGAAGAAGGCGGCTGAGCCCGAGGGCTTCGACATGCCCGAGCGTCAGGGGCTGTCGAGCGGTCCCGCCGCCGAGCTCTGAAGGCCGGAGCCGCGGCTCGGAGACGACGTGAGCAGGGCTCGAGCTGACGAACGCTCGACGAGTCGAGAGCGCTGCGACACACTCCAGTCCCCATGGAGCCCCGCCTCTTCCTCATCGCGTCCGTCCTCGCCCTCGCGGTCGGCTGTTCGAGCTTTCGCGCCGTCGAGCGGGGAGAGTGGCGGCGCGTGTACACGAAGGACGCCGCGAGCGTGAAGAGCCTCGACGCGCCGCAGGAGATCATCCCCCGCGAGAAGTACGAAGAGGAGCTCGCCAACGACGTGCGCCGCACCTGGAGCCCGTCTCCCGGCTGGCAGCCCGCGTGGCTCGCCGACACCGAAGAGATTGGCCTGACGGTGGGCGAGGTGAACGAGTTCCGCCTCGACGAGGCCCGTCCTGTCGAGGTGCAGATGATGGGCAGCGCCGCCGAGGTCTACTGGGGCGTGCGCGTGAAGAAAGACGAGTGGAAGGAAGGCACCGACATCACCCGGCGCGAGTCCACCCTGTTCGTGAAGGGCAAGGAGAAGGGGAAGCTGACGCTGCGCCTGGTGACCGACGACGCCACCAGGGACATCCCCGTCACCGTGCGCTGAGCGCCGCGCGGGCCTTCGCCATCGAGGCGTCGTGCAGCTTCGAGAACAGCGCCAGCGCCACCGTCGCGCCGATGCCCGCCCACAGCATGTCGCTCTGCGCGTCCCAGACGTAGCCCTGGGTGCCGAGGAAGCGGTCTCCCGCGTCGGCCTTCGACGGGTCGATGGCTTCGAGCGACAGACAGCTCGGCCCGGGGATTCCCGCGTCGACGACGCCTGCGTCCATCGAGCCCGCGTCGCGCACGCCGCCGTCGGCTGGTGGTGGTGGTGGTGGCTCCGGGCAGGCGAGGAGGAGGAGGGCGAGGCTGAGGAGGACGAGCGCGCGCACTCGTTTCCGGACCGTAGCGCCTGGTCGCCGGGACGTCCGCGTGGATTCAGGGCGCGCGTGCCCCGGCCACGACGCTGGATCGTCCCGGTCACATCGGGCACAACGCTTTTCCATGCGTCACCTCATTCCGGCCCGCCAGAACCGCCCCGACAAGGACGTCATCTTCGCCCTCAACGCCGAGGCCACGCGCCGCAAGCAGGCTGGCGAGAAGGTCGTCAACGCCACCATCGGCTCCCTCATGAAGGACGACGGTGGCCTGGCCATTCTCGACACCGTCGCGTCGTTGCTCCAGCAGGTGCCCCGCGAGGAGTGGGCCGCCTACGCGCCCATTCCCGGAACGCCCGCCTACAACCAGGCCGTCATCGACGACACCTTCGTGGGCCACGACGCGCTCAAGAAAGCGGCCACCGCGGTCGCCACGCCCGGCGGCACGGGGGCGCTGCGGCACGCGCTGATGAACTACCTGCAGTCGGGCCAGAAGATGCTCACGCCGAGCTTCTACTGGGGCCCGTACCAGACGCTGTGCGAGGAGCACGAGCGCGGGCTCGACACGTTCTCCATGTTCGCCGCCGACGGACAGCTCGACGTGGCGGCCCTCGACGCGAAGCTCGGCGAGCACTTGAGCAGCCAGGGGCGGGTGCTTCTGTTCCTGAACGACCCGTGCAACAACCCGACGGGGTACTCGATGCGGGCCTCCGAGTGGCGCCAGGTGGTGGAGCGCCTCCTCGCCCACGCCGAGAAGGGCCCCGTCACCCTGCTCGTCGACATGGCGTACTTCCTCTACGGGACCGCCGCCGACCCGCGCGCCTTCATGAAGGAGCTCGAGCCGCTGCTGGGCCGCGTGGGCCTGCTCTTCGCGTGGAGCGGGTCGAAGTCCTTCACGCACTACGGCTTACGCATCGGTGCGCTCATCGCGTGCGAGGCCGATGAGAAGGAGCGCAACGCCATTCAGGCCGCCCTCGCCTACGCCTGCCGCGGCACCTGGTCGAACTGCACGCGCGGAGGGTTGTGGGCGGTGACGAAGCTGCTGACGGACAGCGCGCTCAAGGCGAAGTGCGACGCCGAGCGCGAGGGCCTCAAGAACCTGCTCACGGCGCGGGTCGATGCGTTCAACGCCCTCGCGCGCCCGAAGGGCCTGCAGTACCCGCGGTACGAGGGCGGGTTCTTCGTCACCGTCTTCACGCCCGATGCGGAAGGACGAGCCGCGAAGATGAAGGAGCGCGGCGTCTATGTGGTGCCGCAGAAGGGCGCGGTGCGGGTGGCGCTGTGCAGCGTGGCGCAGACCGATGTCCCGTCGCTCGTCGACGCGCTCGTCGCCTGACGAGACCGGGCGCCCCGGTCCCCCTCCCAACGGGTCCCCGACATGCGAATCTGAATTCGCATTCTAAAATCGGGCTCAAGCCATTGAAATAGCTGGTGAATCTGGCCTTCTGGTGATGCGAATCTGAATTCGCATTTCGCGCCCTCGGTGGGAGAGGTGCCCGGCCCTGGGGTTGCGGCTACTTCAGCGCCTGGGTTGGCCTGTCCTTGTCCATCGTCGCCTTGGCCAACTCGAGGAGCTTCGCGCGCACCGGCTTCACGTCGAACGTGCCGGACGGGAGCCACCGCCCACCGGGCTTGCCGAGCATGAAGAGCACCTGGCTGCACTTGAAGCTGATGACGGCCTCAACCGTGTCCACGCCGGCCTGGGACTGGAGCGACACGTCGGGGGTGAAGTTGCACTTCGCGACGTCCTGCTCGAAGCGGTACGACGTGTCGTCGTAGAGTACGCCGCGCAGTAGCGTGAGCTGCTCGGCGGACAGCTCCTTGCCGGCCGCCTCGCGCACGAACTCGCTGCCGATGGCCTTCGTCGGGTCGGGCCGAATGCCGCCGGAGCCCGCCACGCGGAAGGCCTGAACCTTCGTCGCGCCAGCGAGCACCTCGAGCACCTTCTCGCTCAGGTTCTCCTGCACCCCGGGCATCGGGCTCGTGGGCGGGGGCGGTGGTGGCGGCGGCGGCGCCTTGACCTGCTTCTTCGGGGCGGCGAGGGCGAGGGCGCTGGTGACGAGGGCGAACACGAGGACGCGGCGCATGACGACCGCTGCCTACCATCGAACGCCACGTGTGCCTGCGTGGAAGGAACTGTGACGGGCGGATGAGCCGACTTCCGCTGGGAGCCGCCACCTGCGGCGAACGGGAGCTCCTGACACGAAGCCCGGTCAGGGGCAGCTGGCCTGCGGTCCCACCAACACCGGCCCCCCCGGTGTGCCAACGCCTTTCAGGAAACACACGACCTGCCGCTGCACGTCGGTGCGGTCGAACACCACGAAGTGTCCAAGCTGGAACGGCGTGTCGATCTGGCTCGACGCCACCGTGACGCCGTTGACGGTGGCCGATACCGGGAAGGCCGCGCGCGTCGGGCGGCCCGCGAGCGAGAGGGTCTCGACCGTGGTGGCGTTGAGGGCGTCTCCTGCGTGCGTGACGCCCAGGGCCACCGCGACCGACGTCTGCGCCCACGGGTGAAAATAGCCGTCGATGAGGCCCTGCGGGAGCAGCGCGGGGTGGGGTGACTTGCCGGGCAAAGGCTCGAGCGCCACGTGCCGCGCCTTCGCGCTCGGGTCCGTGAGGTCCCACAATGACTGGAAGCCATGGAGCAGCGGGTGCGCGCGGTCGATGAGCGCCTCTCCTTCGAAGCCGAGCAGCTGGGACACGAGGTCCTGCAGGCGCAGCGGGTACGTCGTCGACGTCGCGATCTCCGTGATGAGCCCGCCGGCGCCCGAGAACACCCAGGCCTGAATGCGCGAGTCCACCGTCGCCACCGGAATGCCGATGGTGCTGCCCATCGAGTGCCCCATCGCCGTCAGCCGCGTGAGGTCGAAGCGCATCACGCCCTGCGCGGTGTCCACGGTGACGCCCCGCGCGAGGAGGCGCGTGAGGTGCTGCACCTCCATCGCCGAGACCTGCATGTTGTCGACGCTCGAGTCGATGTCGCCGAAGACGTCGTAGAGCATGCGGCCGGTGGTGTCGGGCGGCGTCTCGCGGTCGCCATGGAGCGGAAAGTCGAACCCCATCACCGCGATGCCCTGCGCCGCGAGCCAGTCGGCGGGGCCGGTGTTGAGCGGTGGGTCGCCCTGCTTGTCGCGCGTCGTCGTCGGCGCGAGCGGCCCGCGGTCCATGCCTTCTCGGTACTCGCCGCCGGAGCCGTGCAGGTAGAGCATCAGCGGCCACCCCGCCGCCGGCATCGCGCCCTTCGGCACCGAGAGCGACAAGCGCACCGACTGCGTGCCCTGCTGGACGGGGGTCTGACCATCGGCGCTCCAGATGATTTTTCCACGACCGGGTCTGGGCCCCGACTGCACGTGGGGCACCTGGTAGCGGGCGGTGTAGAGGTCGAAGCGGCTGGCGCTCTCGAGCCGCGTGAAGGGCTGCTCGAGCGACGGCGGCGAAAGCGTCTCCACCCAGGTCGACAGCTTCGTCAGCGACGCGTGCGGGTCGATGGTGGTGAAGACGGTGCCGGCGACGACCTTCTTGCGGTCGAAGCGGGTGTCGTCGAGGAAGGCCCGGAGCGGCGCCAGGGCCTCGACGGCGCGCGCATCGGCCTCGGGTCGACCCTCGAGCGCGGCGTGGAAGGCTTCGCTGCGGCCCAGCGGCTCCGAGGCGGCGTCCCGCACGTCGTCGGTGACCACGACGGCATAGGTGGTGCGCGGCCGGCGCACGAAGCCCGCGACTGGAATGACCGCCAGCAGGTTCGCCGGACGGAACGCAACCGCTGGGCCGGTGAACGTCACCTCGACAGGAAAGCGCCGGCGGTACTCGGGGGAGGTCCTGGTGACGTCGACGAACCACACGCTCGAGGTGGGGTTGAGCGAGGCCTCCTTCGTTGGCAACGACGCCGGGTCGATGGGCCCGGAGAGCGGCAGGAACACGCCCGCGTTGACGCCCCATCCATCGAGTCGTGCGTCGGCTGATGCGAGCCACGCCGTGACCAGGCTCGAGCGCATGCCGGGCCAGCGCTCGAGGTTGAAGGTCCCGTCACCCTGGCGACGAAGCTCCGACGGCAGCGGCACCCCCCAGAAGTCGCGCGCCGACGGGTCGAACACCGCGCGGGTGCTGCGGGGGACGAAGGTGGCCGGCGCTTCACACCCCAGCACGGCGAGGACCACGAGCAACACGAGACGACGCATGGAGGCCCGACTACCGGGGTCTTGCGGGCGCGGAAAGCCAGCCGGCGACATTCCGCATGCATGGTTTGCTGGTCGGGTCAGAGCGCCTGTCCTTCGGTGAAGCCGAGCTGTCGCGGTAACCAGAGATCAAGGGGTTGCAGGCGTTGAGCCGTGCTGAGGGGCTCGGGTTTCCCACCTCTCAATGCGGCTCCTGCCTGGCGCGCTCGTCGTCTGTGGCCTCACGGCCTGTTCCGGGGACATCCTGGGTGGGACCAGCGCCTCGGCTCCGAGCCCGAACGTGGAATCGACGGCCCCCACGAGCCCCGTCGTCGTGCCGGGAACGCCCGACCCGGCCGAGCCGCTCCCGCCGGTGTTCGACTGCCAACCGGGCGCCGACCCGACGCCCGCCGCCGCGCTGCGACTCACCAGGCGCCAGTACCGTGCAACCCTGAGCGACCTGTTGAGCCACGCGCTGTCGCCCGCCACCGTGGAGGGCTTCCTCTCGCAGGGCGACGTCGCGCAAGCCTTCGCGGCGCTCCCGGAGGACGGCAGCTCGGACCGGTTGCTCGTGTACGACGCGCAGGACCAACGCATCAGCACGCGCCTGGTCGAGCCGCAGCTCGAGGTGGCGACCGCGGTCGGCACGTGGATCTCCGCCGATGCGACCCGCCTCGCCACGTTCGTGCGGGCCTTCGCGCCAGCCTCCACGTGCGCGACCGTCACCGCGAGCGCCTGTGTCGACGCCTTCATCGAGGGCTTTGGACAGCGTGCGCTGCGTCGACCGCTGGACGCCGCCGATGGAGACGCGGCCTTCTATCGCGCCGCCTATGACGACACGACGTACGGCGGCTACCGGGGCCTCATCGCCGCGATGCTGCTCTCACCGGGCTTCACCTTCCGGCTCGAGCTCAAGGGTACGGCCGAGGCAGGCCGCGACGACCTCTCGCGGCTGACGCCCTTCGAGCTCGCCTCGCGCCTCTCGTACACGCTGACCGGCTCGATGCCCGACGAGGCGCTCTTCGCGGCGGCGCGGGTGGGCTTCGTCGGGGCCGGGCAGACGGTGGACGAGCAGGTCGACCGGCTCCTCGCCACGCCGCGGGCGCGCGCGCACTTCGAGGGCTTCTACCGGCAGTGGCTGCGGCTCAACCGCATTCCCGGCTTCAACCCGTCAGCCACCTCGGCGCTGGGCCTGCAGGACCCCGACCGCCTCGGCGCGCCGCTGCCGGCCTCGCTCGACCTGCCGCGCTTCCGCCTCGACGCCTTCGAGGAGCAGGTCTCGATGATGACGCACTTCACCTTCGACGAACGCCAGGGCTCGATGCGCGATGTGCTGACGACGAACCGCTCCTTCGCGCGCACGCCGCAGCTGGCGCAGGTGTACGGCGTGGGTGCGTGGACGGGTGAGGCCTCGAACGTGGTGTCGATTCCCGCGGGCCAGCGCGCGGGGCTCTTCACGCGCACGGCGTTCCTCCTCTCGGGCTACCCCGACACCAACCCCATTCACCGCGGCGCCCGCCTGCAGGTCGAGTACCTCTGCGGCGTGATGGAGCCACCGGCCGACACGTCCCCTCCCGCGGGCTCCATGGCGCCCGCCATTCCCACCGTCCGCAACCTCGTGGCGGCGAAGACCGAGATGCCGGGCACGGCCTGCTACGGCTGCCACACCTTCGTCATCAACCCGCTGGGCTTCGCGCTCGAGCAATACGACGCGTTCGGCCGCAACCGCCGGCAGGAGCCGATTCACGACGGCATGGGCGGCATCACGCGGTGGGAGCCGGTCGACTTCACGGCCACCACCAACGTCTCGCGCGCCGGGCCCACGCGCAGCACCAACGCGCTCGAGCTCTCGGAGTCCCTCGCGGCGTCGGACCGCTTCCACGCCTGTTATGCGCGCAACGTCTTCCGCGGCTTCGTCGGCCGCACCGAGCAGGCCACGCAAGGTGATGCGTGCGTGTTGCAGGCGCTCCAGCGGGCCTCTGCCGCGGGCAGCCTCAAGGACGTGGCGCGCGCCCTGGTGAAGTCTCCGTCGTTCGCCCTTCGTCGCTTCACGCCGGACCCCTGACATGCACTTCGACCGCGCCAGCCGACGACACTTCCTCCGCGGCCTGGGAGCCAGCCTGACGCTCCCGTTGCTGCCGTCGCTCATGAGCCGGGCCGAGGCCCAGGCCACGCAGGCGGCGCTCCCGCGCTTCTTCATCGCGCTCTGGCACGGCCACGGCGGCGTGCACGTCGACAACGCGTACCCCCTGGACGCGACGGTGAGCCTCACCACGCAGGGGCTCTACCCGGCGGCGAACGGAAACCCGGCGCACGACCTGCGCTTCGGGCGGCTGGTGGACTTGAAGCGCACCCACGCGCAGACGATGGGGAGCCGCTCCCAGGCGCTGCCCGACTTCGACACCGGCGCCGCGCGCGTCTCTCCGCTCATCGGCAGCTTCGTGTCCGATGCGTTGTTGGCGAAGATGAACGTGCTGCGGGGCATCGACTTCCTCACCTGGGGCGGCCACACGCGCGGCTTCCTCGGAGACTTCGTCAACCGCGACGGCGACGCCGACAACGGGCTGGCCAACGTGCGCGTGCCCACCATCGACGCGGTCATCGGTGCGTCGTCGAAGTTCTACGCGGCTGGAGAGCGTGCGCTGGTGAAGGCGCCCTCGCTTGCTGTTGGCGCCGACCGCATCTCGACCTACCGCTCGGGCGCTGGCGTGGCGCGCAACCCCTACTCGGCGGAGACGCTGGGGGACTTGTTCTCGCTCCTCTTCAACCAGGTGCAGACGACGCCGGGGCAGGTCGACCCGCGGGCCTCGCTCGTCGACCGCGTGCACCAGGACTACGTGCGCACGACGCGCGGGGCGTTCGGGCCCGGCCGGCGCATCGGCCGCGAGGACAAGCTGCGCCTCGAGGAATACGTCGCCGGCGTGCGCACCATCGGAGACCGCCTGCGCGCGACCGTCTCGGCGGGTTGCTCGGTGCCGACGGTGAGCGCCACGCAGCGGCCGCTCTACTACCGGGAAGGTGAAGCGGACTGGGAGTGGGGCAACGCCCCCAGCGGCACGGCGGCGCGGCAGCTCGAGGCCAGACAGGCGCTGGAGCTGAGCAACGCGCTCCTCGTCAGCGCGATGCAGTGCGGCTCGACGCGCGTGGTGGTGCGCATGCTGTCGTCGCTGAAGGACCAGTGGAACCCCGCCGTCTTCAACACCGCCAGCCAGTTCGAGGGCCACCGCACCGACTCGCACGCGATGTGCTTCCACAACCACTTCATGGAGGACCGTCAGCGCATCATCATGGAGACGCAGCGGTTCAACTTCGAGTTCGGCTTCGTCGACCTCTGCCGGCGGTTGGACGCGACGCAGGTGGTGCCGGGCGTGACGATGCTCGACCAGGCGTTGGTGTACTGGAGCGCGGAGAGCGGCCCGTCGACCCACGACGCGAAGAGCGTGCCGGCGATCCTCGCGGGCAGCGCGGGGGGCTTCTTCCGCACGGGGCACTACGTCGACTTCACCAACCGCGCGCGGGCCATTCGCGCGCGCCACGGCAACATGTGGCGCGCGGGCATTCCGCAGAACCGGCTGCTCGCGAACGTATGCCAGGCCATGGGGCTCGACGCCGCGGACTACGAGCTGTCGGACGCGGCGTACGCCACGAAGTTCCCCGGCCGGGGCGGACGGGTGCCGGGCTACGGCGACCCCTTCGTGGAGGGCGGTGATGACCGCGTGCCGTACCTGCCGGAGCAGATCGCCGACATGAGCGCGAAGCTGCCGATCGTCACGACCTGAACGGTCGAAGCGGGAGCGCCTCGAACGCTCCTGGTCGGAGGAACGGTCTCGGACCGCCGTCCCGCTGCTGTGCAACGCGTTCGGCCTGCCTCGCTCCAGGAGGCCAGTGAGCGTGAGCCTTCACGCGGTGTCCCGGAGCGGCGTGCGGGAAGTCGAGACCTGAGCCGTCCGGAGCACGCGCCGCGAACGTGAGCGTGTTGCGCGACCTCAATGGAGACCTCACCGGCCTTCGGTCAGCGTCGACACCAGGTGTCTCCTCTTCACCGAACAGCCCCTTGCGTCGCGCCCAACCGAGTGAGCGTGCGAAGCAGGGATGGTGCGTCGCTGCACCGCTGAAAACAGTCCGGCCCTGGCAGGTCGTCGCCAGGGCCGAGGGCTGTCACCGAGCTGCGGGCGGCGTGTCAGAAGGCCAGGAGCGTCAGCATGGCGGAGCTCGGCGGCTCGGTCGCCGCGGCCGTGCGCCGCAGGGTGGCCAGTTCGCGCTCCGCGTTGCTGCGTCGCTCGAGGAGTGAGTTGCGCTCGGCCATCGCGTCGCTCGAAGCGCGTGCGCCGCCCGTGGCGCCAGCGATGATCATCGCGATACCACCGCCACCAACCGCCAGGACGACGAGGCCCGCCACGATGGACGCTGGAAGGAGAATGAGGCCAATCACAGCCAGCGGCGAAAGGAGAGCGCCGATGACGACGAGGGCGGTCGAACCAGCCGGCCACCCCGTCTGAATCCGACGCAGGTCGAAGTTGATGGAGTCGATGTCACGCTCGAGGGACATGATCTGCTGGCTGACGGTGAGGCCGTTCGCGAGCATCGGCGAGGGCTGCGGGGGCGGCGAGTCCATCAGCGTGGCCGAGCGCGCCGGCGTCGGAGGCGCCTCGGTCAGGCGCGCCGTCGACGAGCTGGACGACGCATCGGGGGCCGGAGCCATCGAAACGGCGCCGCGCATGCGACAGACACGCGCCACGCACCGCAGCGAACCGTCCGCGGAGCAGTCTGACGTCGCTTCGCACGCCTGGCCTTCTTTGGT